>BOKP01000002.1 GCA_016861045.1 Actinomycetes bacterium | reverse complement strand
GGGCGGTGCGGATCCTGGTGCTGTTGAACATGTCTTCTCCCTTTCGGAGCGGTTTGACCTTGCACAGCGATGATCAGCGCCGGCGGCCGCTTTCGACAGGGGCCCGCGGTGTGAAGTCGGCCACCCCGGGGGCCGGGCGGCGCCCGGCGAGGGGGCGGCGCCCGCGGCCGCGCGCGCGAGCGGACTGCGCGAAACTAGGGGCCGATGTCCGCACCCGCCGGCAAGGCGCAATCGCTTCACGACCTCCGGATCGAGGAGACCGTCCACCTGGTCTCCCCGGCCGAGCTGCTGGTCGAGTTCCCGCTCGACGACGAGCTCGCCGAGCGCGTGCTCCGCAGCCGCCGCGAGGTGAAGGCGATCCTCGATCGCGAGGACCCGCGGCTGCTGGTCGTCGTCGGTCCCTGCAGCGTCCACGATCCGGCCGCCGCGCTCGACTACGCCGAGCGCCTCGCCGCGCTGTCGTCCGAGCTCGGGGACCTGCTCGTGGTGATGCGGGTCTACTTCGAGAAGCCGCGGACGACGACGGGATGGAAGGGGCTGATCAACGACCCCCACCTCGACGACTCCGGCGACGTCAACGCCGGGCTGCGGGCGGCGCGAAGCCTGCTGTTGAAGGTGCTCGAGGTCGGCCTGCCGATCGGCTGCGAGTACCTCGACCCGATCACCCCGCAGTACATCGCCGACGCGGTCGCCTGGGGCGCGATCGGCGCCCGCACGACCGAGAGCCAGACCCACCGCCAGCTCGCCTCCGGGCTGTCGATGCCGATCGGCTTCAAGAACCGCACCGACGGCAACGTCGGCGTCGCCGTCGACGCGCTGCGCGCGGCCGCGGTCCCGCACTCGTTCGCCGGCGTCGAGCTCGGCGGCGGCTCCGCGATCCTGCGCACGACCGGCAACGCCGACTGCCACATCATCCTCCGCGGCGGTCGCGGGACCACCAACTACGACGCGGCCTCGGTCGCCGAGACGCTCGAGCGCCTGCGCGCGATCGGCCTGCCGGAGCGGGTGATCATCGATGCATCCCACGACAACAGCGGCAAAGACCACGAGCGCCAGCCCGAGGTCGCAGCGGCGATCGGCGAGCAGGTTGCGGGCGGGAGCGGGGCGATCGTGGGCGTCATGCTCGAGTCGTTCCTCGAGGCCGGCCGCCAGGATCCCGACGGCCCGCTGACCTACGGGCGCTCGGTCACCGACGCCTGCATGGCCTGGGAGACCACCGTCGAGGTCCTGCGCGGGCTCGATGCGGCGGCTCGCGCCCGCCGCGAGAGCTAGCGGCCGGCCGCGTGCCGGCGGACGCCGGATCGCCGATGCTGCGAACCTGCTCCACGAGGCCCACGATCGATGGAAGAGGGTGACGAAGGTGCAGATGCCAGCAGAACAGACCGTCCTGATCACCGGCTGCTCGACCGGGATCGGGCGCGCGACCGCCGAGCGCCTGGCGGCGGCCGGCCACCGTGTCTACGCGACCGCCAGGAACCCCGAGAGCGTCGCCGACCTCGAGGCCAAGGGCTGCCGGACGATGGCGCTCGACGTCACCGACGAGGCTTCGATGGAGGCGGCGGTGGCGCGGATCGGGGAGGAGGCCGGCGGCGTCGACGCGCTCGTCAACAACGCCGGCTATTCCCAATCGGGCGCGATCGAGACGCTCGCCATGGACGCCCTCCGCCGCCAGTTTGAGACCAACGTCTTCGGGCTCGTCCGGATGACCCAGCTCGTCCTCCCGGGGATGCGGGCCCGCGGCCGGGGGCGGATCGTGAACATCAGCTCGATGGGCGCCAACTTCACCTTCCCCGGCGGCGGCGCCTACCACGCGACCAAGTACGCCGTCGAGGCGATCTCGGACGCGCTCCGCTACGAGGTCGAGGGATTCGGGATCGACGTCGTCGTGATCCAGCCGGGCGCGATCCGGAGCGAGTTCGACAAGGCCGCCGTCGCCTCGCTCGACCAGCACGATGACGACGAGGGCGTCTACGCCGGCTTCAACCGCGGCGTCGGCCGGGCGACGAGGGAGGCCTACGAGAAAGGACCCCTGAAGCTGCTCGGCGGCGAGCCCGACGACGTCGCCAGGGTGATCGCGAAGGCGCTGACCGCGAAGCGCCCGCGGACGCGCTACCACGTCACCCCTTCGGCGACGATCATGATCGGCCAGAGCCACCTGATGCCCGATCGCCTCTGGGATCGCTTCAACGCGACCCAGTTCCCGAAGCCGGGGCGCTGAGCGGCGGGCACTCCGTAGTCACTACGGATTGCGCGCCGGCAACCGTACCGCGAAGGTTGCGCCGCAGGCCCGGATGCCCGCCGCCGCGGGCGCCGCCAGCATCGGAACGTCCGCGAAAGAGGGAGAAGGCGTAGATGTCGAGCAAGATCGTCGTTGGACTGGATGGCTCGGTGGGCTCGGATCGGGCCCTCGAGGCGGCCGCCGAGGTGGCGAAGCGGGACGGCGCCGCTCTCGTCCTCTGCCACGTCGTCGAGCGGATCGCGGCCAAGGGCGACATGGCCCCGGTGCACGCCGACGAGCCGGACGTGAAGGCGCGCGTCGAGGAGCAGGCGGCGGGGCTGCGCGAGCAGGGCGTCGAGGCCGAGGCGAGGTTCGCGGCGATCGTCCTCGGGGGGCCCGCCCGGGCGATCGCGGACCTCGCCGAGGAGGTCGGCGCCGATCTGATCGTCGTCGGCACCCGCGGACATTCGGCCCTGGCCGGCGTGCTGCTCGGCAGCGTCACCCAGAAGCTCCTGCACCTGGCGCAGTGCCCGGTGCTCTGCATCCCCTCGCCGCGCGACTGAGCCGACCGGCGCCCGGAGCCTGACATCGGGCGGGCCGCCGCCGCCGGCTGGCGCCGGGCCCCCGGATGGGGTGCGAGCGCCGGCCGCCGCCGCCGGCTGGCGCGTATCTTCAGCCGCCGATGGCTGTGGCGCTCGCATCGAACCTCGGGATCCACGTCGGCGGCGAGCCGCTCTTCGCCGGCGTCGGCTTCACGCTCGAGCGCCGCGAGCGGATGACGCTCGCCGGTCGCAACGGCGCCGGCAAGACGACGCTGCTGCGGATCCTGGCCGGGGAGCTGGCGCCGGGTGCGGGATCGGTCTCGCTGGCGAAGGGGACCCGGGTCGCGCTCCACGACCAGCGGCCGCCCCGGGACCCGGAGCTGACGCTCGGCGAGTACGCGCTGTCGGGCCGGCGCGACGCGCTCGCGCTCGAGGAGCGGCTCGCGGCGCTGGAGCGGGCGATGTCGGCGGGCGACCGGGGCGCTGCGACGATGGCGGACTACGCCGACGCACAGCACCGCCTCGAGCTCGCCGGCGGCTACCGCTGGCGCGACGACGTGCTCGCGGTGCTCGCCGGCCTCGGCTTCCGGCCCGAGCACGCCGAGCGGCGGCTGGTGACGCTCTCGGGTGGCGAGCTCACGCGCGCCTCGCTGGCCCGGGCGCTCGCCTCGCGTCCCGATCTGCTGCTCCTCGACGAGCCCACCAACCACCTCGACGTCCCGGCCCTCGAGTGGCTCGAGGAGCATCTCGACGGGCTCGACGCCGCCGTCGTGCTCGTCGCCCACGACCGCTGGTTCCTCGAGGCGGTCGGAACGTCGGTCCTCGAGCTCGAGGCCGGCCGCGGCCGCCACTTCTCCGGGCCCTGGCACGCCTGGCGGACCGAGCGGGCGGCCCGCGAGATCGCCCTCGGCAAGGCGATCGATCGCCAGCGGGCCGAGATCGCGCGGATGGAGCGCTTCGTCGAGCGCTTCCGCTACAAGGCGTCCAAGGCGCGGCAGGCGCAGTCGCGCCTCGGGCGGATCGAGCGGATCAGGCGGGAAGGGGCTGCAGCGGATCCCCGCGACCGGAGGACGCTGCGGTTCTCCTTTCCGCCGCCCGCCCGCGCCGGGCGCTTCGTCCTGAAGCTGGAGCGGGCCCGGATCGAGGTTCCCGGCCGGACCCTGGTCGACGATGCCACCCTGCGGATCGAGCGCGGCGAGCACCTGGTCGTCGTCGGGCCCAACGGGGCCGGGAAGACGACCCTGATCGAGACGCTGGCCGGTCGTCGCGAGCCCGCCGCGGGGAGGCTCGCGATCGGCCACAACGTCGAGATCGGCTACCTGTCCCAGCACGCGGACACGGCGGCGGGGGAGGGGACGGTGCTCGAGGCGCTGCAGCGGGGAACCGGCCTCAGCGGCCAGAGGGCGCGTGACCTGCTCGGCGGCTTCCTGTTCTCCGGGAGCGACGCCGACAAGCGCCTGGACGAGATCTCCGGCGGCGAGCAGCGACGGCTGTCGCTGGCGATCCTCGTCGCCTCGGGAGCGAACGTGCTGATCCTCGACGAGCCGACCAACCACCTCGACGTCGAAAGCCGCGAGGCGCTCGAGGACGCGCTGCTCGCGTTCGAGGGGGCGGTGGTCCTCGTCTCCCACGACCGCGCCCTGCTCGAGGCGGTCGGGTCGCGGACGATCGTCGTCGAGGCGGGCCGGCTCGAGAGCCACCTCGGCGGCTGGGCCGACCACCGGCGCGCCCGCGAGGAGCGCGAGGCGGAGGCGCGGCCGGCGCGGCCGGCGGAGCCGGCGGCTCGCCGCCGGGCCCCGTCGAAGAACGCGCGGCGCCGGGTCGAGGCGATCGAGCGCGAGATCGAGCGGGCCGAGGCCGGCCTCCGGGAGCTCGAGGACGAGCTCGCCGACCCCGCGGCCTGGTCGAGCCCGGGAAGGGCGCAGCGGGCCGGCGAGCGCCACGAGGCGGCCCGGGCCGCCGTCGAGGGGCTCTACGATGAGCTCGATGCCGCCGAGCGGGAGCTCAGCCGTGGCTGAAGGCCGGGCGCTCGCCGCCGTTCTCCTCGCCGCGGCCGCGCTCGCCGTCGGCTGCGGCGGGGAGGAGGAGCAGGCGTCGGCGCCGCCCCCGGTGGCGGCCGGATCGATCGCGCTCGACGAGCTCGAGCGTTGCGGCGGCGACGCGCCGCCGCGGCTGCGCTGCGGCGAGCTCACGGTGCCCTACGAGCGCGCCGAGCCTTCGCTGGGCCGGATCGGGATCGCGTTCGCCGTCCGTCCCGCCGATGACCGCGATCCGGAGTCGCCGCGCGCGCTGGTCGCGGTCGAGGGCGGGCCCGGGTACGGCTCGATCGGCAGCGCCCGCGACTACATCGCGACGTTCGGGGACCTCCTTCGCGACCGCGACCTCGTCCTCGTCGATGCCCGCGGCACGGGCGGCTCGGAGCCGGTCGACTGCCCCGACATGCAGAGCAGCCGGTCCACCGACGACATCGGTGTCGCGGCCTGCGCCGAGCGGCTCGGGGAGCGATACGGCTCCTACCGCACGGCGGCGGCGGCCGACGACATCGACGACGTCCTGACCGCGCTCGGCTACGGACCGGTTCAGATGTACGGCGATTCGTACGGCACCTACCTGGCGCAGTCGTACGCGTTCCGTCACGGCGAGCGGCTCCGGGCGCTGGTCCTCGACAGCGCCTTCCCGGTCCGGGGCGAGAGCCCCTGGTACGAGGGCAATTGGCGGACCGGGATCCGCGGCCTGTCGATCGCCTGCGATCGCTCCCCGGACTGCCACGGCGACGCCGGCCGGCGACTCGAGCGGTTCGTCACGGGGCTCCGCGAGTCGACGATGGATCCCGGCCCGATCCTCGACGCGATCGCCGCCGCCGGCTACTCGCCGCCCGAGAGCTACCTGCGGATCGACCGTGCGATCGCCGACTACCTCGGCGGGGATAGCGATCGCTACTCGGAGCTGGTCGCCGGCTGGCGCGCGCGGTACGGCAAGCCAGGCGGCTACTCGGTGGGCGAGGAGCTGGCGGTGAGCTGCAACGACTACCCGATGCCGTGGGACAAGGACGCTTCGTGGGAGGAGCGCCGGCGACAGCTCGGGGACGCGATCGACGGTCTCTCCCCCGAGGCGTTCGCGCCGTTCACCGCCGCCGAGGTCGCGCTCGCCCCCGACTGGATGTACCTCGAATGCCTCGGCGCACCGCCGCCGGGCCCGCTGTACGAGCGGCCCGCCGAGCGGGACGCCGCGGCGCCGGAGGTGCCGGTACTGGTGGTCGCCGGCGAGCTCGACAACATCACCTCGCCGCCGGAGGCCCGCGCCGTCGCCGCCGACTTCCCGAACGCCGAGCTGTTCCTGTGGCGCAACGCCGGCCACGTCCAGTCGCTCTACGACCCGCGGTCGGAGGGCGCGGTCCGGATTCGCAGGTTCCTGCGCGAGAACGACGGCGGCTGAGCTCAGCGGGCCGGGAGCCGCCGCGCGAAGAAGTCGATGACGTCGTCGCCGGCCGCGTCGACGATACGGCCGTGGTCGACGCCCGGGTAGGTCCGGTAGTCGACGTCGTCGCCGCGGCCGTCGAGCTCGGCGGCGAGCATGTCCGTGAAGCTCGGGAAGACCGTCGTGTCGGCGGTTCCCTGGGCGAGCAGGATCGGCGGCCCGATCCTCAGCGCCGGGTTCATGTTCGCGAGGGCGTCGCCGATCTTCCCGTCCGGCTCGACCCCCGCCGCGAGGAGGTCGGCCGGCGCGATTCCGCCGAAGCTGTCGGGCTCGGCGAGCTGGGAGAGGCAGAGCTGCTCGATCTGCGGCAGCAGCGGCCTCGCCTCCGGCGAGAGGATCCTCCGCGGCCTGATCTCGTCGCTCGTGGTCGAGGCGCCGCTGATGACCATGGCCGCCAGCGCCGAGAGCGGGTTCGGGCTCGTCAGGGCCGGCAGCAGCTCCGCCTGCTCGAGGATGTGCGACGCCGGCGAGTAGGAGACGGTGCCGCGCAGCTTCAGCCGCGGGGTCCAGCGGTCGCTGAGGGCGGCGCCGAACAGCGCCGACTGCCCGCCCTGGGAGTGGCCGGCGATCAGGAACCTGCGGCCGAGGCCGGGGACGAGGCGCCGCGCCGCGAGCACGCCGTCGAGGATGCTGCGGCCCTCCGCCTTGCCGACCAGGTAGGGGTGAGGTCCGGGCGTTCCGAGGCCCTGGTAGTCGGTGGCGACGACCGCGTAGCCGGCGCCGATCCACCGCTCGAGCTGCGGGCGCATGTAGGCGACGTAGCCGGCGAGGGGACCGGTCGGGCGGATCCGCGTCGGCGCGCACGAGTCGGCGGCGCCGGTCGTGCCGTGCGCCCAGGCGATCACCGGCCACCCGCGCTTCGGGGGCTTGCCCGGGGGGACGCTTACCGAGCCCGACACCGCGACCTTCTCGCCCTGCGGGCTGCGGGAGGTGTAGAGGATCGTCTTGTTGACGGCGGCGCCGTCGATCGGGGTCAGCTTGGTGGCGGGGCGCTGCCAGATCAGCTTCCCGTGGCCGGCCGGAAGCCGCTTCGGCGGATCGTAGAAGGCACCGCCGCGGGGGCCCACGCGGCCGGCCGCGCCGGCGGGGGCGGCGACGATCGCGGCGAGCGCGAGCGCCATCGCGAGCGCGATCAGGCGGCGGCTTGGGGTCATCACGGTGGCGTGCATCGGGGATCTCCCGCGGAGTGGGCCCGCGTTGAGGATCGACAACTGTAGTGCCCGGCTTGAGCCCCCGTGCCCCCGCTCTGCAACGGCGGGCTCAGTCGGCGCCCGTGGCGAGCGCCGACCCGGCCAGGATCAGCGGCAGGCCGATGAGCGTGCCGAGGCCCGGGGATTCGGCGAGGATGACGATTCCGGCGACGAGCGCGACCACCGGGGCGACGTAGGTGATGACCAGCGCCCGCCCGGCGCCGACGTCGATCACGAGCGCGCCGAAGAGCACGAAGGCCGCCGCGGTGCAGAGGATCCCGAGCACCGCGATCGAGGCGATCGCGGTGGCCGGCACCGGGTCGACGGGCGGGCTCAGCGCCGCGAGCGGGGTCAGCAGGACGGCGGCGATGGCGAGCGCGGCGGCCATCGTCGCCAGCGGGTCGATCGTGGCGAGGCGCGCCTGCAGCGTCATCGGGCCCGCCGCGTATCCGACCGCCGCGATCAGGATGGCCACCGCGCCGAGGAGCTCCTCCCGGACGCCGGCGATGTCGACCCCGACGAGGGCGATCACGCCGGCGAAGCCGACCGCGAGGCCCGCGAGGCGGCGGCCGCCGACGCGCTCGCTGTGGTCGAAGACCCGCGCGAGGATCGCGACCAGCAGCGGCGTGGCGGCGATCAGGATCGCGGTCACCGACGAGCTCACGTGCTCCTCGCCGAGCGCGATCAGCGGGAACGGGATCGCGATCTCCAGCGCCGCGTAGGCGAGCAGCCAGCGCAGGTGCCCGCGCAGCCCCGAGAGCGCCCCGGCCCTCGAGGCGAGCGGCAGCAGGATCGCGGCGCCGAGCACGACCCGCGACCAGGCCAGGAACCCGGGTGAGATCCCGTCCTCGACGGCGATGCGGATGAACAGGTAGGGGATCCCCCAGAGAACCGATACGAGCGCGAACGCGGTCCAGGCGCGGGCGCTCACCGAGCATCGGCCTGCGGCCTGAGCTCGGGCAGCGTCGACCGCAGCAGCAGGTAGGAGAGCCAGACACCGAGCGCGAACAGCGGGATGCCGGTGATCACCTTCGCGACCGCGAGCGGTCCGACCATCCCGGACAGGTACAGGGGGAGCTGGATCGAGAGCCGGAACGAGAACAGGGCCACCCAGATCCAGCTCGCCCGCGTGTAGGCCGTGCGGCGGGCCGGATCGCGATACCAGGCGCTGCCCTCGCCGGTGATCAGCGAGACGATCAGGCCGAGCAGCGGCCGGCGGACGGCGATCGACACCAGGTAGGCGGCCGCCGAGCCGGCGTTGATCAGGATCCCGGGGAGGAAGAAGTCCTCGGCCCGGCCGGTGCGCGAGGCCACGAAGGCCCCGAACGCGACGCCGATCACGCCCGAGAGGGCGAACTGGGTCGTCTGCCGTCGCAGCAGGCGCGCGGTCGCGAGCGCGGCGCTGATCGCGACGGCGACGCCGCCGCCGAGGAGGATGTCGTTGCCGCTCGCCGCCCAGACCCCGGTGAACGCGATGAACGGCAGCGTCGCCTCGGCGACGCCGAGCGGGCCTCCGACGGCGTCGCGCAGCGACGGCGGCCCGGTCGCGTCCGGGTCCGTCGCGGTGCCGATCCATCCGCCTCGCCGGTCCATTGCGGTACCGACGCTAGATGATCCGGCGCCGACGATCAGGCAGACTGCGGACGGTGGCGGTCGCGATCCTGACCTACGACTACGTCGACGACATCGTCGCGCGGCGCGGGGAGCACCGCGAGCGCCATCTCGCCCTGGTCGATCGCTTCGTCGCCGAGCGCGGCCTCGTGGTCGCGGGCGCCACGGGCGACGGTCCGAGCGGGGCGCTGTTCGTGTTCGAGGACGAATCCGATCCCGCCGCCGCCGCCGCGGCGTTCGTCGCCGCCGACCCCTATGTCGGGGCGGGGCTCGTGACCGCCTCGAGGATCGAGCCGTGGACGGTCGTCGCCAATGCGTGGAGCTGAGCGCCGCCGCCGGTCCCAGCGCCGCCGGTCGGGTCCCCGCCCGATCCGATGAGCGCCGCCGCCGAGCCCGCGCCGGCCGTGGCGGCGGCCATCGGGGAGCTGATCGGGCGCTTCGACCCGGACGCGATGGACGTGCCGCGGGGCTCGGCGCGGATCCGGCTCGAGGTCGTCGGCGGCGAGGACGTCGACGTCGTCGTCGATCCGCCGGAGGCATGGATCGAGCCCGCCGCGGGCGACGCCGACGCGCGCCTGATCGCCGACGGGCGCACCTGGGAGGCGATCGCGAACGACGTCGCCGGCGGCATGGACGCGTTCCGGCGCGGGCGGCTCCGCGTCCGCGACGACCTCCACCTCGGGGTCGGGCTGCTCGCCGCGACGAGCGGCGGCGGCGCCGGACGCCTCCGCTTCGGCCGGATCGAGGCCGGAGGGCACGAGATCGCCTACTGCGAGGCGGGGCAGGGACCGCCGCTCGTCTGCCTGCACGGGCTCGGCGGGACGAAGGCATCGTTTTTGCCGACGCTCGCCGCCCTCGCGTCGCGCGGCCGTCGGGTGATCGCGATCGACCTTCCCGGCTTCGGCGACTCGTCGAAGCCGCATGCCGCGGCCTACGACGCTCCCTGGTTCGCGGCAGCGGTCACCGACCTCCTCGACGCGCTCGAGCTCGAGCGCGCGGATGTCGCCGGCAACAGCATGGGCGGGCGGATCGCGATCGAGCTCGGGATGTCCGCTGCCGACCGCGTCGGCCGCCTCGTCCTGCTCGCCCCGGCCCTCGCATGGCTGCGCGAGCGACCCTGGAAGTGGGTCCTGCAGGCCCCGCTGCCGCGGCTCGGCTACCTGCAGCCGACGCCGCGCCGACTCGTCGATCCGATCGTCCGCCGGCTCGTCCCCGGCGGGGATCGCGGCTGGACCGCGGCCGGCGTCGACGAGTTCCTGCGCGCCTACCTGACCCCTGCCGGCCGCTACGCGTTCTACGAGTGCCTGCGCAACATCTACCGCGACGAGCCCTACGGCGCCCAGGGCTTCTGGACCCGTCTCAAGCGGCTCGAGCCCCCGGCCCTGTTCGTCTGGGGCCGTGAGGACGTCCTCGTCCCGATCTCCTTCATGCGGCACGTCGAGCGCGCCCTCCCCGTCGCCGCCCACCTCGAGCTCGACTGCGGCCACGTCCCCCAGCTCGAGCGCCCCGAGCGCCTCCACGAGGCGGTCGCGGAGTTCCTGGCGCCTGGCGGCGAGGGCGAGTCCCGCCGGGGCGGACGGGAATCGGGGCGGAGAGAGGAGGGGGAAGGGCTCCGGGCGGACTCTCCGAGGGCCGCTCGGGCTCGAGAGCGTGGGTGAGATGCGAATCCGGTCCCTGGGAGGGAGCGGATCTGCGCCTGACCGGCTGACTTGCGGTCTGAGCTGCCGCCCGCCTCCCCTGCCAACACCATTCCGCCCGGAGGAGGCGCCGGACGCGACGCCGCCTACCCGAGCTCCCGCAGCCGCCGGGCGAGCGCGTTCATTCCCAGGCGCTCCGCCGCCGCGGCCCCGCCGGGCCAATCGGTCGGGGCATCGGGCGGGCGGCCGACGCCCGCATCCTGAAGGCGCGCCATCTCGCGGAAGGCGAGGAGCTCTTCGCGGCCGTCGCGGAGGGCGCCGCGGATCCGCGGCGTGCCCTGCTCGAGCGCATGCTCGAGGACGCCGTCGAGGTCGCCGTGCCGGCGCAGCAGCTCGGCGGCGGTCTTCTCGCCGATCCCCTTGGCGCCGGGGATGCCGTCGGAGGGATCGCCGCGGAGGGCGATGAAGTCGGGCACCTGCCCCGGATCGATGCCGTAGCGGGCACGGACCTCGGCCGGGCCGATCGCCTTCATCCCGCGGGCGCCCCCGGCCGGGAACAGGACGGTGACCGAGTCGTCGACGCACTGGAACATGTCGCGATCGCCGGTCAGCAACAGGGTCCGCCCGCCGGCCGCGGTCTCGACGGCGGCGAGCGTGCCGAGCAGGTCGTCCGCCTCCAGCGACTCGTGCCCGATCACGAGCCACCCGAAGGCGGAGAAGAAGTCGCTGCTCTCCGCCCACTGCGACTCGAGCCGCTCGGGCATCTCCGGGCGGTCGGCGTGGTAGCCGGGGTGGAGCTCGACCCGGTAGCGGGCGGCCTCGGCCCCGAAGCAGAGGACGACGGCTCGGGGGTCGTGCTCGGCGACCTCGCGGACGACGAGGTTCGCCGTGCCGAGCAGCGCGTTGACCGGACGGCCGCCGGCGCCCGCGATCGACTTCGGCAGCGCGTAGTACGCCCGGTAGAGCATCGAGGGGGCGTCGACGACGAGCAGCGGGTTCGCCATCGCGCCAAGCTATCGCGGCGGTGCGGGCCCGGGCGGAGGGCCGGGGGTGGCCGCCGTGGCGGAAGCGACGGGTCTGCGGGAGGATGGGCTGGTGGCGGATCCCGGAGCGGAGGCGGAAAAGCTCGATCCCGACGCGATCGAGGCGGGCCTGCGGAAGCGGCTCGCCGAGGTGCGCGAGCGCCTCGCGGCGCTGAAGAAGCCGCCCGAGCGGGGATCCGGCATCGGCTTCGGCAAGCGGATCGGCGACGGGACCAGCGAGGCGACCGACCGCTTCAACGACGTCGGCGTCGCCGACAGCCTGGAGGCGATCGAGGGTCGGCTAGAGCGGGCGCTGGAGAAGCTCGGGGAGGGGACATACGGAACGTGCGACGGCTGCGGCGCCGTGATCCCGGCCGGGCGTCTGCGCAGCCGGCCCGAGAGCGTCCGCTGCGTGAGCTGCTCCCGCTGAGGCGTCCCGCGGTCAGTCGATCAGCCGGTTCGTGAGCTGGCGGACCGCGAGCCGCCACATCGCGAAGACGAGCGCGACGAGGCCGGCGAGCCGCAGCAGGTCGGTCGGCTCGAAGCCGAAGCAGGCGTCGCGGACGAGGACGACGAGCTGGTGCAGCGGGTTGAGCTGGGAGAGGACCTGGGCCCACTCGGGAAGCTGGTCGATCGGGAAGAACGTGCCGGCGAGCAGGAACATCGGCGTGATCACGAGCGTCGTCACGTAGTTGAACTGGTCGATCTTGGCGACGCTGCCGGCGACGGCGATCCCGAAGCCGGCGAAGGCGAGCGCGGTCACGAACGCGAAGAACGGCACGAGGAGCATGCCCGGCACCGGCTCGAGCCCGAAGCCGATCGTGACGAGCAGGGGGAAGGTGCCGAAGACGCCGGCCCGCAGCCCGATCCAGAGCATCTCGCCGCTGACCAGCTCCTCGACGTCGACCGGGGCGGCGAGGATCGCATCGTAGGTGCGCTGGAACCGGTGCTTGACGAAGGTCCCGAACATCGCCGGCAGGGCGCTCGCGAAGACGACCGCCGTCGCGACCATCCCGGTGCCCACGAACTCGACGTAGTCGATGCCGTCGACCTGGGTGACCAGCGTCGTGCCGAGCCCGAGCCCGAACGCGAGCAGGTAGACCATCGGCTCGATCAGGCTCGAGAAGGTGGTGCTGCGCCAGAAGGTCCGGAAGTTGGCGACCTCCCGGCTCATCACCCCGAGGACCGCGGCGGGCTCGATCCGCCTCATTCGAGCTCCTCCCCGGTGAGCTCGACGAAGACGTCCTCGAGCGAGCTCGGCCGCGTGATCGCCTCCTCGGGGACGAGGCCGGCGGGCGCGCGCTCGGAGCCGACGATGACCAGCGCCGGGCCGGCCGAGCGCACGCCGAGCCCGGCCGCCTCGGCCGCGCGGCGGACCGCGGCCCGCGCCTGCGGCGGCGCGTAGTACTCGACCGTGCGCCGCCCCGCGTGCTCGGCGATCAGCTCGCCGGGCCGGCCGCTGGCGATCACCTTCCCCCGCGCCATCAACGCGACCCGGTCGGCGAGCCGCTCCGCCTCCTCGATGTAATGGGTTGACATCAGGATCGTCGCGCCCTCGGCTCGCAGGCCCTCGATCAGGGTCCAGATCTCGGCTCGGATCTGGGGGTCGAGGCCGACCGTCGGCTCGTCGAGGAGGACGAGACGGGGCCTGTGGACGAGGCCGCGCGCGATCAGGAGGCGCCGCCGCATCCCGCCCGAGAGCTCGTCGACCGCGTCGCCGCGACGGTCGCCGAGACGGGCGAGGGCGAGGGCGCGATCGACGGCGGCGGCGATGTCCGGGACCCGGTAGAGCCGCGCGAACACGGCCAGGTTCTCCTCGACGGTGACGTCGATGTCGAGGTTGTCGAGCTGCGGGACCACGCCCATCCGCGCCCGCGCGTCCTTCGACCGGGCGGGGAGCTCGTAGCCGAGGACGCGGAGGCGGCCGCGGTCGGCGATCGCCTGCCCGGTCAGGAGCCGCATCGTCGTCGACTTGCCGGCGCCGTTCGGTCCCAGCAGCCCGAGGCAGATTCCCGCGGGGACGGACAGGTCGAGGCCGTCCACGGCGCGGATCGGGCCAAACGTCTTCACCACGCCCTCGAGCTCGATCGCCGCCATCGGCCCGGCACCTTCGCACACCGCCGGCCCGCGGCCCCGGTGCCGGCGCGGCGGCGATCGGACGGCGGTCCCGAATCCGGCCGCGCGGGCCATCTAGACTCACGGCGCCCTGGGATCGCGCCCGCTGACAACCGAGAGGGCCCGCCGCCGCCGCCGGCAGCTTCTCGACGTGGCCCTCGACGAGTTCCTCGCCCGCGACTACGACGACGTCATGGTCGATGACATCGCCGCGCGGGCCGGGGTCTCCCACGGCCTCGTCTTCCAGTACTTCGGCTCGAAGAAGGAGCTGTACGTCGCCGCGCTCGAACCGCTCCTGGCCGGATTTCGGGCGCGGATGGAGTCCGTCCCCGACGGCCTCGGGGCGGAGCAGCGCCTGCGCCGTGCTGTCGCCGCCTACTACGACGACGCGGCGGCGCATCCGGCCGCGTATCGCTCGCTGATGAGCGGCGGCGCCGGCTTCCGCGAGGTGTTCGAGCGGATCGAGGCCCAGCGCTGGGAGGAGATCGGGCTGATCGCGTCGGTCGCCGGCCTCGACGTCGAGCGGGCCGACGTCCGCGCGGTCCTCCGCGGCTGGGTCGGCTTCCTCGAGGCCGCGATCCTGGCCTCGCTCGACCGCCCCGGCGCCGACCGCGACGCGCTCGTCGACGCCGCCATCGCCGCCTTCGACGCCGCCGTGGGCACGCTTCGGGCCCACGCCGCTTGAGCGCCGGTCCCGAGACGGCGCGGCGGGACTCGCTCGGCGACCGCATCGAGCGGGCGATCGACGCCCGCACCCATGCCGAGACCGAGATCGCGCGCGGCGAAGCCGAGGCGGCGGCGCGCGGGCCGGCCATCCGCCGCACCGCCTTCTGGCTGCTCGTCACCGGCGTCTCGCTCTACCTCGTGGCGCCGAGCCTGATCGACGTCCTCGGCTCGTGGCAGGGCCTGAGCGAGATCTCGCCGCTCTGGTTCCCGCTGCTGGCGCTGCTTCTGCTCGCCTCGCTCGCCAGCGTCTGGGTGCTGCAGCGGCTGACGATCCCGCGCGCGCCGTGGTCGGCGGTGATCGACTCCCAGCTCGCCGGCAACGCGCTCGCGAAGATCGCGCCTGGCGGCGGCGCGATGGGCGCGGCGCTGCAGTACCGGATGCTGGTCGAGCGGGGCGTCGAGCGCGGGCGCGCCGTCGCCGGGATCACGGCGGTGAACCTGCTCACGTTCGCGATCGTCCTCGCGCTGCCGGTGCTGGCGCTGCCGCTGCTGATCGGCGGCCGCATCGACGACGGCCTGCTCGCCCCGGCGCTCGCGAGCCTCGCCGTCTTCGTGGTCCTCGCCGGGCTCGCCGTGCTCATGGTGGTCGCCGACCGGCCGCTCGCGGCCGTGGCGACGGCGATCGAGCGGGTCCGCAACCGGCTCCGCCGTCGCTCCCCGCACACCCACGGCCTCGCCGAACGGATCCGGCGTGAGCGCGATCGCATCGTCGCCGCGCTCGGCGACGACTGGTTGAAGGCGCTGCTCGCCACCGTCGGCCGCTGGGCGTTCGACTACGCGATCCTGCTCGCCGCGCTCGCGGCGGTCGGGGCCCATCCCCTGCCGGGGCTGGTCCTGCTGGCCTTCTGCCTCGCCCAGGTCCTCGCGCAGGTCCCGGTCACCCCGGGCGGCCTGGGCTTCGTCGAGACCGGTTTGACGGCGCTGCTGGCGCTGGCCGGGGTCGGCGCCGGCGACGCCGTGCTCGCGACCTTCCTCTACCGGCTCTTCACCTACTGGCTGCCGCTGCCGCTCGGACTGCTCGGCCTCGCCCTGCACCGCCGCCACGGCGGCGCGGGCGGAGCCGCTACTTGAAGTGGCGGTCGTGGATGCAGAGCCCGTAGATGATGAGGACGTCGGCGGCGATGATCAGCAGCGACCAGATCGGGAAGACGGCGACGAAGAAGAGCTGCCAGATCAGGTTGAAGGCGCAGAGGAGGATCCCGAGGCCCTGGCCGTTGGCGTTCCGGCGCAGGATCAGGACCGCGGTGAGCAGCTGTAGGGCGCCGATCCCGAGCAGCGTCAGGCCCCAGAACGTGAGGTCGCCGAAGAACAGGTTCTCCTCGCGGAACTGCGCGTCGCCGGCGAGGGCGACGACGCCGTCGAGCGCGTTGAACGCCCCGAGCAGGGCGAAGAGGACGCCGATGAACGAGACCCAGCCCTCTCCGGCCTCCCGTTGCGCCGCCCGCTCTCCGCCCATGCCTCGACCTCCGTCCGCTCGCTGTTCCCGATCGGCGGCACAGCCTAGACGCGGGACCGGCGGGCCATCGCGGTCGATAGGTTGGGCGCGATGGCGATCGCCGCGCTCGACCCCGAGCTGACCGACCTGGCGCTCGACCGCCTCCGCGCGCGCCGCAGCGTCAAGTGGAGCCGGTTCGGGCCCGACGTGCTCCCGGCCTGGGTCGCCGAGATGGACTTCCCGCTCGCGCCTCCGGTCAGCGCCGCGCTCGCGGAGGCGGTCGGGCGCGACGACACCGGCTACGCGGACCCGGCCGCCGCCGGCCTCGCCGCGGCGCTCGCTGGCTTCCTCGATCGCCGGCACGGCTGGGAGATCGACACCGGGCAGGTGATCGCGACCGGCGAAGTGGTCGCCGGGCTCACCGAGCTGCTGCGGACGCTGCTCGCGCCCGGTGACGGCGTGATCGTCAGCCCGCCCGTCTACCACCCGTTCTTCAGCCTGGTCGGAGAAGCGGGCTGCGGCCTCGTCGAGGTGCCGCTCGGCCCCGGCCACCGCCTCGACCTCGATGGGATCGACGCCGCCTTCACGGCCGGCGCCCGCGCGATCCTGCTCTGCAACCCGCAGAACCCGACCGGCGCCGCGGCGGCGTCGACCGAGCTCGCCGCCCTCGCCGAGCTCGCCGCGGCGCATGAGGGCTGGGTCCTCGCCGACGAGATCCACGCGCCGCTCGCCCTCCCCGGGGCGAGGCACGTCCCCTTCCTGACCGTCTCCGACGCCGCCCGGGCCCGCGGCATCGCCCTCGTGTCGGCATCGAAGGCGTTCAACCTCGCGGGGCTCGGCTGCGCGCAGATCGTGACCGCGGGCGAGCCCGCCCGCTCGGCCGCCGCCGGGCTGCCGGCCGGCGCCCGCCACTGCGGCCATCTCGGCGCGCTGGCCGCCGCCGCCGCCTATCGCGACGGCGACGCCTGGCTCGACTCGGTCGTCGCCGTCCTCGCCCACAACCGCGAGCTGCTCGGCGCGCTCCTGGCCGAGCTGCTGCCCGATGCGCGCTGGGCCCCGCCCGCCGCCGGCTATCTCGCCTGGATCGACCTCGGCGCCTACGACCTCGGGCCGGACCCGGCCGCGCCGATCCTCGAGCGCGGCCGCCTCGCGCTCAGCTCCGGGCCGATGTTCGGCCGCGGCGGCGACGGCCACGTCCGTCTCAACGCCGGCACCTCGCCGGGCCTCCTCCGCGTCGCCGTCGAGCGAATCGCCGCCACGGTGGCCACGACCCGGGCCCGCCGATAGGCGGCCTGCCGCTGCCGGCACCCCCGCGGCGCGAAGCCGGAGGTGCCGTGGCCTAGGCGCCGGTGCCGCTCCGCCGGCGGGCCGGCGGAGCGGACGCGTAGCGGGGCATTCCGCCGGGGGTCACGCCAGCGCCGCCCGGATCTCCTCGATCGCGGCGCTCTCGCGCGCGCTCACCCGCTCACCCCCGATGCCGAGGACGCCGCCGCTCTTGTCGGCCTCGGCGACGCGTTGGGCGACGGCGAGGATGAAGTCGCGGTAGGCGGAGACGTCGCCCTCGTCGCCCTTCGCCGCCAGCTCCTCCTTGGCCTCGCGGATGATCCCGATCGCCTCCGCCCGGAGCTGCTCCTTGCTGCTGAAGCGCTCGGGGGCGGCGGGGCCGAGGCCGGCGACGATCTCGTCGACGAGCGCCGAGCCGGTCGAGCTCTCGCGCGCCTCGGAGTAGGCCTTGCCGACGGCCATGCTCTCACGCAGGGCCCCGCCCTTCTCCGCCGTGATCACGTACATCGCCGCGACCGCGGGGGCGGTCGCGATCCGCTCCCATTGCTCGGCGTCGAAATCGGACTTCTCGGTCATCGCTCCTCCTCCGTTGGTCGTTCAGGTCAGAAGTCGGCGGGGGTGAGGCGGGGCCGTCGCTCCCAGAGCAGCCACTGGCGGACGTAGTCGCCGAGCCGCCGCAGCTTCCGGCCCCGGAGCCCGCTCGCCCGCTTCGTGGCCGCCAGGAACCCGGGCCGGTCGATGTTGCCACCCGCGTAGCGGTCCGCGAGGTCGCGGGCGAGGGCGCGGAAGCGGTCGTTGCCGAGGATCATCCGGAGGCCCTGGAGCATCGCGCCGGGGCGGTTGTAGACGACGAAGCTGTTGAAGAGCTGCCGCGGATCGCCGTCGAGCCGCGCCGGCGCGATCCGCCACCTTCTCGGAGCCGAGCGGTAGACGGTCCGGAAGTACCGGCGCGGGGTCTGCCTGGCGCCCTCGGCATGGTCGAGGGTGACCTCCATCAGCGTCGCCCAGCCCTCGTTGAACCAGATCGCGCTCCAGCGGGCGGGCGAGATGCTGTCGCCCATCCACTGGTGGGCGAGCTCGTGCGCCAGGGTCGAGGAGCCGACGTAGGGGCCCTTCCGGGTGCCGGGGAAGTGCGGCTTGGTCTGGTTCTCGAGGACGTAGCCGACGCTCGGCACCCAGTCGGCGACCACGCCGACCGTCCCGAACGGGTAGGGGCCGAGCCGTCGCGAGAGGAAGTTGACGAGGGCCGGGATCCGCCCCGCCGCTCGCCGCGCCTCTTCCTTGCGCGCCGGCGCGCCGGCGCTGTCGATCGCGGTGAAGGTGGCGATCGTGGCGCCGCCGGTGCGGTCGGTCATCGCTCCCGTCTCGACGTCGAAGCGGCCGACGGTGCCCGTCGCCAGGTACGGCGCCATCGGCGCGTCCTCGCGCCAGGTGGTCGTCGCCGTGCCGTCGCCGTTGTCGACGCGGGATACCCGCGCGCCGGCACCGATCGCCGTGTAGGCGGACGGCGCGGTGGTCGCGAGCTCGAAGCTCGCCTTGTCGGATGGGTGGTTGTTGCAGGGGAACCAGCTCTGGGCCCCGATCGGCTCGTTCACCGTGTAGGAGCCGTCGCAGTCCCCGGGGGCCGAGCAGGCTCGAAGCCAGCCCTCGGACGAGCCGTCGGGATCGACGATCGGCTCGGGGCGGCCCCGGTAGGCGACGGCGACCGTGAAGCTCGCCCCGCGCTCGATCCCCGCGGCCGGTGTCACGGTCAGCTTCGCCGGCTGGGTCACGGCGGGGTCCCGGCTCAGGCGCGGTCGCGCGTCCCGCCGCGCCGCCCGCGCCGCGGGCACGCCGTCGACGGTGACGGAGTCGAGCTCGAGCTCGCGTTGGAAATCGAGGCTGAACCGAGACAGGTCCTGGGTCGCCCGGGCGGTGATCGTCGTCCTCGTCCCGGCCCCGAGGCGGTTCGACGCCGGGTCGTAGTCGAGCTCGATCGCGTAATGGAGGACGTCGTAGCCGCCGTTTCCGACCTGCGGATAGATCGGATCGTGGGCCGATTCGGCGCCGGGCTCGAAGGCCGCGCCCGCCGCCGGCGCGATCGCCAGGGCGAGGGCGGCCAGGGCCGCGACGAGGCCGCTCGTCGCGGCGAGGCGATCAGGTCCCACCGCGGGATCGTGACAGACCCCGCGGTGGGTAACCTCCGACGCCAGAGCGGGAGTGGACAGCGGCGAAGCCCCGACAACCTGCATCATCGGTGCCGGCTCCAGCGGCATCGCCGGCGCCAAGGCGCTGCACGATCGCGGGTTGCCGTTCGATTGCTACGAGCTCTCCGATCGGGTCGGCGGCAACTGGGTGTTCCGGAACCGGAACGGGATCTCGTCCTCGTACCGCTCCCTGCACATCAACACGTCGCGGGAGCGGATGGAGTACGCGGACTATCCGATGCCGAAGTCGTATCCGGACTTCCCCCGCCACGACCACATCGCCCGCTACTTCGACGACTACGTCGACCACTTCGGCTTCCGCGACAGGATCCGCTTCGGGGTCGGGGTCGACCACGTCGAGCGCCGCGGCGACGGCCGCTGGGAGGTGCGGACGACCGAGGGCGGGACCGAGGCCTACGACGCGGTCGTCGTCGCCAACGGCCACCACTGGGACCCGCGCTGGCCCGAGCCGCCCTTCCCCGGCGGCGAGGGCTTCGCCGGCGAGCAGATGCACTCCCACGACTACAAGGAGGAGACCCAGGTCGCCGGCAAGGACGTCGTCGTCCTCGGCATGGGCAACTCGGCGATGGACATCGCCGTCGATGCCTCCTACCACGCGCGCAGCACCTACCTGGCGGCGCGGCGCGGCGCCTACGTGATCCCCAAGTACCTGTTCGGCAGGCCGGTGGATCAGATCGGTGGCGCCGAGTGGCTGCCGCACTGGATCCGGTTCCCGATCATGGGCGGCCTGCTGCGGCTCAACGTCGGCCGCATGGAGAGCTACGGGCTGCCCGAGCCCGACCACAAGTTCGCGCACGCGCATCCGACGATCAGTGGCCGGATCCTCGACCGGCTCGCGCACGGCGCGATCACGCCGAAGCCGAACATCGCCGCGCTCGCGGGCGACCGCGTCCGCTTCGCCGACGGCAGCGAGGTCCACGCCGATCTCGTCGTCTACTGCACCGGCTACAGGATCACGTTCCCGTTCTTCGACGAGGACTTGTTGTCGGCGGGCGACAACGAGCTGCCGCTTTACCGGTTCATGTTCCACCCCGAGCACCCGAACCTGTTCTTCATCGGCTTCGTCCAGCCGCTCGGGGCGATCATGCCGATCGCCGAGCGCCAGGCGACGTTGATCGGCGAGTCGCTGCGCGGACGCTTCGAGCTGCCCTCGCGAGCGGTGATGGAGGCCGACATAGCCAAGGTCAGGCGGAAGATGCGGAGGCGCTACGTCGCATCGAAGCGGCACACGATCCAGGTCGACTACGACGACTACATGAAGGCGCTCGGCCGCGAGCTCGAGAGCGGCCGCGATCGCGCCGACGCCGCCGCCGCGCCGGCCGGCTGAGCCGCTCGATCCCCGGCGCCGGGCGGAGCCGTCCCGACGGGCGCCCGGCCCCGGCTCAGCCCGCGAGCTCGAGCGGGTGCAGCTCCGAGGCGGTGATCGCCTCGGTCCGGAGGTGGGCGATCTCCCGGTACTCGGGGGAGCCGATCATCTCCAGGAACGCGGCCCGGCTCGGATACTCGACCAGCAGGACCAGATCCCAGGCGCGCCCACCGCCGATCAGCGCCCGGCTGCCCCGGGCGCTGTAGAGCGGCCGGCCCCCGATCCCCTCCAGGATCGGGGCCACCGCGGCGCCGTATTCCATGTACTTGTCGAAGCCGCCGTCGGGCTTCAACGCCAGCAGGTTGAGCATCACGACCGGCCCGTCGTCCCCCGTCCGCGAACGCTCGAGGAACTCCCGGAATGCCTCCGGGTCGAGCTGCTCGGCGTCGACGGGCTCGGCCATGGGGTCCCGACCCTATTGCGTTGCGGTCGGCAGCGCCAGCGGGGGCCGGCCGGGCGCTCGGGTCGCGCCCGCGCTCTCACCGCGGGACGCCCGGGTCGCGCCGCCTGCGCCGGGGCTCGCCAGATCGGAGGCGAGGTGCGAATCGGTGCTCCCCGGGGGCCCTGATTCGCATCTCGGCGGGCGAGTGGGCCCGGCGCGGTCCGCCGGCGATCCGGCGGGTGCCGGAGCGCTCCGCCGGGGTTCGTCTCCCTATTTGATGAACAGGATCTCGCTGTACTTCGGCAGCGGCCAGAGGTCGTCGGCGACGATCAGCTCGAGGGCGTCGGCGACCTCCCTGACCTCGGCCATCCGCACGAGCTGCTCGTCGCGCGCGTACTCGGCCAGCTCGATGCCCTCGAGCCCGTCCGGATAGACGTTGGCCCGCTCGAGCTCCTGGATCCTGGTCACGAACTGCTCGACCAGCGACCGCAGCTCCGCCGCGACACCCTCGATCCGGGCGGCGTCGACCTCGGTCGCGTAGCGGATCGCCGCCGGCAGCAGCATCGTCTTCGCGATCGAGCACGCCGTCTCCGCCTCGATGTTGGCGCGGACCGAGTACTGCTCGACCCAGACCTCGAAGCGCGCCTCGAGCTCGCGCCTGGAGAGGACGTTGTAGCGCTCGAACGCGGCGACGGTGGCGGGCGCGATGACCTCGGGCAGGGCGTCGGGCGTCGTCCGCAGGTTCTTGAGCCCGCGGGCCTGGGCTTCGGCGTGCCACTCCTCCGCGTAGTTGTCGCCGTCGAAGCAGACCTGCCGGTTGGCCGAATAGCTCTCGGTGACCACGTCGGCGACGGCCGGGCCGACCTCCTCGCCGGCGTCGATCCGCGCCTTCAGCTTGTCGGCGAGGTCGTCGATGGCCTCGGCGACGATCGTGTTCAGGACGGTGTTCGGGAACGCGATCGACATGCTCGATCCGAGCGCCCGGAACTCGAACTTGTTGCCCGTGAACGCGAACGGCGAGGTCCGGTTGCGATCGCCGCCGTGCATCGGCAGCGGCGGCAGGACCGGGGTCCCGAGCCCCAGCGTCGCATCCTCGGTGACGCCGCTGCCCTCGCCGGAGACGATCGACTCGAACGCCTTGTCGAGCTCGGCGCCGAGGAAGATCGAGATGATCGCCGGAGGCGCCTCGTTCGCCCCGAGGCGGTGGTCCTGCCCGATGTTCGCGACCGAGGCGCGCAGGAGGCCCTGGTGCTTGTTGACCGCCTGGATGACCGCCGTGCAGAAGAACACGAAGCTCGCGTTCTCGGCCGGGGTCTCGCCGGGGTCCATCAGGTTCGTCCCGGTGTCGGTGCTCATCGACCAGTTGTTGTGCTTGCCGGACCCGTTGACGCCGGCGAACGGCTTCTCGTGCAGCAGGCAGACGAGCCCGTAGCGGCGGGCGACGTTCTGCATGATCTGCATCGTCAGCTGCTGGTTGTCGGATCCGACGTTCGAGTTCTCGAAGATCGGCGCGACCTCGTACTGGCCCGGCGCGACCTCGTTGTGGCGGGTCTTGACCGGCACCCCGAGCTTGACCAGCTCGCGCTCGGTCTCGAGCATGCAGGCGAGGATCCGCTCCGGGATCGAGCCGAAGTAGTGGTCGTCGAGCTCGTGGCCCTTCGGCGGCCGGGCGCCGAACAGCGTCCGGCCGGTCGTGACCAGGTCGGGACGCTCGAAGTAGTACTGCTCGTCGATCAGGAAGTACTCCTGCTCGGGCCCGACCGTCGTGAAGACGCGCTTGGTCTCGTGGTCGCCGAGCAGGCGCAGCGCGTTGACGGCGGAGTTCGAGAGCGCGTCCATCGAGCGCAGCAGCGGGATCTTCGCGTCGAGCGCCTCGCCCGTCCACGACGCGAACGCGGTCGGGATGCAGAGCAGGACGCCGTTCGGGTTCTCGAGCAGGAAGGCCGGGCTCGTCGGGTCCCAGGCCGTGTAGCCGCGGGCCTCGAACGTCGCGCGGATGCCTCCGGTCGGGAACGAGGAGGCGTCCGGCTCGCCCTGGATCAGCTCGCTGCCGGAGAGGCGCGCGATCGCCTCCCCGTCCCGGCCGGGCTCGAAGAACGAGTCGTGCTTCTCGGCGGTCAGCCCGGTCAGCGGCTGGAACATGTGCGTGTAGTGGGTCGCTCCGTGCTCGAGGGCCCACTCCTTCATCGCGTGGGCGACCTCGTCGGCCAGGGAGGGGTCGAGGGCGGCTCCCGACGCCAGCGTCTCGTTCAGGCGCTCGTAGGTCTCCTTCGAGAGCCGCTCCCTCTGGACCGCCGGCGAGAAGACGTTCGCGGCATAGGGATGGTTGCCGGCGTCGCGGAGGTCGCCGGTCTCGATCGAGCGACCATCGGCGCTCCAGCTGGCGGCGCTGAGGTTGTGCTTGCGGGCCCTGGTGACGGTCATTGGCTGCGGTGTGCTCCTTCTCGTGGCTGCACGGCCCGGCCCCGGCCGGGGCGAGCCGCTCGGGATCGTCGCAAGTTCCGGCCGCAACCGTAGGCCGCCATCCCGCAACTTCCATTGTCCGCGCGTACAAACTGCGCCGCCGCGCCCCCGCCACGCGGGCGCCGGGCGCCGGTCCGGCTCGCGCCCGGCTACGCGGCCTTGGCGATCGCGTCGTCCATCTGCTCGAGCGCGTCGATGTTGACCGGCCCGTGGCCGGGCGCGAGCGCGTACGGCTCGAGGGTGCGGAGGTGGATCGCCGACTCGAGCACGAGCTCGCGGTCCCAGGTGGCGCGCGCCGGCAGCGGGAAGAGGGGGTTCACGGTCGCCGACGTGTAGACCCCGAACAGGGTCGAGTAGACGTCGCCGCAGTAGAGGGTCCTGTCGCGGGTGTCGAGGAACGCGAGGTGGCCGGGCGTGTGGCCGGGGCAGGCATGGACCTGGAGCGAGCCGATCACGTCGCCGTCGGCGATCGTCCGAGTCGGCTTCGTCCTCCGCCCCGGGAAGCCGCCGCGGAGCCTGCCGGTCTCGCCCGGCTGCAGCGAGGTGTCGCCGGTCAGCAGGATCGCTTCGCGGGCGCTGATCAGGACCTCGGCGTCCCGCAGCTTCGCCGCGAGCTCGTCGAGCGCCCCGACGTGGTCGTTGTGGGCGTGGGTGAGCGCGATCCGGACGATCGGCGCGTCGAGGCCGGCGGCGGCGGCGAGGATCTTCTTCGCGCTGCCCTTGAGCGCCGTGTCGATCAGCGTCAGGCCGTCCTCCTCCTGGACGAGGAAGGCGTTGACTAGGCCGTAGCGGCTGATCCGGGTGTGCGCTTCGACGGACGGGATGCTCATGACGCTGATCCTAACCGCAGCGACGCCGGTCGCCGGGCGGGGTAGGCTCGCGCCATCCGATGAGCTCCGACGGCCCCAGCGAGGTCGCTCGCAGCGAGCGCGTCCTGCCCGGCGTCTGGCGCCTGCGGCTGCCGTGCCCCTGGCCCGGCGTCCCCCACGTCAACGCCTGGGCGATCTCCCGCGGCGACGGCATCGTCCTCTTCGACACGGGGGTCGGAGGCGAGGACGGCCTGCACCGGCTCGAGCTCGCGCTCGGCCAGGCGCGGCTGAAGCTGCGCGACGTCCGGCTCGTCGTCTGCACGCACGCCCACAGCGACCACTACGGCTGCGCGGGCTCGATCGTCGACGCGGCGGGCTGCGAGCTGTGGATGCATCCGGCCTGGGAGCACGCGCGGGCGATGATCGAGGACCCGGAGAAGGCGCTCGAGCGCCGGATCGAGGTCGCCCGCCAGAGCGGCGTCCCGGCGGCGGCGCTCGACCGCTACCGGCGGCGCAGCGGCGGGGAGGATCCGCTGATCGACCGCGTCGCCGCCCCCGACCGCGACCTCACCGACGGGGTCGAGGTCGCCACCGATCTCGGCTTCTTCCGCGCCTACGAGACCCCCGGGCACGCGCCCTCCCACGTAGTCCTGCACGAGCCCGAGAGCGGCCTGCTGGTCTCCGGGGACCACCTGCTCGGGCGGCTGTCGCTGTTCTTCGACCACGGCCACACCCCCGATCCCGCCGGCGAGTTCCTCGCCTCGCTCGACGTCGTCGAGGATCTCGACGTGCGCCTCTGCCTCCCCGGCCACGGGCGTCCGTTTCGCGACGCGGCCGCCAAGGTCGCCGCGAACCGCGAGCTGTTCGCCGAGCAGCTCGGCCGCGTCCGGGCGTCTCTCGGCGCCGGCGAGCGAACGGCCTTCGACGCCGTTCCCGATCTCCTCGCCGTCGCCGAGCCGACCCCGGCCGCGGCGACCTGGGGGCTGCAGCTCTCGCTCGCCTACCTCGACCATCTGCGGGTGCTCGGCGAGGCGGAGCCCGTGCCCGGCACCGACCCGGTCGCGTGGACGCTGACGGGCTGAGCCGGCTGTGCCCGGGCCGGCGCGGCACCGACGGGCCTCGGCCACGGCTCAGGCGAGGAGCTCGTCGACGAACGGGCCGAGGACGCGGGTCAGCTGCCGGGCGCTCCGCGCCGGCGTGTCGCTCGGCAGCACCGCGTAGCTGATCGCGAGCCGGACGAGGTTCTCGGCGAGCAGCAGCGCGTCGCCGGGGGAGACCTCGGGCCAGGTGCGCTCGATCCGATCGGCGAGCCGGGCCGACATCGTCGTCAGAAGCGGCTCCCCGCGCGCGGTCGCGAGCGTGACCCACTCGTCGTTCCGGCCCGAGGTGACGGCGCGGATCATCGGGTGGGCGGCGGCGAGCGAGAGGAAGAGCTCGGCGGCGGCGCGGAGCGCCTCGCGCGGCTCGTCCGCGTTGGCGGCGACGGCGTCGTCGATCGCCGCCAGGAAGCGCTCCGACTCGCGCAGCAGGTACGCGCCGGCGAGCCCGTCGCGGTCGCCGAAGGCGTTGTAGAGGGTCTGACGGCTGACCCCGGCGGCGGTCGCGACGTCGCTCATCCTGACGTCGGGCCAGGCTTCGTCGGCGAGCAGCTCCCCGACGGCGTCGAGCACGGTTTCGCGCAGGAACGCCCGGCTCGCTTCGGCGTGGGATGGGCGGCCGGCGACGGGCGCCACGAGCTCAGCCGTAGCGGGCGAGCAGCCGCTCGCGCTTGCGGGGGAGGACGTTGGCGCGGCTCACGTCCCCACCGTAGTGCTCGAGCACGCGCCGATCCATCACCCGGCTCCAGAGCGGCGGCACGGCGGCGCAGATGATCATCGTCGCGTACCCCGAGGGCAGCTCGGGGGCCTCGTCGAAGTGGCGCAGCGACTGGTAGCGGCGCAGCGGGTTGGCGTGGTGGTCGCTGTGGCGCTGCAGGTGGTAGAGGAACACGTTCGAGGCGATGTTGTTCGAGTTCCACGAGTGCTCCGGCCGACAGCGCTCGTAGCGCCCGCTCTCCTCGCGCCGCAGGAGGCCGTAGTGCTCGAGGTAGTTGACGATCTCGAGCAGCGAGAAGCCGATCACCGCCTGCAGCGCCAGCCACGGCAGCACGACCGGGCCGAACGCGACCGCGAGCGCCGCGTAGAGGGCGGCGGTCATCGCCCAGGCGTTGAGGACGTCGTTGTGGACCGTCCAGAACGGCTTGCCGAGGCGCTCGAGGCGGACGCGCTCGAGCTTCAGCGCCGAGCGCAGGGAGCCGCTCACGGTCCGCGGCAGGAACTCCCAGAAGCTCTCGCCGAAGCGCGAGCTGGCCGGGTCCTCGGGCGTCGCGACGCGGACGTGATGGCCGCGGTTGTGCTCGATGAAGAAGTGGCCGTAGCCGGTCTGCGCGAGCGCTACCTTCGACAGCCAGCGCTCGTGGCTCTTGCGCTTGTGGCCGAGCTCATGCGCGGTGGCGATCGCTATCCCCCCGACCATGGCGACGCTGACCGCGAGCCCGAGCGACTCCGCGAACGACAGCTCACCACCGCCCCAGAGCGCGCACGAGAAGACGAGCGACGCGTACTGCAGCGGCAGGAACAGGTAGGTGCACCAGCGGTACCAGCGGTCCTGCTCGAGCCACGCGATCGCGCTCTCGGGCGGGTTGGAGGCGTCCTTGCCGATCACCAGGTCGAGCGCCGGGATCAGGCCGAAGACGACGACCGGCCCGAGCCAGTAGAAGGCGCCGAGGCCCGTTGCCTCGACGAGGCCCCAGGCGAGCAGCGGGATCAGCGGCACGACGAGCCCGAGCAGCCACAGGTAGCGCTTCGGGTCGGTCCAGTGGGGAGCGGGAACAGCGGTCGATGCGGTCGTCAAGGCCGGGCCTCCGTTTACAAGAAGGGCGATCGTGCCCAAGAGTTATACACAATGGCCCGGTGTGTCTAACGGGGCTCCCGGTCGCCGTTCAGCATCGGCAGCACCTTGCGGGTGACGAGGATGAAGAAGACGAAGGCGGCGGCCCCGATCCAGATCGCCGGATCGTTCGGCGAGAGCTCCTCGAGCCTGCTGCCGAGGTAGACGAACACCGCGGTCAACGGCAGGTATCCGACCGCGGTCGTCCACATGAACGTCCGTAACGGCACCCGGGCCGAGCCGGCGACGTAGCTGAACAGGCTGAACGGGACGATCGGGACCATCCGGCAGGCGAGCAGCAGGGTCACGCCGCCGCGCTCGACGACCCGCTCGTAGCGGTGGAAGCGCTCGCGCCCGAGCATCTTGACGAGCGCCGGGCGGGCGGCGTGGCGGCCGATCTGGTGGCAGATCAGGCCGTTCAGCATCCAGCCGGCCATGACCAGCGCGAGGCCGAGCCAGAACCCGTAGACGAATCCGGCCGCGGCGTTGAGGATCTCGGCCGGATAGAAGATCACCGAGTGGGCGACGGCGAGCGAGATCACCAGGACCGCCCCGCCCGCCCCGAGGGCGCGCAGGTCCGCGCGGAGGGCCCCGGTGTCGCCGCTGAGCGCGTCGCCGACGGCGCTGCGGAGCGGGTCGACGAGCAGCACCAGGACGACGATCAGGGCCGCGCCGAGCACCGCGGCAGCGACCGGGATCCGGTTTGCGTGCTCCTCGATCTCGGCGGCGAGGTGGTGCTCGTGGCGGCTTTCGCCCTCCCGGTCGGGGTAGCTCATCGCGACGAGTCTTCCATCCGCGCCGCCGACCGGCGAAGGCGGACGCGCAGCGGAGCATCCCGCCGGGGTCATCCCCCCGGACGCCGGGAGTCGGGGGCGCGCCCGACCCAGCGCTTGCCCTCGAGCTCCCTGCGCAAGGCCCGCTTGCTGCGCGGGTAGCGCTGGATCACGAACGGGTTGTTGTCGCCGAAGCCCTGGTAGTAGACGGCCATCTTCGCCCGCCGGTGCTTGCGGATCCAGCGGAACAGGTGCCTGGTGAAGGCCGGCCGGTCGGCGTCCCAGGGCGCCCATTCGCCGATCACGAACGGCTTGCCGCGGTACCGGCGGTAGAAGCGGTTGAGCCCCGCGAAGTTGGGGAACTTGCCGTAGATGTCGGCGCCGACCCAATCGACGTAGCGCCCGCCCGGCCAGTAGGCGTTGGGGCCGTTCCCCTTCACGTCGGGCGAGCCCGAGGTCTGGGGCACCCAGAGGAACGCGACCTCCGGCTCGGGGAGGTGGCGCGGCGGGTGGTCGCTGCGCCGGCCGCTGGTCAGCGGTGGCATCCGGTTCCGCTTCAGCTTCCGGTTGATGTCCCGGCGCGGGCCGCCGCGGATCACGATCACCGTCCGCTTCCAGGCCTTGCGGAACTGCCTGGTCCGGTGGCTGCGGCCGCGGCGCGAGCCGTCGGCGTCGAACGCGGCGTAGGGGTTCCAGTAGCCGTTCATCTCCGGCAGCAGGCGGATGTAGGTCGGCCGGCCCCACTGCGCGAGCCGCCGGTTCACCGTCAGCAGGTAGCGGTCGCTGCGTCCGCGGCGGATCGCCCGCGGGCTGACGACGCCGTCGCACCCGTAGCAGGGCGAGGTCGAGAGGCTCAGCATTCCCCGGGTCTCGGTCCGCTTCCAGCGCTTCACGGCCTCCTGGCTCCAGGCCTCCCAGGTCTCGAAGGCCTGCATCACGGGCACCCGCCCGACCGCGCGGGCGAACGCGAAGTAGTCCTGCTTCGAGCCGCCGTCGGAGACGCCGGCGTAGAGGTCGCTTCCGCGTGGCGGATAGGTGCCGGCCGGGGCGAGCGCAGGGGCTCCGAGCAGGACCACGGCGGCGAGAAGCGCCGCTCGGCGAAGCATCGGGCGATGGTAGGGCGCCCGCGGGGCCGGCCCTGCGAGATCGGTTGCAGCCGTCGCGGGGTAGAGTCGATCCGGTCCACTTGGGCCCGGTGACCGATGGCGAGCATGAGCGACCTGATCACAGCGCCGGCCGGCCGGCTCGCCGACATGGCCCAGAACGCGCTCGAGGTAGCCCGCTTCGGCGGCCTCGAGACCGAGGAGGAGCCCTCGCCCTACGAGGTCGTCGCGTCCGGGCCGATCCACCGGCTGCGGCGCTACTTCCCGCCGCGGCCGGGCGCCCGCGCCAAGCCGGCGGTGCTGCTCGTGCCGCCGATGATGCTCGCCGCCGACATCTACGACGTCGCCCCCTCGACGAGCGCCGTCGGCATCCTCGCCGACAACGGCATCGACCCGTGGGTGATCGACTTCGGCGCCCCGGAGCGCGAGGAGGGCGGCCTCGAGCGGTCGCTCAACGACCACGTTCTCGCGATCGACGAGGCGATCGACCGGATCCGGGAGGAGACCGGGAGCGACGCGATCCACATCAGCGGCTACTCGCAGGGCGGGATGTTCTGCTACCAGGTCGCCGCGTTCAGGCGCTCGGAGGGAATCGACTCGATCATCGCGTTCGGCAGCCCGGTCGACACCCGCGGCACGCTCACCTTCGGGCTTCCCGAGGATGCCGCGATCGCGGCCGCGTCGTTCCTCACCGAGCACGTCCTCGCGAGCTCCGGGGTTCCCGCCTGGCTCAGCCGCACCGGGTTCCGCCTGCTCGACCCGGCGAAGACGCTGCGCCAGCGGCTCGAGTTCCTCCGCCAGCTCCACGACCGCGAGGCGCTCCTGCCCCGCGAGCGCCAGCGCCGCTTCCTCGAGGCGGAGGGCTGGGTCGCCTGGCCCGGCCCGGCGCTCGCCGACGTGATCCGCCAGTTCGGCGTCCACAACCGGCTCGTCTCCGGCGGCTTCACGATCGAGGACCGGCTCGTGACGCTGGCCGACATGACCAACCCGGTGCTCGCGTTCGTCGGCGAGAGCGACGAGATCGCGCCGGCGCGATCGGTCCGGGCGGCGCGCTCGGCGGCTCCCCGCGCGGACGTCTACGAGGCGGAGCTGCCGGCCGGCCACTTCGGGCTGGTGGTCGGCTCGGTCGCCGTCGAGCGCACCTGGCCGACCGTCGCCGCCTGGATCCACTGGCGGGCGGGGAAGGGCGAGCTGCCGGAGGGGGTCGAGCCGATCGCCGAGGCGGCGGAGCCCTCCGGCGACGGGCATGCCGGCGGCGACCGGCTCAGCGCCGGCGCCCAGCTCGCGCTCGGCGCCGGAATCGGCACCGTCCAGGCGCTCGCCGGCGCCGCCCTCGGGGCGACGCGGACGCTGCGCGAGCTGGTCGGGGAGTCGGCCGGGCCGCTCGACCAGCTCAACCGGCTCGGCGGCGTCAACCCGCGGACGCGGATCTCGTTCGGGCTGCTGCTCGACGAGCGCGCCGCCGAGGGGCCGGACGACATCGTCCTCCTGTTCGAGGACCGCGGCCACACCTACGCCGCGGTCAAGGAACGGGTCGACAACGTCGTCCGCGGCCTGCTCGAGATCGGCGTCCGTCAGGGCGAGCACGTCGGGGTGCTGATGCAGACGCGTCCGAGCGCGCTCACGATCGTCGCGGCGCTGAACCGGCTCGGCGCCGTCGCCGTGCTGATGCGGCCCGACGGCGATCCGGCTCGCGAGGCCGAGCTCGGCCGGGCCCGCCGGATCGTCGCCGACCCCCAGAACGGCGAGGCCGCCGCGGTGGCCACCGACCTGCGGGTCTACGTCCTCGGCGGCGGCGGCCGCGCCCGCGAGCTGCCGCGCGGCCTCATCGACATGGAGCGGATCGACCCCGACGCCGTCGAGGTCCCGGCCTGGTACGAGCCGAACCCGGGACGGGCGGGCGATCTCGCCTTCGTCCTCTTCTCCGGCAGCGGCGAGCGCACGCTGGCCAACCGGATCACCAACGGTCGCTGGACCCTGTCGGCGTTCGGCACCGCCTCGTCGGCGTCGCTGACCCGCGGCGACACCGTCTACGGCGCGAGCCCGGTCTACCACCCCTCGGCGCTGCTGACCAGCGTCGGCGGCGCCGTCGCCGGCGGCGCCCGGCTCGCGGTCGGCTCGCGCTTCGAGCCGGCGACGTTCTGGGATGAGATCCGCCGCTACGGGGCCACCGTCGTCTCCTACACCTGGGCGATGATGGACGAGATCGCCGAGGCGCCCCCGCACCCCGGGGAGCGCCATCACCCGGTGCGCCTGTTCATGGGCTCGGGCATGCCGCGGGGCCTGTGGAGGCGGGTGACGACGCGCTTCGCTCCGGCCCGGGTGCTCGAGTTCTACGCCTCGACCGAGGGCGACGCCGTGCTCGTCAACGTCACCGGCCAGAAGGCCGGCTGCAAGGGCAGGCCGCTGCCGGGCAGCGCCGAGGTGCGCGTCGCCGCCTACGATCCGGTCGGTCGCGGGCTCGTTCTCGGCGACAACGGCTTCGCGATCGAGTCGGCGCGGTTCGACGTCGGGATGCTGCTCGCCCGCGTCCGCCACGACGCGATCGGCATGGGCGACGGAGTGCTGCGCGGGGTCTTCGAGCCCGGCGACGCCTGGCTCGAGACCGGCGATCTCTTCCGGGTCGACGGCGACGGCGACTTCTGGCTCGTCGACCATCTCGCGAGCGTGATCCGGACCCGCTCCGGCGTCGTCTGGTCGGGGCCGATCCAGGACGCGCTCGGCGACCTCGACGCGGTGGCGCTCGCGGTCGCCTACGGGATCGGGCGCGACGACGGCAGCGCGGTGCCGTGCGCCGCGGTAACGCTGCGCGACGGTCGCGAGCTCGACATCCGCGAGGTCGAGCGCACGCTCGCCGACCTCGGCGACTCGGGCATCCCCTGGGTCGTCCGCGTCGTCGAGCGGATCCCGCTCACGACCTGGTACCGGCCGATCACGGGGCCGCTCGAGCGCGAGGGGATCCCGGACCCGACCGACCCGCCGTCCTGCTGGTACTGGGACCCGCGCAAGGGCGGCTACCGGCGGATGAGCAAGGCCGGCCGCGAGCGCCTGCTGCGCTGAGCGGCGGGGTGCCCGCCTCGCCGACGGGGAGGGGGTCGGGACGTGCTTCTGCCCCGATGGAGCCGGCATGTCGGCGCTGGGGTGATCCGGGCCCGCATGCGGGCCCGGATCACCCCGGTGCGACAGCATCGTCGGCCTTCCCTACCCTCCCGGCGATGCGGATCCTCTTCCTCTGCCTCGGCAACATCTGCCGCTCGCCGACCGCCGAGGGGGTGATGCGACGCCGCCTGCGGGAGGCCGGGCTGGCAACGGACGTCGACGTCGAGAGCGCCGGGACGGGCGGCTGGCACGTCGGCCATCCGCCCGACCCCCGCGCCGCGGCGGCTGCCGCGGCGCGGGGGATCGCGCTCGAGAGCCTGGCGCAGCGCCTCGAGCGGTCGCACTTCGACGAGTTCGACCTGATCGTCGCGATGGACCGCGACAACGTCGCCGACGCGCAGGCGGTCGCGCCCGACGCCGAGGCGGCGTCGAAGCTGCGCCTGCTGCGCGAGTACGACCCGCTCGCGGTCGCGAGCGGCGAGCTCGACGTCCCCGACCCCTACTACGGCGGCGAGGACGGCTTCGAGCGGGTCCTCGACATGATCGAGCGTGGCTGCGAGGGGCTGATCGCCGAGATCCGCGGCGCCCGGGCCGCCGGCGCTTGAGCGCGCCGGCGATCGCCGGCGCGGCGGACGCGCTCGGGGTCGGCGTCGAGCGTGCCCGACGCGTCGCCGGGGGGGACGTCAACGACGCCTTCCGGCTCGAGCTCGCCGACGGCCGGGCGGCGTTCCTCAAGTGCCGCGCCGGGGCGCCCGCCGGCGAGCACGAGCTCGAGGCGGCGGGGCTCGCCTGGCTCGGCGATGTCGCAGGCGGGCTCCCGGTCCCGGCGGTGCTCGCGACCGTCGCCGCCGGCGGCGTCGGCGGCCTCGTCCTCGAGTGGGTCGACGAGGGCCGGCTCGACCGGGCCGGGGAGGAGCGGCTCGGGGCCGGGCTCGCGCGAATCCACGCGGCCGGCGCGCCCGGCTTCGGTGCGCTGCCGCCCCGGGCGCCGCCGGGGGCGCCGCTGCGGTTCGGCGCCGTCGAGCTGCCGACCGCCGCGGCCGCGGCGGGGGCGCCGTGGTCGCGGGTCTACGGCGAGCGCGTCGGGCGGCTCGCCCGGATCGCGCGCGACGCCGGCCGCCTCGAGGGGTCCACGGGCGCCGCGATCGACCGCGTCGTCGAGCGGGTCGACGAGATCGCCGGCCCGCCGGAGCCGCCGGCGCGGGTCCACGGCGACCTCTGGAGCGGCAACGTCCTCGCCGCGACCGACGGCTCCCCGTGGCTGATCGACCCGGCGGCCCACGGCGCCCACCGCGAGATCGACCTGGCGATGCTCCGGCTCTTCGGGACCGTCTCCGGCCGGACGCTCGCCGCCTACGAGGACGTGCTTCCGCTCGCGCCGGGGCACGAGGAGCGGGTCGCGCTCTGGCAGCTGCAGCCACTCCTGGTCCACGCGGTCCTCTTCGGTGGCTCCTACGGCGCCGCCGCCGGCCGCGCCGCCGCCCTTTACGCCTGAGCGGGGCATCGCTACGGTCGTCGGGTGGAGCGCGAGGAGCTGCGGCGGCGGGTGATCGACGGGGTCGAGGCCGAGATCGAGCTGTTCGGCGGCTGCTCGGAGCGGAGCTCGGTGGCGCGGATGCCCGGCGTGGTGGCGAGCGTCTCGCCGGCCACCCCGGAGCGCTCGATCTTCAACTCGGTGCTCGCCGCCGGCGCCGCCCCGCTCGCCGCGGCGCTCGACGAGCTCGATGCGATCTACCGCGAGGCCGGGATCCGGGCCTGGACCGTCTGGGTTCCCGACCACGACCGCGAGGCGGCGACGCTCCTCGCCGGGCGCGGTCACGTCCTCGACGGGGCTCCCCGCTCGATGGCGCTCGACCTCGACGATCTGCGGCCGGTGCCGCTTCCCGACGGCGTCGACCTCGTCGCCGGCGGGCTGGCGACGATCGGGCCGATCAACGATCGTGCCTACGGGATCGAGGGCGCGGGCTGGGCGGCGGTGATGGACGCCGAGCCCGGCGTCGAGGCCGATGCGGCGCTGGCGCTCGCGGCCGGCGAGCCGGTCGCCTGCGCCGCCGTGCTCGGCCGTGGCGACGACGCCTGCGTGACCGCGGTCGCGACGCTTCCCGGCCACCGCGGCCGCGGCCTGGCCGGCGGCCTCGTCAGCGGGCTGCTCGCCGCAGCCGCCGGGCGCGGCGCGCGGACCGCAAGCCTGCAGGCGAGCCGGGCCGGCGCCCCGGTCTACGAGCGGCTCGGGTTCGCCGACGTCGGCTTCATCGAGCTCTGGGAGCGGCGCGAGGGCTGAGCGGGGGTGGTGCCAGACTTCACGGTGTGGACCTGAGCCGACTGGACGAGCTTCTCGCCGACCGCGGCGAGCCCGCGTTCCGCGCCGTCCAGGTCTGGGAGTGGCTTGCCGGCGGCGCCCGCTCCTACGCGGAGATGACGAACCTGCCGAAGGCGCTGCGTGCGGCGCTCGCGGCCGAGCTGCCGGTCTCGACGCTCACCGTGTCACGGGAGGCGACCTCGTCCGACGGCACCCGCAAGGCGCTGTTCGAGACCGCCGACGGGCGGCCACTCGAGGCGGTGTTGATGAGCTATCGCGACGGCCGCCGCTCGGTCTGCCTGTCGAGCCAGTCCGGATGCCCTCTCACCTGCGGCTTCTGCGCGACCGGGCGGATGGCCTTCGGCCGCAACCTGACCGCCTTCGAGATCCTCGACCAGGCGCTCCACTTCCGCCGCCGCGGACCCGTCGACCACGCCGTCTTCATGGGCATGGGCGAGCCCCTGATGAACCTCGACGCCGTCCTCGCCGCCTGCGAGCGCCTGCCGCAGATCGGCATCTCGACCGCTCACACGACGATCTCGACCGTCGGCTGGGTGCCGGGGATCGAGCGCCTCGCCACCGAGGGGCCCCGGGTCCGCCTCGCCCTCTCCCTGCACGCCGCCGAGGACGACGTCCGCAGCGCCCTGATGGCGGTCAACGACCGCTACCCGCTCGCCGAGGCGATCGCCGCCTGCCGGCGCTGGCGCGAGGCCCGCAACCGCCGCGTCTACATCGAGTACCTGATGCTCGCCGGGGTCAACGACGATCCCGACCAGGCACGCGTCCTCGCCGAGGTCCTCACGCCCCGCGAGGCGTTCAAGGTCAACCTGATCCCGTTCAACCCGACCCCGGGCGATCTCACCGGCTCCTCCCCGGATGCGATCGCCGCCTTTCGCGAGGTGCTGATCGGCCGCGGCATCCCCGCTACCGTCCGCCTCACCCGCGGGCGCGACATCGCCGCCGCCTGCGGCCAACTCGCCGCGACGGCGGCTTGAGGTCCCCTCGCCGGCGCCGCGGTTCCGGCGGGCGGCGCCTGGGCGGGCAGGGAGGCGGACGATGGACGCTCCACCCGAACCCGCCGCGAAGCGGCGGGCGTCCAGCGGCCCGCAGCCCGGCCCGACCGGGGCCGGGGACCTCAGTCCAGCTCGATGCCGGTGATGACCTGCGGCTCGACCGGGCGGTCGCCGGGGCCGGTCTCGGTGCCCTCGATCGAGACGACCGCCTCCATGCCGGAGACGACGCGGCCGAAGACCGTGTGCTTGCCGTCGAGCCAGGGGGCCGAGTCGGTGGTGACGATGAAGAACTGGGAGCCGTTGGTGTCGGGGCCCGCGTTGGCCATCGCGAGCGCCCCGCGGACGACCTTGTGGTCGTTGATCTCGTCGTCGAAGGTGTAGCCGGGCCCGCCGGTGCCGGTGCCCTCCGGGCAGCCGCCCTGGATCATGAAGCCGGCGATCACCCGGTGGAAGGTGAGGTCGTCGTAGAAGCCGTCGGCGGCGAGCTTGCGGAAGTTGTCGACCGTCTTCGGGGCCTCCTCGTCGTGCAGCTCGAGCTCGATCGGACCGGCGCTGGTGTTCATCGTGGCGCGTGACATGGCACCCAGGTTAGAACAGCGCCGCCCAGCGGCCGCGGCCGGCCGGCCGCGACTTTCGGCTCTCTGCGATGTTGGAGGGCCCGGGGCGTGATCCGCAGGCAGACATCGACGAGACGGGTGCGGCTCGCGGCCGCGGGCTGCGCCTGCGTGCTCGCGGGGCTCGCGCTCGCCTCCGCGGGAACCGCGACCGCGGGCGCCCGCGAGCTGCCGAAGGGGGCGGCGAAGCTGCCGAACATCGTCGTCGTCGTCACCGACGACCAGGCGCGCTCGACGATGTCGCCGGAGGTGATGCCCAACCTCTACTCGAAGCTGATCGCGAACGGCACGACGTTCACCGACTACGTCATCCCGACCCCGCTCTGCTGCCCCTCGCGGGCCGCCTACCTGACCGGGCAGTATGGCCACAACAACGGCGTCCTGCGCAACTCCTACCCCGACCTGCGCCGCCAGCGCAACGTGCTCCCGACCTGGCTGCGGGAGCGCGGCTACAAGACGGCCCACGTCGGCAAGTTCCTGAACAAGTACGAGCTCGAGGACTCGCCGGAGACGGTCGCTCCCGGCTGGGACCTGTGGCTCACACAGCTCGAGAAACGCAAGTACTACGACTGGAAGGCGTCGAAGAACGGCCGCATCGTCCGGTTCGGCTCCGACGACGACGACAACGTCACCGCGGTCACCTCGCGGTACGCGACCACCTGGGCGGCCAAGCTCGCTCGCCGCGAGCGCCCCTTCTACCTCCAGGTCGACTACTACGCGCCGCACACCGCCCCGGGTCGCGACTTCGACCCGACCTGCCGCTCGGCCCCGAAGCCCGAGTCCGAGGACGTCGGCCGCTTCGCCACCGCTCCGCTGCCCGGCCCGCCGAGCTTCAACCAGGACGACGTCTCCCAGATGCCCTCGTTCATCCGCGACCGGCCGAAGCTGAGCGCCGAGGAGATCGAGGAGATCACGAGCCACTACCGCTGCACGCTCGAGTCGCTCCACGGGGTCGATCGTGGCATCGGCGAGATCCACGACGCGATCGCCGACGCCGGCGAGCTCAACCGGACCGTCTTCGTCTTCACCTCCGACAACGGCTACTTCTACGGCGAGCACCGGGTCGCGAAGGGCAAGCCCTACCCCTACGAGGAGAACGTCCACATGCCGCTGACCGTCAGCGTGCCACCGCGCCTCCGCGCCGGCGCCGCGCCGGTGCCGGCATCGGACGCCCCCGTCGCCAACATCGACCTCGCGCCGACGCTGCTCGAGCTCGCCGACGCCGTTCCCTGCACCGGCAGGGAGATGCGCAACTGCCGGACGCTCGACGGACGCTCGCTGATGCCGCTGATCGACGGCCGCGGCCGGTTCCCCGATCCGCGCGGGATCGCGCTCGAGCGCTCGAGCTGCGACTTCCGCGGCGTCCGCTGGGATCAGAACGTCTACGTCGCCTGGTCGCAGGCCGGGACCGCGGGCTGCGTCCCGGGCGAGGCGGAGATGTACGACCTCCGCACCGACCCGTTCCAGCTCAACGACCTCTTGCCGACCGTGGAGGGCTCGCCGAGCGACGAGCTGCGGATCAAGCTCGCGCGGAAGATGCGCCGACTCGGCGCCTGCTCGGGGATCCGCGGCCGCGACCCGAGGCCGCCGCCCGGCTTCCACTTCTGCGAGTAGCCGGAAGCGGCGCCGGCGGCGCGGCGCTCGGATAGATTGACCCGGCCTTGGGAGCGGGAGGATCGAGCCGACGGGGAGCGGGCGGAACCACCGCCCGGGCCGCCGCGCTGGCGCTCGCCGCCCTCGCGATCTCGGGCTTGACCGCCGCCGGCGCCACCGCCGACCTTCCCTACAGCCGCAACGCGACGCCGACGGGTTACGGCGACCTCTGGCTCGATCCCGGCCAGGTCCCGGGCGATCTCGGTGGCAACGCCTTCAAGTTCGCGGCGACCCCCGATCCGGCGAACGCCACCGTCAACGCGAGCCCGGTCGAGCTCGGCGGCGTCCGCGGCGCCCACGTCGTCGACGCCGACCCCGCGGCGGCGACCGCGTTCCGGACGACCACCGGCCGTCCCGACGTGACGATCGCGGTCCTCGACTCGGGGATCCAGTGGAACGACGCCGGCGACATGAACGACCTGCGGGCGAAGACCCGGATCAGCGCCGGCGAGGCGCCGGCGCCCCGCAACGACGGCCTCGCGCCGGCGAACGAGCCCGGCGAGGACTGCGGTCCCGGCGGCCCCTACACCCACGCCGGCGACCGCGACCTCAACGGCGACGGCGTCTTCAACCTGCTCGACTACTCCTGCGACGACCGGGTCCGGCCCGACACCCCGCGCGGCGTCGGGCCGGCGGGCATGCTCGAGCCCCAGGACCTCCTGATCGCGTTCAGCGACGGAGTCGACGACGACGGCAACGGCTACGTCGACGATCTCGTCGGCTGGGACTTCCTCGACGACGACAACGACCCCTTCGACGACGTCCAGTACGGGCACGGCAGCGGCGAGGCCAGGGATTCGACGGCCGAGGCCGACAACGGCGGCGAGGTCGGCTCCTGCCCGAACTGCATGAGCGTCCACCTACGGGTCGGCGACAGCTTCATCGCCGACGGCAACCGCTTCGGAGCCGCCGTGACCTACGCGGCCGACAACGGCGTGCAGGTTATCCAGGAGGCGCTGGGGACGCTCAACAACACGAGCCTCGCCCGCCAGGCCGTCGACTACGCCTACCGCCACGGCGTCGTCGTGATGGCCTCCGCCGCCGACGAGGCGGCCCAGCACAACAACTGGCCGTCGAGCCTGCCGCACGTGATCGTCGCCAACTCGGTGACCGACGGCGACGGGGCCGTTCCGAACCGCTCCTACCTCGCGTTCAACGGCTGCACCAACTTCGGCGCCAAGATCACGATCGCGATCCCGAGCACCTCCTGCTCGTCGAACGCGGTCGGCCTCGCCGCCGGCTACGCGGGGCTGATCTACAGCGCCGCGCTCAACGCGATCGACGCCGGCGCCCTCGATCCCTATCCCGACGGCACGCGCTGCCGTCTCGTCGGCGGCGACCCGTGTCCGATCACTCCGAACGAGATCCGCCAGCTCCTCGCCTCGGGGACGGTCGACGGCGTGCCCCAGGCCGACGACGTCGACTTCGCCGGCGCCCCGCCCGGGTCGGCGAACGAGCCGTCGTGCTCGCCCGTGCCGCTCCCCGACTGCACGAGCCCTTACGGCGCGGGGGGAGCGCTGGCCGCCCAGGTGAACGCGAACCGGCAGGTGTTCGGCGCCCCGGTGCCGTCGACGAGCTACCCGGCGCGTCGCGGCTTCGACCAGTTCTACGGCTGGGGCCGCGCGAACGTGAACCGCGCGGTGAAGGCGGTCGTCGACGACCCGGTCGCGCCGAGCGACTCCGAGCTGCCCCCCGAGGCGGAGATCACCTCGCCGGAGTGGTTCGCGGAGGTCGATCCGGCCCGCGCCGACCTCGACGTGAGCGGCACCGTCTTCGCCCGCGGCGATCCCTACCGCTGCCGGCTCGAGGTCGCCCCCGGCCAGTACCCGAACAACGCCTCGACGACCGACTCGCCGCCCGGCGACTTCGCCGCCGTCGGCGCCGGCTGGTGCGACGGGTCGCTCCACGACGGCGGCGAGGCGGGGAGCGCCCACGACGGCGTCCTCGGCACGATCGACCTCGCCGCGCTGCGGGCCCGGTTCCCGAGCGGAACCGACTTCGCCGGGCCGATCCCCCTCGCCGCGGCCGACGCCGGCAACGGCCGCCCGTTCTTCGCGCCGCACGCGTTCACGTTCCGGGTCGTGGTGACGACGGCGTCGGGGACGCCGCGAAGCGGCGCCGACCGGCGGACCGCCTGGCTGCACCGCGACCGCGACCTGCTCGACGGCTTCCCGCGCGCGATCCGCCCCGGCGGCGGGCTCGGCGGCCCGGAGGCGGCACCGACCGCCGACGGCGCCTCCTCGCCCGCGTTCGCCGACCTCGACGGCGACAACCGAAACGAGCTCGTCCTCGCCACCTCGGACGGCTTCGTGCACGCGATCGACGCCGCCGGCGCCGAGCTGCCGGGCTGGCCGGTCCGCGGCGACGAGCCCGGCTTCGTCGCCGGGCACGCGGCCTCGCCCGCCTACTCCGGCGGCGAGGTCGGCACCGACCTCGGCGGCGCCATCGGCGGCGCGGTCGCGGTCGGCGACCCCGACGGTGACGGCATCCCCGCTGTCTACGCGGCCGACGCCGAGGGCAAGGTCTACGGCTGGGCGCCGGACGGCTCCCGGGTCTTCACCGAGGAGTCCAACCCCGACTGGTCGGGCCGGCCGCTCGCGCCGTTCGCCAACGTCCGCGACGGCGAGGCGAACCGGACCCAGCACGGGTTCTTCGGCGCGCCCGTCCTCGCCGACCTCGACGGCGACGGCCGCGAGGAGATCGTCGCCGCGTCGATGGACCGCCACGTCTACGCCTGGGAGGCCGACGACGCCGATCCCGGGGCGCCCGGCGGGGCCGCGGACGCGCCCGGCTACCCGGTGCTCGTCGTCGATCCGGACAAGGTCGCCTCCGTCGATCAGGCGACGCACGCGGTGACGTTCGCGCCCGATGCCGGCTCGTTCATGCAGGGCGCGATCATCGACACCCCGGCGGTCGGCGACATCACCGGCGACGGGGTCCCCGAGGTCGTCGTCGGCACCAACGAGGAGTACGACGAGCCGCCCAACCTCGGCAACCCGGGCGGCCTCGGGCTGGTGCTCGGCGTCGGCCTCCTCGATCCGGGCAACTCGAGGGTCTACGCGCTCGCCGCCGACGGCGACGGCGACGGCGACCCGCTCCCCGACGACGCGCTGCTTGCGGGCTGGCCGTTCGCTCCGGCGATGCTGCTGACCGAGACCCTGCCGATCGTCGGCGAGGGCGTCGCCGGCCCGCCTGTGATCGGGCCGGTGGACTGCCCGGGCGGAGGCGGCGGCGGCAAGGTCGGGGTCGCGACGGCGGCCGGTCCCGCCTACATCGTCAACGGCGACGGCAGCTCCTGCCACGGCTCCAGCGGCGGGCTCGCCAACGCGCTGTCCCCCGATTTCGGCGCGACGGCGACGGCGACCGACACGCCGATGATCCCGGCGCTCGGCAACCCGGCGTTCGGCGACGCCGGGAGCTCCGCCGGCGCGCCCGCGTTCATCACCGGCGCGATCGGCCTGCGCAAGGCGCTCGATCTCCAGCTCGTCGACTACCAGAGTGGCCAGGACCTGCTCGGCGTCTGGGATCCCTCGAGCGGGGCGCAGCGCACCGGCTTCCCGGCGACGGTCAACGACCTGCAGCTGCTGACCGGCCCGGTGGTCGCCGACATCGGCGGAGGCGGGCGCGAGCAGATCCTGGCCGGCAGCTCGAGCCAGGACCTCGTCGCCTACGACCCCGGCGGGACGCCGGTCGGCGGCTGGCCGAAGCTGACGACCGACTGGACCGTCGCGACGCCGCTCGTCGGCAGCTTCGGGACAAAGGACACGAGGCGCTCGGCGCGCAAGGTGGTGATCGGGATCACCCGCTCCGGCTACGTCCACGCCTACCGCACCGGAGCGCAGGCCTGCACGCCCTCCTCCTCGCCGCGCTACCACCACGACAACGCCAACTCCGGCGACTACTCGCGCGACGCCGTCCCGCCGGGAGCGCCGGCGAAGCTGAGGGCGAAGGACGGGAGGCTGAGCTTCGTGGCGCCGGGCGACGACCTCCTCTGCGGCGCCGCCGACCACTACGAGATCGCCACTTCGAAGCGTCCGATCGACGAGGGCTCATTCGCCGACGCGAAGCCGCTCGGCGAGGCTCCGAACCCGAGGCCGGCCGGCGCGAAGCAGAAGCTCCCGGTACCGCGGGCCTCGAGGGGCTGGGTCGCGATCCGCGCCGTCGACGAGCAGGGAAACGTCGGCCGCGTCGCGAGCGTCAAGGCGAAGCCGCAGCCGGGCGGGGGCCGCCGCTGCGCGAACCGGATCCCGGGCGCCACGAGGCGCGGCGACCGCCTCCGCGGGACCGGCGCCGGCGACGTGATCGACGGCCACGGCGGGCCTGACCGGATCGACGGCCGCGGCGGCGACGACTGCGCCCGCGGCGGCACGGGGCGCGACCGGATCCGCGGCGACAGGGGTCGCGACCGACTCTCCGGCGGCCGCGGCGGCGACCGGATCGATGCCGGCGACGGGCGTCGCGACAGGATCCGCTGCGGCCCCGGCCGCGACCGCGTTCGCGCCGACCGCAAGGACCGCGTCGCCGGCGACTGCGAGCGCGTCCGCCGACCACGGTGACGCGATCCGATCACCGAGATTGCGGAAACCGGCTGAGGGAGCCGGTTTCCGCAACGTCGCGGATGAAACGCGTCAGCCGCGGAGCGCGGCCTGCTCGAGCTTCAGCCGCACCTCGGCGGGCTCGCCGACGAGCGGCTCGGAGTGGCCGGCGGCGACGACCCGCGGCTCGAGCGCCGCGAGCTTGCGAACGCTGGCGATCGCCTGCTCGTGGTCCTGGTTGAAGACGCGGTTGGGGACGTTCGCCCAGTCGACCGGCTTGAACTTCAGCGAGTCGACGAAGTAGGTGGTGTCGCTGACGATCGCGACGCCGTCGCGCTCCCGCCACAACCCGATCTGGCCGGGCGCGTGCCCGGGGAAGTGCTGGACGACGAAGCCGGCGATCTCGTCGCCCTCCTCGACGGTCTCGGCGACCTTCGCCGGGCCGCCGTCCCAGAGCTTCAGCAGCGTCGGATAGACGGCGCGCGGGAGCCGGTAGGGGATCCGGTCGAGCGTGAAGTAGTGGTAGCCCCCGTCGCCCTCGACGTCGGCGCGCTCGTCGGGATGGCAGAGCACCGGGACGCCGAGCGCCGGGGCGATGCCGCGGTGATCGGCGTGGCCGTGGCCGAGCACGAGCCGCTTGATCGGGCCGAGCCGCTCCGCCGCGCGCCGAACTCCGGCGGTCATCGACCTCGTCCCGCCGTCGAAGACCGTGACGCCGTCGTCTCCGGTGAGGAGGTAGACGTTCATCCCGTGCCTGAGATCGCCGGCGTGTCGCCAGACGCCGTCGGCGATCTGCTCGGTGATCGGCGCCAGCGGGTTCAACGCCATCGCGGCCACCCTAGACGTTCGGGAGCCGCTCCGCCGCTCGGGAGCCGGTCCGGCCGCGCCGTCGGTCGCGGCCCGGGCCTCTACGCTTCGCGGGTGCCCCGCTCGTGGACGATCGCGATGGTGATCCTCGTCGTCTGCCTGCTCGCGTCGATGGTGATCGCCGTGACGAAGCTCTGGTGAGCGACGAGGAGCTCATGGGGCTCGCGCTCGCCGCCGCCGCCGAGGCTCCCGCGCACGGCGACGTTCCGATCGGCGCCGTCCTCGCCCGCGGCGGCGAGCCGCTCGCGACCGGCGCGAACGAGCGTGAGCTGCGCCGCGACCCGACCGCGCACGCCGAGATCCTCGTCCTCCGCGCCGGGGCGCGGCTGCTCGGCGGCTGGCGGCTTCCGGACACGACCCTCTACGTGACGCTCGAGCCGTGCGCGATGTGCGCGGGCGCGGTCGTCCTCGCGCGGGTCCCGCGTGTCGTCTACGCGGCGCCGGACCCGAAGGCGGGCGCCGCCGGCTCGGTCCTCGACGTCCTCGCCGAGCCCCGGCTCAACCACCGCCCCGACGTCGTCGCCGGCGTCCGGGCCGATGAGGCGGCCGCGCTTCTGCGCGAGTTCTTCGGCGCCCGCCGCTGACTCAGCGGTCGCCGCCCGGAAGCGCCAGCGGCTCGCCGCGGGCGTCGAGCGCGGGCAGGTGGATCGAGACGGTCGTGCCGCCGCCGATGCGGGTGTTGATCCGCAGGTCGCCGCCGGCCCGGCGGACGAGCGCCCGCGATCCGGCCAGCCCGAGCCCGCTGCCCGAGTCCCCGCCCTTGGTCGAGTAGTAGGGGTCGACGGCGCGCCGCGCGACCTCGGGGCTCATCCCGGAGCCGGTGTCGGCGAACCCGATCCTGACGTGGAGGCCGGTCCCGAGGATCGGGTCCCCGGGGGGGACCGCGATCGCGCTCGCCGCGATCGCCGCCGCGCCGCCGTCCGGCATCGCGTCGCGGGCGTTGGCGGCGAGGTTGAGCAGGATCCGCTCGAGATCGGGGGCGGCGAGCGCGACCGGGGGAAGAGCGCCCTCGCACTCGAGGCTGAGCTCGACGCGGGGGCCGAGCATGCGCTCGATCAGGCGCGCGGCGTCCCCGATCGCGGCGGTGACGGCGACCGGGGCCGGTGCGGGGTCGGTTCGCCCGCCGCCGACGAGGCCCCGCGTGAGCTCGGCGCCGCGCTCGGCGGCCGCCCGGATCTCCTCCGCCCGTTCGCGCTGCTCGCCGCCGCCGCCGGCGGCGATCTCGCCGGCGCAGACCATGATCACCGAGAGCAGGTTGTTGAAGTCGTGCGCGACCTCGGCCGTGCGGCGGCCGAGGTCCTCGAGCTCGGCCGGCGACGGCACGGGTCGCGGCCCCGCCCGCCCGCGTGGGACGACCGGCGCCGCGGGCACGCCCGCCCGCGGCGCCCGCTCCCAGGGCAGCCCGCCCGCGGACCACCGCCCGGTTCCCCGGCTCGTCCCTGTAGCTGTCGTGCTCTCGGCCATCGATCCCGGCGCGGGCACCCACCGCGCAGGGGGTCCTTCGCCGCCGCCGTGCGGCTCCCTGCGCCCGCCCGTCGTCCCGGCGAGGCGGGCGTTCCCCGCCGATCGGAGTACGCTCCCCACCAGAGCGATGGAGCCCGCTCGCGCGCGCGCGAACCGCGATCCGAGACAACGCTGATGGCCCCTGCGAGTCCGAACCCGTGGGAGTTGCCTTGCTCGAAACGCACCTGACCGCTCGATCATGATCGGCGTCGATCGACGCGAGCTGATCGCCATCTTCGCCGGCGGGGTGATCGGCGCACTCGCGCGGGCGCTGCTGGTCGAGGCCTCCCCCCACGCGGTCGACGGGTGGCCATGGGCAACCTTTCTGGCCAACGTCCTCGGGTCGTTCGCGCTCGCCTACTTCGCCACCCGGCTCCAGGAGCGGCTGCCGCTCTCGGCCTACCGGCGGCCGCTGCTCGGCACGGGCTTCTGCGGGGCACTGACGACGTTCTCGACGATGCAGCTCGAGCTCGTGCGGATGGTCGAGGCGGGCGAGTCGGCGCTGGCGCTGTCGTATGCGGTCGCCAGCCTCGCCCTCGGGTTCGCCGCCGTCCTCGTCGCGACCGCTCTCGTCCGCAGGGCGCGGTGGGCGCGGTGAGCGTGGCGACGTGGATCGGGGTGGCCCTGCTCGGCGGGGTCGGCACCCTCGCCCGGTTCCTCCTCGACGGGGCGGTGAGCGCCCGCGTCCCGCGGACGTTCCCGTGGGGCACGCTCGCGGTCAACCTCAGCGGGGCGTTGGCTCTCGGGGCGCTCGCGGGGGCCACCGCGAGCGCCGGGCTCCTGGAGCTGGCGGGCACCGGATTTCTCGGCGCGTTCACGACATTCAGCACCTGGATGCTCGAGAGCCACCGGCTGGCCGAGGACGGGGAGCTCGGAGCGGGTGCGGTCAACGTCGCGGTCAGCCTGGCGCTCGGCATCGCGATGGCGTGGCTCGGCCTGACCCTCGGGGAGCGGCTGTGATCGGGGCGCTCAAGCTCACCGTCTACTTCGGCGAGCGCGATCGCGCGCGAGGCGCCTTTCTCGCCGACCGCATCCTCGGGATCTGCGAAGCCGGCGGCATCGCCACGAGCGTGCTCCTGCGCGGTGCCGAGGGCTTCGGCATCAAGCATCACCGGCGGACGGACCGGCTTCTGACGCTCTCCGAGGACCTGCCCTTGATCGCGATCGCGATCGACGGTCCCCAGCGCATCGCCGACGCGCTCGCGCGCGTGCGGCGGCTGGATTTCGATGGGCTCGTCACGGTCGAGCGCGCCCGGGTCGGGTCGGCCGGCGATCTCGCCGTCGAAGCCGGAGCGGACGATGCGGTGAAGCTCACGCTGCTGGTCGGCCGCGGCGAGCTCGCCGACGGCCGGCCTGCCTACGAGGCGGCGATGGAGACCCTGAGGGAGTCGCGGGTCGACGGGGGAGCGGCGTTCGTCGGCGTCGACGGCACGCTCGCGGGCGAGCGGCGACGGGCGCGGTTCTTCGCCAGGAACGCCGGCACGCCGGCGATGCTGGTCTCCGTCGGGTCGGCCGAGTCGTTCGGCCGAGCCCGGGCCGGGCTCGCCTCGATCTCGGCGGGAGCGGCGGCCGTCGTCGAGCGCGTCCGGATCCTCAAGCGCGACGGCCGGTGGCTCGGCGAGCTGCCGCGGGTCGAGCCCGAGGACGCCGCCGGGCTCGGGCGCTGGATCAAGCTCATGCTCCATTCGGCGGAGCAGAACCACTTCGCCGGCAGGCCCGTCCACATCGAGGCGGTTCACCGTCTGCGCCGTGAGAACGCCCGCGGGGCGACCGCGATCCGCGGGATCTGGGGCTACCACGGTGACCACGCCCCGCACGGGGACACGATCCGGAGCCTGCGTCGCCGCGTGCCGACCCTGACGGTCGCCGTCGATACGCCCGAAGCGAGCGCTCGCTGGCTGGAGATCCTCGACGAGATCACGCCCGAGCGGGGCCTGATCACCTGCGAGGTGGTCCCCGCCTATCAGGCTACGTTCGAGGGCTCCTGCTACGGCGGGCTCTCGCTGTCAGCCCCGTGGGGATGAGCCGAGGGAGGGACGGCGACGTTCGCGAGGGCCCCGCCGGCCGAGCAGGGACACGAGCGGAGAGGGTGGGATTCGAACCCACGAGGCAGCTCGCGCCGCCCACACGATTTCCAGTCGTGCACCTTAAGCCGCTCGGTCACCTCTCCGGGGGAGCCCGGAAGATATCGGGGCGGGGCGGGGCGGATCGTCGCCGGCCTGCCCGGTTGACGCGCCGAGATGGCGCTTGCCGGCCGTGACAGCCGGTTTCTGCAATCTCGCGGTGCTGGTAGTCAGTAGCGGTAGTGGTCCGACTTGTAGGGTCCCTCGACCGGGATCCCGAGGTAGTCGGCCTGGCGCTCGGTCAGCTCGGTCAGCTTCACGCCGAGCGCGTCGAGGTGGAGGCGGGCGACGAGCTCGTCGAGCTTCTTCGGCAGGACGGTGACGCCCTTCTCGTAGCCCTCGCCCTCGGTGAAGAGCTCGATCTGGGCGAGCACCTGGTTGGTGAACGAGTTCGACATCACGAAGCTCGGGTGGCCGGTCGCGTTGCCGAGGTTGAGCAGCCGCCCCTCGGAGAGGACGATGATCGAGTGGCCGTCGGGGAAGCGCCATTCGTCGACCTGGGGCTTGACGTTGACCCGCTCGATCCCCGGGAGGCGCTCGAGCCCGGCCATGTCGATCTCGTTGTCGAAGTGGCCGATGTTGCCGACGATCGCCTGGTGCTTCATCCGGCCCATCTGCTCGGCCGTGATCACGTCGCGGTTGCCGGTCGCGGTGACGAAGATGTCGGCGTCGGCGACGACGTCGTCGAGGCGGACGACCTCGTAGCCCTGCATCGCCGCCTGCAGCGCGCAGATCGGGTCGATCTCGGTGACCTTGACGCGGGCGCCCTGGCCGCGCAGCGACTCCGCGCAGCCCTTGCCGACGTCGCCGAAGCCGAGCACCACCGCGACCTTGCCGCCGATCATCACGTCGGTGGCGCGGTTGATGCCGTCGACGAGCGAGTGGCGGCAGCCGTAGATGTTGTCGAACTTCGACTTCGTCACCGAGTCGTTGACGTTGACCGCCGGGAACAGCAGCGTCCCCTCCTCCTGCATCTGGTAGAGGCGGTTGACGCCGGTCGTCGTCTCCTCGGTGACGCCGCGGACGCCGGCGCCGATCCGCGTCCACTTCCCCGGATCGTCCGCAAGCGAGCGAGTCAGGAGCTCGAGGACGACGCGGAGCTCCTCGCTCTCGGCGGTCGCCGGGTCGGGGACGTGGCCGGCGGCCTCGAACTCGGCCCCCTTGTGGACGAGCAGCGTCGCGTCGCCGCCGTCGTCGAGGATCATGTTCGGCCCGCCGTCCCCGTCGGGCCAGCTCAGCGCCCGCTCGGTGCACCACCAGTACTCCTCGAGCGTCTCGCCCTTCCAGGCGAAGACCGGGACCCCGCGCGGGTCCTCGGCGGTGCCGTTGCCGACGACGACGGCGGCCGCCGCCGGGTCCTGGGTCGAGAAGATGTTGCAGCTCGCCCACCGGACCTCGGCGCCGAGCGCGGTCAGGGTCTCGATCAGGACCGCGGTCTGGACGGTCATGTGCAGCGAGCCGGTGATCCGTGCCCCCGCCAGCGGCTGCGTCGGCATGTGGTCGGCGCGGATCTGCATCAGGCCGGGCATCTCGTGCTCGGCGAGATCGATCTCCTTGCGGCCGAGGTCGGCCAGCCCGAGGTCGGCGACCTTGAACTCGAGCGAGGCGGCGGTCTCAGTGGTTCCCATCGAGGAATCTCCCATCGGTCGCGGAGCCGTCAGCCCCTGCTTGAAGATCCTGCGAAGCACCCGGCGCGGCCGGAGCCTCTCCCCGATGTTGGGACGGCGCGCAGCGGATCTCGTGCATGCGCGGGTGATTATGCCGCAAGGACCGCCACGCCTCGACCGCAGGGACGCCGGTGGGCACGACCGGGCCGCCGCGTACGTTCTCGTCCGTGCTGAGCGTCGCCAAGCGCGAGCCGTCGGCGATCCTGTTCGCGGGGCAGGTCCTCGCCGTGCTCGTCTACCCGCTGCTGACCGGAAGCGCGGGACGGGCGCTGTTCAGCATCGTCGGCATCGCGTTGTTGGGGCTCGTCGTGCTCGCCGTTCGCGGCACCCCCGGCCTGACCGCGGTCGCGGTCGGCCTCGCCCTGCCCGCCTCGGCCCTGCTGCTGATCCAGGCCGCGACCGGCAGCGACGAGCTGCTGCCCTATTCGTCGGCGCTCGAGGCGGTGCTCTACTTCTACGCCGCCGGCGCCATGGTCGCCTACATGGTCGCCGACCACGAGGTGACGCGGGACGAGCTCTGGGCGGTCGGCGCCTCCTTCACGCTGCTGGCGTGGGCGTTCGCCTACTCCTACGTCGTCTGCCAGGCGATCGAGCCGGCGACCTTCACCGCCGCCGTCGCGCCGACCGCGGAGCGGGACTGGATGGAGCTCCTGTTCATGAGCTTCACGACGCTCTCGAGCACCGGCCTCGGCGACGTCATCCCGGTCCGCTCGTTCGGCCGGGCCCTGGTGATGATCGAGCAGATGGTCGGGCTCGCCTTCGTCGCGATGGTGGTCTCCCGCCTCGTCGGGCTGACGATCTTCCGTCACCGGGCTTGAAGCGGCGGCGCTGTCGCGAGGGCCGCCGCCTCGACGCTTCCGGGCGGACGGAAGGGTCAGGCGAGCCGCTCGGCGATCCCGGTCGCGACCTGCTGTGCGCAGGCCATGATCGTCAGCATCGGGTTGGCCTTGACCGAGGTCGGAAAGAGGCTCGCGTCGGCGACGTAGAGGCCGGCGACGTCGTGGCACTCGCCGTCGGGCGCGACGACCGAGCGGCGCGGGTCGGAGCCGATCCGGGCCGTGCCCATCGGGTGGAAGCCCTCGAGGCGGAGGTCGGCGGCCGACCAGCGGCCGCGCTCGATCGCGCCGACCTGCTCGCCGGGGTGGAGCCTCGGCACGCGGGCGAGCGGCGGGTAGACCTCGCGGGCCCCGGCCGCGAAGTGGATCTCGGCGGCGCGGGCGATCCCGAAGCGGAGGGCCGCGGCGTCGTCGCGCCCGAGCTCGTAGCTCATCCGCAGCGTCGAGCCGCGTGGCCGCACCCGTCCCTCGGATCGCTCCGACAGGTGCACGCCGATCACGCCGAGCCGGTCGAGCTCCTCGATCCGCGCGGTGAGCTCGGGGCCGGCGCCCGGCAGCGAGGGCGCGGCGAAGGCGAGCGGGGTGAAGGTCGCCTCGAGGAAGAGGCCGCGGTCGATCCACTCGTCGACGAGCCAGCTCTGCATCACGCCCTCCCAGCCCCGCACCTCCTCGTCGTAGCGCGCGCCGACCCAGCAGGCGGGGTGGACGCGCAGCCCGCGGCCGAGGGTGCCGGAGCGGTTCGCTATCCCCTGGCGCAGGAGCAGCTCGGGCGTCCCGAGCGCGCCGGCGGCGAGCACGACCGCGCGGGCGTGCAGCTCCCACGGGCGCCGCTGCCCTTCGACGCTGCCCTCGACCCCGACCGCGCGGCCGCCTTCGAGGAGGACCCGCCGGACGCGGACGCCGGCGCGGACCCGCGCCCCCGCGGCGACGGCGCGGGGCAGCTCGGAGACGTGCATCGCCCGCTTCGCGTCCAGCGGGCAGCCGGTGGCGCAGCTCGCGCAGCGCCGCAGCGGCGGCGCGTTGCGGGTGATCGGGCGGTTCGACGCGCCGACCGCATCGGCGCCCCGCCGGCACAGCTCCGCGTTCCGGCCGGCGGTCGCCGGGTCGACCGGCGTCACCCCGAGCGCCTCCTCGACGGCCTCGAAGCGGCCGTCGAGCCCGGTCGCCCAGCTTACGCCGTGCTCCTCGCGCCAGCGCCAGAGGACGTCGTCGGGCGCCCGCAGGCAGGTGCCGGAGTTGATCACCGTCGTTCCGCCGACGCAGCGCCCGACCGGCACCGGGATCGACGGTCGTCCCTCGCACACCGTCAGGCCCCCGTCGCGGTAGAGCTGGGTGAGGGCCGCGATCGGCTCGTCCGGGTAGTCGGCGGCGTCGACGTAGTCGCCCTGCTCGACGACGACGACGTCGAGCCCCGCCTCGGCGAGCACCCGCGCCGCCGCGGCGCCGCCGGCGCCCGAGCCGACGATGGCGACGTCGCAGCGCTCGCCCCCCTCGGGCGCCGCCAGCGACTCCCGGTCGAGGGCGGGGGCGGCCTCGCGCGCCGCCGAGCCGGAGGCGAGCTCGCAACCCGGCTCCCAGCCGCTCGCGGCCCGGACGCGGGCGTCGCTCGCGTAGCCGAGGCAGGCGAGCCCCTTGAGCAGCAGCGTCAGGTCGCGCGCCACGCCCCAGCGGCCGCGCGCCATCCGGTCGATGTGGGCGACGCGCCGGTCGATTCCGAGCCGCGAGAACCGGCGCGGGAATGACGAGAGCTCGAACGCCCGCAGCCCGAGCCGCATGATCGCCCGGGTGCGACCCGGCAGCGCGGCGACGAGCGACTCGACCGGCGCCACCACCGGCGCGCCGCCGGCCCGCTCGGCGCCGGGCAATCGCTCGCCTGCCGGCAGCAGCGCCGCCGCGAAGGCATGCAGCGTCGTCCGCTCCGGCGCCGCGAGGCCCGGGACGCCCCTTCAGCCGGGGGCGTGTCCCTCGACCTTGCCGGCGAGCATCCAGCAGGCGAGCGCGACGACGACGAGCCCGCCGTCGACGATGAAGTTGAGGAGGTAGGCGAACACGTCCTCGTCGAAGACGAAGTAGGCCCCGGCGGCGAGCGACGACGCCGCCTTGCCCGCCGCCAGCACGAGCAAGAGCGGCCGGTAGCGGACGACGTCGAGCGAGATCACCATGGCGAGGCCGGTGATCACCGTCATGTAGGCGAACGCGAGCGCCACCCAGAGGCGCTGGTCGCTGCCGGGGCCGGAGGCGAAATCGCCGAGCCGGTCGCCGAGGTCGTCGAGCGTGTCGATCACCCCGTCCGGCGTGGCGATGAAGAGGATCCCGACCACCGCGAAGGTCACGGCCAGAAGTCGCATCGTGACCTTGACGATCAGCTCGGCGGTGTCTGCGCTCACGTTTCGGCTCCGGTCTCGACGACGATCCTAACCACGCGACCGCGGTCGCGGGCGAGGTGCCGCAGCGCCGCATCGGCCTCCGCCAGCGGGTAGCGGGCCGAGATCGAGCCGCCGAGGTCGAGGCGGCCGGCAGCGATCAGCGCATAGAGGTCGGCGCTGTCGCCGCGGTCGGCGCCGAACGACCCGAGAACGGCCTGCTCGCGGCCGACGAAGGCGACGAGCGGCGGCAGCGACGCCCGCGCCGGCCCGACGCCGACGACCACGGCGCGCCCGCGCTTGCCGAGGCAGCGGATCGCCCCCTCGACGGTCTCCGGGCGCCCGACCAGCTCGAGCGCCAGGTCGAGCCCGCCGCCGGCGGCCGCGCGCACCGCTCCGGCGACGTCGGCTCCGCCGGGGTCGATGGCCGCGTCGGCGCCGAGCTCGAGCGCCCGCTCGCGGGCGCGGGCGTCGACGTCGACCGCGACGATCGGCGCGGCGCCGATCAGCCGCGCGAGCGCGATCGCGTGGGTGCCGAGCCCGCCGCAGCCGAAGATCCCGACGCTCTCGCCGGCCTGCAGCCGGCCGCGCGAGCGGAGGGCGTGGAAGGGGGTGGCGACGCCGTCGGTGACGATCGCGCCGACGTCGAAGGGGACGCCGTCGGGCAGCGGCAGCAGCGACCGCGTCGGGACGGCGACGTACTCGGCGAGCGCCCCGTCGCGCGCCATCCCGTAGACCTTGGCGGAGTCGCACAGCGCCTCGCGGCCGGCGAGGCAGAAGCGGCAGCGGCCGCAGGAGGCGGCCGGGAACAGGGCCACCCGGCCGCCCTCGGCGTCGCGGTCTCCGTCGCGACCGACCGCGACGACGACGCCGGCCGCCTCGTGGCCGAGGGTGATCGGGGTGCGCTCGACCGGGATGTCCCCGTCGACTGCGAGGTGCAGGTCGGTGCCGCAGAGCCCGCACGCGTGCACCCGCACGAGCGCCTCGCCCGGCCCGGGCTCGGGAACGGGCACCTCCTCGACGCGCAGCGGCTCGCCGGCGGCGACGAGGCGAGCAGCGAGCATCGTGCTCACCGCCGGCCGTCCCCGAGCCCGTCCGCGATCAGGCCGAACGCCGCCTCGAGATCGCCGCCGGACGGGCGGGCCCGGGCGCCGAGGTTGGCGCGCGAGTCGCGCAGCACCATCAGCCCGACGAAGCTGCCCCAGAGCAGGTCCGCGGCGAGGCGGCCGCGGCCGTCGCCGCTCACCGTCGCGAGGTAGTCGCCCAGCATCCGGAAGTTGTCGCCCGAGCGCCGCGCGATCTCGCGCTTGACCTCGTCGTCCACCGCCGCGGTCGACTGCGGGTGGGCGAGGTATCCGAACACGTGGTAGTACTCGGGGTGGGCCTCGCGCAGCTCGGTGAAGAAGTCCCAGATCCGTCGCAGCGTCCGCTCCGGCGGCTCGCCGGCGGCGATGATCTCCTCGAGCCCGCCGGCCATGAAGTCGATGCCCTCGAACAGCAGCGAGGTGAGGATCTCGTCCTTGCTGCGGAAGTACCAGAACAGGGTCGCCTCCGACAGCTCGCAGCGCTCGGCGATCTTCTTGGTCGTGGTGCTGTTGAAGCCCTGCTCGCGGACGAGCTCGCGGGCGGCGTCGAGCACCGCCCGCCGGCGCTCCCGGCGCTCGCGCTCGCGGCGTTCCCGGACTCCCATCGTCAGATCCCCATCCCGCGGGCGATCGTCTCACGTTGGACCTCGCTCGTGCCCTCACCGAGCTCGAGCACCTTGCAGTCGCGGTAGAAGCGCTGGGCGGCGCTCTCGCGCATGTAGCCGTGGGCACCGTGCAGGTGCAGCCCCCGCTCGCAGGCCCAGGTGCAGGTCTCGCTCGCCAGCAGCTTCGCCATCGAGGCCTGCTCGGAGTGCGGCTTGCCGGCCGCGGCGAGTCGCGCCGCGGCGAGCGTCAGCTGCCAGGCGGCCTCCAGTCGCGTCTGCAGGTCGGCGTGCGTGAAGCGCACGAACTGCTTGCGGGTCAGCGGCCCGCCGAACTGGACCCGCTCGCGGGTATGCTCGAGCGCCGCCCGGCGGGCCGCCTCGCCGAGCCCGCAGGCGAACGACGCGGCGGCGATGCGCCCCAGCGTCAGCACCTCCATCGCCTCCAGGAACCCGGCGTCCTCGGTCCCGAGCAGCGACCCGGCGCCGACGCGGCAGCCGTCGAGGACGATCTCCGCCATCTCCGACGCGCCCATGCCGAGCTTGCGCATCGGCGGGCCGATCGCCAGTCCCGGCGCGTCGCGCTCGACGGCGAACAGCGACAGCCCCTTCAGCCCCCGCTCCGGGGCGGTAGCGGCGACGATCACGGCGAAGTCGGCGATCGGCGCGTTGGTGATGTAGAGCTTGGCGCCGTCGAGCACCCAGCCGTCGCCGTCGCGGCGGGCGCGGGTGGCGACGCTTGCCGCGTCGGCGCCGGCGCCGGCCTCGGCGTAGGCCCAGCAGCCGACCCGCTCGCCGCGCAGGGCGGCCGGCAGCAGCTCGCGCCGCTGGGCGTCGGAGCCGAGGTGGAGGATCGCGGCGCTGGCGAGCGCGGTGTGCACGTAGACGCCGAGCGCCACCCCGGCCGAGCCGCGCGCCAGCTCGGCGCAGAGGATCGCGTACTCGACCGGCCCGCCGCCGCTGCCGCCGCACTCCTCGGGGAAGGCGGTGCCGAGCCAGTCGAGCTCGCCGAGGCGCTCGAGGAGCGGGCGCGGGTAGCGGCCCTGCTCGTCCCAGCGCGCGGCGCTCGGGACGACCTCGCGTTCGACGAAGGCCCGCACCGACTGCTGCCAGGCCCGCTCCTCGTCGCTGAGCAGCGCCCCGAAGGAGTCCATCACGCCCCCCCGAACCGCGGTCGGCGCCGCTCCTTGAACGCGGCGACGCCCTCGCGGTGATCGGCGGTCTGCAGGCATTGCACCTGGGCGAACACCTCGTAGTCGAACTCGGCCCCGATCGCGCTGTCGAGCGAGCGGCGGATGGCGCGCTTGGTGAAGGCCAGGGCGCGCGGGGGCCCGTTCGCCAGCGCGCGGGCGAGCTCGGCGACGGCCGCGTCGAGCTCGCCCGCCGGCAGGCAGCGGTTCACGAGGCCGATCCGCTCGGCCTCGCCGGCGTCGACGAAGCGCCCGGTCATCATCAGCTCGGTGGCCCGTCCGAGGCCGACCAGCCGCGGCAGGAAGTAGCCGGCCGACATGTCGCAGCCGGCCAGCCCGATGCGGACGAACGGCGCGCACAGCCGCGCCCCGGCGGCGGCGATCCGCATGTCGCAGGCGATCGCCAGCCCCAGTCCGCCGCCGACCGCGTCCCCGTGCAGGCGGGCGATCACCGGCGCGTCGATCGCGGCGATCAGGCGGACCGGGTCGAGGTAGCGCTCGACGATCCGCTCCCACTCGGCCGCCTCGCGCGGCACCATCTCGCCCTGGTCGGCGCCGGCGCAGAAGGCGCGGCCGGCCCCCGCCAGGACGACGGCGCGGTCGTCGCCCGCCGCGACCTGCTCGAGCGCTGCGACGAGCGCCTCGAGCATCTCCGCGTCGATCGCGTTGAGGACGTCGGGGCGGTTCAGGGTCACGGTCGCGACCCCCGCCTCGCGCTCGACCAGCACCGGCGCGCTCGCGGGGCCGCCCTCGCCCGGCACCGCTCAGCCCTCCAGCCCGAGCGCGCGCAGCGCGTTGTCGCGGACGAGCCGGCGGCGGGTCTCCTCGTCGAGGCCGAGCTCCTCGGTCTCGCTCAGGGTGCGGTCGAACGGCAGGAGCGGATAGTCGGTCGCCCAGAGCACCTTGTCGCGACCCCAGGTGCGGACGAAGTCGACGAACGAGGCGGGCCAGTGCTTCGGCGTCCGCGCCGACGTCTCGACGTAGACGTTCGGGTGCTTCCAGGCCAGCGTCATCATCTCCTCGTGCCAGGGCTGGCCGAGATGGCAGCCGAGGATCACGAGCTCGGGGAAGGCGAGGGCGACCTCGTCGAGGTAGATCGGCCGGCCGCACTCCGACGGCAGCAGCGGGCCGGTGTGCCCGACCTGGATCGCAACCGCGACGCCGAGCTCGCTGCACTTCAGGTAGACCGGCCAGTAGTGCTTGTCGTTGGGCGGCAGGCCGACCGTCCCGTCGCCGTACATGTAGGGCTCGAGGCGGATCACCCGCATCCCGAGCCCGGTGACGAGGCGCTCGACCTCGCCGGCGACCTCCCCCGGCCGGCGCAGCGGGTTGACGGTGCCGGAGCCGATGAAGCGGTCCGGGTGGGCGGCGACGGCCTCGGCCACCTCCTCGTTGCTGACCACCGCCAGATCCTTGTGGTAGAAGGCCGAGAGCACGCAGCGGTCGACGCCGGCCGCGTCCATCTCGGCCAGCATCCGCTCGAGCGGGATGCCCTCGAAGATCGAGCTCGGGGAGCGGTACTTGCGGAAGATGTGCAGGTACTCGTCGGGCCACCGCTTCGCCGCCTCGGGCCCGATCCAGCTTCCCCAGGCGTCGATCGCGATCGCCTTGCCGTCCTCGCTCATCCGTCTCCTCCTTCGAGCTCGAGCGCGGCCCGAGCGTGGTCGGGGGCGGCGGGCTCGAACCCGAGCTCCCGGATGATCCGCACCGCCTTCGCGACCACCTGGCCGTTCGAGGCGGCGAGCTCGCCGCGCGCCATGTACACGTTGTCCTCGAGGCCGACGCGGACCTGGCCGCCCATCGCGACCGCCGCGCCGAGCATCCGGAAGTGGTGGCGCGCCCCGATCGCGCTCGCCAGCCAGACCGCGCCCGCGGGCAGCTGGTCGACGAGGAACGCGAGGTTGCGCACCGTCGGCTCGGTGCACTCGCCCGGGATCCCCATCACCAGGTTGACGAGCGGCGGCTCGGCCAGCAGCCCGCGGGCGTGCAGCGCCCGCACGGTGTTGAGCTGGCCCGCGTGGTAGACCTCGAGCTCGGGGCGCACGCCGCAGTCGGCGAACAGCCGGGCGGCGCGCTCGAGCTCGGCGTGGGAGCCGAACAGCGGCACGAAGCGGTCGCCGGCCCAGGCCCCCCGGCGCTCGTCGAAGCGTCCCAGCAGGACGCCGCCGCCGGCGCTCAGCGACGCGATCTCGGGCCGGAGCTCGGTGACAACCGCGAGCCGCTCGTCGAGCGGGATCCCGGCCACGGCGCCCCCGGTCGAGAGGTTGAGGACGGCGTCGCAGCCGGCCTCGCGCAGGCCGCTGACGATCGCGGCGAAGATCGCCGGATCGGCGCTCGGGCGGCCGGCCGGGTCGCGCGCGTGCAGGTGCAGGATCGCGGCCCCGGCCCGCCACGCCTCGAGCCCCTGCGCGACGATCTCCGCCGGCGTAAGGGGGAGGTTCGGGTTGGCTTCCTTGCCCTGCTGGGCGCCGGTCAGGGCGCAGGTGACGATCACCCGCTCAGCGCCGCTCATCGTCGCCCCCCTCCTCGTGGCGGGCCAGGAACGAGCCCATCCCCTCACGCTGGTCGCGCGAGCCGAAGCTGAGGACGACGGTGTTGATCGAGAAGTCGATCGCCGTCTCGAGGTCGGTCGTCATCCACTTGTGCACGATCTCCTTCTGGGTCGCCAGCCCGGTCGCGCTCTTCGCCGCGAGCCGCTCGCAGCGGTCGTCGACCTCGCGGGCGAGCTCGTCGGCCGCGACGACCGCGTGCAGGAGGCCGCGGCGCTCGGCCTTGGCGGCGTCCCAGAACTCGCCGGTGTAGGCGAGCTCGCGCGCTCCCTGGATGCCGACCGCGAGCGGCAGGATCGCCGCCTCGACGATCGCCGGGATGCCGCGGTCGATGTTCGGCAGCCCGAACCGCGAGCGGTCGCTGGCGATCATGAAGTCGCAGGAGACCGCGAGCTCGAGCCCGGCGCCGAGGCAGAGCCCGTCGATCGCGGCGACGATCGGCTTCTCGGTCGTCCGCAGGGCCAGGAACGTCCGGTGCAGCTCGCGGCCGACCTCGCGTGCCCCGAACCCCTCGAGGTCCTTGACGTAAGCGACGTCGATCCCGGCGCTGAAGGCGCGGCCGCCGGCGCCGGCGACCGCGATCACCCGGATCGCCGGGTCGGCGGCCGCCGCGGCGAGCGCGGCGCGGATCTCGACGAGCATGCGGCCGTCGATCGCGTTCAGCACCTCCGGCCGCGCGAGCGTGATCCGGGCCAGGGGCGGCTCGACGGCGATCGCGATCGTCTCCGGCGCTCCCGCCATCAACGCCCCTCGAACCGCGGCTCGCGGCGCTCGGCGAAGGCGCGCAGGCCCTCCTGGACGTCCTCGCTCCCGCGCAGCGGCTCGGCGTGGAGCTGCTCGAGCGCCAGCGCCTCGTCGAGCCCGAGGTGGGAGCCGGCCCGGGCGGCCGCCCGGGCCGTCTGCACGGCGAGCGGCGCGTTCGCCGCGATCCGCCCCGCGAGCTCGAGCGCCGCGGCGGTCAGCCGCTCGCCGGGCACGGTCCGGCTCACCAGCCCGGAGCGCAGGGCCGTCGCCGCGTCGATCGGGTCGCCGCCGAGCAGCATCTCCATCGCCAGCGCCTGCGGCACCGCCCGGGGCAGCCGCTGGGTGCCGCCGGCGCCGGGGATGAGCCCCCAGCCGACCTCCGGCAGCCCGAAGGTCGCGTGCTCGGCGGCGATCCGCAGGTCGCAGGCGAGCGCGAGCTCGAGTCCGCCGGCGAGGCAGGCGCCGTTGACCGCGGCGAGCACCGGCTTGCCCGGATCGAGGTTGCGGGTGAGCCCGCCGAGGCCGGGCTCGCGCTCGCCGTGGCGGCGGCGCTCGATCGGCGTCATCGACCGGTACCAGGCGCCGACCTCGCTGAGGTCGGCGCCGGCGCAGAACGCCTCCGTGCCGGCACCGGTGAGGACCGCGACCCGGAGCCCGGGGTCGTCGCGGAGCTCGGTCCAGGCCTCGGCCAGCCGGCGGCTCATCTCGAGCGAGAGCGCGTTGCGCTTCTCGGGGCGGTCGATCGTCACGACCATGATCGCCCCGTCGCGCTCGCGGCGGACGCTCATCGCTCGATCCCCTCGGCCCCGAAGCCCTCGATATCGCGGATGTCGCCGCCGCGCTCGGGCGCGAAGCGGGCCCGCAGGCGCATGCCGACACGCGGCTCCGGCACGTCCACCAGCCGGTGGGCGAGCGCCCCGTCGGCGCCGTCGAGGCGGACCAGCGCGAACGCCCCGCGGTCGGGCAGCTCGGTCCAGGCGAGGAGCGTCGCGCCCGGTCCGACCTCGACGGCGGCCCCGGCGGCGCCGCCGCAACTCCCGCAGAACGGACCGGGCGGGCAGAGCACGCGGTCGCACCCGGTGCACCGAGCGCCGAGGATCCGGCGCTCGTCCCGAAGCGCGGCGCCGAAACGGCTCGCGGCGGCGCCGGCCGCGTAGCGGAACGGGATCTGCACGCGACCCTCGACGATCATCGCGCCACCTCGAAGTGGAGGATGTCGTCGAGCGCGCCGCGCAGCTCCTCGCGCCAGACCGCCCGGACCCGCAAGCCGATCCGCAGGCGCCCGGGGTCGGTCTCGGCGAGGAGGTGGTTGATGGTGGTGTCGGCGCCGTCGAGGCGCACCAGCCCGATCCCGTACGGGGTCGGGCGTGGCTCGCCGGTGCGCCCGTCGAGGATCGGCAGGCGGTACACGCTCCACGCCTCGAGCGTTCCCGCCGCGGCGACCGGCACCCACCGGTCGAGCGGCAGCCGGCAATCGCCGCAGAGCGGGCGCGGGGGCAGGTAGCGGCGCCCGCAGCCGTCGCAGCGAAGCGCCTCGATGCGGCGCTCGCGCAACCCGGCGAGGAAGCGCTCCATCGCCGCCCCCGACGCGTAGCGCCAGCCGAGGTCCATCGGGCACGCGACCCCGAGCGGCTCGGCCGCGATCGCGCCCGCCGTCATGTCGCCCCAGCTTCGGCGCCGAGCACGACCGCGTCCGCCCACGCGTAGACGCCGTAGCCGGTCGCCAGCGCCAGCCTCGCCCCTTCGACCTGGCGCTCGCCGCCACGGCCGTGGATCTGCAGCGCCGCCTCGGCGACCCGGATCACGCCGGAGGCGCCGACCGGGTTGCTGCTGAGCACGCCGCCGGAGGGGTTGACGGGCAGCTCGCCTTCCATCCCCGTGACGCCCTCCTCGACCAGCCGGCCCGCATCGCCGTCGGCGCAGAAGCCGAGGGCCTCGTACCAGGCGAGCTCGGCGTAGCTGACGGGCTCGTAGATCTCGGCGACGTCGAGGTCGGTGAGCGGATCGCCGATCCCCGCCCGCCGGTAGGCGACCCGGGCGGCGTCGCGGAGCGTCCGCATCGTCACCAGGCGCCGGTCGATGTCGCCGATGTAGGGCTGCTCGTGGCGGGTCTCGGCGGCCAGCACCCAGGCGGGCCGCCGCGAGCGCCGCCGCGCCGCCGCGGCGGAGGCGACGACGATCGCGCACGCACCGTCCGACTGCGGGCACATGTCGAGGAGCCGGACCGGGTCGGCGAGCATCCGCGACGACAGCACCTCCTCGACGGTCAGATCCCCCATCCGCAGGTGGGCGTGGGGGTTGCGGGCGGCGTTGCGGCGCGCCTTGACCGCGACGAGCGCCGCCTGCTCGGCGGTGGCCCCGCGCTCGGCCACGTACTGGGAGATCGACAGCGCGAAGTTCCCGAGCGCGCCGGAGGCGACGGCGCGGTCCCAGAACGGGTCGGTCAGCGCCATCCCCGTCTGCGAGTGGCCCTCGGAGTGCTTCTCGAACCCGACCACGAGGACGAGGTCGAAGAGCCCGGCGGCGACCTGGTGGAAGGCCGCGATGCAGCCGCTGGTTCCCGACGTCCCCCCGGTCGCGACCTTCATGCACGGCTTGCCGGCGGCGAACGCCCCCGCACCCGCCCAGAGCTCCGGCAGCGCCCGCCCCTCGAACAGCTCCATGTTGGCGAGCAGGACCGCGTCGACCTCGTCGGGGCCGACGGCGGCGTCGGCGAGCGCCGCCTCGGCCGCCTCGCGGACGAGCTCGGGCTGGGAGACGTCGTCGCGGCGGCTCGCGTGGCGCGTCTGGCCGGTCCCGATGATCGCGACGGCGCTCACCAGGCCTCCAGGACCGCCACGGCGTGGGCCTGCCCGGCCGGGCCCCAGGCGCCGTGCGCCAGCGCCCGCCGCGCCGCCCCGTCGCGGATCGCGCGAGCGCAGGCGATGAGCCGCGAGAGCCCGGCGACGTGGGGCGCGGTGCCCGCGAACAGGCCTCCGCCGGGCGATAGCGGCGCCTCCTCGCCGATCCCCGCCGCCGCCCGGAACAGCTCCTCCTCGTGGGCGAACAGGCAGGACGGCTCGGCCAGCTCGAGCCCCGGGTCGGTGCGGTCGAGCCCGGCGCGGGCGCAGGCGCGCTCGAGCCCGTGCCAGCGCGCCAGGTCGCGCTCCCCCGGCGAGTGGGGCTCGAGGTCCCATCCCGCGCCCGCGATCCGCACCGGAGCCTCGCCGGGGCCGCCGGCCGCCGCCCGCAGCACTACCGCGCAGGCGCCGTCGCCGAGCGGCGCCGCCATCCCGCGTCGCAGCGGCGAGGCGAGGACGGGCGAGGCGAGGATCTCGGCGGCGCTGCGCGGCGGCGCGATCGCGGCGTCTCCCGCGGCGGCCCGGCGCGCGGCCAGCTCCGCCCAGCGCTCCGTCGCGCCGCCGTCGCCCTGGGCGAGCGCGCACGCCTGCAGGCCCGCGCAGACGAGGAAGTCGATCCCGAGCGGCTGCAGGAAGACCGGGTCCATCGCCCACTCGGTGAGCGCCCAGTGCGGGGCCATCGACGCCTTGCCGTGGGCGACGGCCAGGACCGTCTCGCAGGCCCCGGCGCGCAGCTCGCAGGCGCCGTGGATCGCCGCGCAGAGCCCGTCGCCGGCGATTCGCGTCTCCGGCCTCATCACCGCGCCGACCACCTCGGTGATCGCCACGTTCGACGCCGTCAGCCCGTCGAAGAGGTCGACCGAGGCCGTGACCACGGCCTCGACCCCGTCGAATCCGATCGCGGCGTCGGCGAGCGCCTCCTCGACGGCGGCGAGGACCATCTCCGGGATCGAGCGCGAATCGGCGGCGACCGGCCCGGCCTGCCCGACGCCGGCGATCGCGACCGCGGGGCGATCGCCGGCCCTCACAGCCTCTCACCGGCCGGGACCAGGCCCGCCTCGCGGGCGACGATCTCCCGCATCACCTCGCTCGTGCCGGCGCCGATGCTGAAGGCCATCGAGTCGCGCACGAGGCGGGCGATCAGCGACTCCTCCATGTAGCCGTAGCCGCCGAAGATCTGCGCGCAGTCGTGCGCGACCGCGGTCGCGGACTCGGCGGCGAACAGCTTCGCCATCGACACCTCGCGGTCGCAGGCGCGGCCGGCGACGTAGAGCTCCAGCGCCCGCCCGGTCAGCGCCCCCGCCGCCTCGATCGTCGTCAGCGAATCGGCGAGGCGATGCTGCCAGCTCTGAAACCCGAGCAGCGGGCGTCCGAACGCCTCGCGCTCGAGCCCGTAGCGGCGCGCCTCCTCCCACATCAGGCGCATCTGCGCGCAGCAGATCAGCGCCAGGACCAGCCGCTCGCCCCGGAACCCCTCCATGATCAGCCGGAAGCCCGCGCCCTCCTCGCCGAGCAGGCAGCGGGCCGGCACGCGGCAGCCGTCGAAGGACAGCTCACCGGTGTCGGAGGCGTGGGTGCCGATCTTGCGCAGGCGCCGGCCGCGCGTCAGCCCGGGCGCGTCGGCGGGGACGACGAGCAGCGAGACGCCGCGGGGGCCGGACCCGCCGGTGCGGACCGCGAGGGTCACGAAGTCGCAGATCGGCGCGTTCGTGATGAACGTCTTCGCCCCGTCGATCACGTACTCGTCGCCGTCGCGCACCGCGCGCGTGCGGATCGCGCCGACGTCGCTGCCGGCGCCGGGCTCGGTCACGCCGAGCGCGCCGATCCGCCTGCCCGCGATCGCGTCCGGCAGGATCTCCGCCCGCAGCCCGGGCGAGCCCGCCCGGTCGATCACCTTGGTCGCGAACTCGGCATGGACGAGCACGCTGACCGCGACGCCGACGGCGCCGCAGCGGACCAGCTCCTCGACCAGCACCGCCGTGTAGCGGAAGTCGCGCCCGCCGCCGCCGTGCTCGGGCGCCAGCCCCATCCCCAGGAAACCGAGCTCGCCGAGGCGCTCGAACACCGCCCGCGGCAGGGTGCCCGCGTCCTCCCATTCCGCGGCGCGCGGCGCGAGCTCGTCCGCGACGAAGCGGCGGAGCGAGTCGCGGAGCATCTCCAGCTCCTCGCCGTCCCCGTCCGGTGCCGCGTCGGCGTCAGTTGCCCGGGCCATCGCGGGCGACCGTAACCGAGGATCACTCGGTTGTCAAGTAACACTCAGCCAAGCGGTGGGCGGATCGTCCCGGCTCCGTAGTCGCCGCGGAGGGACGACCGTGTGATCCGCACTCGCGCGTCCCCGTCCGCCGCAGCTACGCTCGACCGCAGCCGAACGAGACCGGAGGGTGCTTTGACCGAGATCACCGGCGGCGAGCTGCTTGCTCGCGCGCTCGAGGCCGAGGGAATCGAGATCGTCTTCGGCCTGCCCTGCCCGGAGGTCGACCCGTTGCTGGCGGCGCTGGAGGAGCACGGGATCCGGCTCGTGCCGGTTCGCCACGAGGCCGCCGGGGCGCACATGGCCGAGGGCCTCTACAAGACGACCGGGCGCGTCGCGGCGGTGCTCGGCAACCCCGGGCCCGGGTCGGGGAACCTCGTCCCGGGGGTGCTGACGGCGCTGCACGAGGGGGTGCCGATGCTGGCGATCACCTCCCAGCACCGGCTCGGCCTCGTCTACCCCTCGACGCCGGCGACGTTCCAGGGCCAGGACCAGCTCGACCTCTTCCGGCCCGCCGTCAAGTGGGGCGGTCCGGTGCTCGAGTGGGGACGGATCCCGGAGGTCGTCCGGCTCGCCTTCCGCGAGATCTGGAACGGGCGGCCGGGCCCCGCCCAGATCGAGGTCCCGCAGCAGTTCCTTTACGAGACCGGGGATGCCGAGAGCGCGCCCGTCCGGCCGCCGTCCAGCTACCGGTCGGACGGGCCGCGCGCTTCCGAGCGGCAGCTCGCCGAGGCGGCGGCGCTGCTGGCTTCGGCCGAGCGGCCGCTCGTGGTCGCCGGAACCGGCGTCGACCGCGCCGGCGCCAACCGGACGCTTCTCGACCTCGTCGAGCTGCTCGGCTGCCCGGTGATGACGACCATGGCGGGCCGCTCCGCGGTCCCCAGCGACCACCCGGCCTTCGTCTTCGGCTTCGGCGCCGCCGGCGACACGGCCCGCTCCGAGGCCGACGTCCTGCTCGTCGCCGGCTCGCGGATCGGCTACCTCGACACCCCCTTCGACAAGTACTGGGGGGATCCCGCCGGGCAGCAGCTGATCCAGATCGACGTCGACCCGAGCCATTTCGGCGTCACCCGCCCGCTGACGCTCGGCATCGTCGCCGAGCTCGACGACGCCCTCGCCGGCCTCGTCCGCCATCTCCGCGAGCTCCCCCTCGACGCGCGCGACGGCACCGACCTCGAGCGCTACCGCGCTCTCGACGAGGAGGTCAGGGCGGCGCAGGCGCAGCCGATCCTCGAGTGGAGCGGGCCGGGGATCCATCCCGCGCACGCGGTCGGCGCCGTCGGCGCGGTCTTCGGCTCCGACGCCGTCTACACGGTCGACGGCGGCAACACCGCGCTCTGGACCTACGCCGTGCTGCCGCCGACGAGGCCGCGCTCCTACCACTCGATCCTCGAGCTCGGGATGCTCGGCACCGGGATCCCGTCGGCGATCGGCGCCAAGCTCGGCGCCCCCGACCGCGACGTCGTCTGCGTGACCGGCGACGGCGCCGCCGGCTTCAACGTCATGGAGCTGCAGACCGCCGCCCGCGAGGGAATCGCGATCACCGTCGTCGTAATGGCCGAGGGGTCGTGGACGATGGAGGAGCCGAACGAGCTCGACCGCTGGGGCCGCACGTTCGGGACCGGCCAGGGCGAGATCCGCTGGGACCTCGTCGCCGAGGGCCTCGGCTGCCACGCCGAGTACGTCGATGCGATCGAGGACCTCGACGCGGCGCTGCGGCGCGCGCAGGAGGCAGCCGGCCCGAGCCTCGTCTGCGTCCGCTCCGACCACGACGCGAACCTGGCCGTCCCCGAGGGCATGTTCGCGCGGTTCGTCGAGGTCTACTTCGGGCCGGACGAAGCCGTTCCGGCCTGACGCCGACCCTCGCCGGTGCCCGTCGACTTCTCCCTCACCGACGAGCAGCGCGAGATCCAGGCGCTCGCCCGCGACTTCGCCCGGCGCGAGATCCGGCCCGTCGCCGCCGACTACGACGCCCGTGAGGAGATGCCCTGGCCGGTGCTCGAGAAGGCCGCCCGGGTCGGGCTGCTCAGCTACGGCCTGCCGGCCGAGTACGGCGGCGGCGGGGTCGCCGACGGGCTGGTCGGCATCACCGGCTTTCTCGTCACCGAGGAGCTCGCCTGGGGCTGCGCGGCGATCGCGACCGAGATCGGCTCGACGACCTACGCCGCCGGGCCGATCCTCGCCTTCGGCACCGAGGAGCAGAAGCGGCGCTACCTGCCGCGCTTCTGCGACCCCGGGCGGGTGCGGCTCGGCGCCCTCTGCCTGACCGAGCCCGGGGCCGGATCGGACATCGCGGCGATCGCCACCACCGCGCGCCGGGCGGACGACGGCTGGGTGCTCGACGGGCGCAAGCAGTTCATCACCAACGGCGGCATCGCCGACCTGCACGTGGTCTTCGCCCGGGTGCCCGAGGAGGACGGGACGGCTGCCTTCATCGTCGAGAGCGGGGCACCCGGCCTCGCCATGGGCCGCAAGGAGCAGAAGCTCGGCATGCGCGCCTCCCACACCGCCGAGGTCGTGCTCGACGGCTGCCGGGTTCCGGCGGCGAATCGGCTCGACACGAGGTTCAGGCCGAACCTGCAGGCGGCCGGAGGCGGCGGCGAGCTCTCCGGCGCGGCGACGGCGCTCACCCTCCTGCAGTACTCGCGGATGACCTTCGCCGCGGCGGCGATCGGCCTGGCCCGTGCGGCGTTCGAGTACGCTCGCGACTACGCGCTCGAGCGCCGGGCGTTCGGCGTGCCGATCGCGAGCCACCAGCTGGTCGCCGCCAAGCTCGCGCAGATGGCGACCGAGATCGAGTCGGCACGGGCGCTGCTGTGGCGGGCGGGCTGGCTCGCGCACTCCGGCCGCCCCCTCGAGCTCGCCGAGGGCTCGATGGCCAAGTGCCTGAGCGCCGACGTGGCGGTGCGCTGCTGCGAGGAGGCGGTGCAGATCCTCGGCGGCCACGGCTACGTCCGCGACCACCCGGTCGAGAAGTGGTACCGCGACGCGAAGCTCTACCAGATCTGGGAGGGCACGAACGAGATCCAGCGGCTCGTCATCGCCCGCGCGGTCACCGGCGCGGGCGCCGACCGGTGAGGCGCCCACCACCGCGGGCGATGCTCGCCGGCGCCCGGCCGGCGACGACGACGCCATGACTCGGGGTCAACGGCGATCTCGGTGCCTGGCAGGGACCGGATTCGCAGTTGACCGCGGCTGCGTCGGCGTGATCGGGGGGCGGGCCACCGGCGGGACGGTCGCCTCAGAGCCAGCCCGCGAGCCCGAGCCCGACCGCGAGCGTCGCGTCGATCGTCGCCATCCCGCCGACGATGCGGAGCTGCTTGCGGCGGTTGGCGCCGAGGTCGTGGACGTAGGCGGCGATCGCGAAGAACGTCGCGTAGCCGAAGATCACGATCAGCGGGACGAACGGCACGTTCCACCACCAGTAGTCCCAGTGGAAGTAGCCGGTCGACTCGAGGAAGACCTCGACGAGCACGCAGAAGAGGGAGAACGCGAGGACGAGGAAGACCCGGTTGGGGACCCCGAGGATCCGCGTCCGCGGGTCGGGCGGGAGCTGCTTGACGAAGATGATCCCGGTGACGAGGAACAGGAAGACGATCTCGATGCACCAGCCGACCAGGATCAGGTAGCTGGTGTCGCCGGTGACGGTCCACAGCGCCGAGCGGTCGCTGGCGTGGAGGATCGCCGAGTTGACGAGCTCGTTGAAGACGTCCATCAGGAAGAAGGCGACCCCGGCGAGGATGATGTCCCAGCGGCGGCGCTCGATCTCGACCGCGTAGACGTAGAAGGCGAAGGCGAGCAGGGTCACCGTCGTCCACGAGAACGTGCTGCCGTCGCGGAGGATGTCGAGCGCCTCCTGCGAGGCGTCGGTGATCGCGGCGATCATCGCCGGCGCTCGAAGCTCCAGCCGAGCGCGGGGATCTCGACCTCGTCGCGGGTGGCGAGGACCTGGAGGCCCTCCTCGATCCGCCCGGACGGCCACTCGAGGGCGCCGTACTGCTGGCGCGGCTCGTCGTCGAGGCCGCGGGCGCGCTCGACCTGGCGGAGCCCGTCGACGTGGTGGAGGGTCACCCGGCGAACCCGCCCGTCCTCGCGGATCTCGATCCGCGCCGGGGAGCAGTAGGCGTTGAAGTCGTCGATCACCGCGCGAGTGCCGCCGCCGCGCATCACGAACCGCATGTCCTCGCTCGGGCCGAGGCCGCGTCTGGACGTGTTGCCGGACGGGTTGCGCAGCGGCTCTCCCTCGAGCGGGCCGCCGGTCCGGTGGAAGCTCCAGCCGCGCTCGCGCGGCGCCGCGACGTCGCGCTGCCAGTAGCCGGTGCGGCCGCGGCGGCGCCCCTCGACCCGCAGCGTCGCGTGGACGGCGTCGCGGCCGCGCTTCTCGACCGAGATCGCCGATGTGATCCGGCCGTCGATCTTCGGCTGCCGCGTCCACGGCTCGGCCGGGAGCTGGATCGGCGAGCCGTCGCCCCCTCCGCGCTGGTCCTCGTAGGAGTAGGTGAAAAAGACCGGGTCGTGGCCGGAGATGTCGAAGTCGTAGAGGCGCGTGAACATGTCCCCGCGCCGCCCGATCACGAACACGCGCGATCCGCTCGCCGAGAGGTTGACCGAGCGGAAGCGGCCGTCGTGGGGCCCGCACATCTCGTAGCTGTTGTCGCGCGGCAGCCACGGGTCCCAGAAGGTGAGCCTGCGGCCGCCGCCGCGCAGCCCCCAGATGTGGGAGACCTTGTACTCGCCGACCGGGTAGCGGTTGCCGGCGGGATCGGTCCAGGTCCCGTCCTCGGCGGGGGAGATCACCGACCACGTCCAGGCCTTCGTGTTGGCCGGAAGCGCGAAGCCGTCGCCGTTCCAGACCGGCGGGCCCCAGCGCTTCGACCAGTTCCACAGCCGCGGGTGCTTGAGCGCGTTGTCCATCGTGTAGACGTTGCGGTCGCGATCGAGCCCGACCATCTCGTCGTCGTCGGCCGAGATCCCCCGCAGCCGCCCCTCGAGGCAGTCCGGAAGCGGCGCCCGGCGCCAGCGCTCCTCCGACCCCCGCCGCCGCGCGAAAAGGTCGCCGTCGGCGAGCGCGAACTCGTAGAGGCGGTTGTAGGTCGCGGTCGCGCCGCGCAGGCTCACCCGGCGGGGGAGGCTCCGAGGGCCCGCGTCCCACGAGGCCGGAAGCGGCGACGCCGGCCCGGCGCGGACCGGGTCCGGCGTGTTCACGGTGCCGCCCGGGAGGAGCTCGCCGCTGCAGCGGTCGGTCGGCTCGGCGGCGGGGGCCGCGACGGGGGCCGCGGCGGCGACGAGGCCCGCGAGGACGAGCGCCCAGCCACGGTTTCCACGGCGGATCACCGGGCGAACGTAGCACACACTGGTCGGACCAGTTATCCCTTCCCCCGGCCGGATCAACCTGGGGCGAGGAGCTCGCGCGCGCAGCTCGCCGCCGCCCCGCCGTCGCGGGCGCGGACCGCGGCTCCGAAGGCGCGGATCGCCTCCGCCTCCGAGGGACGGACGGCGTCGGCCATCTCGGGCCGCGACGGCAGCGCCCGCAGCAGCGAGTTGAAGGCGAGCCGGTAGGCGAGGTTCCCGGACCCGATCACGACCGTCCGCCACATCGCCGCGTAACGCTCCTCGAGCGTCTCGACGGGTCCGCCGACGTGCGCGGCCGCCTCACCGGCGAGCCGGTTGACCTCGGCGAGCTCCGCCTCGCCCGCCCGCTCGACGCAGAGCCGCGCCGCGTCGATCCCGATGCTCGCCCGCATCTCGATGATCGATCGCGCAAGCTCCGCCGGGGGCTCGCGCCCGCCGGCGTCGGCGAGGTCGGCGAGGATCTCGAGCCCGCCGCTGTCGCGCCAGTCGAGGACCCGGGTCGCGCCGCCGTGGCTGATCCGCACGAGCCCCGCCTGCTCGAGCCGCTTCAGCGCCTCCCGCACCGACTGCCGGTGGACCCCGAACCGCTTTGCCAGGGCCCGCTCCGAGGGCACTGCGGCGCCCGGCGCCAGCGCTCCGCCGAGGATCTCGTCGCGCAGCGCGGCGTGGACGCGCTCAGAGGCGCGCGGCGCATCGCTGGCCCGCGGCATCGGCCCGTTCTAGCACGTCGCCGGGCCGGCCCCGATGAGCGCCCGGCGCCCGGGCTCGGGCGCTAACGGCGGTCGACGTCGGGTGCCGGCCCCGGCGGGAAGTGGCAGCGAAGCGGCCCGCCCTTCTTGCTGTAGGGCATCTCCACGTGCACCGGATCGCTCGCCGGCGGCCCGCACAAGCCGGCGTCGGCGGCCGCCTCCTGGTACTTGCCGAGGTTCTTCTGATCGGGGAACAGGACGGTCAGGTCGGCGGCCAGTCCCGAGGTGTGCCGGGAGACGCGCGCCGGCCCGCCCTTGGCGACGCGAAGGCCGGCGGCGTTCTTCGGCTTGTAGCCCTTGGGGAACTGGGCGAAGCCGGCGGCCTTGAGCTGGCGGCGGATCTTGGCGTCCGTGCGGGTGTCGCCCTTGGGCTTGTCGGCGATGTCGTGCCAGCGCTTGAAGAGCTTGGACTGCTTCGCCTGGGACCGGTACCCGCTGCTGAACTTGTAGCAGGCGTTGTGGTGGTCCTCGAGCTCGTGGTAGAGGCTGTCGAGCGCCCCCTTCATCGCTGGCTTCAGATCGGCATGGCCGGGCCCCGTCCGCTTGCGGAACTCGCAGCGCTGGTTGTAGACCAGCCGCAGGTCGCTGTTGCTGGAGCCGCCGCCGCAGAGCTCCATCAGCCGCACCCGGACCTGGTTGATGCCGGGGGTGAAGAGCGACGTGATGTTGTGAGGCCCGGCTGGGGTGATCACGCCCGAGCACTCGTTGCTGTAGTCATGGCTGAACTCGGCGCTGCTCCCACGCGAGATCCGCAGCTCGTCGTCGACGGACACGGGCGCCGTGCCCTCGCAGTCCGACGCGACGACGACCGGTCCGCCGATGTAGTCGATGCGGAACGTCTCGTCGAAGAAGACGGTTCCCGGGGGCGGGGCCGGGGTTATCGCGCCGTCCTCGGCCACCCGCGTGCACGCCTTGACCGTGATGCCGGCGGCGGCCCGGGCCGGAGTGGGAGCCCCGGCCGCGGGCGCGTCAGCTCCGAAGCCCGTGGCGAGGGATACAGCCGCCAGGATTCCCGACGCCCATCCGAGGCCCGCCTTCCGGCGTCTGCTCAACATCGTCCTCCCTCGACCAGTGGACGCAATACGGGATCAGTGTGTCGGGAGTTCGACACACCTGGCATTAGTAGTGAGTACCTAGAGACATCAGTAGGGGATACCTAGTCATCTGGGCGCACCGTATCCCTTGACGCGAATCACATTGCGTCAAGATGCTTATCGGTGTAAGTTCATGTGCGTGTTGCCACGAAGGTGCGTTGAAGCGATGAAGCGATTCGGCCGACGGGCCGGAGCAGTCTCGATGGTGCTGACGATCGGCCTCGTGTTCGCATCCGAGGCGGTCGCCGGCAGGGGAGGAGGGGGCAGGCCGGACCTGGTCGTCTCGGGCGCTCAGGTCGACGGCAAGGAGTATGCGTTCAGGTCCGAGAGTATCAACCTCGAGATCGGCATCGACACTGAGAACCGGGGCAGGGCCAAGGCCGGCCGATCCGTCACCGGGGCTTACCTGGCCCGCGATGGCGACAAGTACGAGCTCAGGCAGTTCTCGGTCCCGAGGCTCAAACCAAGAGAAATCGACAGGCCACGGTCGCGACCGGTGAGCCGCTCCAATGACCATCCGCCCGGTGGATACGGGATCCTGGTGTGCACGGACGTCACCGGTGAGGTGAGGGAGTCGAACGAGGACAACAACTGCGCACGGGTGAAGAAGACCTTCGATTCCTTCTACTCGACCTACCGCGACTGGACCGGGGTTCTGAGCGGATCCGGCTGGGGCCTGGGCGGTCCGTACTTCCCGGGAATGCGCGAGACCTGGACGTCAACGGGCGCTGGCGTCGATGTCGCCTACACGTTCAAGAGGTACGGCGGCGCCGGCAGGTTCATATGGACGAACCGGGGTGGCGCGGTCAAGTACACCCATTCCGGGTCGCTGCCCCCCGCATGCACTTCCGTGGCCGGATCGGGCACTCTCCTGCTCGAGACGGGAGGCGACGACCTCGATGCGAACTACGAGTCCGAGCGCTACGCCGCCCGGGCCATCGCCCTCTCCGGAGCGACCTATCCGATCACCGGAACCTGCCCGGGCGGTGGGTACTACGGTGGCGTCGGGCCGGTCCATCCCGTGGCCCTCTACACAGGCCGCCGCGGCCTGCCGTTCGGGACCAAGCAACTCAAGGGCACCGTCGCTTCGCAGGTCGACCCCGGTGCCACCTACACCTGGAGCCTCACCGGTCGCTAGCGATTCGGGGGGCCAAGCCGCCCGGCCGCCGCCTGGAGCCGCTCGGCGCTCGCCTTGAGCGGAGGGGGAGGTGTCCAGCGCCAAGACATATGTCACACCTGATAGGTCACCGGTGAGTCGGGACATAGGTCACACCTCGACCGGTAGCTGAGCCGGAGGTCGGCCCTCTGGGCCGACCGGAGGATCGGCTGCCGGCTCGCCGTCCTGGTCGGGTTCCAGTGTCGGCGGATGTCTAAAGCTCGCGTCGCCGTCCTCAAGGTCATCGCCAAGCAAGCAACCGTCGGGGAGGTGGCCGCCGAGGCCGGGATCCTCAACTGGCTTGACGATCACTCCCGCTACCTGCTGCGCTGCGCCGCCCATCAGCCCGTCGACGGGGAGACGGTCGTCGCCTCGTTCTTGCAGGTGGTCGAGGGGTTCGGGGCTCCGGCCTCGACCCTGACCGACAACGCCTGCGTCTACACCGCGCGCTTCACCGGTGGCAGAAACGCCTTCGAATACCTGCTGGCCAGTCTCGGGGTTCGCCAGAAAGAACGGATCCCCGGGCCATCCGCAGACCCAGGGCAAGATCGAGCGCTTCCACCAGACGCTGAAGCGCTGGCTCGCAGCCAGGCCCCCGGCCCGAGGCCTCGGCGAGCTGCAGGGCCGGCTCGACGCCTTCCGCGCCCACTACAACGAGCGCCGGCTCCACAGGGCGCTGGGGCGGATCACCCCGGCCGCCGCCTACCGGGCCACGTCCAAGGCCCTGCCGTCCGCCAACGGCGCCGGCGCCCACTACCGGGTGCGCTACGACCGGATCGACAAGACGGGCGGGGTCAGCTTCCGCCGGGGCGGGCGGATGCACCACCTGGGGGTCGGCCGCGCCAAGGCCGGCAAGCGGATGCTCGCCCTTGCGGACGAGCGGACGGTCACGGTGATCGAGCTCGCGACGGGCGAGGTGCTCTCAGCTCACCGGATCGATCCCGAGCGTTCCTACTGGCGGAACCCGGAGAGGGAGCCGGGCCGGCGGCCCGGCTCCCCGAAGTGACCTATGTCGCGACTCAGGTGGGACCTATGTCGCGACTCATGACAGAGCGGAGGGGGAGGGATTCGAACCCTCGATACGCCAAATCGACGTATAACGGTTTTCGAGACCGCCGCATTCAACCGCTCTGCCACCCCTCCGGGGCGCCGGGGCGCAACGCGGAAGGGTAGCGCCGGCGCGAGCGTGGCGGCCGGGGTCGGGAGCGCGGCGGTGCCGTGGGGCATGCGCCCGGGCGACGAAGCGGCCCGGCGGCCGAAGCCACCGGGCCGCCCGCCGCGGACGGATGACCGCTAGCGGTCGATCGTCTTCGAGGTGTCGCCCTTGCAGTAGTCGGTCTTGCCGACCTTGGCGTAGAAGCGGCCGTGCTTGTAGCCGGAGTTGCCGATCGACCACATGTGCTTGCCGCCGCTCGGCTCCGCGTAGTCGCTGCCGATCTTCAGGTCGTGCTTGGGGTCCTGGACGGAGCCGAGCTGCTTGAAGACCTTGACCTTGCGCTCATAGGCGCAGCGGTCCTCGTCGGAGCTCTTGACGTAGCCGTAGTAGTCGCCGCCCTCGCCTTTGATCGTGACCTTGGTCTCGGCCTTGCCGGCGGCCTGCGCGGAGGCGACGGCGCCGAGGGCCGTGACCGAGACGGCGAGGGCGAGGAGGGCGGTGCGGATCCTGGTGCTGTTGAACATGTCTTCTCCCTTTCGGAGCGGTTTGACCTTGCACAGCGATGATCAGCGCCGGCGGCCGCTTTCGACAGGGGCCCGCGGTGTGAAGTCGGCCACCCCCCTCGCCGGGCGGCCGAGGCCCGGCGAGGGGGCGGCGCCCGCGGCCGGCGCACCGCACCCGGACCCGGCGCACCCGTTCCCGGACCCGGCGGGCGGGCGGCCGCGGGCGCCGTCCCGGCGGGCTCCGAGGGCTCGTTCCGCGACGGGATCCCGGCTATCGTCTCCGGTGTGCGCCGCTCGCTGATGGTCGTGCTCGCCCTGTTGGGAGGGCTCGTGGCCGCCGCGCCGGCCGATGCGGCCCCGGCGGCCGGCAGCGGTGCGCCGCTTGTGGCCTTCAACGCCAACTTCGTGCGCGGCGCGTCGGCGGCCGAGCGCGTCCGCTCCTACCGGCGGCTGCGCCACGCCGGAGTCCGCGTCGTGCGGCTCGACTTCAACTGGACGTCGCTCGAACCGATCGGAGCTCCGCTGCACGACTACCGGTGGCGGGCCCTGGACCGCGAGGTGCGGATCATCCGGCGCGCCGGCCTGAGGGTCCTGGGCATCCTCGCCTACGGGCACCCCGACTACTCGCTCGCCGGCGGCGAGGCGTACCGGAACGGGCAGCAGCCGATCCCCCCGTTCGGGATCGGCGACCCGCAGTACTACCCGCCGGACGCGCCGCGCACGTTCGCCCGCTTCGCCGGCGACGTCGCCCGCCGCTACCGCGGCGAGGTCTGGGGCTGGGAGGTTTGGAACGAGGAGAACGAGGGCTGGCGCTTCTGGGAGCCTCGCGAGGACCCGACCGCGTACGGACGCCTGCTCTGCGCGGCCCACCGCTCCGTGCGCCGCTCCGACCGGAGCGCGCCCGTGGCGTTCGGGGGGATGTTCTTCCCGCCCTTCATCGGCACGGGCGCCGTCGAGTTCCTCGACCAGGTGCTCACCGCGGGCGGCCCGCGGATCGGCCGCTGCTTCGACGCGGTCGGCTACCACCCGTATCCCTACCCCTTCACGTCTCCGGAGTCGGTGGTCGCGGATCGCGGCTCGGTGATCGGCGCGGCGACGCGGCTGCGCCGGGTCCTGCGCCGCCACGGGCTCGGCCGCAAGCCGCTCTGGAACACCGAGGTCGGCTGGCCGACCAACCCGGTCGGCAACGGCGTGACCGAGCGCCGCCAGGCGCGGTACGTGGCGCGTCTGGCGCTGCTGTCCTGGGCGCGCCGCGTGCCGGTCGTCACCTGGTACACGTGGGGCGACTACGTCGATCCGTCGGGCACCAACCAGGAGGCCCACTTCGGCTTCTTCCGTAGCGACGGGCGCCCGAAGCCGGCCTTCCGCGCCCTCGAGACGCTCCACGGCCTCCTCGGAGCGCGAGGCTGGCGCTACGCCGGCGACCGCGCCCGGGCGCTGGGCCTGCCGCAGGGGGCGGGCGGAGTCGACCGCGGCTACGCGCCGGCGTTCCGCGGCTCCGGCGGCCGCAGGCTGCTCGCCGTCTGGTACGCGAACGAGCAGCCTCCGGCGGACCCGAGCCCGCTCGCCCGCGTGGAGCCGGGCACGCCGGCCGAGACGATCGCGGTGCGGGTGCCGGTCGAGGCTCCGGCGACGGTCGTGGACCTGCTGGGCTCGCGACGGCATCCGCGGCAGCGGGGCGGCGTGGTCCGGCTGAGCGTCGGCCAGGATCCCGTGTTCGTCCTCTGGCGCGCGCGGCCGTCGCGCTGACGGCGGCTCCCGCGGCGGGTTCGCCGCCCCCTTTCGGCGACGCGCCCGCCCGGCTTCCGGCGCCCGGCCTCGCGGTTGCGGGCGGTCGCGTCCCGGCCGCGGACCGCGCCGCGGTCCGCGGGCCCGGCGGCGCGGGTAGGCTGCGTCGATGGCAGCGGTCCGGTCGCGGCACCAGGGCGGGATCCTCGAGCTGACCGTCGACCGGCCGCCGGCGAACGCGATCGACTCGCGCACGAGCCGCGAGCTCGGGGAGCAGCTCGCCGCCTTCGCCGCCGACGACGGCCTGCGCGTGGCGATCATCACCGGCGGCGGCGAGCGGTTCTTCTCGGCCGGCTGGGACCTGAAGGCGGCCGCGGCCGGCGACTCCGAGGACTTCGGGCCCGGCGGGTTCGCCGGCCTGACCGAGATGTTCGACCTCGACAAGCCGGTGATCGCCGCCGTCAACGGATACGCGGCGGGTGGCGGATTCGAGCTCGCCCTCGCCTGCGACCTCGTCGTCGCCGCCGAGGGCGCCCGCTTCTCGCTGCCCGAGGTCAATCGCGGCTTCGTCGCCGACGCCGGCGGCGTCCTGCGGCTGCCGAAGCGGCTGCCGCGGGCGATCGCGATGGAGATCCTGCTCACCGGCGAGCCGATCGATGCCGGGCGGGCGGCGCGCCTCGGCCTCGTCAACCGCGTCGTCGAGCCCGCCGCGCTGCTGCCCGCGGCGCGCGAGCTGGCGGCGAGGATCGAGGCGGCGGCTCCGCTCGCCGTCCGGGCGGTGAAGGCGATCGTGGACGCGACCGCACACCTGCCGGTTCCCGACGGCTACCGGCGGCTTCGCGACGGCAGCATCCCGGCGCTGGCGCGGGTCGAGGGGTCGGCGGACGCCGCCGAGGGTCCGCGGGCGTTCGCCGAGGGCCGCGACCCGGTCTGGCGCGGCGCGTGAGCCTCCGACCTACCCGGCGCGCCGGGTAGGTCAAACTGACAGGACGTTGGGCGGATCGACGGCCGCCGGGCGACGGCCCCGCGGCGCCGATCCTCCGACTCACGGACGAGAGCCGCACCCGAGGAGGTCGACCATGAGGGTCTTCATCGCCGGAGCGACCGGTGCGATCGGCCGGGAGCTCGTTCCGCTCCTGGCGCGCCGCGGGCACGAGGTGACGGCGATGAGCCGCCACGGCGCGGCCGCGGCCGCGGCGGCGGACCGCGTGGACTCGGTTGCGGCCGACGGCCTCGACCGCGAGGCGGTCGCCCGGGCGGTCGCCGCGACCGAGCCCGAGGTCGTCGTCCACCAGATGACGGCGCTCGGCGGCGACCTCGACCTCCGCCGCTTCGAGCGCACGTTCGCGCGGACCAACCGGCTCCGGACCGAGGGCACCGACAACCTGATCGCAGCGGCGCGCGACGGCGGCGCCCGGCGCATCGTCGCCCAGAGCTTCGCCGGCTGGCCGTACGCGCGGGAGGGCGGGCCCGTGAAGACCGAGGAGGACCCCCTCGACCCGGACCCGCCCCGGGCCGTGCGCGCGACGGTCGACGCGATCAGATACCTCGAGCGCGCCGTGACCGGGGCCGAGGGCCTCGAGGGGATCGCGCTCCGCTACGGCGGCTTCTACGGCAGCGGGACGTCGCTGGGGCCGTCCGGCGAGCAGACCGAGCTGATCCGCGGGCGCCGGTTTCCGATCGTCGGGGACGGCGGCGGGATCTGGTCGCTGATCCACATCCATGACGCCGCCAGCGCGACAGCGGCGGCGATCGAGGGCGGCGATCCCGGCATCTACAACGTCGTCGATGACGATCCCGCCCCGGTACGCGAGTGGCTGCCGTACCTCGCCCGGGTGCTCGGGGCGAAGCCGCCGCGCCACCTGCCGGCATGGGTCGGTCGGCTCACCGCCGGCGAGCACGGAGTGATCCTGATGACGGCGATCCGCGGTGCCTCGAACGCGAAGGCCAAGCGCGAGCTCGACTGGGTCCTGCGCTACCCGAGCTGGCGGCAGGGCTTCAAGGAGCTCGCGATCGGAGCCGATCGGCGCCGCTGAGCGCGAACGCGGGCTCAGCGGGCCGTGCGGGCCCGATCGGCTGCGGCGAGCCGCCGCTCGCGTGCCCGCCGGTAGTGGCGGCGCCCGAGCGGGTTCTGGTAGGCCCAGGCGAGCGCGGCGACCGCGCCGCGCCGGTGGAGCCAGAACCGATCGGGCGGCGACGCCCCGGCGCCGCGGCCGGTGGCGACGTCGGCGACGGCCACCCCCGGGCCCTCCTCGCGGCGGCGGAGGGCGAGCACGCGGCCGTCGCCGCCTGTGATCGACGCGCCGCCCTCGAAGTGGCCATGGTAGATCGCCGGCAGCCCCGGCCAGAGGCAGTTGAAGGCGCCCGACTGGGCGCCGTGGACGACGGGGGCGCCGACGAGCGGCGCGAACAGCGGCGCCGCGGCGACCGCCCGGCGCCGGTTGGCGGCCTCGAGCCGGGCGGTGAGCCGGCGCGGCGGCAGCGCCGGGATGCTCCACCAGTTGGAGCCGCCGAGCACGAGATCGACGCGGCCGCGCAGCCGCCGCACGGTCTCGGTCCGCATCAGCTCCCAGCAGAGCGCGACCCCGACGCCGAGCCCGCCGGCGGCGATCAGCCCGGGGTCACCGCCGCCGATGTAGAGGGCGCTCTCCCACATCGTCGGCAGGTCCTTGTCGTGGCGGCCGGCGATCCCCCCGTCGGGCCCCGCGAGCAGGAACGCGTTGCGCACGTGGCCGTCGCCGTCGAGGCAGAGGAAGGAGCCGCCGACGTGGGCGCCGTGCTCGCGGGCGACGTCGCGCAGGAGCCCGGTGGCGGCGCCGTCCGGGGGCAGGGCGCGATCGTCGAGATCGGGCCGGAACGCGGCGCCGCTCGGGAAGAACTCCGGCAGCACGATCCACTCCGCCCCCTCGCGGGCCGCCTCGGCGACGAGCCGCGCGCACTGCTCGAGGTTCCAGTCGACGTCGCCGAGGCGAGCTTCGAGCTGGACGGCGGCGGCGCGGATCGTCGGTCGGGGCCCGATGGCCACGGATCCTCGCACGGGGAGCTCCTCGCCGGCGCCGGGGCCGGGCCGCTGGTAGCCTTTACCCACTAATCGTGTGTAAATTGGAGGTGGTGACGATGGCGGGTTCCGGCGGCGAGCGTCGAATGATCGGGTCGGTCGCGGGAGGGGGGTTGCCGCCGTGCTGCGAGAGCTGGGTCGCAGAGCAGCTCCTCGAGGAGGCGAAGCGGGGCCGGCGAGGTCCGGCGCGGCCCGGCGCCGGCGCGGCGCCGGCATGCGGCGAGCGCGAGCGGTCGGGACCGGCGGACGCGCGGCCCGACATCCGGCTGGCCTGAGCCCGGCCGTCCGCCGCGGCGGCGGATCAGGCCCGGGGCTCGGGGTCGGCCGCGATGAAGCGGGCAAGCTCCTCGGCGTCCACGAGCCCGTAGAGGTGGCGGCCGTCGGCGGCGACCAGCAGCGGCACCCCGCCGACGCCGAGCCGCGACCACTCGCGCTGCCACTCGCGCGCGAGCGCCGCCCCGTCGCGGCCCGTCGCCGCCCCGTCGCCGTCGCTTGCGGCGAGCGCGGCGGCGAGCACGTCGGGATCGGAGAGGTCCTCGCCGTCGCGCCAGAACCGCCGGTAGAGACCGAGCACGAGCCCGCCGGCGGCCTCGCCGCCCGCGGCGGCCGCGAGCTCGATCGCGGGCCCGGTGTTCGGCTTGCCGGTCGGGAGCTCGATCGGCACCTCGGGAGCGCGGAGGCGGATCGACTCGACCTCGCGGGCGAGCTCGGCGGCGAACGGCCCGGCGGCGGCACGCATCGGCCGGGGCAGCTCCGGCGAGTGCTGGACGCCGCGCCAGCGGACCCGGTCGTGCAGGCCGAGCCGCTCGAGACGCTCGTGGGTCGCGTAGCAGTAGGGGCAGTTGAAGTCGCTGTAGAGGATCGGGCCCGGCATCGGTGCTCGTCCTGATCGTAAGCCGTCGGCGGCGGGCGCCGTCGCGCCGGATAGGTTGGGAGGGATGGAGCGGGTCGGCTGATGGCGGCGGCGGCCGGATGGGGGGCGCTCGCCGCCTCCTCGCTTCTGCTTGGCGCCCTGTTCGGACTGCGTCGGCGCTGGCCCGACCGGCAGATCGGCGCGGTGCTCGCGTTCGGCGCCGGGGCGCTGATCAGCGCCGTCAGCTTCGAGCTCGCGCAGGAGGGGTTCGAGATCGGCGGCGTCGGCTGGGTCGCGATCGGCCTCGCCCTCGGCGCCCTCGCCTACTTCTTCGCGAGCCGCGCGCTCGACCGCCATGGCGAGCGCCGGGGTCATCGGCCCCCGTCCCGACCCGGGATCGGCGCCGGCGAGGGCGGCGCGGCGCTGGCGCTCGGGGCGGCCCTCGACGGCATCCCCGAGCAGCTGGTCCTCGGGATCGGGCTCGCCGCCGGCGACGGGGTGAGCGGCAGCCTCCTGCTCGCGATCTTCATCTCGAACCTCCCGGAGGCGATCGGCTCGGCGAGCGAGATGCACGAGGGCGGCCGGGATCGGCGCTCGATCCTCGCGCTCTGGCTCGCGGTCGCCCTTCTCGTCATGGCGGCGACGATCGCCGGCTGGGCGCTCGCCGATGCCGCCGGGCCCGCCTTCACCGCCGCGATCGACGGCTTCGCCGCCGGGGCGCTGCTGGTGATGCTGATCGACTCGATGATTCCCGAGGCGGCGGTCCGGACCGGCCGGATAGCCGGGCTCGTCAGCGTCCTCGGCTTCGCGCTGGCGGCCGGGCTGTCGAACCTGTCCTGACCCGGCTCGCGCCCGGCCGCCGCCTCGCGCCGCCCGCTCAGTCGGAGTCGCCGGCCTCCTCGGAGTCGCTCTCGACCGCGACGCGGTCGAGAGCGCCGTCGAGGCTGACGTCGACGGTCTCGCCGTCGGGCCTGGTCACCTCGACCTCCCAGGCGGCGCCGTCGTCGTCCCGCTCGACCGAGTTGGCGGTGCCGCCACCGGTCACCTCGAGGGCCGCGGCCTTCGCCTTGGCGGCGTCGGGGCCGCTCACCTGCTCGCCGGCATCGTCCTCGCCGCCGGCGGTCGCCAGCGCGACCCCGGTGCCGGCGCCGAGCGCGACGACGGCCGCCGCGGTTGCCACGTACCTGCGCTTGATGTCCATCGCGTCGTCTCCTTGGTTCGGGTGCGATTGCGGGAGCCGTTCTACGGGGCGGCGGTGAAACGGCGATGAAAGCGGTCAGCGGACGGCGGCGGGCAGCGCGATCCAGGCGTCGGCGCCGCCGCCGGCACGGTTGGCGGCCCCGCAGCGGCCGCCGTGGGCGCCCGCGATCGCGTCGACGATCGCCAGCCCGAGTCCGTAGCCGGCCCCGACCCGACCCGGGTCGGCGCGGCTGAAGCGCTCGAACGCGCGCGGCAGGAACCCCTCGGCGAAGCCCGGCCCGGAGTCCTCGACATGGATCGCGACGAGGTCGCCGTCGGGCTCGGCCCGGAGCCGGATCGGACCGCTCCCGTGGCGGATCGCGTTCTCGACGAGGCCGGTGAGCGCCTGCTCGGCCCGGTCGCGGTCGGCGACGATCGCGAGGCCGTCGCCGGGCTCGATCCACAGCGGGCGGTCGTCCTCGCGCAGCCGCGGGCCGAACCGCTCGCCCACGGCCGCCAGCAGCTCCGCGACGTCGACCCGCCCGCGATCGAGCGGGAGCTGGCCCTCGTTCGCGCGGGCGACGACGAGGAGCGCCTCGGCGAGCTCGATCAGCCGGTCGACCTCGGCTCGCGCCGAGGCGATCGCCGACCGCAGGTCGGCGGGATCGTCGGAGTAGCGCCCGGCGAGCTCGAGCTCGGTCTTGAGCAGCGCCAGCGGCGTGCGCAGCTCGTGGCTAGCGTCGTCGACGAACGCCCGCTCGCGCCTGACCCCGGCCTCGACCCGGTCGAGCATCCCGTTCAGCGTCTCGCCGAGCCTGTGGATCTCGTCCTCGACGGCGGGAACCGGCAGCCGCTCGCCGAGGTCGGAGCCCGAGAGCGCGGCGGCGCGGCTGCGCATGTCCTCGACCGGCCGCAGCGCCGCGCCGATGCCGAGGTAGCCGGCGAGCGAGGCGAGCAGGAGCGCGACGGGCCCGCCGATGAGGAGCAGCGTCGCGAGGTTGGCGAGCGCCTCGTCGCGGTCGTCGAGCGAGGCGCCGACGACGATGACGTCGCTGCCCGGCACGTCCGCCACGGCCGTGGCGAGGACCCGGACCCGGCCCTCGACGCCCGGGGGCGGCGGCGCGTCGAAGAAGACCGGCCCGGCGGCGGCGGCGGCGAGCCTGTCCGGGTCGAGCACCGGCTCGGTCCCGACGTGGGGGCTCGCGTCGACGACCCGCCCGGAGGCCGAGACGAGCTGCGCGAAGCTCTCGTCGGGCTCGACGAGGCTGCCCCCGCCGGAGCGTCCGAGCCGCGGTCCGCCGTCGGCGAGCGCCGCCGCGCCCGCCTCCGCGGCCCGCGACCTGAGCCCCTGCTCGATCGTCTCGTTGAGCTGCGACTCGTAGCGGAGGTAGATGAACAGGCCGAGCGCGGCGAGCAGGACGGCCATCACGCCGGAGAACGCGAGCGTGACCCGCGTCCTGATCGGCAGCCGGCTCACGGCGCCGGGTCGCGGAGCCGGTAGCCGGCGCCGCGGACGGTCTCGATCGATCTCGTGCCGAACGGCTTGTCGATCTTCTTCCGCAGCAGCCGCACGAACGAGTCGACGACGTTCGAGCGGTTCTCGTAGTCGTAGTCCCAGGCGTGCTCGAGGAGCTGAAACCGCGACAGCACGTCGCCCGGGTGGCGCATGAACACCTCGAGCAGCGCGAACTCCTTGGCCGACAGCTCGATCTCATTCTCTCCCCGCCAGACGCGGTGGGCGGCGGGGTCGAGGGCGAGGTCGCCGACCTCGAGCCGGACCGGGCGCTCGACCGAGCCGCGACGCCCCAGCGCCCGCAGGCGGGCGAGCAGCTCGGCGTAGGAGAACGGCTTCGTCAGGTAGTCGTCGGCGCCCTCGTCGAGGCCGGCGACGCGGTCGGCGACCCCGTCGCGGGCGGTGAGCATCAGGATCGGCGCCCAGACGCCGTCGGCGCGGAGGCGGCGGCAGACCTCGATCCCGTCGATGCCGGGCAGCATCACGTCGAGGACGATCGCGTCGTAGTCGGTCGAGCCCGCCATCCAGAGCGCGTCCTCACCCCGCGGGGTGACGTCGACGGCCATCCCCTCGGCCCGCAGGCCGCGCCGCAGCAGGGCGGACATCTTCGCCTCGTCCTCGACGATCAGGACTCGCATCGGGCTTCACCCTCAGGCTCGCAGATGAAAGCGGGATGAAAGGCGAGCCGGGGATCGCCGCCACGACCCTTTCATCCTCCCGTCATCGGGCGGTCACGACGGTTTCATCGCGGCGGCGTAGTACCGGTCGGGACGGGCCGCCGAGGGCGGCCATGAGAACGGAGGTGCATGATGATCCCGAACCCACGAGGGGGCATCCGCTGCCACCTCGCCGCGATCGCGGCGGCGATCGCGGCCGCGATCGCCGCCGCGGCGATCGCCGGCTGCGGCGGCGACGCCGGCGCAACCGACGCCGGCGACCCGCTCCCGCAGGGCGGCGAGCCGGTCACGCTCGACCCGGCTGAGTTCACGACCGAGATCGACAACCCGTGGCTGCCGTTGAGCCCGGGCAGCCGCTGGGTCTACCGCGAGACCGACACGACCGGCTCCGAGCAGCGGGTCGTCGTCGTGGTCACCGACCGGACGCGGACGATCGCCAACGGGGTCGAGGCGCGGGTCGTCCGCGACGTCGTCAGCGAGGCCGGCGAGCCGATCGAGATCACCGACGACTGGTTCGCGCAGGACTCGGCCGGCAACGTCTGGTACCTGGGCGAGCGCACGGCCGAGTACCGGAACGGGCGGATCACGACCCGCGCGGGGTCGTTCGAGGCCGGCGTCGACGGCGCCGAGGCGGGGATCGCGATGCCCGCCGACCCCGAGCCGGGAATGAGCTACCGGCAGGAGTACTACGAGGGCGAGGCCGAGGACCGGGGCGCGATCGTCACCCGCGGCGCCGAGCGGGTCGAGGTCCCGTTCGGGTTCTACGACACCGACGTCGTCATGACCCGGGACCTGGTTCCGACCGAGCCGCGGGTCCAGGAGCTGAAGCTGTACGCGCCGGGGGTCGGCATGGTGCTCAGCGTCCACACCGACGGCGACGGGGGCCGGGCCGAGCTCGTCTCCTACCGCCGCGGTCGGTGACCGGGAAGGTCGCGCCCGGCAGCCGGGGCCGTCGGTGACCCGATCGGTCGCGGCCGCCGCCGCCGGCCTGCCGGTCGCGGCGAGCCGCCGCTTCGACAGGTAGCGTCCTGCGCCAGGACGGAGATCGACGACTCGCGACGCACGAAGGAGAACCGGTGATGGATGGATCCAAGGGGAGGCTGGTCGGCGTCGCCGCCGCGCTCGCGGCGGTGACGATGCTCGCGGGGCTGACCGCCGCCGCGACCGCGGGCGTCGGTCAGAAGTGCCCCGGCACCTTCCGCGTCCTCCACGACGACCGGATCGACAACATGCCGGTGCCGGCCGGCAACTACGCGATCACCGTCAAGCGGATGAGCTGCCAGTCGGCGTCCGACTACTTCCGGCAGTTCCTGGCCGCCGCCCAGAACGGCCTGCCGAAGGGCTGGAAGCTCTTCAGGGGCCGGATGAAGTTCAAGAACCGGAAGCAGAACGTCGCCTTCCGGATCAAGCGGGTCGGCGGCGGCGGCGGCGGCGCGATGACCGGCAGGTGCCCCGGCACCTTCCAGGTCCTCCACGACGACCGCATCGACAACCTCCCGGTCCCGGCGGGGCGCTACCGGATCAAGGTCAAGCGGATGGCCTGCCAGAGCGCCGCCGGCTACTTCAAGCAGTTCCTCGCCGCCGACACGGTGGCGAAGGGCTGGAAGCTGATCAAGCCGAAGCGGAAGTTCAAGAACCGGAAGGGCAACTTCGCCTTCCGCATCAAGCAGGTGGGCTGAGCCGGGGAGCTGAGCAGGTGGGCTGAGCCGGACGGGCTGGAGCCGCTCCGGCGCCTGGCGCGGCCGCTCAGCGGCTCTTCAGCAGGCGCGCGACCGCGTCCATCATCTCCGTGGTGCGCTCCTCGCGCCGGCCGGCCTCGGCGTCGATGACGCAGTGGCGGGCGTGGTCGTCGAGGACCTCGATCGCGACCCGGTCGAGGGCCGAGCGGATCGCGGCGATCTGGGTGAGGATGTCGATGCAGTAGCGCTCCTCCTCGACCATCCGCTCGACGCCGCCGACCTGGCCGCCGATCCGGCGCAGGCGCCGGGTCAGGTCCTGCTTGTCGTCGATGTAGCCGGGGTGGGCATGGGGCATGGGTGGTCTCCGCTCCGTCGGGGTTGCGGCCCTCATTATACCCCTCCTGGGTATCACGAAGGCCCGGGCCCGGGTGCGGCGTGATCGCGGCGGCGGCATCGGGGCCCGGAGGCGCATAGGCTGGCATCGGAGAAGCCGATGCGGATCGATTCAGCCGGAGCGATAGTCAGCGGCGGGGCCTCGGGCCTCGGCGAGGCCACCGTCCGGCGCCTGCACGAAGCCGGCGCCCATGTCGTCGTCGCCGACCTCGACCCCGACAAGGGCGAGGCGCTCGCGGCCGAGCTCGGCGACCGCGTCGCGTTCCGCCGGGTGAACGTCACCGATCCCGACGCCGTGGAGGCCGCCGTCGAGGCCGCCGGGGCGGCGCCGGGAGGCTTGCGGATCGCGGTCGGCTGCGCCGGCATCGGCTGGGCCCAGCGCGTCACCGGCAAGCAGGGCCCGCACCCGCTCGACCTCTTCCGCAACGTCGTCGAGGTCAACCTCGTCGGGATGTTCAACCTGCTGCGGCTGGCGACTACGGCGATGAACGGGAACGAGCCCGACGGGGAGGGCGAGCGCGGGCTCTTCGTCGGCACCGCCTCGATCGCCGCCTTCGACGGCCAGATCGGCCAGATCGCGTACGCGGCCTCGAAGGCCGGCATCGTCGGGATGACCCTACCCGCCGCACGCGACCTCGCGAGCCGCGGCATCCGCGTGATGACGATCGCCCCCGGCCTCTTCGACACGCCGCTGCTCGGCGCCCTCCCCGAGCCTGCCCGGACGGCGCTCGGCGAGTCGATTCCCTTCCCGAGCCGCCTCGGCCGCCCCGGCGAGTTCGCCGACCTCGTCGCCGCGATCGCCGCCAACCCGATGCTGAACGGCGAGACGATCCGCCTCGACGGCGCGATCCGCATGGCGCCCAGGTAGCCACCCCGCGCGCGGGCGGCTACGTCCACCTCACGGCTCCGCGGCCGGCGTCGCCGCTCGCGCCGGGCGGGGGCTCGCCCGCCGCTACTCGTCCTGGTAGGCGAGCAGGACGTGGCGGGTGCCGACGGCGATGAACTCGTGCTCGCTCGCGTCGGTGGCGCCCGACCTGAGATGCTCGATCACGGTCGCGTTGGTGAGGGCGACGAAGCCGAGCTCGCCCTGGTTGAGGTAGTCGGACAGCCGGCTGCGGTAGCCCTCCGCGGGCAGGGTCATCTCGCCGATGATGCGGTGCCGGTCGGTTTCGAGGACGACGCGCAGGCTCCGGTTCTCCATCGCCGGGTTGTATCCGATCGGGTCGGGCGGGGCGGCCCGGCGCCGGCCGGGCGGCGGGTAACGCCCCGCCGAAGCCCCGCCCGACCGCGCCCGCGGCCTTGTCGGGCGGCCGCCGGCCGCCGGCCCGGTCACCGGCGAAGATCGGGGTCGGCGGCCCGAGCGCGCCCGGCGGGCCCCCGATCCGGGAACGGCGGCGGATCAGGGGAGCCTGACCGGCGCCGGCGGCGTCCAGCCGCCGTTCAGCACGCTCCTCCGCGGCCCGTAGAGGCGCATGTTGAGGCGGAACGGGCCGCTCGGAGCGGGTAGCCAGTTGACGTCGCCGTCGGCTGGCCGGTCGTGCGAGATCACGACGACGATCGAGCCGTCGTCGCGCACGACGAGGGGCGGGTGGCTGGGGCCGAGCGAGTAGCGGTCGATCGGGTTGGCGACGAGGAAGCCGTCGAGGTCGTACATCGTCAGCGACCAGAAGTAGCGGGTGGGCGGCATGTCGTCGGCCGCGAACACCATCTCGTAGTCGCTGGCCCCGTTGAGCAGGGCGCCGTCGGAATCGGCGAGCGCGCCCGGATAGACGGCCTCCTCGGGGGTGTTGGCCCCGATCCCGACCACGGCGACCTGGGCTCGCAGCAGGTAATCGGTGCCGAAGTCGCCGATGTCGGGATCGGCGTAGATCCAGCCCCTCGCGTCGATCGACTGCCGCACGAAGCTCAGCCTCGTCGCGGTCGGCAGCGTCGCCTGCTCCTGCTCGACGCCCCGGTGGAGCGCGGCGAGGACGTCGGGGTCGAGCCCGGCGTCCGCGGGCGAGAGGCCTGGACCGACCCCGAGCGGCGCGAGCCGGTCGAGCAGCGGCCGGTCCCGCTTCGGCGGCGGGTTGTCGGCCATCGCCCGGTTGAGCCGGGCGATGAGGTCGGCGCCGTCGGTGGGGAGCGGATGGGTCGATGGTTCGCCCTTGCCGCGGTGGCAGCCCGCCGGCAGCCTGAACCTCCTGCCGTTCGGCTTCAGCAGCCGGTAGCGCTTCATCAGCTCGTAGGCCTTCGCCTGGTCGGCTTCGTCCCCGGCCAGGGTCCGCCCGATCAGCCAGACCCGACGGTACTTCGTCTCGATGATCGGGTGGCCGAGGCGCTTCGCCTTCTCCGCCCTGCCGTCGCCGGTCCAGCGGATCGTGAAGCGGCCCGCGCCCGAGCCGGTCGTGCGAATCCCGACGTAGTCGATCACGTTGGTCCACGGATCGACGAGCTCGAAGTCGAAGAAGCGCCTGCCCAGCTCGGGGTGGCGGAGGACGATCGGTCCCTTCTTCAGGTCGAGCTGCGCGAGCGAGTAGAGGGTGTCGGTGTTCGGGGCGACGACGGTGCGGTCGGAGGGGGTGGCGAACCTGGAGGCGTTGGCGATGTGGTTGAGCGGCGCGTTGCCGTGCCCGTCCGGGCAGGGAACGCTCGTCATCTCGCGGCGGATCCGGAGCATGTCGAGGAGCGGGAAGCCGTAGACGTAGGCCTCATGGCCGAGCGCGTTCGCCTCCGCGGGCGTCACCGCGGCTTCCCCCGCCCGAGCGGCCACCGGGGCGGCGAGCGCGAGGGTCGCCAGGACCGCCGCGAGCCACCCGGCCCGGCCGGGGCTCAAGGCGTAACCTCGACGACCGGCGGCGGCCTCCAGTCGCCGCGCCGGGCGGCCCTGCTCGGGCCGTAGAGGCGGAGGTTCAGCCGGAACCCGGCGGCCGGCGTCGGCAGCCAGTTGACCCGGCTCTCGGCGGGCTTCTCGTCCTGGAGGGCGATCACGATCGAGCCGTCGGCCTTCTCGCGCAGCGGCGGGTGGCTCGGGCCGACCGAGTAGCGGTCGATCGGGTTCGGCGCCAGAAAGCCGCTGCTGTCATAGGCGGTCAGCGACCAGAAGTAGCGGGCCGGCGGCGCCTCCCCGGGCGGGAAGGTGACGCGATAGTCGTTGGCGCCGTCGAGCAGGGCGCCGGCCGAGTCGGTCAGCGCGGTCGGGTAGATCGCCTCGTCGGGCGTGTTGGCGCCGAGGCCGAGGATCGCGATCCTGGCGCGGAACTCGTAATCGGTTCCGTAGTCGCCGATGTTGTCCGCCGGGAGCAGCCAGCCGCCCTCGGCGATCGCCTGCTGCAGGGCCGCGAGCCGCGTCGCGGTCGGAAACGATGCGGCCTCGGCGGCGACGCTCGCGTAGAGCGCGTTGAGCGCCGCCGGCGAGAGCCCCGCTCGCTCGGGGTCGAGGCCGGGGCCGACGCCGACGCTCGCCAGCTCGTCGAGCAGCGGCCGGTCGCGTCGTGGCGGCGGGTTCGAGGCGAGCTTGCGGTTCAGCTTCGCGATGAAGCGCTCGCCGTCGGTCGGGGTCGGGAACTCGCCCGGCTCGCCCGGGTTGCACCTCGCGGGGAAGCGGCGCGGCTCGCGGCCGAGGCGGTGGAGCTCGTAGCGCCTCATCCTCCGGTACGCCTCGCGCTGGTCGGCGCGGTCGGTCGCGAGCGTCCGTCCGATCACCCAGACCCGCCGGTACCGGGACTCGATCACCGGCATCCGCGGCTTCGTCCGCGCCGGCTTCTCCCGCCAGGCGATCGCGAACCGGCCCGCCTTCGGCCCGGTCGCCCGCGAGCCGATGAAGCCGATCACGTTCGTGTAGGGGTCGAGGAGCTGGAGGCTGAAGTAGCGCCTGCCCATCCCCGGATGGCCGAGCACGATCGGGCCGTGGCCGAGGTCGAGGTGGGCGATCGAGTAGAGCGTGTCGGTGTTGGGCGCGACGACCGTGCGACTCTCCGGGCTCGGGAAGGTGGGAGCGTTCGAGAAGGAGTTGAGCGGCGCGTTGCCGCGCCGGTCCGGGCAGGCGACGCTCGTCTGCTCCTTGCGGACGCGGGCGAACTCGAGCAGCGGGAAGCCGTAGATCCAGGCCCGGCGGCCCAGCTCGGCCGCCCGCTCGGGGGTCGGGCCGGCCACCCCGGCGCTCGCCTCCGAGCCGGCGATCGGGGTGAGGGCGATGGCCGCGAGGAGAGCCGCGACCGTCGCCAGGCGCGGCGGCCGCCGGCTCACGGGCCGTCGTGGAGCGCGATGATTCCGCCGATCACTCCGAGGTAGGCGGTGCCGTCGTCGCCGAGGGCGAGGCCGGCGTAGTTGTTGTTGAACGCAAGTCCCGACCCCGCGTACCGGCTCCAGGCGGTCTCGCCGGTCCGGTAGTCGATCGCCGTCCAGAAGTACCCCTGGTTGGCCGGGTCCTCGGGCCGCGAGTAGGTGTAGATGAGCCCCGTCTTCGTCGACAGCTTCGGGACCGCGGTCGGCGCGCGGACGTCGGTGTTCGTCCACCTCTTGGTGCAGCCCTTTCCGTCCCTGTCGATGTCGACCCGGGCGAAGCCGGGCTCGGTGACCGCGCCCGAGTCGGGGCCGAACGGGTCCTGGTAGCCGTAGTTGTTCTCGACGATCAGCGACCGCTTCGTCCCGATCAGCGAGTTCTCGGTGGCGCTCGCGCCCCGCCTGAACACCGGCACCTTGCAGACCGCCCGCTTCTGGTGCTTCTTCAGGTTCTTCTTCGTCCGGTAGACGACGACGTTCATCGGGTCGGCGTTGTCGGTGATCGCGACGTAGCCGCCGGCGAGGTTGGTCGGCGTCGTGCCGGAGCCGGCGTCGACCTGCCCCGGCTTGACGATGCCGGAGTTCGGGTACTTCGCCTGCCAGATGATCTTCGGCTTGCCCTCGTCGCCCGCCTTCAGCCGGTACATCCGCTCGTTGGAGACGACGTAGACGCCGTCGGAGGCGACCGAGAACGAGTTCTCGATCTCCTCGTCGGGATCGAGCCGGATCAGCTTCGCCTCCCCGCTCCGGCGGTCGAGGATCCCGATCTTCGCGTTCTGCTTCGTGGCGAACCAGACGTTGCCCTCGAAGTCGGGCAGGGCGGAGGTGATCCGCTCGGTCGCGGGGTCGAGGACGTCGGTCAGGTCGTAGTCCCGTTCGACCTCGAGCTCGCCGCCGCCGGTCCCGAGCATGAGGATGTGGTCGGTCCTGGTCGGGACCCAGATCCGGTCCTTCTGGTCGAGGAAGAAGTAGCCGCCGCCGGCGAAGTTCTGGAACTCCTTGGTGCCCGGCGGGTTCGGCGCCGTCGGCAGGTCGAGCGTGTCGATCGGCGCCAGCGTCTCGGGGTCGATGATCCGCGCCTGCGGCGGGAACGGGATCGACGGGCAGACCGAGATGATCCGGCCCTCCGAGTCGAACGCCAGCGACCCGCAGAGCGACGAGGGGTAGGCGTAGCTGTCGGTGACCGGGTCCCGGCCGAGCGGGCCGCGGCGGCCGTAGGCGTCGGTCATCCAGGTGTCGTTGTGGATGTTCGAGCGCGGGTTCTCCGCCATGTAGGGGTTCTGCTCGGGCCTCGTCGGGTTCGAAACCGGGTTCTTGGCGGCCGGCGAGCCCTGGTAGAGCGGGATCGAGGGCGTGCCCGCGTCGGCGATCGGGGCCGCCGGGGCGTCGGCCGCGAGGGCTCCCGCGGCGACGGCGACGGCGACGAACGTAGCGACTCTCATTGCCGGCACAACTCCCTCGACTTCCCGTGGATGCGGCGGCCGCCCGTGCGGCCGGGCGCCACCGCTCGCGGATCCTCTTGTTGAGTCTACGTCAGTAGCGGCGGCCGCGCGCCGGCGGGGGAGGGCTACCGCCCCGCTGCCGCCGTCGCCACGCCGCGCTCGGCCGCCCGCACCGGCGGCACCAGGAACCGCCCCAGCAGCGGGACCTCGAGGAAGCCCTCGATCGAGGCATAGAGCAGCGCGACCTCGAGCAGGTCGGCGGGATCCTCGATGACGATCGAGCGCGGCAGCCACCCGGGGTCGAACTTCGCGTTGAAGTCGCGCAGGGACTGGATCTGGAAGAACGGGTTCAGCGCCTTCGCGATCCGGCGCTGGATCCGCCCGCCCACCCCGAGCTCGGCCGACTCGTCGAGCAGCCGGCCCCAGGCGGCGAAGTTGAGCGAGAGGCGCTCGACGCCGCTCGCGCCGAGCCCGAGCGCGGCGTTGGCGATCAGGTACTCGGTGAGCCCGTTGGCGGCATCGGTCCGCCGCCGCATCAGGTCGAGCGAGTAGCCGGGGTCGGCCCCGTAGCAGGGGACGAACCGGAGGAAGCCGGCGACGCGGCCGCCCCCCTTCTCGCGGGCGAGCGCCAGCACGAAGTCCTCCTCGACCCCCTCGACGTCTGTGCCGAGCTCCATCGTGAAGCCGCGCTCGCTGGCGCCCTCGCGCCACTCGTCGCTGATCTGGTTCAGCTCGTCGACGAGGTCGGCCGGCGCCTCGCTCTCCCTGACAAGCTCGAAGCGGTGGTCCCTGCCGACCCGGTTGACGGCCGAGCGCACCGCCTTCATCCCGGCGCCCTCGAGGCTGAAGCCGGAGGGGCGCAGGATCGCCTCGTCGCCGAGGTAGAGGGAGTGCAGGCCCCGCTCCCGGTAGAGCGGCGTCGCGTCCTCGCGCACCGCCAGAAACGCCGCCTTCCATCCCTGCTCGGCGCAGTAGGCGAGGAACTCGTCGAGGACCTCACCGGCGTCCTCCGGGGGGCCGATCGGGTCGGCGGCGACCATCGCGTAGCCGCGGACGTAGGCGTAGGCGACCAGCGAGCGGCCGTCGGCGGAGAAGAAGTAGCTCTTGTCCCGGCGCAGCGCGAAGTAGGCGAGCGTGTCGGATCCATGGGCGCGGACGATCTCGCGCGCCCGCTCGCGCGCCTCCTCGGCCGGCGCCCGGTCGCGGACGAGGGGCCGGAACAGCAGGAAGAGGAAGAGCAGCAGGCCGACGATCCCGAGCACGAGCAGTGCATCGCCGAAGAACTCGGCGAACAGCCGGTGCTCGAACGAGTAGGGCCCGTCGAAGCCGAGCAGGCCGCCGTAGGTCGTCTCGACGATGCCGCCGAAGCTGAGCTCCGGGGTGACGAAGTCGCGCTGGGTGAGCAGCGAGACGAGCCCGAAGACGCCGACGACGAGCAGGTAGAACGGCACGAACAGGATCGCCTGCCGCAGCGAGCTCGGCTCGCCATGGGCGCGGAACTCGGTCCGGTAGGACGCGAGCGCGACGACCATCGCGGCGTCGAGCAGCGCCGCGATCGGGTCCGGCCCCTTGACGACGTGGACGACCGCGGCGGCGGCGAACAGGACCATCGCGATCGCCCAGGCCCGGCGCTTGCCGCGGGCGAGCTGAAGCGAGACGACGATCAGCCCGATCCCGAGGACGGCGGAGACGGTGAACAGGTAGGAGCGGTCGGTGCGCGTGAGCAGGTCGTTGATGCCGAGCGAGAGGTGGACCCAGGGCAGCGTCGGCAGCAGCGACGCGAGGCCGAGCAACGCCGTCAGCCAGGCGAGGACCCGGGTCGCCCGCGAGCGCCCGCGCGGCGACCAGCGCGTCGGCGTCCGGAGCGGCGGCGGCCCCGGGGCGGCGGCCGCCCCGGCGGCGAGGTCGAGGTCGAGCTTCGCGGGCTCCGGCCCGGCGCGGCCCTCCTCCGGGCGCAGCGTCGGGAACAGGATCACGTCGCGGATCGTGTCGACCCCCGCGATCAGCATCACGAGCCGGTCCATGCCGATCCCGAGCCCGCCGGTCGGCGGCAGCCCGTACTCGAGCGCCTCGACGTAGTCGTCGTCGACCGGCTCGGCCTCCTCGTCGCCGCCGGCCTGCAGCTTCGCCTCCGACTGGAAGCGCTCGGCCTGGTCGACGGGATCGTTGAGCTCCGAGTAGGCGTTGGCGAGCTCGCGGCCGGCGACGACGAGCTCGAAGCGCTCGGTCAGCGTCGGGTCGTCGCGGTGGCCGCGGGCGAGCGGGGAGACCTCGCGCGGGTGGTCCATCACGAACGTCGGCTCGATCAGCTTCGCCTCGCAGGTCGCGTCGTAGACCTCGGCGAGGATCTTTCCCGACCCCCAGACGTCGAGCCACTCGACGCCGAAGCGGTCGGCGATCTCCCGGGCCTCCGCGACCGGCATCGACGGGTGCATCCGCTCGCCGGTCGTCTCCTCGATCAGCTCCGTCATCGAAGCGCGCCGGTAGGGCGGCTTCATGTCGATCTCGCGCCCGTCGACATCGACCTTCGTGTGGCCGTTGGCGGCCAGGCACGAGGCCTCGATGACCGCCTCGGTCAGGTCCATCATGTCGTGGTAGTCGCCGAACGCCTGGTAGGCCTCGAGCATCGTGAACTCGGGGTTGTGGCGGGTGTCGAGGCCCTCGTTGCGGAAGACGCGGCTGACCTCGAAGACGCGGTCCATGCCGCCGACGATCAGCCGCTTCAGGGGCAGCTCGAGCGCGATCCGCAGGAACATGTCGATGTCGAGCGCGTTGTGGTGGGTGATGAACGGCCGCGCCGCGGCGCCGCCCGCCTGGCTCAGCAGCACCGGCGTCTCGACCTCGCGGAAGCCGCGGTCGAGCAGGACCTTCCGGGTCGCGGCGATCACCGTCGAGCGCTTCGCGAAGACCTCGCGCGAGTCCTCGTCGACGATCAGGTCGAGGTAGCGGCGGCGGTAGCGGGACTCGGGGTCGGTCAGGCCCTTGCGCATGTCCGGCAGCGGCCGCAGCGCCTTGGCGAGCAGCTCGAAGCTGTCGAGCCGGATCGAGAGCTCGCCGCGGCGGCTCGTGACGACGCCGCCGCCGACCCCGATCCAGTCGCCGAGGTCGAGCGCGTTGAGGGCGTCGAGCGTCGCCTCCCCGAGCTCGTCGCGGGTGGCGATGAGCTGGATCTTCCCGGTCTCGTCGCGGAGGTCGAGGAAGTCGAGGCCGCCGTGCCGGCGCAGCGCGACGACGCGGCCGGCGAGCCTGACCCGCTCGCCGGAGTCCGCCCCGGGTTCGAGACCGTCGAAGCGGTCGTGGATCGCGGCGGCGGTGGCGTCGCGGTCGAAGCGAACCGGATAGGGGTCGACGCCCCGCTCGCGCATCGCGTCGAGCTTGGCGAGGCGGTGGGCGCGCTCTTCCCGCAGGAACCGCGAGCCCTCGGCGCCGCCGCCCCCGCCTTCGCGGCCGTCTGCTTCCTGCTTCGCCTCCTCGGAATCCAAGTGCCGATCTCCCGTCGCTCGCGGGCCGCACTCTGACAGGATTCCGCGATGGCCGTGGGCAATATCGACGCCGTCGTCGCCCAGGCCAGGATCGACCGCAAGCGGCTCGACTCGGCTGCCATCGGGCCCTTCAGCCTGACCGCGATCGGGATCGCCAGCGTCGTCGGCGCCGGCATCTTCGTCACGATCGGCGAGGCCTCGGCGCGCTACGCGGGACCCGCCGTGATCCTCTCCTTCATCCTCGCCGGGATCGCCGCCGGGGTGACGGCGCTCTGCTACGCCGAGCTCGCGGCGATGGTCCCGGCGGCGGGCTCGACCTACTCTTACGCCTACGCGGTCTTCGGCTCGTTCCTCGCCTGGTTCATCGGCTGGGACCTGCTGCTCGAGTACCTGTTCGCGGCCTCGACGGTCGCGGTCGGCTGGTCCGGGTACTTCGTCAGCTTCCTCGGCAGCATCGGCATCCCGGTCCCTCACGACCTCGTGAGCCCGCCGTTCGGGGAGGGCGCCGGGATCGTCAACCTGCCGGCGCTCGCCATCGTCTTCGTCACCTGTGCGCTGCTCTACCTCGGTACCCGCGAGTCGGCGCGGGCCAACAACGCGATGGTGGCGCTCAAGCTCGGCGTCCTCGTGCTGTTCATCGTCGTCGGCACCTTCTACGTGACGAGGTCCAACTGGGAGCCGTTCGTCCCGGCGAGCGAGGGCGGCTTCGGCGACTTCGGCCCGACCGGCATCCTCCGCGCCGCCGGCGTCGTCTTCTTCGCCTACGTCGGCTTCGACGCGGTCTCGACGGCGGCGGCCGAGGCGCGCCGCCCGCAGCGGACGATCCCGTTCGGGCTGCTCGCCACGGTCCTGATCTCGACCGTCCTCTACGTGCTGATCGGGATCGTCATGACCGGGCTCGTCCCCTACGGCTCGCTCAACGTCGCCGACCCGCTGGCGCTCGCGGTCCGCGCCGGCGGCGGCTCGCTCGACTGGCTCGAGTCGGCGATCTCGGCTGCGGCCGTGATCGGGCTGGCGGCGACGGTCCTCGTCACCTTCTACGGCCAGACGCGGATCTTCATGCGGATGTCCTCGGACGGCATGCTCCCCGACCGGCTCGGCGTGGTCAGCGAGCGATTCGAGACGCCCACTGCGGCGACCGTCGTCTGCGCGGTGGCCGGCGCCGCCGTCGCCGCGCTCCTGCCGATCGACGTCCTCGGCGACCTCGTCTCGATCGGCACCCTGCTCTCGTTCACGATCGTCTGCGCCGGCGTCCTCGTCCTCCGCCGCACCCGACCCGACCTCGAGCGGCCGTTCCGCGTCAAGGGGGTCTGGATCGTCGCCCCGCTCGGGATCGCCTTCGCCGTCGCGCTGATGGCGACCCTGCCGGCGGCGACCTGGGTCCGGCTCGCCGTCTGGCTCGCGATCGGCCTCCTCATCTACTTCCTCTACGCCCGCCGCCGCAGCGGCGAGCGGATGGCGCGCCTCGCCGCCGCCGAGGCCGGCGCTCCCGCCGGCTGAGCCGGGATCGGGGTCGTCAGCCGTCGGCCGGCGCGGTGAGCGGGGCCGAGCCGAGGGCGGTCCCCGAGCCGGGCTTGCTCGCCGCCTTGCCGCCGCTCGTGCGGGCGAGGATCGCCATCCCCGCGATCATCGCCGCCAGCGCGGCGAGCGTCGCCGCGATCCCGGCCGCGTCCTCGTGCAGCGACTCCTCGAGCATCGTCGTCGCGATCACGACGCTCGTGATCGGGTCGAGCGCCATCGAGGCGGCGAGCGCCGGCGCGAGGACGCCGGTCGTCAGCGCGAGCTGGTTGAACGTCATCGAGATGTAGCCGACCGCGATCAGCGCATAGAGGTGCCAGTCGGCGAGGACGCCGATCACGTCGGTCGTGATCGCGTCGCCGACGGCCTTGGTGAGCGCCGCGCTGACGCCGAAGAGGATCCCGGTGACGATCCCGAGCAGCGTCGCCTTGATCGCGGGACGGGCCCGCAGCGAGGCGAGCGTGAGCGGCACCGAGACGCCGGCGACGACCGCGCCGAGGACGAGCCAGTCCCCGAGCGGGGCGTCGTCGCGGCCGCCGCTCGGGTCGGCGATCGTCAGAAACGCGACCAGCGCGGCGGTGACGAGGACCGCGGCGCCGACGTCGCTGCGGGTGACCCGCTGCGCGGTCAGCCGGTGTCCGAGCGGCAGCGCGAAGACCATTGCGGTCGCCAGGATCGGCTGGACGACGGCGAGCCGGCCGATCGTCAGCGCCACAGCCTGGCCGACGAAGCCGAGCGCGTCGGCGGCGATCCCCGCAAGCCAGATCGGCTGGCGCGCCATTCGCAGCAGCAGCCCCGAGCTCGAGCCCGCGGTGGCGTCCGGCGCGTCGAGCCCGGCCTTCTGCTGCAGGACCGAGCCGAGCGCGAACAGCAGCGCGGCGGCGAGGGCGATGGCGATGTCCACGTCCGGCCTACTTCAGCGCGGCCTCGGTGACGTCCGGCTTCGTGATCTTGTCCTCGCCCTTGAAGCGCTCGCGGGAGCGCTCGAGCTTCCCGGCGTCGTAGCGCTTGCGCGCCCACCAGGAGTGCGGGCGGGCGAGCCGGAAGGCGGTCACCATCGCGATCGGGGGGACGTAGAGGCCGAGCACGCCGAGGATCAGCTTGCCCTTGAGGAAGCAGACGATCACGAACGCCCACCCGGTCGCGAGCGAGATGGCGAGGCCGATCGCGCCGGCGAGCCCGGGCCCGCTGTCGTCGAATGAGATCGGATAGACGCCGAGGACCATGAACCCGGAGACGATCGCGAAGACGATCACCGCGTCGATCGACTGCCGCCCCTGCTCGGACCAGTAGACGTCGTCGAGGTGGAGCCAGAGCGCGAACTCGTCGAGCGTCAGCGCCGCGCCGATCCCGAAGACGACCGCCGTCACCGACAGCGGGGGCTGCACCGCGACCGCCAGCAGCCCGCTGACGAGCAGCAGGCAGATGCCCCAGACGAGGTGGTGGATGTGCGTGTCGCCGGCCTCGATGTTGCCGAGCCACGAGAACCGCTCCGCCCTGATCGAGTGGGTGATGAACCGCGTGATCCCGAACGTCGCGCCGAACGAGACCAGCAGCAGCAGGGCCGGCAGCTCCCCCTTGTCGACGATCTCCGAGTCGAACGTGGCATCGATGCCTGCGAGCGGGATGAGCATTGCGGCTTTCTACCGCACCGCGCCCAGCTGTCGGGCGATGGGCGCGAATGGTTCGAAAGGGTGCGAACGCCAAGCAGCAGAGCCACGTCTGGCGCGGGCTGCTACCGGATTGCTACCCGTTCGCCACCGACCCCGATGCCTGTTCGGCGTCAAGCTCAGCGACCAGGGCCTCGATCCGCTGGCTGATTTCGTCGCGCGTCGCCCTCACCGCGTCAAGTGACTGACCCTTCGGGTCCTCCAGCTCCCAGTCCAGGTAGCGCTTGCCGGGAATGAAGGGGCACTCGTCCCCACAGCCCATGGTTACCACCACGTCGGCCCACTCTGCCATCTCGCGCTCCAGGCGCTTCGGCTTTCGGTCTGCCAGGTCTATGCCGATCTCGCGCATGACCTCCACGACCTCGGGATGAACTTGCTCGCCCGGCGTGGTTCCCGCCGAGCGGCCCTCGTGCCGCCCGTCAGCGGCGCGCGCGAATAGTGCCTCGCTCATCTGAGAGCGACCGGCGTTGTGCAGACAGACGAACAGAGCGCGAGCCATCAGGCCTCCGGTGCGTTAGTTGGTGGGGTCTGCCCGCGCACGAGCTGGTACGCGAATCCGCCCAGGGCGGCGCCTGCGATCGGGCCGACGACATACAGCCAGAAGTCAGTCCACTCGCCTGCGACCAGGGCCGGGCCGAAGGAGCGCGCGGGGTTCATCGAGGCACCCGTGATCGGGCCGCCGAAGAGAGCGTCCAGGCCGACGGTCGCTCCGATGGCGATAGCGGCGGCTGCGCCCACTGCCCGCGTGTCGGTGGCCACGGCCATGATCACGAACATCAAGAAGGCAGTCAGGACGATCTCGTAGGCGAGCGCACTGCCAACCGAGACGCTCGGCACGGTCGCGCCGAGAGAAGCTGGATGACTCGTCCAGATCGCAGCGAGCAACAGAGCGCCGCAGACGGCGCCGATGAGCTGGGCAGCGATATAGGCGAGGGCGTCACGGGCGGGGAAATGACGAGTCAGCGTGAAGGCCACAGTGACAGCGGGGTTGATGTGTGCGCCGGAGAGATGGCCGGTGGCATAGACCATCACCATGATGATGAGCCCGAACACGAGGGCTACGCCGACGGCCCCGAGGACACCATCACGGGTGGCGTCGGTGATGATCGCGCCGCAGCCAGCGAAGACCAACGCGAACGCCGCGAGTCCTTCAGCGAGGCTGCGCCGGAGCAAGTTGGGTCGGGCCATCGAGTGGGAGGTTATGAGCGAGCGGCTCGGAGGGGGTGACTGGCTTGTGAACAGCCACCCCCTCGTGCCGTCCCACACTCATGGGATCGAGGGGCGCAGTAGCTCCGCGCGCGACAGGTCTCGCAGGTTGAACCTGCGGTAGCTGCCACCGCGAAGCTCGCACCGAGCCACGATGTGATCGCGCGCGAGCGTCTCGATCCGCACATCCCGAGTCGTCCACCGCTTCGACCGGTCCCTGTAGGTGATCCGGCACGGTGAGCCCTCGGAGAATGCGGTGGCGAGTGCCTTGTGCTTCTTCGTCATGGGGTTCTCCTTTCTCTTCTCGATGTGGAAGCTTGGTCCGAGCCCCCGACCACCCGGAGGCCGGGCGAGCGAGCCCGGTCGAATGCATCAGCGATGCGCTGTCGGGCTGCGTCCTCCGACGGGTGGCCGTACGTGCTCATCACCAGGGCGCCGCCGTCTGTGTGGCCGAGCTGAACGGCCACATCAGCCGGACTGAGCCCCAGCTCCAGGAGCTGCGTCGCGCAGAAGTGCCGCAGCTCGTAGAAGTCCATCTCAGGCAGACCAGCCGCGAGACGCGCGAGCCTCCAGTGGTGGTAGTGCGTCGTCTTCGTGAACCGGGTTCCCCGCGTCGTGGTGAACACGAGCGGGGACTCGGCGCGTCGCGGCATCGAGCGGAGAGCGTCGGCTGCGGCGGGAGGCAGCACCACCGTCCGCGCCTTGCCGTTCTTGGGCAGCGTCACCTCTCCTGTGCCTCCGAGCGAGGCCCGGATGCGCACGAGGCCCGCGCCGAAGTCCACATCCGACCACCGGAGCACGAACATCTCGGCGGGTCGCAGGCCGACGTAGGCCGCGAAGAGGATCGTGGCCCTGATGGTGGCGCCGAGGTCTCCGCAGACGCGCAGCGCCGCGTCAGCCAGCTCGTCGAGCTGGGCCTCGGAGATCACCTCCAGGTCGCGGCGGCCACGAGACTGCTCCAAGCGCAGATTGCTGAACGGGTTGGCTGCGACGATCCCCTCGTCCATCGCATCGGTGAACATCGCCCTGACTGAGGCCAGGTTCGACCGGTGCCGTAGCGCCCACTGTCGCGCGTCGCGGCGCGTGACCGCGCTCAGCTTGACGCCCTGGAAGTCCCGCGCGAACGGCGCGACCCCATAGCTGTGGTTGCGATTAGTCGCGGCGCGAGGACGGGGGTAGTCGGTGAGCCAGCGACGGGCAAAGCTGTCGCAGGTCTCGTCGTGCGTAGCGACCGGCGAGTCGAGCGCGAGACGTTCCGCCTGGCGCGCTTCGCGGCGGGTCGGATATGTGCCGACCCACTGCTGGCGACCCGCTCGGTAGATCCTGACGCCGTAGCGGTTGTTCCTCTTGATGATCATTCGTACTCCTTTGGTTGAGCCACGCTTCGACCTCGGAGAGGCGGAAGCGGCGGCGGTTTGAAATGAGGCGCGAAGGCATCCCCTCCCGCACGCGCAGCTCGACCCAGCGGGTCGAGAACCCGAGGTGAGCGGCGAGCTGCTTCTTCGATAGCTCGGGCTCCCAGTCGGGTCGGCGGGGGAATGGAACGATCTCGGCCATACATCAACCATGTGGTTTTTCAGAGCCGATACCGGAGCCGGTTCTTGCCAAATATGCATATCCACGCACGAAGTATCGTGCGCCGACTGTTCGCAGGTATGCCCGTGTGGCATACATGCCGGGAGTGCCTACCGATCCGGGACAGTTACTCCGCGCAGCTCGCAAACGCCACGGCGTCAAGCAGGCCGAGCTTGCAGAGCGCCTATTCGTGGATCAGTCGAAGATCTCGCGGATCGAGCGCGGCGCCCGCTCTCCGTCAGTTGCCTTCCTCGAAGAGGCCCTCGCTGTCCTGGGTGAGGAGTTGGTGCTCGACACGAAGGGCAAGCCCGCGCGGGGCAAGAAGAGAGGCAACATCTTGTACGACCCGCGCTGACGGACGGTCACCGTCCCAATCGTCCCTGTTAGAGAGGGCCGATCGGCCTCCACGAGCCGTCTGGCGCGCGACTAACCCGCATCACGCCCATCTCTTTGCCGGGTTCGTAGCCGCCAGCTATCGCATGAGCCCGCCAGCACCGAAGGAGCACCCGCTCGGGCTCGGAGGGGATGGGCGCAAGCTCAGGCACCAGGAGCAGCGCATCACCCAGGGCGTGAAGGTCGCGCCAGTCGGCGCGCACCACCGCCGTGTGCACGAACCGCACCCCGCGAGGGGCAGCAGCAGCTCGATCCGGGCGCATGCCGCGCGCCATCAGTTCGCCTTCCTCCCGGCCTGCACCGTCGCCGCGTTCGCGGCTTGCTTGCGCTGGGTGCGCCGCGCGCCGCTCCCCGTCGCGGTTTGACCGTTCGTCGGCTCCCTCCAGGCGGCGCGGAGCGCCCGGATCGCCTCTCCTAGCGGCACCTCGCGCGGCACTTTCGCACTCGGGGAGAGCGGCAGGCCATGGTCGGCCAGTTCTCGGCGGCGTCGGCGCCCCAGGTGGGGCTTACCCAGCTCCCGCCACCAGCCCTCACCCCGAAGCCGCGCCACTGCGAGCGAGCCCAGGAGGCGCTCGGCCTTTTCGCGCTGAAGCTCGCCGCACTCGACCTTCTCCAGCAGGAGCCGCTCGGCGCCGTCGGCGCTCGTCACCTGGAGCCGCTCGGCGGCGTCCGCCCAGTCCTCGAAGCCGTCCAGCCAGAGGCTCTCAGGGTCGGCGTGCTGCGCTACGTGCTCCGCTGTCTCCTGCTTTGCCTTCTCGATCCGGTGCTGCCGCTCCAGCCGGAGCAGTGTCCCGGCGGGGTACGAGCCGGTCTGCACACCCTTGTCATAGATGCGATGCAGAAGGCGCCGCTTCTTCGTCGCCGTGTAATAGGCGATGGTCTCGGTGCGGCCCTCGTGGCGCCACTCGCAAACCTTGACGCGGGGCAGGTGCAAGTCTGCGAGTGCCCCGAGTGCCGCCAGGCCGTCGGCTGGGTCAGCCCACAACAGCTCGGCGGCGAGGTCCAATCGGCGCAACGTTGCGGGCTCTCCGGTGATGCCGTCCTCGGCGTCCCGTCCCGCCACTGGCGCAAACAGCTCGGCCAGGTTCAGCGCTGCGATGCCGAGCGCAAAGAACGGCCCGAGCGAGAAGTCGCGGAGATCGCCCGCGAGGATCGCGCCGAGGCGACCCTCGCAGTAGATCAGCTCGTGTTCGGGATAGAAGAACCAGCTCGCAGCCCCAAGCTTCGACTTCAGCATCCAGCCGCCGGGCACACCAGCAGGGCGGACTTGCCAGATGCCGCAGATGTGCCCGTCCTCAGCGCCTCCGCGCAGGCGCCGCCAGAGCAGCTCGTCGCCGGTTGGGCGCCAGGCGAAGCTCACGGTGTCCACCCCAACTCGGGGAACACTGAAGCTTTCGTGCTGCTCTGTAGCGGCGGCGCCCACACATCGAGACTGCCCCCGGCACGCTGATGCCGCTGTTATTTCGCTTAGCGCTCGCCGCGCGGGCCGACGGCTCGCGCGGCTCGCCGCCGCGAGCTGCTACCGAGTCGAGGGGTGACTTGCTACTCGGCTGCTACCGCGTTCTCAGAGCGCCGGGGGCCGCAGGCACAGAAGCGTTCGCAGTTCTTCGCAGCTCCTGGAGCGCCCTTGCCCCCGTGTGACTGCGAAGTTCGCGGCTCTTCGCAGTCTCCGTAGGCGATGGGCGCGGCTGGTTTCGAACCAGCGACCTTCCGCGTGTGAGGCGGACGCTCTCCCACTGAGCTACGCGCCCTCGGGGGCGGAGGATTGTAGTCGGCGCTCCGGGAGCTCCGGATCGGCGCCGATTCCGCGCGGGTCGGCCGCCGAGGTCCGCCCCGGAGCCGCGAGATTGCAGAAACCGGCCCGGGGAGCCGCTTGGCGCAGTCTCGCGTCAGCGGGCCGCGGCCCCGCCGGTCTCGACGACCGGGTCGGCGGCGCGGCGCTCGAAGGTGCGCGCGTCGCGCGGCCGGACGCCACCACCGCCACCGTCATCGCCGCCGGGCCGGACGCCACCACCACCACCGCGGTGGTCGCCCTTGCCGTCGCCGTCACGGCCGCCACCGGATCGGCTGCCACCGCCGTCGCGGTTCGTCGCGCCCGGGCAGCGCATCGTGTAGACGGTGCGCGCCGGGTGGAAGGGGCGGGCGGGGGAGTGGTTCCACGACAGGTGCAGGTGGTTGCCGCGACCATGTCCGGCGTCGCCGTTGTATCCGACCCAGCGGAAGGGTGCGACGGGCGCGTTCTGCTCGGGCTCGACACGCCGCGCCAGCCGCGAGATCAGCTTCCAGCTCCCGCCGTTGGCCTTGTCGGGGACGATGTCGAGCGCGAGGCCGAGCGGGTGCTCGCCGTTCACCGCGTGGACGCCGTCCCGCGAGTAACCGTCGGTGATGAAGATCTCGTACCTGCGGACCAGGTACCTCACGTCGGGCAGAAGGCGCCGGTCGACGCGCTCGCCGGGAAAGCCGGGAATGTCGACGAAGCGGCCGCCGCCGGTCGTCCTGCAGAGGTTGCGGTCGAGCTTCTCGCTGCGCATCGCCGCCGGCGCAAGGGCCGACGACCCCGCGACGGCGACCAGGGCCAGCAGGCAGATGATCGGCGTCCGTGTCCGTCTCGAGGCCATCCCGCACCGACTTGACTCGGACCATCCGCCCGGTTCCTTGAGCCGTCGCGGCGCGTCGGGAGCGATCCTGCGACGGCGGCGGTGCCCGCGACCCGGAGCAGGACCGTGCGGCCCGCCTTCGAAAGACGGTCCCCGGGCGTGCCCGCCGTGGCTGGCTCCGGTCAGGCTGATCCGCGGCGCTTGCGGGCTGACGCTTAAGGCTGCTTCCTTCCGGACCTGACCTGGTTCGCGGGCTCACATCGCGCGGGACCTGGCCGTCAACGCTGCCCGCGGCGTACTGGCCCCGATGGCCGGATCCTCGGGCGGGCGTTCAGCCCCGCTGGAGCGGATTGCGGGTTCAGGGCTCCGCTACATCCCCGCTCAGCACGGTCCGCGGGACATCGTAGCGGGCCACGGGCGTCAGGCGACGCCCTCGATCATCGCCGTCGTCCCGGCGCGATGGACGCCGCCGGGACGCATCCCGGCGGCGGTCATGAGCGCGCGCAGCTCGGCGGCCGATCGTTGGCGGCCGCCGTCGCACTGGGTCAGCATGTGGAGGTCGATCCGGGTTGCGATCGGGTCGGGATCGTCGGGGTCGAGCAGGGTCTCGACGAGGACGAGCCTCGCCCCCGGCGCCATCGCGGCCCTGACGGTCCGGAGGATCCGCAGCGACCGCTCGTCGTCCCAGTCGTGAACGATGTCCTTGAGCGCGTAGACGTCGGCGTCGGCTTCGACCCGCTCGAAGATGTTCCCCTCCACGAGCTCGACCCGGTCGCGGACGCCGGCCGCGGCGAGATGGCGATCGGCCTCGGGCAGCACCCCGGCCGCCTCGACGAGCATGCCGCGCAGGCGCGGCCGCGCTGCGAGGATCGCGGCCAGCAGCGGCCCGGATCCGCCGGCGACGTCGCAGATCGTCCCCGACTCGGGCCACGGGTAGCCGTCGACCACCCAGGCCTTGACGAGGCCCGTCATCTCGCGCATGGCGTTCGCGAACAGGCGCTCCTCGTCCGGGTTCTCGGCGAGGTGCTGCCAGATCGACTTGCCGTGGATCGCGGGGAAGGACGGCTCGCCGGTCCGGATCGTCGCCGGCAGCGTGGCCCAGGCCCGCCTGACCGCGGCGGTGTTCATGTGCCGCGCCCAGTGGCTGATCGTCGGCGAGTGCTCCTCGCGGAACGCGTCGCCGACCGCGGTCAGCTCGTAGCCGCCGCGACGGCGGCGCAGGAGCCCCTCGTCCGCGGCCTGGCGCATGACCCGCTCGAGCGTGTCGGCGTGGAGGTCGAGCTCGGCCGCGAGCGCCGCCGCGCTCGCGGGGCCGCGCCCGAGCGCGTCGAACGCCCCGACCTCGACGAGCGCCGCGATCACGCTCGTCGTCTGCAAGGAGGTCACCTTCTCCCAGGCGAGCCCCTCGGGCGGCAGCAGGCGGTCGGCGGCGCGCTGCAACGCGCGGCGGAATCGCAGCCCGGCCCGGATCAAGGCGGGCGGCGGCGTCCGCTCGAGGCTGATAGGCGAGCGTCGCGCCACGGCCGCCAAGTCTAGGCTGACCGCGCCTCTAGACTCCGGGCCCGTGGCCGAGCAGTCCCTCTACCGCCGCCATCGACCGCAGTCGTTCGCCGAGGTGGTCGGCCAGGAGCACGTGGTCCGCACGCTCGGCAACGCGATCGAGCGCGACCGCGTCCACCACGCCTACCTCTTCGTCGGATCGCGCGGGACCGGCAAGACCTCGATGGCGAAGATCCTCGCCCGCTCGCTCAACTGCGTCGACGGCCCGACCCTGGAGCCGTGCGGCGTCTGCGATTCGTGCGTCGCGATCGCCAACGGCAGCTCGATGGACGTGATCGAGATGGACGCGGCGTCGAACCGCTCCGTCGAGGACATCCGCGCGCTTCGCGAGCGGGTCGGCTACGCGCCCCCGGAGGGTACCTGGAAGGTCTACATCCTCGACGAGGCGCACATGCTCACCCGCGAAGCCTGGAACGCGTTCCTGAAGACGCTCGAGGAGCCGCCGCCGCACACGGTCTTCATCCTCGCCACCACCGAGGCCCACAAGGTGATGCCGACGATCGTCGATCGCTGCCAGCGCTTCGATTTCGGTCGCCCGGCCCCGGACGAGATCGCGATCGTCCTTCGCCGAGCCGCCGACGTCGAGGGCATCAAGGTCGATGAGGGCGCGGTCGGCGCGATCGCCCGCGCCGCCAACGGCAGCTTCCGAGACGCGCTCGGGACGCTGGACCAGCTCGTCGCCTACAGCGGCGCCGAGATCGCGACCGCGGACGTCCTCGCGGTGCTCGGGGTCGCCGACTCCGAGCTGGTCTTCCGCGCGACCGAGGCCATCGCCGCCGGCGACGGGGCGGAGATCCTCCGCGCGAGCGCCGAGCTCGCCGCCGCCGGGCACGACCCCTCCCGGTTCGCCACCGACCTCGTCGCCCACCTCCGGCGGCTCGTCGTCATCGCGACCCTGGACGAGGTCCCCGACCACCTCCTCGTCGTTCCCGAGCACGAGGCACGGATGGTCGAGCAGGCGGGCCGGCTCGGCGAGGTGGCGATCGTCCGCGCGATCGACGAGCTCGCCGCCGCGCTGGCGGCGATCCGTGACGGCGACGAGGCGCGGCTGACCGTCGAGCTGGCGCTCCTGCGCTCCGCCCGGCCCGAGATCGACCCGACGCGGGCGGCGATGGCCGAGCGGTTGGAGCGGCTCGAGCGCGCGCTCGCCGGCGCCACGCCCGCACCGGCCGCACCAGCCTCGCCGTCGGGGCCGGCCGCGCAGGCCGCACCGGCCGCGCAGCGGGCGCCGGCGCCCCCGGCCACCGAGCCGGCGGACGCCCCGCCGCGCCCCGGTACCGCTGCGGCCGCCCCCCGGCCCGACGCTTCCGGCCCCCGGCCCGACGCTTCAGCCCCCGGCCCGGAAGCCTCCGCGCCGGGGCGCGCGGCGGTCGGACCGGCCGCGGTCGCTCCCGGGGCGCCCGCCGCTGGAGAACCCGCGGGAGGCGGCGCGGTCACCGCCGTCGGCGCTCCCGGGCTCGAGCGCGTGATCGAGCTCTGGCCCGGGATCCTCGATCAGATGCGGCAGGCCGGCGAGGGGCTGCTGTCCGCCGTGGTCGGCAGCGCCCGCCCGGTCGCGGTCGACGCCGAGGCCGGCACGCTCACGATCGCGTTCCCGCCCGACTCCGCCTTCAACCTCCGCAAGGCCGACGGCAAGGAGAGCCGCGAGGCCGTCGCGGGCGCGATCGCGACCGTGCTCGGGGTGTCGCTGCGGCCGGTCTTCACGATGCTCGACCGGACCGAGCACGAGCCCGAGGCCGCGCCGGTCGGGGAGGACGACCTCTTCGAGCGGTTCGTGGCCGAGTTCGACGCCGAGATCGTGATCGACGAGGAACCCGAGCAACCCGAGCAGGCAGAAGAGCGGATCGAGGAGACGAGCTGATGGCGAGAGGACGGATGCCGGGCCCGGGCGGGCTCGACATGGGGGCGCTGATGAAGCAGGCCCAACAGATGCAGGCCGAGATGGCGAAGGCCCAGGAGGAGCTCAAGGACGAGGTCGTCGAGGCGAGCGCCGGCGGCGGGATGGTCAAGGTCAAGGTGAGCGGCGATCTCGTCGTCAGTGAGATCTCGATCGATCCCGACGCGGTCGATCCCGAGGACGTCGAGCTGCTCCAGGACATGGTGCTCGCCGCCGTCAACGAGGGCGTTCGCGCCGCCCAGGAGCGGGCCGAGTCGAAGATGGGCGGGATCGCCGGCGGCCTCGGCGGCCTCGGGATGCCCGGGACGTAGGTGCATCCCGCTCCCGTCGACCGCCTGATCGCCGAGCTCGGCAAGCTGCCGGGGATCGGCCGCCGGACCGCTCAGCGGCTTGCGTTCCACATCCTTCGCTCGAGCGACGAGGACGCCTTCGCGCTCGCCACGGCGATCCGCGAGGTCAAAGAGCGGATCGGCCTCTGCGAGACCTGCTTCAACCTCGCCGAGGGACCGACCTGCGCGATCTGCTCCGATCCCCGGCGCAGCCGTGAGCTGATCTGCGTCGTCGAGGAGCCCCAGGACGTGATCCCGATCGAGCGGACTGGCGAGTACCGCGGGCTCTACCACGTCCTCGGCGGTGCCCTCTCGCCCATCGACGGCATCGACCCCGACGATCTCCGGATCGACGAGCTCGTGCGCCGGGTCGAGGCGGGCGAGATCGAAGAGGTCGTGATCGCCACCAACCCGACGACTACCGGCGAGGCCACCGCCCACCACATCGGCGAGCGTCTCCGCGATCGCGTAACCCTCACCCGCCTGGCCAGCGGCCTGCCGGTCGGTGCCGACCTCGAGCACGCCGACGAGGTCACCCTCGGCCGTGCCCTGACCGGTCGCCGCAGCGTCTGAGCGCCCCGACCCCCTGGTCCGGCGGTCAACCGCAGGTGCAGGGGCCCCGCCCGCCGAGGCGAGCCGCGGTCTTCCCCGCACGCATCGGGTCCGCTCCGGGCGGCGCCCGCCGCAGCCCGTCGCGCGGGCATGCGAGCTGCCGGTCCTTCGGCGGCGGTCGACGCTCATGTCCTCTCTATCCTCAGCGGCCGTGGCAAGCGAGGCAGCGAGACCGGATCCGCGCGCCCGCGTCCCGGCATCCGGGACGGGGGGGAGCACCCCCGGGGTCGGCGCCGGCGGCGAGACGGTCGTGATGAAGTTCGGCGGCACGTCGGTCGCCGAGCCCGAGGACCTGAAGCGGGCGGCGGCCCGGATCGTCGCCGAGCGCGAGCGCGGCAACAAGGTCGTCGCGGTGCTGTCGGCCCGCGGCGAGACCACCGACGACCTGCTGACGATGGCGAGCGAGATCTCGGAGCGGCCGAGCCCGCGCGAGATGGACATGCTGCTCTCGACCGGCGAGCGGATCTCCTGCGCGCTCTGCGCGATGGCGATCTGGGACCTCGGCCACCAGGCGATCTCGCTGACCGGATCGCAGGCGGGGATCGTCACCGACTCCTCGCACACGAAGGCCCGGATCGTCGACGTCCGTGCGGGCCGGATCGAGCAGGCGCTCGAGCAGGACAACATCGTCCTCGTCGCCGGCTTCCAGGGCGTCTCGACCGACTCCAAGGACGTGACCACGCTCGGCCGCGGCGGTTCCGACACGACCGCGGTCGCGCTCGCCGCGGCGCTCGACGCCGCGGTCTGCGAGATCTACACCGACGTCGCCGGCGTCTTCAGCGCCGACCCGCGGATCGTCTCCGAGGCCCGCAAGCTCGCGGTCGTCTCGTTCGAGGAGATGCTCGAGATGGCCGCCTCCGGTGCCCGCGTGCTACAGCTCCGCAGCGTCGAGTACGCGCGCAACCACGGGGTCAGGATCCACTGCCGCTCCTCGTTCGAGCAGGGCACCGGTACCCTCGTGATCGCCGAGGACGAGACCATGGAGAACCCGTTCGTGACCGCAGTGACCCACTCCGCCGACGAGGCGCGGGTGACGTTGTCGGGGGTGCGCAACGAGCCCGGCATCGCCGGCCGCATCTTCACCGCTCTCGCCGACGCCAACGTCAACGTCGACGTGATCATCCAGAACGAGCCCGTCTCGACCGAGCACGGCGCCGACCTCTCGTTCACGGTCGCCCGCGACGACCTCGCGACGGCGGTCGCCGCCATCCGGGCCGAGAACGGAGCGGACGAGGTCCTGACCGACGAGCAGATCGGCAAGGTTTCGATCATCGGCGCCGGCATGCGCAGCCACCCGGGGGTCGCCGCCAAGGTCTTCAGGGTGCTCGGCGGGGAGGGGATCAACATCGAGATGATCTCCACGTCGCCGATCAAGATCTCCTGCGTGATCGCCGCCGAGCGCGTCGATGACGCCGTCCGCGCCCTGCACCGCGCGTTCGACCTCGGCGCCGACGCGGTCTTCGAGGAGGACTCGACCGGCGAGCACGAGGCTCGCGCCCACCCCCTATGAGCGCCCCCGGCGGCGGCTTCCGGGTCGGCGTGCTCGGCGCCACCGGCGCCGTCGGCTCGACCGTCCTCGAGGTGCTCGCCGAGCGCTCGTTTCCGGTGGCTGATCTGGTGCCGCTCGCCTCGGCTCGCTCGGCGGGACGGCGGCTCGGGTTCGCCGGCACCGAGGTCGAGGTCCGCGAGCTCTCCGAGGAGTCGATCGCCGGGCTCGACCTCGTCATCTCCTCGGCCGGCGGCGCCGTCAGCTCCGAGTGGGCGCCGCGGATCGCCGCCGCCGGGGCCGTCGTCGTCGACAACACGAGCTTCTGGCGGATGCACGAGCACGTCCCGCTCGTCGTCAGCGAGGTCAACCCGGAGGCGGCGGCCGGGCACCGCGGCGTCGTCGCCAACCCGAACTGCTCGGCGATGCAGCTGGTCGTCGCGCTGAAGCCGATCCTCGACGAGGCCGGGATCGAGCGCCTCGTGGTCTCCACCTACCAGTCGGTCTCCGGCACCGGACGCAGGGCGATCGCGGAGCTCCGCGAGCAGTCGGCCGCGGTGCTCGACGGCGATCGCGCCGAAGCGCGCGTCTACCCGCATCAGATCGCCTTCAACGTGCTGCCGCAGGTCGAGACGTTCAAGGGCGGCGACGACTACACGACCGAGGAGCGCAAGCTGATGGCCGAGACGCGGAAGATCCTCGGCGCCGGCGACGAGCTCGGGATCTCCGCCACCTGCGCGCGCGTGCCGGTCTTCAACTCGCACTCGGAGTCGGTCAACGTGCAGACGCACGAGGACCTCGACCCGCAGCGCTGCCGCGAGCTGCTCGCCGAAGCACCGGGAGTCGTCGTCCTCGACGAGCCCGCCGGGGGCATCTATCCACTGGCTACAGCCGCCGCCGGCCGCGATGAGGTGCTGGTCGGGAGGATCCGCCGCGACCCCTCGCACGAGCGCTGCCTCAACCTCTGGATCGTCGGTGACAACCTCCGCAAGGGCGCGGCCACCAACGCCGTGCAGGTGGCCGAGCTGCTGGCCGAGCGCGACTTGCTCCGCGTCCCCGAGCCGGCGCTCGCCGCCGCTTGACCGCGAGCTTCCGCGGGGCCGGCCGACACGTCCGTCCGGACCGGGCGAGACCGTGATCGGCCGATGATCGGCGCCGGCGTATCCCTGCTCATCGTCTTCGTCCTCGCCCTCGTGCTCGGGCAGGCGCTCGCCGTCCTCGCCGCCGGCGCCGGCCGCGAGCGGCCGCTGCCGCCGAGCCCGCTCGCTCCCGCCTATGGCCTCGCCGTGCTGCTGCTCGTCGCCGGCATCGTGATCCGGCTGCCCGGCCATGCGACCACCGCCGCGATCGCGCTCGCCGCCGCCGCGATCGCGGCGGGGGCGTACCTGCGCGGCCGCGTGAGCGGGCTCGGCGAGGCGTCCGCGGCGGGCCTGCCGGTCGTCGTGATCACGGTCGCCGCCGCCGCGCTTCCCTTCGCGATCGCCGGCTTCGTCGGCGTCCTCGGGGCCGGCCTCGTCAACGACGACATGGCCTCGCACCTGATCATCGCCGACTACGTCGGCGACTACTCGGGAGCCGTTCCGAGCTTCATCAAGGGCGGCTACCCGCTCGGCCCGCACGCCGTCGTCGCGGCGATCTCGCGCGGCACCGGCACCGGCCTCGTCGATGTCTTCGCCGGTTTCACGGTGGCGCTGGCGCCGCTGTTCGGCCTGCTGGCGATCGGCCTGCTCGGGCGGATGGCCCGGGGACGGCTCGTCGTCGGCGCCTCGCTCGTCGCCCTCACCTACCTCGGCGCCGCCTACCTGACCCAGGGTGCCTTCAAGGAGCCGCTGCAGGCGATGCTGCTGGCCGCCTTCGCGCTCGCGCTGGCGGCGCTGGTCGGCGTCCGCTCGCCGCTCGAGGAGGGCGGCAAGCCCGGGGCCGGGGCGTCGGTCCATCCGCTCCTGCGGGTCCTGCCGCTCGCGGCGCTCGCTGCCGCGTCGGTCTTCAACTACAGCCTGCCGGGCCTGCTCTGGGTCGGCGCGGTCGGCGCCGTCGTCCTGCTCGCACGCTGGTTCCTCGTCGATCCCCGCCCCGCCCTGCCCGACGACTGGATGCGACGCCTGGCGCCGTACCTGCTCGGGCTGATCGTCGTCGTCGCGGTCGCGACCGCCGGGGAGTGGGGCCGGATCGCCGACTTCAGCCGCCTCTCGGCGCTCAACCCCGACCGCTTCGGCTCCGACCTCGGCAACCTCGCGCAGGCACTCTCGCCGCTCGAGGCGCTGGGAGTCTGGCCGGCGGGCGAGTTCGACGCCACCCCGACGTCGGCCGGAGCGCCGGCGCCGCTGTTCTACCTCGGCGCCATGGTCGGCCTCGTCGCGCTGGCGCTCGGCCTGCTCCGCGACCGCCGCGAGCGGAGCTGGGCGCTGCCGGCGCTGCTCGTCGCGATGGTCGCCGTCTACGTGCTCGCCGCGGTCCTCTCGAGCCCCTACATCTCCGCCAAGGCACTGGCGATCGTCGCCCCCGTCGCGATGGCGATCGCCCTCCGCGGCACGCTCGCGGCCCGCGGTCCCGCGCTCGTGCTCGGGATCGCGCTCGTCGTCCTCGCAGCCGGCTCCTCGTTCCTCGTCATCCGCAATGCGCCGGTCGCCCCCGACGCGCACGCCCGTCAGCTCGAATCGATGCGGGCGATCGTCGCCGGCGAGCCGCTGCTGTTCCTCGGCCGCGACGACTTCATCGGCTGGGAGCTGCGCGGGTCCGGCCCGATCACCGGCATCGTCACCAACTTCTACGACGTCGAGGACGCCCGGCCGCGGTTCAAGAAGGGCGAGGGCGGTGGCGAGAAGTTCGACGTCGATTCGGTCTTCCCGGCGACCCTCGACGCCTTCCGCTACGTCATCGCGACGCGCGGCGGGCCTGTCTCGGGCGTGCCCCCGCGCTTCCGCGAGTTGGCCTTCACGCGCGACTACGTCCTCTACGAGAACACCGGCCGCACGGGCAGGCGCCGCACCCTCGACGAGGGGACCGCCCCCGGCGCCGTCCTCGACTGCACCGACCCGGCTCAGCGGCGGATCGCGAAGGGCAAGGGCACGGCGCTCGTCTGGAGGACGGCGCCGGTGATCGCCGAGCCGTCCGGCTGGGAGCCGTCGGCGACCGCCTCCGACGGCGCCTCGGCGACGATGCGGCTGGAGATCCCCGATCCCGGCCGCTGGCTGATCTCGCTCGAGTACGACAGCCGCCGTCCGCTGCACGTCGGCTCGCCCGAGCTCGGGATCGACACGACCGTCGCCGCGAACCTCGACTTCCGCGGCGAGACGCCGACCTTCCCGGTCGCGACGGTGAGGGTGGGGGAACCGACCGTGGCGGCCGTGACCGTCGAGCCCGAGGCGCCGAACCTGCTCGGCCGGATCCTGCGGGCGCCGAACGATGCCCACCTGCGGTCGCTGACCGCGACGCCGGTCGATTCCGGCGCCGTCGAGCGGATCCCGGTCCGCCAGGCCTGCGGGCGATACGTCGACTGGTACCGCGAGCGCTGACCCGCTCACCCCCGGTCATCGCCCCGCCTGCCACGCGGGTTGTTGGCGCCGCGATCGGGGTCCGGGCCCGGGGTCCGGAACCGTCACGAAACCTGCGTCGGGGATCGCGGCTAGGGTCATGCCCATCCGCCGCCGTCGGCTCCGAGAAGAGGCCGGCGGTGGCCTTCGACTCGGGCCGGAGGTTGCTCGGGCCGCCGGCGGCGAAGCTGACCGCGTTCAAACCGACGAAGGGAGACCGTCATGAAGGGCATCACGAAGACGATCGCGGCCGTCGCGGCCGCGGCCGCGCTGGGCCTGGCCGCGGCCGGCTGCGGCAACACGATCGACGCCGCCGACCTCGAGGGCCAGCTCGCGGACCAGCTCGCGCCGCAGGCGAACGTCGACCCGGCCGATGTCAGCGTCGACTGCCCCGACGACCAGGAGGCGGAGGAGGGCTCGGAGTTCCAGTGCACCCTGACCGCCCCGAACGGCGACGAGGTCCAGGTCGACGTCACCCTCACCGACGACGAGGGCGGCTACGACGCCGTCGTCCCGCCGGAGCAGTTCGAGTAGCCGCCCCGAGCTCGGGGCCGGAGCCCGGAGCGCTAGGCGAGCGCCGCGATCCGGTCCTCGACCGCGACCGTCGAGGCGATGTGCTTCGGCATCCCGAGCTGCCCGGGTTCGAAGCCGAGCGCGAGGCCGACGAGCTGGGGGAGGTGGAGGACGGCGAGCCCGAGGTCGCGACCGACCACCTTCGCCGCCTCCGGCTGCTGCATGTCGAGGTTGAGGTGGCAGAGCGGGCAGGGGGTGACGAGGCAGTCGGCGCCGGCGTCGAGCGCGTCGCCGACGTGGGTGCCGGTCTGCCGCAGCGACGTCTCGCGGTTCATCGTGATCACCGGGAAGCCGCAGCAGCGGCGGGCACCGTCGTAGTCGACGATCTCGCCGCCGAGGACCTCGATCACCCGCTCGAGGTAGAGGTCGCGGTCGGGATGCTCGTCGTAGCCGAGCCGCGTCTTCGGACGCAGCACGTAGCAGCCGTAGAAGGGCCCTACGCGGAGGCCCGAGAGCGGGCGCTTGACCTTCCCGGCGAGCTCGTCGAGGCCGTAGTCCTCGACGAGCAGCCAGAGGAAGTTCTTGTTCGTGAACCCGTCCGCGTCCTTCCTGTACTCGAGGCCCTCGCCGCTGAGCGACTCGTTGATGTGGGCGCGGTAGGCGGCGTCGGCGTCGAGCCGCTCCTGGCACTCGGACTGGGCGCCCTGGCAGGTCGAGCAGATGTTCATCATCGACAGCCCGGTCTGCTGGGCGAGGGCGAAGGTGCGGGCGTTGAGCGTGTCGGCGAGCTCCTGGTTGTGCTCGGCGATGACGCCGGCGCCGCAGCAGTTGGCGCGGTCGAGGGTGACGAGCTCGATCCCGAGCGCCTCGGCGGTCAGCGCCATCGAGCCGTGCAGCTCGGTTGTGAAGCCGCGGGAGACGCAGCCGGGCCAGTAGGCGAGCTTCATTGTGCTCCTGTCCGTGGGGTTCATGGGGCTCATGTCGCGCTCGGCTCCTCGGAGACGGACTCCGGCTCGACCGCCTCGGCGGCCTGGTCCTCCTCGCCGCCCTCGCCGATCACGTAGAGGTTGAGCTGGATGCGGCTCTCCTCGGCGCGGTCGTAGATCGCCTTGACGTGATCCTGGGCGTCGCCGGGGAGCTTGGGATGGACGCCCGGGATCAGCTTCGGGAGCGAGCGCATCTTGCCGGTGCGGATGCCGCGGATCGCGGTCGGGATCGACTGGAGCAGGCCCTTGATCGAGGCGGCCCGGGGCAGCAGCTTGCCCTTGACCCCGGGAGCGTAGGACTCCTGGAGGAGGAGCGACTCGTCGAGCGTCCCCTTCCTCTCGATGATCTTGACGAACCCGAGCTCGTGGTTGCGGCCGTTGTTGACGTCATGGATGTCGTGGTCGTGGCCGGCGAGCCGCCGCAGCCGCATGATCTGGTTCATCGGCGCCACCCCCTTCGGGCAGACGTCGACGCAAGCGAAGCAGTGGGTGCAGTCGTAGATGCCGTGCGGATCGTTGGCGAGGTCGTAGAGACGCTCGGTCGTCTGCCCGTCGCGCGGGTCGCCGACGAACCTGTACGCCTTCGCGAGCGCGGCGGGACCGATGAACTCGGGATCGGCCTCCATCGACAGGCAGGCGGAGACGCAGGCTCCGCACTGGATGCACGCGACCGACTGGGTGACGTCGACCATCGACTCCGGCGGGACGATGTGCTCGCGCTCCGGCGGCGGGCCGCTCGGCAGAAGCCAGGGCGTCACCCGGCGGAACTTCTTCCAGTGGGTGGACTCCATGTCGGTGACGAGGTCCTTGATCACCGGCTGGTTCCCCATCGGCTCGATGACGATCGGCTCGTTGCCGGCCGATTCCGTCCCGGGGCCGGGGGCGCCATCCCCGTCCGCCAGCTCCTTCTCGGCCGGCGGTGAGATCAGTGGGCCGCTCGCGTCCGCGCCGCTGATCCGCGCCGCCTCCGCGGCCGCCTCGCCGATGCGCGTCTTGCAGGCGAGGGTGGACTGGCCGTTGATCTTCATCCCGCAGGAGCCGCAGATCGCCGCCCGGCATGAGCAGCGGACGCTGAGCGTGCCGTCGCTGCCGTCGCGGGCCTGCAGCAGCCCGTCGAGGACCGAGAGCGTCGGGTCGAGCTCGACGTCGAAGGTCTCCCAGTAGGCGCCGCGCCTGCCGTCCTCCTCCGCCTCGGGCTGGTAGCGGCGGACCTTGAGCGTGTAGCTAGCCACGGGAGCGCTCCAGCGGTGAGGTCGAGCGCAGCGAGCGTTCTCCGTCCTCCAGCCTCATCAGTAGGTCCTCTCCTCCGGTTGCCAGTCGGTGATCGTCACCGGCGAGTAGCTGATCTCGGGCTCGCCGCCGTTGCGGGAGACGTCGATGTGCTTGAGCCACTCCTCGTCGTTGCGCTCCGGGTAGTCGGTGCGGTACTGGGCGCCGCGGCTCTCCTTGCGCTCGAGCGCCGCCATGCAGACGGCCTCCGCCTGCTCGAGCATGTTCTGGAGCTCGATCGCTCCGAGGACGTCCTGGTTGAAGACGCTGCCGCGGTCGTCGATCGCGGCGCCCGCGGCTTCCTCCTTGAGCCGGCGGACCGCGTCGAGGGCGCTCTGGATGCCCTCCTCGTCACGGAAGACGGCGACCTTGCCGTCCATCGTCGCGCCGAGCTCCGCCTTGATCTCGGAGACCCGGCGGCCCCCGTCGTGGGCGCGGCCGATGATCTCCTCGACCGCGGCCTCGGCGTCGGCGAGGGCCGAGCGCGGAACCGAGCCCTGTCCGCGCCCCTTCGCGTGATCGGCGCCGTCCTCGCCCGAGCGGCGACCGAAGATCAGCGTGTCGAGCAGGGAGTTGGCGCCGAGGCGGTTGCCGCCGTGGACGGAGACGCAGGCGACCTCGCCGGCCGCGTAGAGGCCGGGGACGTTGGTCCGGCCCCAGACGTCCGTCTTGACGCCGCCCATCGTGTAGTGGTTGCCGGGCTTGATGTGGATCGGCTCGCGGGTGATGTCGACGCCGGCGAAGTCGCGGCCGACGAGGACGATCTCGCGCAGCGCCTCCTGGATCCGCTTGCGCGGGACGACGGTGATGTCGAGGGCGACGGTCCCGTCGGGGAAGCCGCGACCCTCGTTGATCTCGGTCTGCTCGGCCCGGGAGACGACGTCGCGCGAGGCGAGCTCCATCTTGTTCGGCGCGTAGGTCTCCATGAAGCGCTCGCCCTTGGCGTTGAGCAGGTGGGCGCCCTCGCCGCGCGCGCCCTCGGTGATCAGAAAGCCCTTCCCCGCCAGCGTCGTCGGGTGGTACTGGATCATCTCCATGTCCATCAGGGTCGCGCCGGCCCGGTAGGCCATCGCGATCCCGTCGCCGGTGCAGATCAGCGCGTTCGTCGTCGGGTGCCAGATCTGCCCGTTGCCGCCGGAGGCGAGGATCACGCTCTTGGCCCGGAACAGCTCGGTCGAGCCGTCGAGGATGTTGCGGGTGATCGCGCCGACGCAATGGCCCTCGTCGTCGATCGCGAGGTCGGTCGTGAACCACTCCTCGTAGCGGTCGATCTGGTCGGCGTACTTCATCAGCTGCTCGTAGAGCGTGTGCATGATCGCCTGGCCGGTGATGTCGGCGACGTAGTAGGTACGGGCCTTCGAGGCGCCGCCGAACGCCCTGGTCCCGAGCTCGCCCTTCTCGTTGCGGTGGAAGGTGACGCCGATGTGCTCGAGGTGGAGCAGCTCGTCCGGGGCCTCGCGGCACATCACCTCGATCGCGTCCTGGTCGCCGAGGTAGTCGGAGCCCTTGACGGTGTCGAAGGCGTGCGACTCCCAGGTGTCGTCGACGGCGAGCGCCGCGTTGATGCCGCCCTGCGCCGCGTTCGAGTGGGAGCGGATCGGGTGGACCTTGCTGATGATCCCGACCGAGACGCCGCGCTCGGCGGCGGCGAGAGCCGCGCGCTGTCCGGCCAGGCCGGCTCCGATCACCAGGACGTCGTGTTCAGGCACGGCGCAATCCTATGTGGTCGCCGGACGCGGCGGCGCGCCGCAATCCCGATGGTCAGAGTCGGTTTTCGGTGGCGCGGCGCCGGATGCCCGCGTTCGGCAGCCTGTATGTTCCCGGCTCGATGAGCTCACGCGCGGAGACGAAGAAGGCCGCCCGCGAAGCCCGGCTGCGAGCCGAGCGCGAGGAGGCGGAGCGGCAGCGACGGCAGCGGATCTGGTCGCTCGCCGGGGGCGCCGCGCTGCTCGCGGCGCTCGTCGTCGTCGTCCTGATCCTCGTCAGCGCCGGCGGTTCCAGCGACGAGGAGGCGAGCGGCGAGGTCGCGCAGTTCGACGGCATCCCGCAGAAGGGGATCGAGCTCGGCGACCCGGAGGCGCCGGTGACCCTGGTCGAGTTCGCCGACCCGCAGTGCCCGTTCTGCAAGGAGTACACGACCGAGGACCTGCCGCCGCTGGTCGAGGACTACGTCGCCGGCGGCGACCTGAGGATGGAGCTGCAGCTGCTCACGTTCATCGGCCCCGACTCCGAGAGCATCGCCCGCGCCGCGCTGGCCGCCGGCGAGCAGGACCTGATGTGGCAGTTCATGGACGTCGCCTACGCCCGCCAGGGCGTCGAGAACTCCGGCTACGCCGACGAGGAGTTCATCGACGGCGTCGCCGAGGCCGCGGGCGTCGACGTCGACCAGATGAACGAGCAGAGCGGCACCGAGGCGGTGACCCGCAAGCTCGAGGAGGCCCAGGCGGCCGCGACCGACGCCGGCATCAACTCGACCCCCAGCTTCCTGGTCGGCCCGACCGGCGGCAAGCTGCTGCCGGCGCAGCAGGAGGGGCTGGCCGACGCGATCGACCAGGCGCTCGCTGACTCGCAGTGAGCCGCCCGGGGGCCGACCGGCCCACGACGGTCGCCGTGGTCCTGGCGCTGGCCGGGATCGCGATCGCCGGCTATCTCACCTGGGTCCACTACGAGGGGCTCAGCCCGGTCTGCACCACCGGCGGCTGCGAGCGCGTGCAGGCGTCGAGCTACTCGGAGATCGGCCCGATTCCGGTCGCGCTGCTCGGCCTGATCGGCTACGTGGCGATCCTCGCCTCGCTCGCGATCCGCGGCGACGTCGGTCGCGCCGCGACCTTCATGCTCACCCTGGCCGGGTTCGCGTTCAGCCTCTACCTGACCTACCTCGAGCTGTTCGTGATCGACGCGATCTGCCAGTGGTGCGTCGCCAGCGCCGTCGTGATGACCGCGCTGCTCGTCACCGCGTCGGTCAGGCTGCTGCGTCCCGCAGCGCCCGCCCCACCTGCTCGACCGTGACGATCCCGGCGAGGCGGCCGTCGGCGTCGAGCGCCGGCAGGCCGCCGAGGCGGCGCAGCTCGACGTTGGCCAGCAGCTCGCCGAGCGGCTCCTCGGAGCTGACGGTCTGCCCCGGCGAGCCGTCGGCGGCGACGATCTCGCCGACGGTGTGGCTCGCCCGGTCGAGCTCCGGGACGGCGTCGGCGGCGCCGCGGTTGACGAGGCCGAGGAAGCGCCCGCCGGCGTCGACGACCGGGAACCAGGGGAACCGGTAGCGCAGGAAGTACTCGTCGAGCGCGCGCGCGACGGTGGCGGCGGCCGGGATCGCGACCGGTTCGGCGTCCATCACGTCGGCGACGCGGAGGCCGCCGAGGCGCGTGTTGACCCGGCTCCGGTTGGCGCTCTCGCGGGCCGAGCCCGCGAGCATCCAGCCGATCAGGGCGAGCCAGACGCCGGAGAACAGCGAGCCGGTCAGCGCCAGCAGGATCCCGATCGCGATGAAGGCGTAGGCGAAGCCCTGGCCGAGCCGGGCGGCGAAGATCGTCGCCCGGTCGCGGTTGCCGGACACCCGCCAGGCGATCGCGCGCGCGATCCGCCCGCCGTCGAGCGGGAACGCCGGCAGCAGGTTGAAGACCAGGATGACCGCGTTGATGTTGGCGAGCCAGGCGATCACGGCGACGCCGGTCGAGATCGTCGCCGTCTCGTCGAAGCTGGCGCCGTCCCAGAAGCTGCCGCCGTCGATCAGGGCGCCGGCGCCGAGGCAGGCAGCGGTGATCAGCAGCGTCACCGCGGGCCCGGCGGCGGCGATCCGGAACTCGGCTCCGGCCGAGTCGGGCTCGCGGTCGAGCGCGGCGACGCCGCCGAACATCCACAGCGTGATCTGCGAGATCCCGATCCGGTTGCGAAGCGCGATCACCGCGTGGCCGAGCTCGTGCAGGAGGATCGAGCCGAAGAACGCGAAGGCGCTGACGACCGCGAGCAGGTAGGGCTCGATCGAGTCCTGTCCCGCCCCGAGCACGTCGCGGTAGAAGCCGGAGAGCAGCCAGATGATCAGGAACAGGACGAGGAACCAGCTCCAGTCGACGCCGACGGGGATCCCGCGGATCGTCAACAGGGTGAAGCGGCCGCGCTCGGGCATTGGTGGATAGTAGGCATGCCCGGTCCCGCCCGCGGGTCCTGCCGCCGGGTGTGCCGCTCGCCGCGCCCACCGCGCGGCGAGTCGCCACGCCCCGGCGCCTCCCGCGGCGGACGCGCCGAGGGTGTTCCGCCCGCGGGTCTTGCCGCCGGGTGTGCCGCTCGCCGCGCCCACCGCGCGGTGAGTCGCCACGCCCCGGCGCCTCCCGCGGCGGACGCGCCCAGCCGCCGCTCGCCGGCCGGCGGGTCGCGGCGCCGGCGGCGCTCGGGGCGACGCGGGGTCGTACGGCAGGCTGACTCATCGTCAACGCGACCTTCCGGTACCTGGAGGGCCGGTTCGTCGAGTTGACCGTGAGTCAACTTCTCGCTGCGCCCGCCCGCGGCCCGGCGCCTCCCGGGTAAGGCGCGCCGGCCCACCACTTCCCGGCCAGCGGCCCTGCGCCCGGGTCAGCGGCCGCGAAGCCGGCTCTCGTCAGCCCGGCGGGTCGTCGAAGTCGCCGGGCGAGCCGCCCATGCCGGCCTCGACGGCCCTGACCTGGTTCGGGGAGCCGAGCAGCTCGCGCTGGAGCTCCTCCTCGAGCGCCAGCGACTCGGCCGCGGACATGCCCCAGGCGCGCTCGAGCAGGGCCTTGCCGCGGCGGGTCGCGTCGGGGGATCGCGCCGCGATCTCGGCGGCGAGCTCGCGCGCCGCGGCCAGCGGCTCGGAGCTGACGGTCGTCGCCAGTCCGACCCGCACCGCCTCCTCGCCACTGATCGTCCGCGCCGTCAGGACGAGCTCCTTGGCGACGTCGAAGCGGACGAGCCGCGGCAGCGAGCGGGTGATGCCCATGTCCGGGACCAGGCCCCAGTGGACCTCGCGGATCGAGACCGTGGCGTCGGGGGCGACGATCCTGACGTCGGCGCCGAGGGCGATCTGGGCGCCGCCGCCGAGGCAGCTGCCATGGACGGCGCAGATCACCGGCGCCGGCAGGAGCTGCCAGCCGTAGGAGACGCGCTGGGCGAGGTTCGCGTCCTCGCCCTCGCGGCGGGAGAACATGTCCCCGAACCGGCGCCCGCCCGCGGCGAAGCCCGCGAGGTCGAGGCCGGAGCAGAAGCTCGGTCCGGCGCCGTGGAGGACGACCGCCCGGACCGACGGCTCGGCCGCGAGCCGGTCGATCGCGGCGTTGATCGCGGCGAACATCTCGTAGTCGAGGGCGTTGTGCTTGTCGGGGCGGTCGAGCCGGACCTCGGCGACGTGGCCGGCGATCGTCACCTCGACCCGGCGCGCCGGCGCGCCGGCGCGCTTCTCCATCACGGCCATCGCCGGCTCAGATCCGGACGGCATGGCGCTCGATGATCGCCGCCGTGTCGACGCCCGGCGGCAGCGTCCCGAAGGCGTTGCCCCAGTCGCGGTCGAGCCGCGTCGCGCAGAACGCGTCGGCGACGGCGGGATCGCCCCAGCGGACGAGCAGCGAGCCCTGCAGCGCCAGCGCCGTCCGCTCGACCAGGCGTCGCGCCCGCGTCTCGAGCCCGTTGCCGTCGGCGAGGTCGCGCTCGAGCGAGTCGGCGGCGGCGCGCAGCCGCGGCTCGGCCTCCGCCCCGGCGCCGATCTCCTCGAGCAGCGGCTCGAGCACCGCGGGCTCGCGGGCGAGCGCCCGCAGGGCGTCGAGTGCCTGCACGTTCCCCGATCCCTCCCAGACCGACATCACCGGCGCCTCGCGGTACAGCCGCGGCATCCCCGAGTCCTCGACGTAGCCGTTGCCGCCGAGGCACTCGAGCGCCTCGGCCGCGTGCTCGGGGGCGCGCTTGCAGGTCCAGTATTTCAGCACCGGCGTCGCGATCCGGCGGATCAGCCCCGCCCGCTCGTCGCCGGCGTGTGCCTCGTCGAACTGGCGTGCGAGCCAGACGCCGGCGACCGTCGCCGCCTCGGACTCGATCGCGAGGTCGGCGAGGACGTTCGCCATCAGCGGCTGCTCGACGAGGAGCCGGCCGAACGCCGACCGATGCTCGCAGTGCCAGATCGCCTGCGCGGTGCCGGCACGCATCCCGGCGGTCGAGCCGAGCGTGCAGTCGAGGCGGGTGTGGCTGACCATCTCGATGATCGTCGCGACCCCGCGTCCCTCCGCGCCGACCATCCGCGCCCAGGCGCCGCGCAGCTCGATCTCGCTCGAGGCGTTCGAGCGGTTGCCGAGCTTGTCCTTGAGCTGTTCCACCCGCAAGCCGTTGCGCTCGCCGTCGGGGGTCCAGCGCGGCAGCAGGAAGCAGGAGAGGCCGCCCTCGGCCTGGGCGAGGACGAGGAAGGCGTCGCACATCGGCGCCGAGCAGAACCACTTGTGCCCGGTCAGCTCGTACTCGGCGCCGGGGCCGCCCCCGTTCAGCGGAACGGCGACGGTGGTGTTGGCGCGGACGTCGGAGCCGCCCTGCTTCTCGGTCATCGCCATCCCCGCCAGAGCCCCGGCCTTGTCCGGCGCCGGGACCATCCGCGGGTCGTAGTCGAGCGAGGTGAAGCGGGGCTCCCACTCGGTCGCGACCTCGGGCTGGCAGCGCAGCGCCGGGATCACCGAGTAGGTCATCGAGATCGGGCAGCCGGAGCCGGCCTCGGCCTGCGAGATGCACATGAAGGCGGCCGCCCGGGCGACGTGGGCGCCGGGCTCCGGACGCCGCCAGGGCAGGGAGTGGAGGCCATGCGAGACGTGGATCGCCATCACCTCGTGCCAGGCCGGATGGAACTCGACCTCGTCGATCCGGTGTCCGTAGCGGTCGAAGGCTCGGAGCCGGGGCGGGTGCTCGTTGGCGAGCCGGCCGAGCTCGATCGTCTCCGGCCGTCCGGCGATCTCGCCGACCTCGCGGACCATCCCGACCTCGAAGTCGCCGCCCTCGCGGGCGACGGCCTCGACCAGGGCCCGGTCGGCGGCGAAGACGTTGTAGCCGGCGAGCGGCTCGGACTGGTTGACGACCGCGTGCGTGGCAGCTGACGGTCCGATCGACTTCGTTGCCATGCCAGGATCCTGCCAGATCGCCAAGCCCGTGACGAATCACGAACGGGACCGTGACAATCGTGCAAATAGGGCGGTCGGGCCGCGAAACCGCTTCTGATCGTCCGTCTTGTGCTCTAGCTTGGACGCGATGCAGGATCGGCTCTTCGACAGCAACGAGCAGCGGACGCTCATCGACCACGACCACGACCCCTACACCGCTGTCGACGAGGCGGGGGAGCGGATCGCGGCCGATTACGGGATCGATCCCGAGCGCGCGGCCGACATGGTCCTCGCCTACGGGTCCGAGCTCGCCGCCCGCAGGGTCCTCGATCGGCGGTGGTGGATGAAGCCCGAGGAGAAGGCGCCGCCGAGAGCCGCCTGAAGGCCTTGCCCAGCCTTCGTGCCAGGATCCCTGAGGAGGGGGAGGCTCTCGCCGAGGCGTTCTCGTCCGCTGCCAAGCGGTTCGCGGGCCGTGAGGCTGACTTCCGGGCGAGTGCCGAGAAGGCGCTGGCTGAAGCGTGCGAGCGCCTGGGCGTCGAGCTGGACGAACGTCGGGAGGTGACGCTCGCCACCGGCCGAGCTGATGCTGTCTTCAACCGGCTTATCGTCGAATGGGAGCCACCGGGCGCAATGGCGGCTTCCAGAGACAGCCACGGAAACCGGCACGCCGTCGAGCAGGTGCAGTCGTACATCGACGGCTTGGCGGCGAAGGAGCGTCGACAGGTCACGCGTCTCGCCGGCGTGGCCTGCGACGGCCACTTCATGATCTTCGCCCGCTACCGGAGCGGGCGCTGGTGGGTCGACGACCCGGTCGCGGTCGATGCCAAGTCGGCGGGCCTCCTCCTCGACACGCTGCTTTCGGCTCAGTCCGGAAAGGCGCTGATCGCCGAGAACCTGCTCGGCGACTTCGCCGGAGAGGGTGCGCTCGCGTACAAGGCCGTCCGATCATTGTTGGCGCAGCTCGATCGGGAGAGGGGACAGCGACCCGATGATCTCCCGGCCCGGTTGTTCGATCAGTGGGAGTCCGCTTTCGCGGTGGCGACGGGCGTCACCGGCGAAGCGGAGAGCCCGCTCAAGAAGGATGCCCGGAAAGCACTGGCGGACGTGCTCGGCACCGTCCCCGGCGAGACCGACGCCGCGACCGGGCTGTTCGTGATTCAGACCTACTTCGCGATCGTCACGAAGCTGATCGCCGCGCTATCCCTCTCGCTATTCCTCGAACGGTCCAGCTGGCACCTGGACGAGCTGAAGGGCCTCGGCGACGGAGAGTTGAACGCCCGGCTGGCGGAGCTGCACAGAGGGCTTCCGTTTCGCGAGGCGCGGCTGAACAACGTGATCGAGCCGGACGTCTTCTGCTGGTTTCTCGAGCGGACTTCGGCCGAGGTGACGGCATCGGTCCGCGCGGTGGTCGATCGCTTGGCGACGTACGACCCGGCGACGCTGCAGGTCTCCCCGGAAGACGCACGGGACCTGCTCAAGGACCTCTACCAGGGGCTCTTGCCTCGCCCCGTCCGCCACGCCCTGGGCCAGTACTTCACACCGGACTGGTTGGCAGAACGCGTGCTGGGTGCCGTCGAGCATCAGGGAGGACCGGACGAGAGAGTCCTTGACCCTGCCTGCGGCACGGGCACCTTCCTCGTCTCGGCGGTGCGCGAGTTACGCGCGTCGCTTCTTGCCGAGAACGCTTCCGGCTCCGATTCCCTCGCATGCGTGCTCGACAACGTCGTTGGCTTCGACATCGACCCGCTTGCCGTGGTCGCCTCGCGCGTCAACTACGTGCTCGCGCTCGGCCAGCTCTTGGCAGAGGCGCCCCCGGAGGGGTGCGAGATTCCCGTCTACCTGGCGGACTCGATCCTCAGCCCCACGCTCCTTTCCATGCACACGGGAGATCGCCTTGAGCTGAGCACCTCGGTCGGGACGTTTCGGCTTCCGCTTTGCGTCGATACCGCTGAGGAGCTTCGTGCGGTCTGCGACCTCGCGACGCTCGCGCTCGAAGAAGGCTGGGACAGCGAGCGGTTCGGCGCCGAGGCGGGGAGGGCCTGTCGCGCCGACGATGATGAGCGACGTCTGCTGGAGGACTTCTTCGACGCCTGCTGGCAGCTCCATTCCAGGTCGATCGACGGGATCTGGACACGGATCATCAGAAACGCGTTCATGCCGGCGTTCATCGGCGAATTCGACTTGATCGTCGGGAACCCGCCGTGGGTCAACTGGGAGGGGTTACCGGAGGACTACCGCGAGCGGACCAAGGCCCTCTGGGAAGAGGCAGGTCTCTACGTCCACAAGGGAATGGCGGCCCTGCTCGGCGCAGGGAAGAAGGACGTCTCGATGCTGCTCAGCTACGTGGTCTCGAAGCGCCTCCTCGGCGAGCACGGACGCCTCGGCTTCGTCATGCCCGAGACGCTCTTCAAGACGGCCGGCGCCGGGCAGGGATTCCGGCGGTTCCGCTTCGGAGACGACGGGCCGTCGTTCCGTGTCACGGCCGTCCACGACATGGTCGACCTGAAGCCCTTCACCGGCGCCACGAACCGCACCGCGATCCTCGTCTGGGAGCGCGACGCCGCCACCCGCTACCCGGTCGGCTACACGGTCTGGCAGCGGCTCGAGGCCCGGGGAATCGACCGGCATGCGAGCCCCGAGGAGGTCGAGGAGCAAACGAGGCGCTTGCGCCTCGTCGCGGCGCCGGTCCGCGACGATGATTCGACCTCGGCCTGGCTCACGGTCCCGCGGCGGGCCATCCCGGGCCTCCGCAAGCTCGCCGAAACAGGCGAGCCGGCCTACCGGGCATATGAGGGCGTCAACACCGGCGGTGCGAATGGCGTCTACTGGGTCGAACGCTCTGATGACGTCTCGAAGGGCAAGGTTCCGATCGAAAATCTCCATGACGTCGGCAGGTCGAGCCTGCCTCGGAAATTTGGTCGCGTCGAGGCCGACCTCCTGCACCCGTTGCTGCGCGGTCAGGATGTTCAGCGCTGGTCGGCGAAGCCGTCCTGCGAGATCCTCTTCGTCCAAGACCCTGCGACGCGTCGCGGGATTGACACGAGGCGGATGCAAACAGAGTTCCCAGGGGCCCTCTCCTACCTCGCGCAGTTCGAGGACCATCTTCGGTCGAGGGCTGCCATTAGGCGCTATTTCACGCGGAAGGAGGGCATTGAGACCAGGGAAACCGGGCCCTATTGGTCGATGTTCAATGTTGGCGACTACACGCTGGCAGAGCACAAGGTGGTCTGGAAGGACATCGCCTCCGATTTCGCCGCAGCGGTGCTTCCGCCCACGGACCCGATCCCGCTGCCTGCCCACACCGTCATGCTGCTCCCGTGCTCGTCCTCCGATGAGGCCCATTACGTCTGCGGTCTGCTCAATAGCGTGCCGGCGCGCGCCTTGATCGCCGGATACGTCGCGACGCATATCTCGACGCACACGACGAAGGTCGTCGTCGTTCCGTCGTTTGAGGCCTCGGATTCGCGGCACTTTGCTGTCAGCTCCGCTTCGCGAGAAGCCCATCGGCGGGTGGACGCTGGCGAGTCGGCTGACCAGGGCGCCGTGGATGACGCCGCGGCTGCAGTCTGGGGGCTCGATGCCGGGGAGCTGGCGACCATGAGGGATTTCCTTCGTCGCTGGCTGAAGCAGGATCTCTCCTGAGGGCTGCTGAGGCCGCTAGGGTCCGGCGCCCCCCGACCGGAAGGACCCCCAGCAGATGGCGAAGATCAAGGTCTCCAACCCGATCGTCGAGCTCGACGGCGACGAGATGACCCGGATCATCTGGTCGTTCATCAAGGAGCAGCTGATCCTGCCCTACCTCGAAGTCGAGCTCGTCTACTTCGACCTCGCGATCCAGAACCGCGACGCCACCGGCGACCAGGTGACCGTCGATGCCGCGAATGCGATCAAAGAGCACGGGGTCGGCGTCAAGTGCGCGACGATCACCCCCGACGAGGCCCGGGTCGAGGAGTTCGGGCTGAAGGAGATGTACCGCTCGCCGAACGGGACGATCCGCAACATCCTCGGCGGCGTCATCTTTCGCGAGCCGATCGTGATCGGGAACGTGCCGCGGCTCGTTCCGGGCTGGACGAAGCCGATCGTGATCGGCCGTCACGCCTTCGGCGACCAGTACCGGGCCGAGGACACGCTCGTCCCCGGCGCCGGCACCCTGACTTTGACTTGGACCCCGAGGGACGAGGGCGAGCCGATCGAGATCGACGTCTTCGATTTCCCCGCGAGCGGGATCGCGATGGCGATGTACAACCTCGACGACTCGATCCGCGACTTCGCGCGGGCATCGATGCGCTACGGCCTCGACCGTGGCTATCCGGTCTACCTGTCGACCAAGAACACGATCCTCAAGAAGTACGACGGTCGCTTCAAGGACCTGTTCCAGGAGGTCTACGAGAGCGAGTTCAAGCTCGACTTCGAGGCGGCCGGGATCGGCTACGAGCACCGCCTGATCGACGACATGGTCGCGGCGGCGCTGAAGTGGGAGGGGGGCTACGTCTGGGCCTGCAAGAACTACGACGGCGACGTCCAGTCCGACACCGTCGCCCAGGGGTTCGGCTCGCTCGGCCTGATGACGAGCGTGCTGATGACCCCCGACGGCAGGACGGTCGAGGCCGAGGCCGCCCACGGGACCGTCACCCGCCACTATCGCGAGCACCAGAAGGGCAACCCGACCTCGACCAACCCGATCGCCTCGATCTTCGCCTGGACGCGGGCGCTGGCCGCCCGCGGCCGGCTCGACGACACCCCCGCGGTGAGCGGGTTCGCCGAGACGCTCGAGCGGGTTTGCGTGGAGACGGTCGAGAGCGGCAGGATGACCAAGGACCTGGCGCTGCTGATCGGCCCCGAGCAGGAGTGGCAGACGACCCAGGAGTTCCTCGCCGCGATCGACGGGAACCTGCGGCGGGCGATGGCGTGAGCGGGCGCCGCACCGTCGGTGCGGCGCCCGCCCCCGGCCGGTCAGGCGGTCAGCGCCGGATCCGGGCGGACGATGACGGTGTCGGCGATCGGCAGCACCTCGTCGGCCGGCATGCCGACCCGGTCGGCGTGCGCTCGCACGGTGTCCGGATCGCTCGCCTGGTAGATGCAGACCGTGCCGAGCCCGCCGTCGGCCTCCTCGATCACGTAGCTGCGGATCCAGCTGATCGAGTCGGGGAAGTCGGACGAGGCGACCGCGGTCGAGCGCGCCGCGGCCCGCTCGAGCTCGGCCGGCGTGGACCAGGCCTCGCGGCGCCGGATCATGAACATGTCCATCGCATCCTCCCGGGTTGCGGGGCCGATTACCGACCCGCGGTCGGTAATCTAGCGGACATGTCCGGGGAAGTCAATGCGGATCGGAGGCCCGGCCCGGGTCGCCCGAGCGAGGGGGCAAGGGCCAAGGTCCTCGGCGCCGCCCGGGAGCTCTTCGCCGAGCGTGGCTACGACGAGGTCTCCACGGCGATGATCCTCGAGCGGGCCGGGGTCAGCAAGGGCGCGATGTACCACCACTTCGACGGCAAGCTCGGGCTCTTCGAGCAGCTCTACGTCGAGCTCGAGGACGAGCTGGTCGGCCGCCTGGCCGCGGCCGCCACCGCCGCTCGCTCCCCGGTCGCGGCCCTGCGCGCGGGCAGCCGCGCCTACCTGCGGGAATGCGAGCGGCCCAGCGCCTGGGCCCGGATCAACCTGCGCCAGTCGCGGGAGGTGCTCGGCGCCGACCGCTGGCGGGAGCTCGCCGCCGACCGCGGGTACGGGGTGATCCGGGCGACGGTGGCGGCGGCGATGGAGGCTGGCGAGATCGCGCCCGACGACGCGGGGGTGGTCGCTTCGGTCTATCTCGCGGCGCTGGTCGAGGCCGGCCTGAGGGTCGCCGCTGCGGCCGAGCCGCGGCCGACGCGGGAGGCGGCCGGACGCATGCTCGACCGGCTGCTCGACGGCCTGGCCGGCGCCGGCGCGGGATCGGCCGCGCCGCCTCCGGTCCAATAGCCTCCGGGGTGCGCGGGATGGCCGTCGCCCGGGACCCGCCGCCCCCCACCGACACCGAAGCGATCACAGGAGAAGCTTGAGATGGGCAGTCCAGTAAAGGTCACAGTCACCGGCGCCGCCGGCCAGATCGGCTACGCGATCCTCTTCCGGATCGCGAGCGGGCAGATGCTCGGCCCCGACACGCCGGTTCGGCTCAACCTGCTCGAGATCCCCGACGCCGTCAAGGCCGCCGAGGGAACGGCGATGGAGCTCGACGACTGTGCCTTCCCGCTGCTCGCCGGCATCGACATCCACGACGACCCCAAGCCCGCCTTCGACGGCTGCAGCGTCGGCCTCCTCGTCGGCGCCCGTCCGCGCGGGCCGGGGATGGAGCGGGCCGACCTGCTCGAGGCGAACGGCGGCATCTTCGGGCCGCAGGGCGAGGCGATCAACGCGGGGGCGGCCGACGACATCCGCGTCCTCGTCGTCGGCAACCCGGCCAACACGAATGCGCTGATCGCCCTCTCGCACGCGCCGGACGTTCCCCGGGAGCGATTCACGGCGATGATGCGGCTCGACCACAACCGGGCCAAGAGCAGGCTCGCTGCCAAGCTCGGCGTCGGCGTCGCCGACGTCCGCAGGATGACCGTGTGGGGCAACCACTCGGCGAGCCAGTACCCCGACCTCGTCCACGCCGAGGTCGGGGGCGAGAGCGCCGCCGGAAGGGTCGGCGACCGGGCCTGGATCGAGGAGGAGTTCATCCCGACCGTCGCCAAGCGTGGCGCCGCGATCATCGACGCCCGCGGCGCCTCGAGCGCCGCGTCGGCCGCGAACGCGGCGATCGAGCACGTCCGCGACTGGGTCCTCGGGACGCCCGCGGGCGACTGGGTCTCGATGGGCGTTCCCTCCGACGGCTCCTACGGGGTCGCCGATGACGTCGTCTCCGGCTTCCCCTGCACCTGTGACGGCGGCGAGTACTCGATCGTCCCGGGGCTCGAGATCGACGACTTCTCGCGCGAGCGGATCGACGCGAGCGTCGCCGAGCTCGAGGGGGAGCGCGAGACGGTCAGCGGCCTCGGCCTCGTCTGAGCCTGGCGGCGCCGGGCTCGGCGCCGGCGGGGGGCCGATGGCCGCGCGCCGCGGCGCCACCCGCGGCGTGGATCAGGCGCCTCGCGACCCCGCCGGGAGATCGCCGCCGGCCGCCGCCCGGCTCAGGCGTCCGCGGCGGTGTAGCCGCGTCCCTTCTTGACCACCTTGCCGTCCTTGGTCAGGTCGGCCATCACCCGGTAGACGTAGTTCGGCTTGATCTTGAGCTTCTTCGCGATCTCGCCCGCGGTGATGCCGGGCTGCTCCCGGACGGCCTTCATCGCGTGCTCGGCGCGGGTGCCGCCCTTGCGCCGCCGCCGCGGCCGTCCGCCTGTGCCGATCGCCGAGGCGCCGGAGGCGCGCCTGCCGCCGCCGTGTCCGATCAGGTTCGATAGTGCCTTCTCGAGGCGCTTCCTCTCCTCGTCCAGCTCCTTGAGCCGATCCTCGATCAGCTTCTTCGCCTTGTCGAGCGTGCTCGTCTGGGTGGGCATCCGGGACTCCTTGGGTGGTGTGTTGGTTGGGTCACCGTCCCCTCTTGCGATCGGACTCGACCGAACGGCTGTCACACACTCTACGGCAAGCGTATGAATGTGGAGCTCCGGGTCGAGGCGGTGCCGACCGGCGACCCGTCGCCGCTCAGCGCTTCTTCAGCTTCAGCGAGCGCGTACCGAAGACGATGTCCCAGAGCGGCGAGGAGACGCCGTAACCGTAACGATGGTCCTGGAAGTGGTGGCGCATGTGATGTTCGCGCAGCCGCTTGCCGGCGGTGGTCTTGGGGACGTGGTGATGGAGGTGGTAGTGGGTGTAGTCGTAGACCAGGTAGCCGGCGATGAACCCCGCGAAGCAGGGGTAGGCGGCCGGGGTTCCGAAGATCAGGGTGAACACGAACAGGAACAGGGCCGCGAGCGGGATGCTCAGGGCCGGAGGCATGACCAGTCGCAGCGGATCGTTGGGGTGCTCGTGGTGGACCCCGTGCATGATGAAGTGGAGGCGGCTGCCGAGCGGATGGTCGGGCTCCCAGTGGAAGACGATGCGGTGCAGCCAGTACTCGCTGAGCGTCCAGATCAGGAGGCCCGCGAGAAACAGGCCGGCGACGGCGGGGACCCCGTAGCCGCCATCGAATCCGGCCCAGACGCAGACGGCGACGACCGGTCCGAAGACGATCGCCGGGATCGACGGGTGGACGCGCGAGAAGAAGTCGAGGAACCGGCTCTCGAACAGCGGTGGCGAGGCGCTGAGGTGGTCGCTCCGACTCGGCGTCACGACCTGATTGTAGTCGAGCGGAAGCGCCGGCAGGGCCACGTCCGGCGAGCCGCGGACGGCCCCGCCCGGACGGCCGCCGCGCCCGCTCCGGGACTCCCAAAGTGCGGGGAAGCCGGGCGTGATGCCGGGTTTTGCGGCGATCTCCCCGCGGGCGCTTACCGCGCTCTTTGCGGGGCCGTGGCCGCGCCGGCGGCGGGGCGGCTGCCATGCTCGGGCCGGATCAGCCCTGACATCCGAACGGAGACCGACTTGCCCGCCCCAGCATCCGCGAAGTCCACCCGAAGCCGCCGCGCCAAGGGCAAGCCGAGCTGTGAGTCCTGCTACTTCGGCGTCCGGATGCTGTGTGCCCTCGAGCTCGGCGAGCCCTGCACGACCTTTCGCCCCGACTCGCCCCACGGCCTGCAGCCGCCGACCCAGCCGATGCTCCTGATCGGCGCCGGCGCCGAGGCGACCGGCGAGCCCGAGCCCGAGGCGCTGGCGGCATAGCCACCGCGGCGGGGCGCGCCGCTTCCGCCCGGGTCGTTGGCGACGGGCACGGAACGAGCCCGGCGCGGGCCGGCCGCCGAGGTCCTCCGGGTAGGTTGCGTGGATGCGGCTGACCGTGCTCGGCAAGTCGCCGGCGTGGACCGACGCCGGCGGCGCCTGCAGCGGCTACCTCGTCGAGGGGGTGGAAGGACGGGCGTTCCTGCTCGACTGCGGGAACGGGGTGTTCGGGAAGCTCCGGGCCCGCCGCGACTACCGGGAGGTCGAGGCGGTGGTGGTCTCGCACCTGCACGGTGACCACGTGCTCGACCTTGCGCCGTTCGCCTACGCGCTCACGGTCGGCCCCGACGCGGGGTCGGTGCGGCCGGCCCTGCACGCGCCCGCCGGGGCCGCGGCCTTCTTCCGGCGCCTCGCCGGGGCCTGGGGCGACGAGGAGCTGATCCCCCGCGCCTTCGCGCTGAGCGAGTACGAGGCCGGGGACCAGATCGAGCTCGCCGGCGTCGCGGTCCGCCCCCATCCCGTGCCGCATTACGGGCCCACCAACGCGATCGAGCTCGAGGCGCGCGGGGGCGGCCGGATCGTCTTCGGCGCCGACGGACGCTCCTCCGAGCGCCTCGCCGTCGCGGCGGCCGGCGCCGACGTCCTCATCGCCGAGGCGACGCTCGCCGAGCCCGAGGCGGCGCCGCTCTCCGAGCGCGGCCACATGAGCGCCGCCGAGGCGGGCGAGCTCGCCGCCCGGGCCGGGGTCGGACGGCTCGTCCTCACCCACATCTCCGACGAGCTCGATCCGGGCCGGGCGCTGGCCGCGGCGGCGGCCGCGTTCGCCGGAACGGTCGAGATCGCCGCCGAGGGATCGACCTACGAGACCGGCGATCCGGGGTGAGCCTCTAACCTCCAGCGCGATGGTCCGTCAGCGAGCGATGCTGGTCAACATCGAGCGGATGCGCCGCGACGTGGATGAGCTCCTCGGCGCCGGCTGGACGCCGGCCCGGGGCGGCGACTTCCACCCCCGGGTCGACGTCTACTACAGCGAGGCGGGCGAGGGTGAGCGGACGCGCCCGCGGGCGGTCGTCGTCGCCGACCTCGCCGGGGTCGCCGCCGACGCCGTCAACGTCGAGGTCGCGGGCCGGATGCTGGTGATCGCCGGCAAGCGCCCGGTGCGACGGACGGAGGGGCGCGCCTACCAGCAGGTCGAGATCCCGACCGGGAGCTTCCGCCGCGCCGTCGAGCTCGGCGTCGACGTCGACGCCGAGGCGGCGCGGGCCACCTTCGAGGACGGGCTCCTGCGGATCGAGCTGCCGATCCGGATGCCCGAGGCGAGCGCCCGCAAGGTCCCGGTCGAGCGGTCGTCCGGTTGAGCGGAGCGGGAGCGCGCGCGTGACGCCGATCGAGCTCGGAGACGAGGTCCCGGGCGCCGCGCCGCCGATCGAGATCGTCAGCGCCGAGGGGATCGAGGACGCGCTCGCCCAGGGCGGCGAGCTGCCGGCGGCGCTGCCGGTCCTGCCCCTGCGCGACATGGTCACCTACCCGGGGACCCTTACCCCGCTCGCGGTCGGCCAGGAGCGCTCGATCAGGCTGATCGACGACGTCCTCTCCGGCGACCGCGGCCTCGTCATGGTCGCCTCCAAGGACCCCGAGCTCGACGAGCCGGGGCCCGATCAGATCGAGCGGGTCGGCGTCGCCGGTGTGGTCGCGCGGATGCTCAAGGTCCCCGACGGGACGATCCGGATCCTCGTCCAGGGCACGAAGCGAGTCCGGCTCGGGCGCTTCGTCGCCACCGAGCCCTACCTGGTCGCGACCGTCGAGGAGCTCGAGGACGTGATCGAGGCGGGCCCCGAGCTCGAGGCCCTGACTCGCAACGTCCAGCGCACGTTCAGCGAGATCATCGAGGAGATCCCCTACCTGCCGGAGGAGCTCCAGCTCGCGGTGACCAACGTCGAGGACCCCTCGGCGCTCGCCCACCTGATCGCCGGCGCCCTGCGGATACCGACCGCCGAGAAGCAGGAGGTCCTCGAGCAGGTCGACGTCGCCAAGCGGCTGCGGCGGCTCGCGGAGATCCTCGCCCGCGAGCTCGAGGTGATCCAGCTCGGCTCGCAGATCCAGTCCCAGGTCCAGGAGGGGATCGACAAGGGCCAGCGCGAGTACTACCTGCGCGAGCAGCTCCGCGCGATCCAGGCCGAGCTCGGCGAGGGCGACGAGCAGCAGGCGGAGCTCAACGAGCTGCGCGAGCGCGTCGAGTCCGCCGGCCTGCCCGAGCAGGCGCGCAAGGCCGCCGACCGCGAGCTCAACCGGCTCGAGCGGCTGCCGCCGGCCGCCGCCGAGTACGGGGTGATCCGCACCTACCTGGACTGGCTCCTCGACCTGCCCTGGAGCGAGCGCACCAGCGACGACCTCGACGTCGAGCATGCGCGCGAGGTGCTCGACGCCGACCACTACGACCTCGAGCAGATCAAGGACCGGATCCTCGAGTACCTCGCCGTGCGCAAGCTGCGTCCCGAGTCGAGCGGCCCGATCCTCTGCTTCGTCGGGCCGCCCGGCGTCGGCAAGACCAGCCTCGGCCGCTCGATCGCGCGGGCGCTCGGGCGCAGCTTCGAGCGGATCTCGGTCGGCGGCGTCCGCGACGAGGCCGAGATCCGCGGCCACCGCCGGACCTACGTCGGCGCGATGCCGGGGACGATCGTGCGGGCGCTGCGCGACGCCGGGTCCCGCAACCCCGTGTTCATGATCGACGAGATCGACAAGATGGGCGCCGACTTCCGCGGCGATCCCGCGAGCGCGATGCTCGAGGTCCTCGACCCGGCCCAGAACGACGCCTTCCGCGACCACTACCTCGACCTCGACTTCGATCTCTCCGAGGTCATCTTCATCGCCACCGCGAACGTTCTCGACCCGGTCCCGGCGCCGCTTCGGGACCGGATGGAGGTGATCCAGCTCTCCGGCTACACGGTCGACGAGAAGCTCCACATCGCCCGCCGCTACCTGGTTCCGAGGCAGGTGCGCGAGAACGGGCTGAAGGCGACCCAGGCCTCGTTCACCGACGCGGCGCTGCGCGCGATCGTCGAGGAGTACACGCGCGAGGCCGGGGTCCGCAACCTCGAGCGCCAGATCGGCACGGTCTGCCGCAAGCTCGCCCGCCGGATCGCCGAGGGCGGTCCGGCCGGGCGGCGCTCGGTGTCGGCGAAGCTCGCCCGGGAGCTGCTCGGCCGCCGCCTCTACTTCTCCGAGGCGCGGCGCCGCACCCGCCGACCCGGCGTCGCCACCGGCCTCGCCTGGACCCCGGTCGGCGGCGAGGTGCTGTTCGTCGAGGCGACGGCGATGCCGGGCAGCGGCAAGCTCACCATCACCGGGCAGCTCGGTGACGTGATGCGTGAATCGGCGCAGGCGGCCCTGTCGCTCCTGCGCGGCGAGGCGGCGTCCTTCGTGCCCGGGGACGGGGCCGGGGCCGCGGACCCCGGGCGGTGGTTCGCCGAGCACGACATCCACCTCCACGTCCCGGCCGGCGCCGTGCCCAAGGACGGTCCCTCGGCGGGGGTGGCGATGCTGACCGCGCTGACGTCGCTCTACAGCGGCCGGCCGGTCCGCAACGACGTCGCGATGACCGGCGAGATCACCCTCAGCGGCCAGGTGCTGCCGGTCGGCGGCCTCAAGGAGAAGTCGCTGGCGGCGCAGCGGGCCGGGATCAGGCGCGTGATCGCCCCCGACCGCAACCGCGGCGAGATCGAGGAGATCCCCGTAGAGGAGCTCGGCGACCTCGAGTTCTCCTACGTGAGCGAGGCGGCGGCGGCCCTGGAGGCGGCCCTGGAGCCGCAGCGGCCGCGGAAACGCTGAGCGGAGCGCTCGCCGCTCGGCGGATATGCTGGCTGCGGACAGCACCGGGAACCGAGAGGAGCGATCGATGGCGACCAAGACGAAGGCGAAGGAGCGGGCGAGCGCCGCCTACGAGGGCGCCCGCCCCTACGTGCAGCGGCTGATCGAGGACGAGGAGCTGCGCGAGAACCTGCGCGAGGCCTACGAGGCCGGCCGCGATGCCTACGCCCGGGCGTCAGGCGCGAAGAAGCCGTCGGCGCTGCTCGACGACAAGAAGCTGCAGAAGGACCTGAAGAGCGCCAGCGAGTCGCTGCGGGCGGCGTCGGAGGCGCTGCGCGAGCCCGAGAAGCGCTCCCGCGGCGGCCACCCGTTCCTGAAGCTGCTGCTGATCGCGTTCATCGGCGCCGTGCTAGCGATCGCGCTCAGCGAGGACCTGCGCAAGGCCGTCCTCGACCAGCTCTTCGGCGCCGAGGAGGAGTTCGAGTACACGTCCACCACCGCGCCGCCCGCGAGCTGACCGCGACGAAGCGAACAGAGGCCGGCGGGCCGGCGTCCCGGGAGCTGAGCGGAGACAGCGCCGGCCGCATCGTCGACGCGATGAGGGACGCGGTCGCGGCGCGCGGGATCGCCGGCGCCACCTTCGAGCACGTCGCCGCCGGCGCCGGCGTCAGCCGCGGCCTGCTGCACTACTACTTCGGCTCCAAGGAGCGGCTCCTGGTCGAGGTCGTCCGCCGCGACAGCGAAGCCCGCGTCCAGCTCCTCGACGAGCCGCTGCGCGCCGCCGGCGACGTCGAAGGCGTCCTCGACGTGCTCGTCTCGAGCCTGGTGGACCTGATCGACAACGACCCCGGGTTCTTCGTCGTCCTCTTCGAGCTGTTCGCGGCCGGCCGCCGCAACGAGGAGATCCGGCGCGAGGTGGGGGCGTTGTTCCGGCGCACCCGCGACCACGTGGCCCGGCTGCTCGAGGAGAAGGACGCGGAGGGGGTGATCGAGCTCCGCTTCGGCGCCGGCGCGACCGTCTCCTACCTGTTCGCGCTCGCCGACGGGCTCGCCGTGCAGGCGCTCTCGGAGCCCGAACGGGACCAGTCCGAGGTGCTCGAGGCGGGTCGTGAGACCGCCCGGCGGCTGTTCGTCTCCGACTGAGCGTCGAAAACGGCAGGATCGGCTCCGGGGCGGGGTTGCCGGTGGCTAGACGCCATCCGTCCCGATAGGCTCCTCTTCTCCGGGGACCGTCAGGAGAGCGAGTGAGGCCGCAGCGTTGAGCAGCGAACGTGGGGAGGACCGGCGCGCCACAACGGCGCCGGAGTCCCCTTCCCGGACCTCCCGCGGTGAGCGCGGCGCCTCGACGCCGGCTCGGATCGCGGCCGTCGCCGCGGTCCTGATCGCCTTCGCGGTCGTGGCCGTCCTCCTGCTCGGCAACGGCAACGGCTACAGGTACACGCTCCTGTTCCAGACCGGGGGCCAGCTCGTCCCCGGCAACGAGGTCCTCGTCGCCGGCCAGCACGTCGGCTCGGTCGATTCGATCGAGCTCACCGACGACAGCCAGGCCGCGGTCGAGGTGACGATGGACGCCCCGCTCCGGCAGGGGACGACGGCGATGATCCGCCAGACGTCGCTCTCCGGCGTCGCGAACCGCTACGTCTCGCTCGCCCCCGGGCCCAACGACTCGCCCGAGATCGAGCAGGGGACGACGATCACCGGCGAGGACACGACGACGCCGGTCGACATCGACCAGCTCTTCGACATCTTCCGCAAGCGCGAGCGCGAGGCGCTGCAGAAGTTCATCCGCGGCAACGCCGAGATCTACGCCGGCAAGGGTGAGCTCGCCAATCGCGCCTACCGGTTCCTGAACCCGTCGCTGAGCACCTCCGAGCGCCTCTTCGCCGAGCTCTCGAGCGACTCGGCGGCGCTCTCGCGCTTCCTCGTGGCCGGCTCGCAGACCTTCGGCGCGCTGTCCGACCGCCGCGACGACCTGACCTCGCTGATCGCGACCGCGAACCAGACGATGGCGGCGATCGCCGCCCGTAACGAGGATCTCGACCGCTCGCTGGCGGCCCTCCCCGACACGCTGCGGCAGACGAACACGACCTACGTGAACCTGCGCTCGACGCTCGACGACCTCGACCCGCTCGTCGCGGCCTCCTACCCGGCGACGCGGAACGCGGCGCCGTTCCTGCGCAAGACCGCGAACGTGGCCGACGACAGCGTCGGGGTGTTCAGCAAGCTCGCCGACATCGCCCGCCTGCCGGGGCAGGACAACGACCTCGCCGACACGCTGAAGAAGCTGCCGACGGTGCGGAAGCGCGCGAGCGGCGCGCTGCCGGCGGCGATCCGGGCGATGGACGTCTCCCAGGACGACGTCGCCTTCCTCCGCCCCTACACGCCCGACATCCTCGGCTGGCTCACGAAGTTCGGCCAGTCGACCGCCTACTTCAACGCCAACGGCCACTACGCCCGCGTGATGCCGGCGGCCGCCAACCCGTTCGACTACAACACCGGCACCGACACGCTGACCGGCGACTACCAGGCCGCCTTCCCGCCGGTCAACGCGCGGCAGTTCCCGGTCGCGAACGCGCTCCCCTACGTCGCGACCCCGAACGGCGACAACCAGCGCTGCCCCGGCGCCGGGTCGGCTCCGGCCCCCGACGGCTCGAACCCGTTCGTCGGCCCGGCCTGGCCGAACAGCGGCCTGACCCCCTCCGACTGCGTCCCGACCTGGCTGCCCCCCGGACCATGAGGCGGATCGCGCTCATCCTGCTCGTGATCGGCGCCGCGGTGGCGCTGGTCGCGGCGACGGCGTCCGGCGACGGCGGCGACGGCGGCGGCTACGAGGTCCGGGCCTACTTCGACAACGCCGGCTTCCTCGTCGAGGGCGAGGACGTGCGGATCGCCGGGGCGACGGTCGGCGCGGTCGAGGAGGTGACGGTCTCGATGCCCGGCGAGCCGGTCAAGCGCGACGGCGGCGAGGAGCCCGGCAAGGCGGTCGCCGTGCTGACGATCACCGACCCCGGCTTCCAGGACTTCCTCAGCGACGCGTCCTGCCTGATCAGGCCGCAGTCGCTGCTCGGTGAGAAGTACGTCGAGTGCGAGCCGACGCAGCCGCGGGCGCCGGACAGCGAGCCGCCGCCGCCGCTCGAGCCGATCCCCGACGGCGAGATCGGCGCCGGCCAGTACCGGCTGCCGATCGAGAACAACGGCAAGCAGGTCGACCTCGACCTCGTCAACAACATCACCCGCGAGCCCGAGATCGAGCGCTTCCGGCTGATCCTCAACAACCTCGGCGCCGGCCTCGCCGCCCGCGGCGACGACCTCGCCGAGGTGATCCGGCGCGCGAACCCGGCGCTCGAGCAGACCGACAAGGTGCTGGCGACGCTGGCGAAGCAGAACCGGCAGCTCGCCGACCTCGCCCGCGACTCGGACCGGATCCTGACCCCGCTGGCCGACAAGCGCCGGCAGCTCGCCGGCTTCTTCCGCAACGCCGCCATCGCCGGCGCCGCCGCCGCCGAGCGCCGCAGCGACATCGTCGCCGGCTTCGACGAGTTCCCGAGCGCCCTGAGCGAGCTCGAGAGCACGATGGTCGAGCTCCGCCGCTTCGCCGAGCAGGCGACGCCGGTCGCCGTCAACCTGCGCGAGGCGGCGCCGGGGCTGACCGAGGCGACGCGGCTCTTGCAGCCGTTCTCGCGCGCCGCGAACCTCTCGGTGACCAACCTCGGCGAGAACGCGGCAGCGAGCCAGGACGATCTCGCCGCTTCGTCGCCGGTCGTGCGCCAGCTCCGCAAGGCCGGCGAGAAGTCGATCCCCGGAGCCCGCAACCTCAACCAGCTCCTGATGACGCTGCGCCGGACCGGCGGCATCGACTACCTGATGAACTTCATCGTCAACGCGTCGAACACGTTCAACAACTACGACCAGTTCGGCCACTTCCTGTTCGCGCAGCTGCAGATCACCAACTGCGTTGACTACGACATCATCCCGACCACCGGCTGCGACGCACGCTGGTTCGACGACAGCGCCGGGTCCTCGGCGCCGGCGCCGAGCGCCGCGCCCGGGGCCGATCCGGGCGCCCCGAGCCTCGAAGCGGGCGCGCCCGCGGCGGCGCGCGGCACCGAGGATCTGCTCGACTTCCTCGTCGGGAGCGAAGGCTGATGCGTCGCCAGAGCCCCCTCGATGCGGCGTTCCGCAACCCGACCGTGATCGGCGCGCTCGCCGTCCTGATCACGATCCTCGCCGTCTTCCTCGCCTACAACGCGAACCACGGCCTGCCGTTCGTGCAGTCCTACCGGCTCACCGCGCAGGTGCCGAACGCGGAGGCGCTCGTCCCCGGCAACGAGGTCCGGATCGGCGGCGTCCGCGTCGGCATCATCGAGACGATCACGCCGGTCGCGGCGGAGGACGGGACCTACGTCGCCGAGCTGGCGTTGAAGCTCGACAAGTCGATCGAGCCGCTCCCGGTCGACTCGAAGCTGATCATCCGCGCCCGCTCGGCGCTCGGCCTCAAGTACCTGCAGATCACGCGCGGCGTCTCCGACGAGGGCTACCCGCCCGGCGCGGTGCTGCCGCTCTCGGCGGCGGCCCCGGAGCCGGTCGAGTTCGACCAGGTCCTGTCGACCTTCGATGAGCCGACGCGGGAGAACATCCGCGAGAACCTGACCGAGTTCGGCAACGCGCTCGCCGGGCGCGGTCCCGACATCAACACCGCGATCGGTGCCCTGAAGCCGCTCCTGCCGCGGCTCGAGCGGGTGATGCGCGACATCTCCGACCCGCGGACCGGGATCGGGCCGTTCTTCGACGCCCTCGCCCAGTCGGCGTCCGAGGTCGCGCCGGTCGCCGAGACGCAGGCGGAGATGTTCGTCGACCTCGACACGACCCTCGCCGCCTTCGCCGACATCGCCCGCCCCTACCTGCAGGAGACGATCTCGAAGACGCCGGTGACGCTGCGGACGGCGAACGAGACGCTGCCGCGGATCCGGCCGTTCCTGGTCAACTCGCGCAAGCTGTTCGTCGAGCTTCAGCCCGGGACCGCCGCCGCCGCGGTCTCGGCCGACACGATCGCCTCGGCCCTGCGGGTCGGCGTCCCGGTGCTGCTGGCCACGCCCGAGCTCAATGACCAGCTCCCGCCGACGGCGGCGGCGCTGCGGCGCTTCAACGACGACGGCACCGCGCGCGGGGGGATCGGCCGCCTCATCGACCTCTCGGAGGCGCTCGGGCCGCCGCTGCGGTTCATCGCCCCCGCGCAGTCGGTCTGCAACTACGCGACGCTGCTGTTCCGCAACGGGGCCGACGCGACGAGCAAGGGCAACCGCTACAGCAACTGGCAGCGCGCAAACGCGCTCAACGTGCCCCCGGGCCCGAACAACGAGGGCAGCCCGTCGTCGGCGCCGGCGAACGGCGGCGCCGATCCGGCCCACCCGCTGGCGAGGGCGAACTTCCTCCACGTCAACCCCTATCCCAACACGGCTTCGCCGGGCCAGAGCCCGACCGAGTGCGAGGCCGGCAACGAGCCCTACGCGATCGGCCGGCAGGTGATCGGCAACGTGCCCGGCGACCAAGGGATCCGGACCGAGGATCAGATCGGCTTCCAGCTCCGCAAGGGGGGAGGCGGCTGATGGCCCGCTCGCGCCGCCCGAAGCCCGGAGCGACGGACTTCAACGAGGGCATCTACCACCGCCCGCCGGTCGGCCTGAGCTTCTTCAAGACCGGCGTCGTGGTGCTGGTCGTGGCCCTGGTCCTCACGTACTTCGCCTTCGCCAAGGAGCTCCCGTGGAGCAGCCCCGGCTACACGGCGACGGCGACGTTCCGTGACGCCTCCACCCTGCGCGTGAGCGCTCCGGTCCGGATCGCCGGCGTCAACGTCGGCGAGGTGACCGGGGTCGAGGCCGACGGCGACGAGGCCAAGGTCACCTTCACCGTCGATCCCGAGGGCCTGCCGCTGCACGAGGACGCACGGATCACGATCCGCCCGCGGCTGTTCCTCGGCGGCAACTACTTCCTCGACCTCCGCCCGGGCAGCCCGAGCTCTCCCGACCTGCCCGACGGCGGCTCGATCCCGGCGACGCAGACGGCGACCGCCGTCCAGCTCGACGAGGTCCTGATGGCGCTCCAGCGCGGCGACCGCCGCAACCTCGGCGACGCCCTCGAGGGCTTCGGCTCGGCCCTCGACGACCCGCCGACCCCGGCGATGGACGTCGGCATGGACCCCGAGGTGCAGGGGCTCTCCGGGGCCGAGGCGATCAACCAGAGCTTCGACTACGGCGGCCGCGCCGGCAAGAGCTCCTCGCAGGTCGCCCAGGCCCTGCTCGGCGAGCAGGCCGGCGACCTGCGCGGCATGATCCGGGCCAGCGCCCGCGTCTTCGACCAGCTCGCGAGCCGCCAGAGCGAGCTCAGCGACCTCGTCACCAACTTCTCGATCACGACCGGCGCCCTCGCCGCCGAGTCGCGGAGCCTCGAGGACACGCTCGCAGAGCTGGCGCCGACGGTTGAGCAGGCGCAGCGCGACCTGCCGGTGATCAACGCCGCCTTCCCGCCGCTGCGGGCCTTCGCCCGCGAGCTCACCCCGAGCGTCGAGGAGCTGCCGGCGACGATCCGGGCGGGCATGCCGTGGCTGCGGCAGACCGGCCACCTCGTCCAGAAGAGCGAGCTCGGCGGGATCGTCGACGACCTTCACGCCGCGACGCCGACCCTCTCGCAGGGAACCGCGAACCTGAACGGCCTGCTGCTCCAGCTCGGTCGCTTCAGCCGCTGCCAGAGCCAGGTGCTGACCCCGACCGGCGACCAGGTGGTCGGCGGCGCCTTCGGCATCGGCCAGCCGAGCTTCCGCGAGTTCCTCTACTCGGTGGCGGCCCAGTCCGGCGAGGGCGCGTACTTCGATGGCAACGGCTCGTTCCTGCGCGTGCAGCCGGGCGGCGGCCCGGTCCCCGTCGAGGCGCCGATCCCCGACGGCGCCGACTCGCCGGTCAGCCCCGACAACGTCAACTACGCCCGCGCGATCGCCACCCCGCAGGGCACCGAGCCGCTGAAGCCGGCCCAGGAGCCGCCGGTGCGGACCGACGTGCCCTGCTTCCAGAGCGAGATGCCCGCCCTGAACGGCCCGCAGGCCGGCCCCGGGCCCGCGGCCCTGTCCGTCACGACCTTCCCGATCGACCCGTGAAGAAGGCCCTGCAGACATACACCCGCGACTTCGTCGCCATCCTCGTCCTCGCGGCGATCGGCCTGACCTCGATGTTCGTGATCCTCTCCCAGCAGAGCGCCGCGCTGCCGTCGTGGCTGCCCTTCCTCGGCCAGGACCGCTTCGAGCTGAAGGCGGAGTTCCAGACCGCGCAGGCGGTGACGCCGGGCCAGGGCCAGGCCGTGAACCTCTCCGGGGTCAAGATCGGCGACGTCTCCGACGTCGAGCTCGAGGACGGCGTCGCGGTCGTGACGATGTCGGTCGAGCCCGAGTTCGCCGAGCTGATCCACCCCGACGCGTCGGCGCTGCTGCGGCCGCGAACGGGCCTGCAGGACATGACGATCGAGCTCGACGCCGGCACCGAGAGCGGAGAGATCCCGGAGGGGTTCACGCTCCCGCTCGCCAGCACCGAGCCGAACATCAACCCCGATCAGATCCTCGCCTCGCTCGACGCCGACACCCGCGCCTACCTGCGGCTGCTGCTCGCCGGCGGGGCCGAGGCGTTCGGCACCGAGGAGAAGAGCCAGAACTTCGCCCAGGTGCTGCGCCGGCTGGATCCGACCGTGCGCGACATCGCCCGCATCAACGGCGCGATCGCGAAGCGCCGCCACAACCTCCGCCGCGTGATCACCAACTTCAAGCTGATCGCCGAGGAGCTCGGGAGGTCGGACACGAACCTGACCGGGTTCGTCGAGTCCCAGAACACCGTCTTCGGCGCTTTCGCCGAGTCGGAGGCGAACCTGCGGGCGACCCTGCGCGGGCTGCCGGGAGCGCTGCGGGCGACCCGCGGCGCGCTCGGCGCCGGGGCTACCCTGTCGGGCGAGCTGCGGCCGGCCCTGACCGAGCTGTTGCCGCAGGCGCGGGCGCTCGGCCCGGCGCTGCGGGCGCTGCGGCCGTTCTTCCGCCAGACCGAGCCGGTGATCCGGACCGAGTTGCGCCCGTTCACGCAGGAGGTCGACACCTTCGTGACCGACCTTCGCCGGGCGGCAGACCCGCTCGAGCAGTCCTCGCGGGAGCTTCACGGCGGCTTCACCGAGCTCAACCAGCTCGTCAACGCGCTCGCCTACAACCCGTCGGGCCCGGACGAGGGATACCTCTTCTACCTCGCCTGGCTCAACCACAACACGAACGCGACGTTCCTCACCCAGGACGGCCTCGGGCCCCTGCGTCGCGGCCTGTTCACCTACACCTGCTTCACCTCGCAGCTCGCCGACAACGTGACCGCGTCGCGCCCGCAGCTGAAGACGGCACGGGAGCTGACCCGACTGCCCACCACCCCCGACATCTGCCCGAAGCTGTTCAAGGCCGAAGGCAGGATCGACACCGGGGAGGGGGGCGCCGCCCCGGGCGGGAGCGAGGAGACCACCACCGACGAGACGACGACGACTGACGAGACGACGACGGACGATCCCGCGGAGACGACGACCGGGCCCGACGCCGACGCGGCGCCGACGGCCCCCGGCGCCGAGGCTGAGACCACGACCGGAGACGCCCCCTAGGCGATGGAGACGCAGTCACCGAAGATCGGGCGAATCGCCATCGCGGCGGGCTTCGCGCTGTCCTGCTTCGGCTTGCTGCTGTTTCTCTGGCTCGCGTTCGGCGGCCCGGTTCCGCTGAAGGCGAAGAGCTACCGCTTCGACGTCCACTTCGACGAGGCGAGCCAGCTCGCGATCGAGTCCGACGTCCGCATCTCCGGCGTCTCCGTGGGCAAGGTCAAGGGGATCGAGCTCGGCGACGACGGGCTCGCCGACACGACGATCGAGATCGACCCCAAGTACGCGCCGATCTCCTCCAACACGAGGGCGATCCTGCGCCAGAAGACGCTGCTCGGCGAGACCTACGTCGAGCTCACGCCCGGCGACCGCGACGCCCCGCCGCTGCCCGAGGGCGGAACGCTGGCGACCGCCCAGGTCTCCGACGCGGTCCAGCTCGACGAGATCTTCCGCGCCTTCGACGAGCCGACCCGCGCCGCCTTCCAGACCTGGATGGCCGACGCCGCCGTCGCCTTCCGCGGCCGCGGCATCGATCTCAACGCCGCCCTCGGCAACCTCGACCCGTTCGCCGAGCGCGCCGACGACCTACTCCGGATCCTCGACTCGCAGCGGCTCGCCGTCCGCAGGCTGCTCGCCGACGGGGGTGCCACCTTCGACGCGATCAGCAGGCAGCCGGGCCAGCTGCGCTCCCTGATCGAGAACACCGAGTCGGTCTTCTCGACGACCGCGGCCCGCGACGCCGAGCTGCGCGAGATCTTCCGGATCCTGCCGACGTTCCTCGACGAGTCGAAGCTGACCCTCGAGCGGCTCGACGAGTTCGCCGCCGACACCGACCCGCTCGTCACCCAGCTGCGACCCGTCGCGCGCCAGCTCAGCGGCACCTTCGTCGCCCTGAAGCGGCTCTCGCCCGAGCTGCGGCGCTTCTTCACCGGGCTGCGCCCCGTGATCGAGCGGGCCGAGCCCGGGTTCAGCTCGCTGCGAACGCTGCTCGACGACGAGCTGCCGCCGTTCCTTGGCCGCCTCGACCCCTACTTCGACCAGCTGATCCCGGTCGTCGACACGATCAACCGGTACAGGGCCGAGGTGACGGCGTTCCTCGGCAACACGTCCGCGGCGCTGAACGGGGAGGCGGTTCCGAACCTGCAGACGAAGCCGGTCAAGTTCATCCGCGCCACCGGCCCGCTGGGCCCGGCCGTGCTCGCCTCGCCGCCGAGCCCCTACAAGACCTCGCGCTTCAACGCGTACGTGAAGCCGGGCGGCTACACGAAGCTCTCACAGGGCCTCGACAGCCTCTTCACCGCGCACTGCTCGGGCGGGCTGACGGCGACGATCCAGCAGGGGGACATCCCGAACGACCTCTGGGAGCGGACGCAGACCTACGCGCTCGGCGGGCTTGGGATCACCAACACCGACGACGTGCCGACGCCGCCTTGCCGCCAGCAGGGCCGGACCGGGTCGATCGGCGGGCCACCCGACGAGAGCACCTACTATCCGCACGTGAACGCTGAGCCGTGAGCAGGTTCACGGTCGCCGCCCTTCGAGGCTTCGGGTGGCGAGCGCAACCCCGGGCCGGTTACGGTGTTCATTGACCTGTCCCCCGGAAACTCACAAGGAGACCCGCAAGCCCATGCGCAAGTACCTGATTGCAGCCGTCGTGGCGATCGTTTCGGCGCTGGGCCTGAGCAGCGTCGCTCAGGCCGACCCGATCCAGTCGATCACGGGCAAGCTGACGCCTGAGAAGCGCAGCAAGAAGAAGTACAAGCCGGCGAAGATCTACGTCGAGATCCTGACCGGGCCGAACACGACCGACCCGATCAGCCCCGAGCAGCCGCCGAGCGCCTACAACACGAAGGTCAACTTCCCGAAGAACGCGAAGTTCAACACGAAGGCCGTCGCCAAGTGCAAGGCGACCGAGGCGCAGCTGCAGAACACGACGACCGAGCAGGCGAAGAGCCTGTGCGGCACGAAGTCGATCGTCAGCAAGGGCTCGACCGTCCCGACCGGCCCCGAGCACACGACCGGGACCTCGGCCTGGGTCACCGTCGACCTCCCGGGCCCGGGCACGACGCTCGGCGTGCCGGTGGTCGTGACCGCGTTCAACGGCAGCCAGAAGGACACGCTGTTCCTGCACTCGCGGGCGGACTCGGTCAACAACACCTCGGTGCTCGTCGGCAAGCTGAAGACGGGCAAGAAGGCCCCGAAGGGCTACGGCTCGCAGCTCGACGTGACGATCCCGCCGCTTCTCGCCGGCGCGATCAGCCGCTTCACGACGACGGTGAAGGCGAAGAAGTACGTCCAGGCCCGCTGCAAGGCCAAGAACGAGAAGTGGCAGGCGACGACCAAGTACCACAACCACTCGACCACGACCGACGACTACGCGACCAAGTGCAAGCAGAAGCGGAAGAAGAAGGGGAAGGGGAAGTGACGCGCCGTTGAGGTGACGCGCGACGGGGCGGCCGCCGAGCCGCCCCGTCGTCGTCTCGCCCCGACGCCGGCCGGCGTCGAAGGTCCGCGGCCGGACGGCCCCGCGTCACGCTCGCGGCCGTCGCGCCCCGCTACCGTGTCCTGCTCGCGCCCCTCGTTCCGGCGCCGCCCGGCTTCGGCTGCGCCCGCGGCTCCGCCGCCGCCTCAGGCGTCCTGCTCGGCGAGCCAGGCGGCGATCCGCGCGCCGATCAGGGGACCCTGGTCCTCCTGCAGGAAATGCGAGGCGTTCGCGATCGTCTCCGGCGGGGTCAGTCCGAGCCGCTCGGCGACGGCGCGCCCGGTGGCGAGCGGGATTATCGGGTCGGATTCGGCCCAGAGGCAGAGCGACGGAACGTCGCGGGCGGCGATCGCGTCGGCGGCCGCCTGACCGGCCGCGGCGCCGGGATCGTCGGGGCTTCTCGGCAGCATCAGCGGGAAGGCGCGGGCGCCGGCCTTCGACGCCGCGTTGGGGAAGGGCGCGTCGTAGGCGGCGACGACGGCAGGATCGGGTTCGATCGAGCAGGCGCCCCTGACGAGCATCGAGACCGGCAGGTCCTCGGTCCGCTCGACGAACTCGCGGAAGGCCTTCCAGGCCGCGGTCATCCGCTGGCGGCCGTTGAAGATGCCCGTGTCCATGACGACGAGCCGCGCGCAGGTCTCCGGGTGCTCGGCGGCGACCCGCATCCCGACCGGCCCGCCCCAGTCGTGGACGACGAAGGTGGCGTCACGGACGCCGGCCCGTCCGAGCAGCCAGGCGGCCGCCTCGGCGTGGCGATCGTAGGAGTACCAGTCGAGGTCGGTGGGCTTGTCGGAGCGGCCGAAGCCGGGCAGGTCGGGGGCGATGCAGCGGTGGCCCGCGTCGAGCAGCGGCGGCATCACCTTGCGCCAGAGGAACGACCAGGTCGGCTCGCCGTGGAAGAGGACGACGGGCTCGCCGTCGCCCTCGTCGATCCGGGCCAGCCGCAGGCCGTCCCAGTCCTCGTATCGCGGCGTCCAGGGGAAGTCGGGGAGGCCGGCGAAACGCGCGTCCGGGGTTCGGACCGCGGCGACGCTCATCGCGGCCGCCGTCCGCCCGCCCGGCCGTGCCGGCGCTCCATCGTCCCGTCCGTCACCCGAACAGCCTCGCGAAGCGGTACAGGTCACGGGGGCCGCCGCGGAGTCGGAGTCGCCGCCGCAGGAGCGCCAGCGGCGCCGGGTAGGCGCCCTTGCCGACCTCGATGAAGTCGCGCCAGCTCGCCTCGAGGGTGACGTCGGGGTCGGCGACCTCGCCCGGTTCCGCGCGAGTGGAGCCGTTGGCGACGACGAGGTGCCAGGGCGCGGCGTCGGCGAAGCGCCACTGGACCGTGAACGGCCCCTGGCCGTTGACGACGCCGGGATCGACGGCGCGGCTCACCGACTCGAAGTAGAGCCGCTGGATCTCGGGCGAGCTGTCGGGGTCCTGCCCGGGCTCGCCGATCACCCCCGCCTGCGCCATCTTGATCACCGACGCCGCCCGCTCGAGCGGCTCGGCGTCGAAGTCGACCGGGGCGACCCCGGGTGGCATCTCCTGCATCGGGTAGCCGATCGCCTTCCACTTCATCTCGACCGCCTTGAACCCCCAGGCGGCGATGTCCTCGAGCTCGAACCCGTAGCAGCGCGTGTACTCGCGGTCCCAGTTCGGCGGGATGAACACCGATGAGAGCCAGGGCAGGACCTCGGCGAGGAGCTCGTCGACCGCCGCCTTGCACTCGTCCGACTCGGGCAGGATCTCGCTCAGCACCTTGACGCCGAAGCCGATGTGGCGCTGCTCGTCGCGGGAGACGTGCTCCATCCCGGCGCTGAAGCCGGGCATCGTCCCGGAGCGGACGAAGTAGTCCTCGATGAAGTGCTGGCCGGGCTGGGCCATGCTCGCCTCGACGATCAGGTGGTAGAGCGTGATCGCCTGCGCGAACTTCGGCAGCGAGCGGTCGCGGCGGAGCTCGCCGGCCATCCGGTCGAGGCGGTCGAAGACCTTGCGGTAGCCCCAGCCGAGCTGCGGCTCGGTGTAGGCGAGGGTGGTGGCGACGTCGTCGCCGGCCCCGACCACCTCCTTGAAGAAGCGATGGAAGAAGATCGCGTGGCGCGCCTCGTCGACCTGCTGGGTGGCGAGGAAGTACTTCTGCTCCTCCTTCGGCGCCGCGTCGATGTAGGGGGAGAGGTTGTCTGTGACCGAGTCCTCCCCGTAGAAGAACATCGAGTAGATCCAGAGCGCCGACTTGCGCTGGATCTCGCTCAGGCTCGCCCACCCCTCGCGGTCGGCGCCGAAGTCGAGGTCCATCGCCGACCAGTTGCTCTGCTCCCAGCGGCGGTAGAGGTCGGTGTAGGTGATCCGGCTGGTCAGGTTGTGCTCGGCGACCGACATCGTCGTCCCTCCTCGGATTGCTCACGCCGGGCAGCCGCGAGCCCGCCCACCCGATCTCCGGATTCAGCATATCGCTGCGACTGGCCGGCCGGCCAGGGCGTGACGGAGATCACGCTAGAGGTGGCTCTTCGCGTCCGCCGCCCGACAGCCGCGGTGGCCGGGGAGCGGCGGGCGCCTCGCCCCCGCGGTTGCCGGGCTTCCGAGGCCGGGCACCGTGGGCGTCTCTTCCGCCGTCGCCGGGCTTCCACGGCGGCCCGGGGATCTGATTAGGTTCGCCGATCATGGAGGCCTCGAAGACCCCGCCGCCGGGAGGGCCGGAGACCCCGCCGGAGCCGGGGACGGGGGGACCGCCCGCCGGACGGGCCGGCGCCGGCCCGCGGATCGCGGCCGTGCTCCTCGCGCTGCCGCTTGCGGTCATCTGCGCTGTCGGGATCGCGGTCATGGCCGACGTCGGCGAGAAGGGCGTGTGCGAGGACGTCGATCTCGGGCGGGTCTCGGGGCTCTACGAGTGCTACGACTTCCCGGCGTCGGTCGAGCCCGTGGTTCTCGGCGCCGGCTGGATCGGCTCCGTCCTCGCCGGCCTCGCCGCGATCCTCGCGCTCGCCTTCGCGATCCGCGGCCGCGGCGGTCGGCTGCTCCTGTTCGCCACCGCCGCCGCGGCCGGCTTCCTCGTCCTCAGCATCGTCGTCGCCCAGCTCTGATGTCTGAGCCGCGTCGCGGCGATCCGCCGGGCCCCGGCTCGGCCGGAGGCCGTGGCAATCGGGGAGCGCCTGCCCGGTCGGGCGGTCGCCTCAGCGCCGCCGGCCGAGCACGAGCAGGTACGGGCGGGGCTGGCTGACGCCGCCACCGTTCCCGAACCGCTCGAAGTAGGCGATCCAGTCGCCTCGCAGCGCCGCCCGCCGCTCCTCGTCGAGCGAGCCGGCAAGCGCCTTCGTTGGTCCGTAGGAGCTCGTGAAGAGGTCCCAGACCTCTTCGGCCGAGCTCCCCGGCTGCGGGCAGTCGCCCTCCTCGATCTCGAGCTCGAACGCCCCGCCGAGCAGCTCGGCGAGGCGGTCGCGGTCGCCCCACGCGAACGGGTTGCCGGCGCCTTCGGGCGGCGGCGGCATGTAGGGCCTCATCACCGCGAAGAACTCGGCGACCCCGCGGGTCGGGTGCCAGTTCAACAGGGCGAGCGTCCCGCCCGGCCGGGTGACGCGGGCGAGCTCCGCCGCAGCCGCATCCTGGTCGGGGCAGAACATGACCCCGAACGCCGAGGTGACGACGTCGAAGCTCGCGTCCGGGTAGGGGAGCCGCTCGGCGTCCCCGACCTCGAGCGCGAGCTCGACCCCGGCCCCGGCCGCCCGCTCGCGGGCCGTCGCGATCATCGCCGGCGCCAGGTCGAGCCCCGTCACCTCGGCGCCTCCCTCCGCCGCCGGCACCGCGATCTCGCCGGTGCCGGTGGCGACGTCGAGCCAGCGGTCGCCGGGGCCGGCATCGACCTCCCCGAGCAGGTGCTCGTGGGCGATCGCCAGGTGCTCGGAGATCCGCTCGTACGGACCCGACCCCCAGACCGCGCTCTGCTTCTGCTTCAGCTCCTCGAACGGCATCGGTACCTCCTCGTCGTGGGCGTCATCGATCCAACCTGCCCGTTGCGGAGCCTTCCGTCCAGTCCACGATCTGGACCAAACCGGTTCACGATCTGTACTTGACCTTCGGGAGCCGCCGCAAGTAGCGTCACGAGGGAGATGAAGGGATACGGCCAGTTCTGTCCGGTCGCCAAGGCCAGCGAGGTGCTCGCCGAGCGCTGGACGCTGCTCGTGGTCCGCGAGCTCCTCTGCGGCAGCAACCGGTTCAACGAGATCCAGCGCGGGGTGCCGCTGATGTCGCGCAGCCTGCTCGCCAAGCGGCTTCGCGAGCTCGAGCAGGCCGGGATCGTCGAGCGGCGGCGGGGAGCGACCGGGCGGGTGTCCGAATACCACCTGACGGCGGCCGGCGAGGAGCTGCGGCCGATCGTCATGGGCCTCGGGGAGTGGGGTCAGCGCTGGGCGCGCAGCGAGCTCTCGCGCAACGAGCTCGACCCGCGCCTGACGATGTGGGACATGCAGCGCAACATCGAGATCGACGCCCTGCCGCCGCACCGGGTCGTGATCCGCTTCCGGTTCACGGACGTCGACCCGAAGCTGCCACGGGTCACCTGGCTCGTCCTCGACGGCGATGACGTCGATGTCTGCTACCGCGACCCCGGCTACGAGGTCGACCTCGTCGTCGCGGGCCGGCTCCGGGTCCTGATCGGCGCCTGGATGGGTGACTTCCCGCTGACGGCGGCGATCCGCGACGGCGACCTCCGGGTCGAGGGACCGAGCAACCTCGTCCGCGCCTTCCCCGGCTGGTTGCGGCGGAGCGTCTTCGCGGGCGTCGAGCGCCCGGAGCCGGTCGCCGCCCCCTGAGATGGCTGCTTCCCAACCGCCACCCGCGCGGATGAAACCAGCGGACACTGCCCAGCTCTTCGTCCTCGTCGGCTCACGGCCCCGAAGCTGTCTTGCCTTGGGCCCGCATCGCCGCCCGCGTGCCCGATCTGCTTGGCCCGGCAGCCCCCCGCGCACACCGATTCGTCGCCGCGCCGTTGGTCGTGGGGATCGCTCAATCGACCCGCGGTGGCGAAGCAGCGCTCAGTCGACCCGCCTCCCGGCAGCGGTCAGCAGCCGGGTGATATCACCGGCGAGCGCGGCGGCTTCGGCCGGGGCCCCCAGCTGTGCCCAGGTGACGTAGACGACCCGGTATCCGGCGAGCGTGAGACGGCGGGTGCGGTCCGCGTCGGCGCTCATCGCTCGCGGGGAGCCGTGATGGGAGACGCTCTGCAGCTCGACGATCAGGCGCGCGGCGGGCCACAGCGCGTCGGCCACGTAGTTGTGCTCCGCGGCCACGACCGGCGCGTTGAGAAGCGGCGGCGGCAGCCGGCGGCGGCGGACGAAGGCGGCGAAGCGCTCCTCGAGCTCACCGCGGGTGACGCCGCGGCAGGCCGCCCCGTCGTCGAGCGCCCGCCTCAGGGCGCCGGCGCCGCGCCGGCCCCGGTGGCGATCGAGCAGGGCGGCGAGCGAGAGCGGATCGGACAGCCTCCGCGCCTCTGCCTCGTTCAGCGCCCGGACCAGCGCGTCGTGATCGAGGATCGTGGCGAGGTCGAGGAGCGTGCGTGGCCAGGTCGTGATCGGGATCCCGTCGAGGACGGTGCGCTCGTCGGCGGGCAGCACCGAATGGTGGATCTCGATCCCGGCGATCGGTCGTCGCGGGGTCGGGGTGATGATCGACGGCGCGCCCCTCCAATGCCGAAGGTCCCACTCGGAGCCGGCGGCCCGATGGCCGAGGACGGTGCCCGGCCCGCCGAACAGGACCGCAGCCATCCGGTATCCCTGGATGGTGAGGCGACTGTGCCCGACCGCATATATCCCGCGATGGATGCGGTGAAGCCGCCCGGCGGAGCAGCGCTTGCGGACCGCGCGGCCACCGAGACCCAGATCCTCGAGCTGGGTGGAGGAGACGACGCCGTGCTGCTGCCTCGCGATCTCGGCAATCTCGGTGTCACCCGCGTGAACGTAACGAAGCGGAACCAGGGGTTCCGAAATGTCGCGTTCACGGGCCACGGCGCGATCGTGGCCCCAGCGGGCGCACCACTCAATGCCGAGATGTGCCGGACCGGAGGAGACCCCGGGCCGAAAGCGTGACGGGCGCCGGCCGGAGGGGACTTCGTGATGGGCGCCGGTCTGAGGGGACTTCGTGACGGGCGCCGGCCGGAGGGGACTTCGTGATGGGCGCCGGCCGGAGGGGACTTCGTGACGGGCGCCGGCCTGAGGGGACCTCGTGACGAGCGCCGGACCGGTGGAGACTCCGGGCCGAAAGCGTGACGGGCGCCGACCCGCCGCCGCCCGAGCGCAGCGCCCGCCGCCCTCAGCCCGGCTTCGGGCCTCGCCAGTCGGCGGCGAGGCGGTCGAGCAGGAGGTCGGCGAGCCCGTCGATCGGGACGCGCTCCTGGGTCAGCGAGTCGCGGTCGCGGAGCGTGACGGTGCCGTCGGCGGCCGTCTCGCCGTCGATCGTGACGCCCCAGGGGGTGCCGATCTCGTCCTGGCGGCGGTAGCGCTTGCCGATCGAGCCGCCCTGGTCGTACTCGGCGCCGATCCGCTCCCGCAGCGACCGGTAGACCTCCCGTGCCCGCTCGGGCATGCCGTCGCGGTTGACGAGCGGCATCACCGCGACCTTGACCGGGGCCAGGCGCGGGTGCAGGCGCAGGACCGTGCGCGAGCGCCCCTCGACCTCCTCGACGTCGTAGGCGTCGACGATGAAGGCGAGCAGCGCCCGGTCGACGCCGGCGGCCGGCTCGATCACGTGGGGGACGTAGCGCTCGCCGCTCTGCTGGTCGAAGTACTCGAGCTTCTCGCCGCTGAACTTCGCGTGCTGGGTGAGGTCGAAGTCGCCGCGGTTCGCGATCCCCTCCAGCTCCGAGTAGCCCATCGGGAAGCGGTACTCGATGTCGGAGGTGGCGCTCGAGTAGTGCGAGAGCTCGTCGGGGCCGTGCTCGCGCAGGGTCAGGTTGCCGGGCCGGATGCCGAGCTCGGTGTACCAGCGCATCCGCTCCTCCATCCAGTGCTCGTGCCACCGCCCGGCCTCGTCCGGCGGGCAGAAGAACTCCATCTCCATCTGCTCGAACTCGCGGGTGCGGAAGATGAAGTTGCCGGGGGTGATCTCGTTCCGGAACGACTTGCCGATCTGGGCGATCCCGAAGGGCGGCTTGACGCGCGCGAACTGGAGGACGTTCTTGAAGTTGATGAAGATGCCCTGGGCGGTCTCGGGCCGCAGGTAGACCTCGGTGCCGGATTCGGCGACGGGGCCGACGTGGGTTTCGAACATCAGGTTGAACTGGCGCGGCTCGCTGAGCTCGCCGCCGCACTGGGGGCAGTGGATCTCGCCTGCCGGGTCGCCGCCCTCGGCGGCGATCGCCTCGCGCAGATGGTCCTCGCGCCAGCGCCGCTTGCACTTGCCCAGGCACTGCACGAGCGGGTCGCTGAACCCGCTCAGATGCCCCGACGCCTCCCAGACGCGCGGGTTCTGGATGATCGCCGAGTCGATCGCGACGATGTCGTCGCGGTCGCGCAGCATCGCCCGCCACCACTCGTCCTTGACGTTGTTCTTGAGCAGGACGCCGTAATGGCCGAAGTCGTAGGTCGAGCCGACCCCGCCGTAGATCTCCGAGGACGGGAAGATGAAGCCGCGCCGCTTGCAGAGCGCGACGATCTCGTCGAGGCCCGGCCCGTCCTGCTGCTCCTGGGTGCCGCTCATCGGCACGGAACCGTATCCGCCGGCGGGCCGCCCGGCCGCCCCGCCGCCTTCCGGCCGCCCCGATCCCGCCTATCATCCCGCTGGTCGATGCCGATCTACGACTACAAGTGCGACAACGGGCACCGGTTCGAGGCGATGCAGTCGATGTCGGACGTCCCGATCGATACCTGCGACGTCTGCGGCGCCCCCGCGCACCGCATCCTCCACGCGCCGGCCGTCCACTTCAAGGGATCGGGCTTCTACACGACCGACTACGCCCGCAAGGGGAAGGCGAAGGCGGCGAACGGCTCCGAGTCGTCCGCGGCGGACGGCAAGGCCCCGAAGGACGCAAAGGGCGGCGACTCCTCCAAGTCCGGCTCCGACTCCGGCTCGTCGGGCGGCGAGAAGGCGAAGGCGAAGCAGGACTAGCCGGCGGCGCCGGCGCCGGCGCTCAGCCGCCGGGCGAGCACTGCGGCGGGCGTGGGCCGGCCTCGCCGAGCAGGTGCCGGACGGCGTTGCGGCACTGCTTCTCGGCGACGATCAACGTGCCGTCGGGACCCTGCCCGGACGGGTTCAGGATCTTCGTCCCCGAGTCGCCCCCGATCGCCGCCGAGATCGCGAGCTGGGGGAGCGCGAAGCCGCCCATGTCGCTGACCATCGCCTTCGGCGCGTTCCAGCCGATCCAGGGCCCCTTGATGAAGTTGATCGGGATCCGCCACGGGCTCGTGAGCTGGCTCTTGATCCCCTCGAGGATGAGCTGCTGGCGGCGTGCGCGGTCGGTGTCGTCCTCGCTCGGGTCCTTGAGGTTCTCGCGCGTGCGCGCCAGCGCCAGCGCCTGGTCGCCGCCGAGGTGGTTCTCCCCGCGCTCGAGCTTCAGGGTGATGCCGCCGTTGCCGGAGCCGCCGCTGATCTTCGACTTGACCGGAGCCGGCAGGTTCACGGTGACGCCGCCGATCGAGTCGATGAAGTCGGCGAAGCCCTCGAAGTCGAGGATGACGACGTGGTCGATCTCGATCCCGAGGAAGTCCTCGACGGTCCTGATCTGCAGCGCGGCGCCTCCGAAGGCGTAGGCGGAGTTGATCCGCCCGTCCCCCTCGCCGGGGATCGCGGCGAGCGTGTCGCGGGGGATCGAGACCTTGTTGAACGAGCCGCCGCCGGCGTGGACGACCATCAGCGTGTCGGCGCGGGAGGGCAGGCAGTCGTCGGGGTGGACGGCGCCCGAGGAGGCGGCGTCGATGCATTTCCGCTTCGTCGGGTTCCCGTTCTCGTCGGGGACGCCCTCCTGGCGGATGTCGGTCCCGATCACGAGGATGTTCTGCCCGTCGACGAGCATCAGGGGGAAGCCGCCGAGCTCGTCCGCGGCTTTGCCGTCCAGCTTCGACTTCTGGATCTGGGCGGAGACCGCGAAGGCGATGAAGCTGATCAGCAGCCAGGCGCCGGCGACGATCGCCACCCAGCGTCCGATCTTGCGCCAGGTCGGCTTCTCGCCCGGCGCGCGCGGCGCCCCGCCGCCCCGGGACAGGCGCTCGCGCAGGGAGGGGCCGTCGCCGGTGCGCTTGAACCCGCGCCGGGCCTTGTAGACGGTGTAGCCGGGACCCTCGGACGGCGGCTCGCGACGCGTGCCGGCCGACCGCTCGGTCTCCTTCGGCTCTGCCCGTCGCCCGTGCCCACGGCCTTTCGATCCGGCCCTGTAGACGTTGTACTCGGGGCGGTCCGGGCGTTCGGGATCGCCGGGTGCCATTACGCGGTAATACTGCCGCATGCCCTCCCGGTCTCCTGCTTCGTGACGGGCGCCGACCACAGGGCGGCGCCGGCCCGGGCGACGATCGGCGTCGACCTCGGCGGCACGAAGCTGCTCGTCGGCGTCGTCGACGATGCCGGGCAAACGGTCCATCGCCGCAGCGCCCGCTCCGCGGGCCTGGCGCCCGACGAGCTGCTGGCGCTGGTCGAGAGCGAGCTGGCGGTCGCGCTCGAGGCACATCCGCAAGCGGCCGCGATCGGGCTCGGCGTGCCCTGCACGATCGACCGCGCCGGCGGCGTCTGCGTGAACGCGGTCAACCTGCCCCTGGTCGACGTCCCGCTCCGCGACCGGTTCACGGGCCGCTTCGGCATCCCGGTCTCGATCGACAACGACGCCAACGTCGCCGCGATCGCCGAGGCCCGCCGCGGCGCCGCCCGCGGCGCCCGCAACCTGGTCCTGCTGACGATCGGGACCGGCATCGGCGGCGGCCTGATCCTCGACGGCCGTCCCTACCGGGGAGCTCACGGCGCCGGCGCCGAGCTCGGGCACGTGGTCGTCGACATCAACGGCCCGCCGTGCCAGGGCAACTGCCCCAACCGGGGCTGTATCGAGGCGGTCGCGTCGGGGACCGCGCTGGCGGTCGAGGCCGAGCGGGCCGCGGCCGCGGCCCCGGGCTCGCCGCTCGGCCGGGCCGCGGCGGAGGGCGCAAGCCTCGACGGACGCCTGGTGACCGAGCTCGCGCGGGGCGGCGACGCCGGATCGGTCGCGGTGCTGGAGACGATCGGGCGTCGGCTCGGGGTGGCGCTGTCGGGGCTCGCCAACGTCTTCGACCCGGACGCGATCGTCCTCGGCGGCGGCGTGATGGCCGCGGGCGAGCTCCTGCTCGGCCCCGCTCGCGAGGAGCTGCGGACGCGGGCGCTGCCGCCGCAGAACGCGACCCCGGTCCATGCCGCCGAGCTCGGCGGCGACGCGGGGATGATCGGCGCCGCGATCCTCGCCGCCGACGAGCTGGCGGAGCGGGCGGCCGCCTGATGGCGGGCCGGCTGACCGTCTGCCCGACGCCGATCGGCAACGTCGGCGACCTCTCCCCGCGGATCCGCCAGGCGCTCGCCGACGCCGACGTCGCCGCCTGCGAGGACACCCGGCGGGCCGGCCGGCTGTACGAGCGGCTCGAGCTCGACCCGCCGACCTTCATCTCCAACCACGAGGCCAACGAGGAGGTCCGGGCGCCGCAGATCGCGAAGGCGATCGAGCGCGGCGCCCGCGTCGTCCTGATCAGCGATGCCGGCACGCCGGTCCTCTCCGACCCCGGCTACCGGCTGGTCCGCGCCTGCCTCGAGCGCGGCATCGACATCGAGGTCCTGCCCGGGCCGACCGCGATCACCACGGCGCTGGTCGCGTCCGGCCTGCCCGCCGACCGCTGGCGCTTCGAGGGCTTCCTGCCGCGCCGGGCGGGCGAGCTCGAGCGCGTCCTGCAATCGACCGAGACCGTCGTCGCCTTCGAGTCGCCGCGGCGGCTGCCGACCTCGCTGCGGGCGCTTGCGGCCCTCGCCCCCGACCGCCCGGCGGCGGTCTGCCGCGAGCTGACCAAGCTCCACGAGGAGGTGGCGCGGGGGACGCTCGGCGACCTCGCGCGGCAGTTCCGCGGCGAGGTCAAGGGCGAGATCGTCGTCGTCATCGCGCCGTCGAAGAAGCGGGCGGCGGCCCCGGACACGGCGTTCGCGGTCGACGCGCTGCGCCGCCTCGTCCAGTCGGGGGCGCGGCCGCGCGCCGCCGCCCAGGTCGTGGCGGCGCTGACCGGAACGCGACCCAACGACCTCTACCGCGAGCTGACCGGCCGCGAGCCGCGGCGTTGAGGGCGCCCGCCGGCCCGCCGGGAGCTCTCGGCCGCGGCGTCATCGTCGCCGCCGGCTCCGAGCCCCCCGCCGCCTGGGCCGGAGCCGAGCGGATCGAGATCGGTCCCGGGGAGGTCGCCGATCCGGGCGCGGTCGTCGCGCGGCTCCATACCGGGTGGTCCGCCCGCCGGCCGGTCGTCGTCGCCCTCGGTGTCGATCCGGCGTCGTTCCGCGCGCCCGAGTCGATCGCCGATCCTCCGTACGCACTCGCACCGGGCCTCGACCTGCCCCGCGATCGGCTCCACCACCTCGTCTGGGCCAACAACTACGACGCGCGCGGGGCCGAGCCGGTCTGGTGGTGGGGCGAGAAGGCGGTCCGGCTGGGGGCCGCCGCGGGAGGCGCCGCCGACGTCGTCCTGCCCGACGGCCGCGAGGCGTGGATCGACGGTGGCCCGCGCTGGAGCGCGCCCGCCGCCGACACGATCGTGGTCGAGGCCGGCGCGGTCGAGGCGGGATCGATCGATCCGATCCCGCGCGAGCGGCCGGCTGCCCGGGCCGACCTCGCGCCCGACCAGCTCGCCGCGGTCGAGCACCACGGCGGCCCGGTCCGGGTCATCGCCCCGGCCGGGTCGGGCAAGACGCGGGTCCTGACCGAGCGGATGCGCCACCTGCTCGCCGACTGCGGCTACCGGCGCGAGGCGGTGATCGCGGTCGCCTACAACAAGCTCGCCCAGGACGAGCTCGAGTCCCGGCTCGCCGCTCTCGCCCCGCGGACCCGGACGCTGAACTCGCTCGGCTACTCGCTGCTCAACCGCCACTGCGGCACCCGGTCCCGGGTGCTGACGGAGCCCGAGGCGCGCGATCTCGTCGCCGAGGTCTTCCCGGTCCCGAGACGGCGGACCAACACGGACCCGATCGGCCCCTACATCGACGCGCTCGGGGTCGTCCGGCTCGGGCTCGTGCCGCCCTCCGAGGTCGAGGGCGAGCGCGACGACGTCCCCGGCCTCGCCGAGGGGTTCGACGCCTACCGCGAGCGGCTCGCGGCCGCCGGCGCGGTCGACTTCGACGAGCAGGTCTACGCCGCCCTCGAGGCGCTGCTTCGCGACGGCGGGTTCCGGCGCCGCGTCCAGCGCGAGCACCGGCACCTGCTCGTCGACGAGTTCCAGGACCTGACGCCGGCGCACGTGCTGATGATCCGGCTGCTCGCGATGCCCGGATTCGACGTCTTCGGCGTCGGCGACGACGACCAGACGATCTACGACCACGCCGGCGCCGATCCCCGCTTCCTCGTCGACTACGGCGACTACTTCCCGGGCGCCGAGCGGACCGCGCTCGAGGTCAACTACCGCTGCGCGGAGGCGATCGTCAGCGGCGCCGCGACGCTGCTCGGCTACAACCGGGTGCGGGTGCCGAAGACGATCCGGGCGGCCGCCGGCGCCGATCCGGATCGGGGCGCGCTCGAGCTCCGCGAGCGGCCGCGGGCCGAGGCGGCCGCCACCCTCGTCGATCTCGTCCGCGGCTGGCTCGCCGAGCCCGAGGTCGGCCCCGGCGACATCGCCGTCCTCGCCCGCGTCAACTCGCTGCTGCTGGCGCCGCAGGTGGCGCTGTGGAGCGCCGGGGTCCCCGTCGCCTCGGCGGTCCGCGGCGAGCTCCTGGAGCGGACCGGAGCCGCCGCCGCGCTCGCCTGGCTCCGTGTCGCGGTCGATCCCGAGAACCTCGTCGGCGCCGACCTCGAGGCGATCCGCCGGCGCCCGAGCCGCGGCTTTCCGCGCTGGATCAGCAAGTGGCTCGCCAACTGCCGCTCGCTCGAGGACCTCCGCTACATCGGACTGAAGATCGACGACGAGCGAGTCGCCGGCAAGGTCGGCGAGCTGGCGGACGACGTCGAGATGCTTGCGGCGACCGCCGCCGCCGGGGCGACGACCCGGGCGCTGCTCGAGGCGGTCCGCGACCGGATCGGGCTCGGCGGCGCGATGGCGATGCTCGACGGCTCGAAGGGGAGCGAGGCCGCCGCGAGCCACCTCGACGACCTCGAGGGGCTGATCCAGGTCGCCGACCTCCACGACGAGCCCGGCGGCTTCGAGCCCTGGCTGCGGGCGGCGCTCGAGTCCTCGGCGGGGAGCGAGGGCGTGCGCCTGGCGAGCATCCACAAGGTCAAGGGCCGGGAGTGGGACAGGGTCGCGGTCTACGGCGTGGTCGACGGGTTGATGCCGCACCGGCTGAGCGAGAGCTGGGAGGCGGAGCGCCGCGTCCTCCACGTCGCGATCACCCGCGCCCGCGACCGCTGCGTCGTCCTCGCCGACCGCGAGCGCCCCTCGCCGTTTCTCGCCGAGCTCCGCGGCGAGGCCGCGGAGGCGGCGACCAGGCCCGCGGCCGGCGTCGACCGCCTCGCCGCCGCGACGGCCCGCTCGCGACGGGCGATGGCGGGCAGGGCGGAAGGCTCGCCGCTCGACGACGCCGGGCCGGTCGCGCGTGCCGCCGACGCGGCGCTCCGCGAGTGGCGCAAGCTCCGCTCCGACGCCGACGGCGTCCCCGCCTACGTCCTCCTCAGCAACCGCCAGCTCGAGGGCATCGCCGCCGCGATGCCGGCCGACGAGCGCGCCCTGCTCGCCTGCGACGGCATCGGCCCGACGAAGCTCGAGCGTTACGGCGAGGACATCCTCGCGGTGCTGGCGAGCGTGCGCGAGTGAAGCGCCCGCCCACGCCACCGGCACGCCGGTGCCACGCCACCGGCACGCCGGCTGGGGCATCTGAACGCCGCATACGGTGGTCAAAGTGCCCCAGATGACGTGATCAGCCGGTAGCTTGAGCCCAGGATGGAGGGCGAGGCTGGATGGAGCTCGCGGCGCGGTTGATCCTGGCTGGGGTGCTGGCCGCGTCGGCCGGCGCCAAGCTCGCGCGGCCGCGGGAGAGCATCGCGGCGATGGAGGCCTTCGGCTTCCCGACGCCGGCTTCGCGGCGGCTGGCGTGGGCGGTGGCGATCCTCGTCGAGGTCGGGCTGGCGATCGGCGTCGCCGCCGGCAGTGACAGCGCGGCCTACGCCGCCGCGGCGCTGTTGACCCTTTTCGCGGCCACCCTCGGCTCGGCATTGATGCGCGGCCAGACGGGGGCGCCGTGCGCCTGCTTCGGCGGCGGCGGCCGGGTCGGCGGGCTCGCGGTCCTCCGCAACCTCGTGCTCGCCGTCGCGTTCGCGGCGCTGCCGTCGCTGCCGTAGTCGCACGCGAGAAGCGCGCGGCGGAACGTGGGCCTGCGGTCATGCCGATCGGCCCGGGTCACGCGCCGAATAGTCTTGCCCGCCGATGCCCTACTACGTGACGACGCCGATCTACTACGTCAATGCCGAGCCGCACCTCGGCCACGCCTACACGACGATCGGCGCCGACATCCTCGCCCGCCACATGCGCCAGCGCGGCGAGGAGGTGTTCTTCCTCACCGGCACCGACGAGCACGGTGAGCCGGTCGCGCAGGCGGCCGAGCGCGCGGGGGTGAGCCCGCGCGAGCTCGCCGACCGCAACGCGCGGCGCTTCCTCGACCTGATGCCGCAGATCGACGTCTCCAACGACTTCTTCATCCGGACCAGCGACGAGCGCCACGTCGCGCGGGTCCAGGAGGTGATGCAGCGCGTCCACGACAACGGGTACGTCTACGAGGGCACCTACGAGGGCTATTACTGCCCGCGCTGCGCCGACTTCAAGACGCCGTCCGAGCTCGGGCCGGGGAACGCATGCCCGATCCACGAGATCGTGCTCGAGCTCGTCACCGAGCAGAACTGGTTCTTCCGGCTCTCGGCCTTCGAGGACGCCCTGCTGCGGCTCTACGAGGAACGGCCGGAGCTGGTGATGCCCGACTTCCGCCGCAACGAGGCGCTCGCCTTCATCCGCGGCGGCCTTCAGGACGTCTCGCTGTCGCGGCCGAAGCTGAAGTGGGGGGTGCCGCTGCCCTGGGACCCCGGGCAGGTCATGTACGTCTGGTTCGACGCCCTCCTCAACTACTACACGGCGCTGTCGTTCGCGCGGCCGGGCGAGGACCTGACCGACCGCTTCTGGCCGGCGTCGCTGCACGTGATGGCGAAGGACATCCTCAAGTTCCACTCGGTCTACTGGCCCGCGCTGCTGCTCGCCGCCGGGCTCGAGCTGCCCGAGCGGATGTACGTCCACGGCTTCCTGCTGATGGGCGAGAAGAAGATGTCGAAGTCGCTCGGCAACGTCCTCGATCCGTTCCGGGTGATCGAGCAGTACGGCTCCGACGCGCTTCGCTTCTACTGCTTCCGCGAGGTCAGCTTCGGCCAGGACGGCTCGATCTCGCCGGCCGGCTTCGAGGCGCGCTACGAGACCGAGCTCGCGAACGACTTCGGCAACCTCGCGAGCAGGGTGCTGGCGATGGTCGAGCGCTACCGCGACGGCGTCGTCCCCGCCGGCGTCGAGGTCGACCCGGCGCTGGCCGGCGGCGAGGGCGGGCTCGGCGGCGTCGAGGTCCTCGTCGCCGGCCTCCTCGACCGGGCCGAGATCAGCCGGGCGCTCGACGTCTGCTGGGGCTCGGTGCGGCGGCTCAACCGCTACGTCGAGGAGCGCAAGCCCTGGGAGCTCGCCAAGGACCCCGGCCGCGCCCGCGACCTCGACGCCGTCCTCTACAACCTCGCCGAGGGCCTGCGGGTCGTGACCCTGCTCCTGCACGCCTACGTCCCGAAGGCCGCCGACCGCCTGCTCGGCGCGCTCGCCGAGCGGTCGCGCGGGATCGCGGCGCTCGGGTCCCGCGGCGGCGGCCAGCGGATCGAGCGGATACCGCCGCTGTTCCCGAAGCTCGGCTGACCGCGCGACCCACGGTCCTCCGGGCCGCCCGACCGGGCGTTGGCGGCTCGTAGACTGGCGCCGTGATCGACAGCCACGCCCATCTCGGAAGCTGCGAGCCGCCGCCGGAGGCGCTCGTCGCCGATGCGCGGCGGGTCGGGGTCGAGCGCATCCTCACGATCGGGCTCGACGCGGCGTCGAACCGCGAGGCGGTGCGCATCGGTCGCGAGCACCCCGAGGTGTTCGTCGCGGTCGGCCACCACCCGAACTCGGCCGAAGGCTTCGACGGGGAGGCGGCGGCGCTGATCGAGGAGCTCGCCGCCGACGAGGTGGTCCGCGCGATCGGCGAGACCGGGCTCGACTACTACCGCGACCGGGCGTCGGAGGAGGCGCAGGTGCGCGCGTTCGAAGCCCAGATCGGGATCGCGCGGCGCCGCGGGCTGCCGCTCGTGGTCCACCTTCGCGACAGCGCCGGCCCGGGGGCCGGGCGCGCCGTCGCCGACGCGTTCGAGCTGCTCGCGGGCGAAGCCGACGGGCTCGACGTGATCCTGCACTGCTTCTCGGCGACCCCGGAGCGGGCGGAGGAAGCGGCCGGGCGCGGCTGGCACGTCTCGTTCGCCGGCAACGTCACCTACCCGCGGTCGGAGGAGCTGCGGGAGGCCGCGGCGCTGGTTCCCGACCGGCTCCTGCTCGTCGAGACCGACAGCCCCTACCTGGCGCCGCAGCCCGTCCGCGGCAGGCCGAACGCGCCCGCGAACGTGACCCACACCGCCGAGGTCGTAGCCGCGGCGCGGGGGGTCGGCTACGAGCGGCTCGACGCGGTCGTCACCGAGAACGCGGCGAGGCTGTTCCGGTGGTCCGGCTAGGCCAGAACTTCCTCGCCGACCCGAACCTGCTCGAGGCGATCGTCGCCGACGCGGCGCTCGACGGCGACGACGTCGTGCTCGAGGTCGGCGGCGGCGAGGGAGCCTTGACAGAGCGGCTCGCGGCGCGCGCCGGAATGGTGCACGTGATCGAGCTCGACGAGCGGCTGCGGGACGCGCTCGGCCGGGTCGAGGCGGGGCACGACGGAGTCGCGATCGTCTGGGGCGACGCGATGCGGGTCGACCTGGGCGCGCTCGCGCCCGCTCCGACCGCGATGGTCGCCAACCTTCCCTACGCGGTGGCAACCCCAATCATCCTGCGGACGATCGCCGAGCTGCCTTCGCTCACGCGCTGGACGGTGATGGTCCAGCGCGAGATCGCCGAGCGGCTGCGGGCGCGCCCGGGGTCGCGCTCATACGGCTCGCCGAGCGTGCTCGTCCAGCTCGCCTGCGAGGTGCGGATGCTGCGCGCCGTCGACCCCGCCGTGTTCAAGCCCCGGCCGCGGGTCGAATCGGCGGTGCTGGCGCTGCGTCGACGTCGCGCGGCGATCGCTCCGGAGCCGGCGCGGCTCGTCCGTGACGCGTTCGCCCACCGGCGCAAGGCGCTGCCGCGCTCGCTCGAGCTCGCCGCCCGCCGCCGCGAGCGCGAGGCCGAGCGGGCCGGCGAGCCGCCGCCGCGGCCGCGCTCGCGCGAGATCCGCCAGGCGTCCCGGGAGGCGCTCGCCGCCCTCGGCCTGCCGGAGGGAGCAAGGGCCGAGATGCTTACCCCCGAGCAGCACCGGGCGGTCGCGGAGCGGCTGGCATGAGCAGGGCCTTCGAGACCTTCGCCCCGGCGAAGCTGAACCTGTGCCTGTACGTCGGCCCGGTCCGCGGCGACGGCCTGCACGAGATCGGCTCGCTGTTCGTGCCGCTGTCGCTGGCCGACCGGCTGACCGTGAGCGAGGCCGACGGCGACGGCGTGATCGTCGCCGGGATCGAGGCCCCGGACCTGACGGCGCGGGCGTTGGCGGCGCTGCGCGCAGCCGGCTGGGCGCACGATCCGATCCGGATCGAGGTCGAGAAGGTGATCCCGCTCGCCGCCGGGCTCGGCGGCGGCAGCGCCGACGCGGCGGCGGTGCTGAGGCTCGCGCGCGGGGACCTGCCGCCGGAGCGGATCGCGGCGCTCGCCCGCTCGCTCGGCGCCGACGTCAGCTCGCAGCTCGACCCCCGCTTCTGTCTCGTCGCCGGTGCCGGCGAGGAGGTCGAGCCGCTGCCGCGTCCGGATCCGTTCGCGGTGGTGCTGATCCCCGACCCCGAGGGGTTGCCGACCCCGGCGGTCTACGCCGAGGCCGACCGGCTCGGGACGACGCGGAGCCGGGAGGAGCTGGCTGCCGCGCGGGAGCGGGTCGTGGCGGCGGCGCGGGCGGGCGCCCACCCGCTCGAGTACGCGCCGCTGCTCGTAAACGACCTCGCGCCGGCGGCGCTGTCGCTGCGGCCGTCGATCGGGATCGCCCTCGGGCTGCTCGCCGAGGTCGGCGCGCCGGTGGCGCTCGTGACCGGCTCGGGGCCGACGGCGGTCGGGGTGTTCGCCGATCGCGACGCGGCCGTCGCCGCGGCCGCGGAGCTGCGCGCGGACGGCCACGAGGCGATCGTCGCGAGCTCGGTCGAGGGGCTCTGACTTGGAGCTCCCGCGGCGCCGCCGGGACTGGCTCAAGGTCGCCGCGATCCTCGTCGCGGTCGTCGTCGCCTACCAGCTCGCCAAGCGGGCGCTGCCCGACATCGACGTGCAGCAGGTGCTCGACGACGTCGCGCGATCGCTCGGCTCGTGGACGTACCTGATCGTCGGCGTGCTCGCGTTCCTCGAGACCGGCGCGTTCGTCGGCCTCGTCGCGCCCGGCGAGACCGTGGTCGTCCTCGCCGGCGCCGTCGCCGGCCAGGGCGCGACGTCGGTGACGGTGACGATCGGGATCGTCTGGCTCTGCGCATTCCTCGGCGACTCCTGCAGCTACCTGCTCGGCGAGCGCCTCGGCCGCGACTGGGTGCTCCGGCACGGCCCGCGGCTGCGGATCACGCCGGAGCGCTTCCGGCAGGTCGAGGAGTACTTCGCCAGCCACGGCGGCAAGACGATCCTGGTCGGCCGCTTCATCGGGATCGTGCGGGCGCTGGCGCCGTTCGTCGCCGGCAGCTCGCGGATGCCGTATCGCCAGCTCGCGCCCTACAGCGTCCTCGGCACGGGGATGTGGGCGACGCTGTTCACGCTGCTCGGCTTCTACGCCTCGAAGAACATCGAGGCGGTCCTCAGCAACTCCGAGCACGCGCTGCTCGCGTTCGCGGCGATCGTCGCCGTGATCGTCGGCGGCATCGTCGCCTGGCGCTGGCTCCGGGTCGCCGCGAACCGCGCCCGGCTCGCGGCCGCGATGGAGCGGCGGCCGCTGCTGCGCGGCGCGCTCGCCCTCGGTCGCCGGCTCGAGCCGCAGGCGCGCTTCCTCGCCGATCGGCTGACGCCGGGCGGGCTCGGGCTCGAGCTGACGACGGCGCTGGCGGCGCTCGCCGTCGGCAGCTACGTGACGATCGCCTACGCGCTCACGGTCGCCGACGCGCCCGGGCCGACGACCGGCGATGCGACCGCGGCCGACTTCGTCTCCCACATCCGCACCGACTGGCTCGTGTCGATCGCCGAGGTGGTGACCGCGCTCGGCTCCTGGGGGGTGGTCATCCCGGCCACGGCACTAGCCGCGATCTGGCTCGCCGCCCGCCGCGCCTGGCCGGAGCTGCTCGTGCTCGTCGCCGGCACGGTCGCCATCTTCGCCCTCACCGACGCGATGAAGGAGTGGGTGGCCCGGCCAAGGCCCGCCGGGAGCCTCGTCGAGACCTCCGGCTACGCGTACCCGAGCGGGCACGCATCGCACGCGGTCGTCTACGCCTGGATCGCGTTGACGGTGGCGATCCGGGTGCGTCCGGGGATGCGCAACGGGAGCGCGCTCGTCGTCGCCGGGCTGCTGCTCGCGGCGGCGATCGGGCTCAGCCGCGTCTACCTCGGGGCGCACTACATGAGCGACGTCAGCGGCGGCTGGGCGCTCGGGGTGGCGGTCCTCGCGCTGCTCTCGGCGGCCGTGGTGATCGTCGTCCACATCCGGCAGAATGAGAGCGATGTCGGCTGAGGTGCTGATCTTCGCCGGTGCGGGGCTGATCACGCTGATCGCGTTCACGACGCTGATCCTCGTTCCCGCGATCGGCTCCTTCGCCCGCGGGTGGGAGAAGGCGACGGCGGCGGCGCTGTCGCTCATCGTCCTGATCGCGCTCGTCGGGCTCGGCCTCGCGGTCGGGGTCGCGATCGTCTACTACTGGGACGACATCTCGACCCTGTTCGGCTGAGGCGCACGGCCCCCGCCGGTCGGCAGCGGGCGCGTCACGCCGCCCGCGACGGTGCCGGAGCCCGCGAATCCGTCCGGTGGGGCCCCTCGTCTGCGGCTCCACCGCCGCCGCGGCGGCGGCCGGCGCGGCCCTACTATCCGGAGGGTCCCGTGCCGACGCGGTCGACAGGACCTGCTCCCGACGAGGCCGAGCGAGCGCCCGGCGACGGGTCGGCGGCCGAGCGGAACGGCGCGGCGGCGGGTCCGTTGGAGGCGCTCTCGGAGGCGATCGAGTCGGGCGCCGGCCTGCCGGCGATCGCCCGCGCCGCCGCCGCCGCCCTCGACGCCAGCATCGCGCTGATCGATCGCTCGAGCGCGGTGCTCGCCGTCGCCGCCGCCTCGGCCGCCGAGGAGGAGAAGCTGATCGCCGCCGCCGCCGGCGTCAGCAGCGCCGAGCTGCGGGTCGCCGACGTGGCCGTCGGCGAGCTCCGGTTCCGCCGGCGCGGCGGGGCCGAAGAGCCGCCCCCGGGTCTGCGGACGGTGGCGACGCTGCTCGGGCTCGAGGTCGAGCGGGCCCGCTCGCCGGAATGGGCGAGCGACGAGGAGGCGGCGGGCTTCGTCCGCGATGTCCTCGAGCGCCGGCTCGCGGACGGCGGCGAGGTCGAGGCCCGTGCCGGCGAGCTCGGCTGCGACCTCGGCGCCGGCGGGGGCGTCGTGATCGCGCGGGCGACACCGCGCGCCGCCCAGGCGGGCCAGTGGCGGGCCCGGGCGCTGACGCTGGTCGCGCGGGCCGTGCGCACGGGCGGCAGCGGCGCGCTCGCGGCGCTCACCGGGGAGGAAGGGGGGGAGGTCGCGGTCCTCCTGCCCGCCTCCGAGCCCGGGCCGATCGAGCGGGCGGCGCGGGCGATCGAGGACGAGCTCCGCCGTGGCCTTCAGGGGTTCTCCGTCACCGTCGGCTTCAGCCGCCGGGCCGAGGACGGCTCGCAGGTCTACCGCGCCGGCAGGGAGGCGCTGATGGCGGCCAACGTCGCCGAGTCCGAGGAGCGCTCGCCGCTCGCCTTCGAGGAGACCGGCTCCTACCGCCTGCTGCTGCCGGCGCTGAGCGAGGACCCGGCCGAGCTCGAGCGCTTCTACGACGAGACGATCGCGCCGCTCGCCGCCTACGACGAGCAGTACGAGACCGAGCTCGTGGCGACCGTCGAGGCCTACCTCGACAACGACGGCAACGTCACCCCGACCGCCGAGACCCTGTTCACCCATCGCCACACCGTCCGCTACCGGCTCGAGCGGGTCCGCGAGCTCTGTGGCCACGACCTCGGCTCCACCGAGGGCCGCGAGAAGATCGGCCTCGGCCTGAAGGCGATGCGCGTCCTCGGCATCCAGCCTCCCGGCGGCCCGGCCACGGAGGGGCGGGGGAAGGGCGGGAAGCCCCGCAAGGGGGAGTAGGTGGAGCGCCCGGCGAGCGGCATCTCGAGCTGCGGAGTCCGGGGCGCGGACCACCGATTCAGTCTCTGGACCGGCCCGAGCTCGAGCCTGAAGCCACGTGGAGGGCGACTGGGGAGCCAGGGATCGAACCCGGTCCTGATCCTCCAAAGGGATCCGTGCTAGCCAGTTACACCACTCCCCAGCGTGCAGATCGACACGATAGTTCGTGACGCCTGCCGCAGTTCCGTCCGCAAGTGGGTTCGTGCATGCGAGCGTGAGCGGGAGGGCGGCGGCGACTGACCGGACGGGCTGGCAATACGATGCGGACGGTGAGCGCTGCAACGGTCCTGATCATGGCCGCGGGACAGGGCACCCGGATGCGATCCGTGGTGCCGAAGGTGCTTCACCCCGTCTGCGGGCGGGCGCTGGTCGGATGGCCGATCGCGGCGGCGCGGGAGGCCGGGGCGGAGCGGATCGCGGTGATCGTCTCGCCCGATCGCGACATCTCCGGAGCGCTTCCGGACGGGATTGAGGCGATCCCGCAGCCCGAGCCCGACGGGACCGGCGGCGCGCTGCGCGCCGCGGCCGACGTCGTCGCCGGGTCAGAGGTCGTCGTGGTCCTGTCGGGCGACGTGCCGCTCGTCACCGCCGAGCTGATCGGCGAGCTGCTCGCGGCGCACGAGGCGAAGGACGCCGTGGCGACCGTGGTCACGGCCGTCCTCGACGACCCCGGAACATACGGGCGCATCGTCCGCGACGGGGAGGGCGAGTCGATCGAGCGGATCGTCGAGGCGAAGGCGGGCGCCGGCGACGCCACCGCCGGGGAGCTCGAGATCCGCGAGATCAACGCCGGCATCTACGCGTTCGACGGGGAGGCGCTGGCGGCGGTGCTGCCGGAGCTCACGAACGACAACGCCCAGGGCGAGTACTACCTGCCCGACGTCCTGCCGCGGCTCGCCGCCGCCGGCGGCCGCGTCGCCGCGCACGTGTCCCCGGACCCGGCGGTGGTCCTCGGCGTCAACTCGCGCGTCGATCTGGCGCTGGTCGAGGCGGAGGCGAGGCGACGGATCAACGAGCGCCACATGCTCGCCGGCGTCACGATCGTCGATCCCGCCTCGACCTGGATCGAGGTCGAGGTCGAGATCGGACCCGACGTGCGCGTCGAGCCCGGGTGCTCGCTGATCGGCGTGACGCGGATCGGCAGCGGATCGGTCATCGGCCCGCATACCACCGTGATCGACTCCCGGCTCGGCGCCGACGTCGTGGCGCCACATTCCTATCTGGCCGAGTGCGCGGTCGGCGACCGCTGCACGGTCGGGCCGTTCGCCTACCTGCGGCCGCGGGCCGAGCTCGCCGAGGGCGCCAAGGCGGGCACCTTCGTCGAGATCAAGAACTCGACGATCGGCGCCGGCGCCAAGGTCCCGCACCTCTCCTACGTCGGCGACGCCGAGGTCGGAGCCGGCGCCAACCTCGGGGCGGCGACGATCACCGCGAACTACGACGGCTTCGTCAAGCACCGCACGAAGATCGGGCAAGGTGCGCGAACCGGCGTCGACACGACCCTGATCGCGCCGGTCGAGGTCGGCGATTGCGCCTACACTGGCGCCGGATCGGTGATCGACGAGGACGTCGCGCCCGGGGCGCTCGCGTTGACCCGTCCCGAGCAGGTGCAGATCGACGGATACGCCGAGCGCAAGGCCGAGGAACACGAGCAGAAGTGAGCGAGAGCGGCAAGGCGATGACGCTGGAGCACCCTCCCTCCGACCGTGACGAGCCGGCGGCGCGACCGGTCAGCTCGATCGGCCAGGACTACCGCAAGCGGCTGATGGTGTTCGGCGGCCGCGCCTCGGGCGAGCTCGCCGCCAAGATCGCCCAGAAGCTCGACGTCGACCTCGGCCAGGCCGACCTGCGGACCTTCTCCAACGGCGAGGTCTACTGCCGCTACCAGGAGTCGATCCGCGGCGCCGACGTGTTCCTGGTCCAGTCCACCGCCGCCAACGAGGCCGCCGGGATGACCCCGAACGACGCGCTGATGGAGCTGCTCTGCATGATCGACGCGGCGCAGGGCGCCTCCGCGCACCGGATCATCGCGGTCATGCCCTGGTACGGCTACGCGCGCCAGGACAAGAAGTCGCTGCCGCGCGAGCCGATCTCCGCCCGCGTCGTCGCGAAGTCGCTCGAGGCGGTCGGCACCGATCGCGTGCTCACCATGGACCTCCACGCCGGCCAGGTCCAGGGCTTCTTCGAGGTCCCGGTCGATCACATGACGGCGATGCCGATGCTCACCCAGTGGTTCATCGACCAGCACTTCGACGAGGAGCTCGTGATCGTCAGCCCCGACGCCGGCCGGGTCAAGGTCGCCCGCAACTTCGCCCGCAAGGTCGGCACCCACTGGGCGGTGATGGAGAAGGAGCGCCCCGCCCAGCAGGTCGCCGAGATCGGCTACGTCGTCGGCGACGTCAAGGGCAAGGCCGCGGTGCTCGTCGATGACATGATCGACACCGCCGGCACCCTCTGCGCCGCCGCCCGCACGGTCCTCGACGAGGGCGCCGCCCGGGTCATCGCCTGCGCCACCCACGGCGTCTTCAGCGGCCCCGCGTTCGAGCGGCTCGCCTACGAGAGCTCGCAGATCGAGCGCATCGTCGTCACCGACACGATCCCGCTGGCTCCCGGCCACCCGGACAACATCACCGTGCTCTCGACCGCGCAGACCCTCGCCGACTCGATTCGCCGCATCTTCACCGACGACTCGGTCTCCGAGATCTTCGCCGGCGAGAACCAGCTGTTCTAGGGTTCCAAACAGCCCGGCCCAAACCCGATCGAGCGGGCGATTGCGACGAGATCCTCGTCGATATCGCCCACTCACCCGCTTCGGTCGCCCGTGCTCCGGGCTGAAGCACCGCTCCCTGTGCTCCGATGTTCGGGCTAGGGTCATGAGGATGGGAGGAGCAGCGACCGCAGAGTCGGGCGGTGGCGCGATCGAGCGCGAGCGCGATGCGATCCAGCCCGGGACGGTGATGGCCCTGGCCGCGATGGGGCTCGGCGTCTTCGTGATCGCCAACGACTTCACCGCCCTGAACGTTGCGTTGCCGGCGATCGAAGGCGACCTGAACGCCGATGTCGGCAGCGTCCAGTGGGTGATCAACGCCTACGCGCTCGTCTTCGGGATGGCGATCGTCTCGGGCGGGCGGCTCGCCGACATGTTCGGCCGCCGCCGGGTCTTCTTCATCGGCACGGTCCTGTTCGCGACGTTCTCGCTGCTCGGCGCCGTCGCGCCCGACCTCGGGGTCCTGATCGGCGCCCGGGTCGGGATGGGGGTCGGCGGCGCGCTGATGTGGCCGGCGATCCTCGGGATGACGTTCGCGGCGCTTCCGGAGTCGAAGGCCGGGCTCGCCGGCGGGCTGATCCTCGGCGTCGCCGGGATCGGCAACGCGGTCGGGCCGCTGCTCGGCGGCGCCCTCACCGAGGCGCTCAACTGGCGCTGGATCTTCGTCCTCAACGTCCCGATCGCCGCCTTCGCGATGTTCGCGACGTGGCGCAACGTCCACCAGGAGCAGGAGCCCGCCGAGGAGCGGATCGACTACGCCGGCATGGCGACGCTCTCGGCCGGCCTCGTTCTGCTCCTGCTCGCGCTCGACCAGGCCGTCGACTGGGGCTGGACGGACCCCCGCGTCCTCGCGATGCTCGTCCTCGCGGTCGTTCTCGTCGCCGCCTTCGCGGCGATCGAGCGTCGGGCGGGGGACCGGGCGCTGATCCCGCCCGACGTGATCGAGAACAGGCGCTTCCGCGCCGCCTGCCTGACCGTGCTGCTGCTCTCGGCCGTGTTCTTCTCCTGCCTGCTCTACGTGCCGCAGTTCTTCGAGAAGATCCTCGGCTACTCGACCGTGGAGGCGGGGCTCGGCATGCTGCCGATGCTCGCCGTGTTCGCGCTGACCTCGTTCATCGCGGGTCCGCTCTACAACCGGGCCGGGATGCGGGTCGTCGTCTGCAGCGGCACGGCGCTGATCGCGGTCGGCATGGTCCTCTTCGCGCTCCTCGTCGGCCCCGGCGCCCGGTTCGCCGACGTCGCCCCCGGCCTCCTCGCCCTCGGCGTCGGCTGCGGCCTGTTCTACCCGTCGATCACGACCGCGGCGGTGACCGCCCTCGACGCGGCCCGCAGCAGCCTCGCCGGCGGGATCGTCTACATGTTCCAGATCGCCGGCGGCGCGGTCGGCCTCGGCGTCGCCACGGCGATCTTCACCAGCGCCTCCGAGAACCGGCTCGGCGACCTCGTCGCCTCCGAGACCGGCATCAAGCTGACCGGGCACGAGCAGTCGGTCCTCCACGGCACCCTCGCCGGCACCGACGCCGCGGCCGCCGCGCTCGCCGAGCTCCCGGGCAAGGCCGTGGCCGCGATCGACCGGATCGTCGCCGACTCGTTCGCGCACGGCGTGCAGGTGGCCTTCACCGTGATCGCCGTGGTCGCGGTCGCGGGCTTCCTCGTCTCCGTCCTCGATCTCGCCCGGACGCCGGATCCCGACGACGCCTCCGGATAGGCTTGCGCCATGAGCCGGACCGCCCTCGAGTGGTACGAGTTGCTCGCCCGAAGCCTGATCTGGGTCGCCGGGATCGTCCTCGTGCTCGCCGCCGTGGCGGCGATCGTGATCGCCGGCTCCGACAACTCGGTGCCGCTCTTCGAGGAGCTCGAGGCGCAGAGCCGCGGCGTCGCGGCGCTCACCGCCCTCGGGGGAGGGCTCGGGATCGCCGGCCTGCTCGCCGCGGCCGGTGCGATCCTGCGCCTGCTCGTGACCGAGCGGCTCGAGCGCCTCGGCGAGGCCCCCACGCGCGCCGGCGGCGAGCAGCTTGCGCTCGGGCCGGACGAGCCGGCGCCGGCGCGCCGGCGCCGGTGAGCGCGCCGCTGCGCCGGATCGGCCACAAGGGCGCCGCGGCGCTCGTCGAGGGCAACACGGTCGCCAGCTTCGAGCGCGCGGTCGAGATCGGCGTCGACATGGTCGAGTTCGACGTCCTCCGGCTCCGCGACGGCGGCGCCGACACCCCGGCGCCGCGCCGCTCGCCGTTGGTCGTCGCCCACGACTGGGAGGACGCCGCCGCGCGCCCGCGGCTGACCCTCGCCGACGCGCTCGACGCGTTCACCGCGCCGCCCCTCGACGCGGTCGAGATCGACTGCGACCTGAAGCTGCCCGGGCGCGAGGACGAGGTCGTGGCGGCGCTGCGGGAGCGCGAGCTCGTGCCCCGGGCGATGGTCTCGACGATGCACGTGCGAAGCCTCGCCCGGATCGCCGGGCTCGAGCCGCGCCTGCGGCTCGGCTGGACCTACCCGCTCGTGAACCGGCCGTGGGACCGGAGCGTCGCGGCCCGCCCGGCGGTCGCGGCGGCGCTGGCGCTGATGCGGCGCCGCTTCCCGGGCCGGGCGCGGCGCCGCGCCCCGGGGCTGGGCGCCGCGGCGATCTGGGTCTTCCACCGGATCGCGACCCCGCGTCTGGCGGCGGTCACCGCCGAGCTCGGGATCGACCTCATCGCCTGGACCGTCGACGATCCGGAGGCGATCGCCCGCCTTCGCGCCGCCGGCGTCGACGGCATCGTCAGCAACGATCCGCGGCTCCTTCAGGACGGCGGCGGGATCGTCTAGCGGCGGCCGGGCGGACTCTCTATCCTGCCCTGCCCGATGGCCGCCACCAGACCCAGCTTCAAGGTCGCCGGGCGCACCGGGTTCGGATCGCGCACGGCGCGGCGCCTGCGCCGCGACGGGATCGTTCCCGGCGTCGTCTACACCGGCGGCGAGGCCGCGCGCCCGTTCCAGGCCGATGCCCACGACCTCGCGCTGTTCATCGGCGAGGGCCACGCGCTGTTCGACCTCGAGATCGAGGGCGAGGGCAAGGTCCCGGTCGTGATCAAGGAGGAGCAGCGCCACCCGGTTCGCGGCGACCTGGTCCACATCGACTGCCAGGAGGTCGACCTCGAGCAGGAGATCCAGGCGGATGTCGCGATCGAGCTCCGCGGCGCCGAGGATGCCCCCGGGGTCAAGGAGGGCGGAATCCTCGAGCACGTCACGCGAGAGATCACGATCGCGGCGCTGCCGACCGACATCCCCGACGAGGGCCTCACCGTCGACGTCTCCGAGATGACGATCGGCGACACGATCCAGCTCGACGCGGTGACGCCGCCCGCCGGTGTCAAGTTCGTCACCGACGCTCCCGAGGAGGTCACGGTCGCGACGCTGAACCCGCCGCGGGTGGTCGAGGAGGAGGAGCCCGAGGTCGAGGAGGAGACCGAGCTCGTCGGCGAGGCCGAGGAGGGGGCCGAGGAGGCCGCCGCCGAGGACGGCGGCGGCGAGGGCGACTCGGGCTCCGAGGGCTAGCCGGGGGTGCGCCGGCTCGGCCGTCGTCGCGGCGGTGGGAGAGCGGGCGGCGCCGGCGTCGGATCGGGCTCCGCCGACTTCCTGATCGTCGGGCTCGGCAACCCCGGGCCCCGCTACGCGGCGACCCGCCACAACGCCGGCTTCGAGGTCGCGCGCGCGCTCAGCGCCCGCTGGGAGCTGCCGCAGGCCAGAAGCCGCTTCGGCGGGCTCGTCACCAGCGGCCGGATCCGGCCCGGCGGCCCGCGGGTGGCGATCCTGATGCCGCAGACCTACATGAACGAGTCCGGCGATGCGGCCGGACCCGCGCGGGGGACGTTCGGGGTTCCGCTCGACCGGGTGATCGCCCTGCACGACGAGATCGACCTGCCGTTCGGCGAGGTCCGTACCAAGCTCGGTGGCGGCGTCGCCGGCCACAACGGGCTGAAGAGCCTCGACCGCGGGCTCGGCGGCCGCGATTTCCACCGGGTCCGGATCGGCGTCGGCCGCCCCGACTCGACCGACCCCGAGGTGGTCTCCCGGTACGTCCTCGGACGCTTCGAGGAGGGCCGCGACCGGGTCACGGCCCTGATCGCCGACGCGGCCGACGCGACCGAGCGGCTGATCGACGAGATCTCCGGCGGCGAGGAGGGCGAGGAGTGAGATGGCGCTGACCACCTACGAGGCCGACGGCAACGGCGTCGGCCTGCTGCGGCTCGACCGTCCGGCCGCGCGGAACGCGATCGACACGGCGATGCTCGAGGAGCTTCTCGCCCACCTCGGGGCGGCGCGCGACGACGGCGGGCTGCGGGTCCTCGTCGTCTCCTCGACCGATCACATGGGCCTCTCGGCCGGCGCCGACGTCCGCGAGGAGCTCGACCGCGACGGGGCGATCCGCCGGATGCGGCTCTTCGCCGAGCTCTACGACGCCCTCACCGGCTTTCCGAGGCCGACGATCGCGGCCTGCCACGGCGCCTGCGTCGGCGGCGGCGCCGAGATCGCGGTCGCCTGCGACCTCCGCGTCGGCGGCTCGAACCTGCGCCTGCGCTTTCCCGGGGCCGGCCTCGGCGTCCCCGTCGGCCCGGCCCGCCTCGTCACCCTCTGCGGCCTCTCGGTCGCCAAGTACCTGCTGCTGACCTCGAAGGAGATCGGGGTCGAGGAGGCGCTCCGCTGGGGGATCGTCCACAAGGTCGCGCCGGCGCCGAGGACCGAGGAGGTGGCGCTCCAGCTCGCGACCCAGATCGCCGACCACCCGCCCGAGTCGGTGAGCCGGATCAAGTCGATGCTGCACGGCTGGGACGGCGTCGAGGAGCGTTCCCGGGTCGAGGGCGAGGGCCAGGTCGCCTGGCAGTCCGAGGGCCCCGGCCTGGGGTACCGGGACTGAGCCGACCGGCCTGCCGTGTCGCTGCGCCCCCTCCTCGACCTCGCCCGCGGCGACGATGCCTTCGCGACCGTCGCCGCCGAGGTCGCCGCGGCGATGCCCGGGGGAGGTCTCGACCTGCCCGTCTCGGCGGCGCTGCGGCCGTTCCTGCTCGCGGCGCTGGCCGAGGCCGAGCCGGGCCTGGCCGGCCGGCCGATGCTCGTCGTCGCCGCCGACGACCGCGGCGCCCGCGACCTCGCCGGCGAGCTCGGCGCCTACCTGGCGCCGCGCAGGGTCCGCCACTACCCCTCGCGCGGGACCGGCTACGAGTCGCACCTGTCGCCGCCGCCGCACCTGGTCGGGCTCCGGATCGCCGCTCTCGACGCGCTCGCCGGCGGCGGAGACGAGCCGGCGGTCGTCGTCGCCGGCGCCGTCGCGCTCGCCGAGGCGGTGCCGGACGCGTCGCTGCGGCCGGCCGGCTTCGCCCTGGGCCGCGGCGAGGAGGTCGACCTCGGCGACGTCGCCGAGCTGCTGGCCTCGTGCGGCTACGAGCGCGTCGAGCAGGTCGGCGACCGCGGCCAGTTCGCGGTCCGCGGCGGCATCCTCGACGTCTTCGGCTCGACCGCCGAGGCGGCAGCCAGGATCGAGTTGTTCGGCGACGAGATCGAGTCGATCCGGCGCTTTTCGACCTTCACCCAACGCTCGCTCGGGGAGGTTGAGCGGATCGAGCTCGATCCCGCGGCCGAGATCGACCCCGACCACCGCCTGCTCGCCGCGGCGGCGATCGCCGAGGACGCCGACCGACCGCTCGCCGAGCTCCTTCCGACCGATCGCTTCGGCGCGCTCCTCGACCTGATCGACGAGCGCACCGCGGTCGTCGTCGCCGCCCCGGACGAGCTCGACACCGCGCTCGAGGACCACCTGACCGACGTCCGCGCCGCGATCCACGACGACGATGTCGCGGAGCTCTACGTCGCCGTCCGCGAGCCGCTTGGGGAGCGAGCCGCGCTGCGGCTGACCGAGGCGGGCGACGACCCGGGCGGCGACGGGCCGGCCGCGGCGCTCCGGGCCTCGGTTCCGGTGTCGCCGGCCCGCAGCGTCGCCGAGGCCGAGCCCGAGCTCGAGCGCCAGGTCCGCTCCGGCTACACGACCGTGGTCGCGTTCGAGCGGATCGGCGAGGCCGAACGCGCCCGCTACGCGCTCGAGCGCCTGATGCCGCCGCTGCTCGGCGACGGCCCGCCCCCGGCCGGACCCGGAGTCGTCTTCGCCGAGGCCCCGCTCGCCGACGGGTTCGTGGCGCCCGCCCTCCGGCTTGCCGTGATCCCGTTCCGCCGGCTCGTCCACCGGCGCCGCGCAGCGGCCCCGGCGCCGGGCGGCGGGCGGCCGGCGTCCCTGGGCGATCTGGCGGCGGGCGACCACGTCGTCCACACCGACCACGGCGTCGCCCGCTTCGCGGGCTTCGACACCCGGACGGTCGCCGGGATCACCCGCGACTACCTCGAGCTCGAGTACCGCGACGGCGACAAGGTCCTGGTCCCGGCCGAGCAGCTCGCCAAGATCACCCGCTACGTCGGCGGCGAGCACCCGGAGCTCTCGAAGCTCGGGGGCAAGCGCTGGAGCCAGATGAAGGCGCGGGCGCGGCGCTCGGCGCGCGAGCTCGCGGGTGAGCTGATCAACCTCTACGCCGAGCGCCAGACCCGGCGCGGGCATGCGTTCTCGCCCGACGGCGAGTGGCAGCTCCGGCTCGAGCGCTCGTTCCCGTTCCGCGAGACCGCCGACCAGATCGAGGCGATCGAGGCGGTAAAGGCCGACATGGAGTCGGGGCGGCCGATGGACCGGCTGATCTGCGGCGACGTCGGCTACGGCAAGACGGAGGTGGCGATCCGCGCCGCCCAGAAGGCCCTCGCCGACGGCAAGCAGGTGATGGTGCTGGTGCCGACGACGATCCTCGCAACCCAGCACCTCGGGACGTTCACGGAGCGCCTGCGCGACTTCCCCTACGAGATCGAGATGGTCTCGCGCCTGCGCCGGCCGGCCGAGGTGAAGCGGGCGCTGGCCGGGTTCGCCGGAGGCTCGATCGACATCCTGATCGGCACCCACCGGCTGCTCTCCCGCGACGTCCGCGCCAACGACCTCGGGCTGCTCGTGATCGACGAGGAGCAGCGGTTCGGCGTCAAGCAGAAGGAGCTCCTGCGCCAGCTCAAGCTCAAAGTCGACGTGCTGGCGATGTCGGCGACGCCGATCCCGCGGACGATGCAGATGAGCCTCGCCGGCCTCCGCGACATCTCGGTGATCGAGACGCCGCCGGAGGGCCGGCGCCCGGTCCGCACCTACGTCGGCCCCTACGACGAGGACCTCGTCGCCGGGGCGCTCCGTCGCGAGGTCCGCCGCGAGGGCCAGGCGTTCTTCCTCCACAACCGGATCGAGACCCTGCACGAGACCGCCGAGCGGCTGCGGGCGCTCGTCCCCGAGGCCCGCTTCACCGAGGCTCACGGCCGGCTCGACGAGAGCGAGCTCGAGGAGACGATGCTCTCGTTCCTGCGTGGTGAGGCCGACGTGCTGGTGGCGACGACGATCATCGAGTCCGGGCTCGACGTCCCCGCCGCCAACACGCTGATCGTCGAGCGCGCCGACCACCTCGGGCTCGCGCAGGCCTATCAGATCCGCGGCCGGGTCGGGCGCTCGGACGAGCGCGCCTACGCCTACATGCTCTACCCCTCCGAAGCGGGGGTGACCCGGGAGGCGGCCGCCCGCCTGGCCACCCTCGCCGATCACACCGAGCTCGGATCCGGGTTCCGGATCGCGATGCGCGACCTCGAGCTGCGCGGCGCCGGCGACCTGCTCGGAGCCGAGCAGTCCGGGCACGTCGCCGCGATCGGCTTTGAGCTCTACGTCGAGATGCTCGACCAGGCGGTCGCCGAGCTGCGCGCCGCCGGCGAGAGCGGGCGCGGGGAGGAGGAGGTCCGGGTCGACACCGACGTCTCCGCCTTCGTCCCCTCCGACTACGTCCCGTACGAGGCGGCGAAGATCGACGTCCACCGCCGGATCGCCGCCGCCCGCGCGCCGGGCGAGCTGCGGGCGCTCGGCGACGAGCTGCGCGACCGCTTCGGGCCTCCGCCCGAGCCCGTCGAGGCGCTGCTCGCGATCCAGCGGGCGCGGATCGAGGTCGCCCGCGAGGGAGCCACGAGCCTCGTCCTGCGCGGCGAACGGATCGTCGCCGAGCCGCTCGAGCTCGACTCCGAGCGGGTCGGACGCCTGCGCGAGCGCCTCGCCGACGCCGTCTACAGCTCCCGTGAGAGCACGCTGACCCTGCGGGCGCCCGGGCCCGACGAGCCCGAGGCGGAGCGGGTCGCGCGCCTCGGCAGCCTCGCCGACGCGATCTCGGCCTCCCGCGAGGCCGCCTGACCGCACAACCCCCTTGGTCATCTCACCCGCGCCATGCGAGGGCCAGACGACCCACCCCGCGCGGGGGGCCGCGACCGCGGCCACGTCGGTCGTCTCACCCGCGCCATGGGAGGGTCGGATGACCCACCCGGGGCGGGGCGGGGGGCGGTGTCGATATGTTTCCGATCCGTGACCCGCTCCTCGAAGCGCAAGCTGGCGATCCTCCTCGCCGTCCTGTTGGCCGCAGCGGTCGCCCTCGTGGGGGCGACGAGCGGCCTCGGCCAGCCCGGCCTGCCGGAGGGCGACGTCGCCTTCGTCGACGACGTCGAGGACGGCGCGATCACCCAGGAGGACCTCGATTCGGCGCTGTCCCAGGCGGCGGCGCAGAGCGGCCTGCCCGAGGTGCCGCCCGCCGACGACCCGCAGTACGCCTCGCTCGAGCAGCAGGCGATGCAGAGCCTGATCCTCGCCAAGTGGGTGCAGGGGGAGGCCGCCGACCGCGGCATCGACGCGACCCAGGAGGACATCGACGCCGAGCTCGAGCGGATCAAGGAGCAGAGCTTCTCGAGCGAGAAGGAGTTCGAGCAGTTCGTCAAGCAGTCGAAGTTCACCGAGGAGGACGTCCAGGAGCAGGTCGAGCTGACGTTGCTGCGCGACCGCCTCGAGCAGGAGGTGATCGCCAAGCCCGAGATCTCCGACGACGAGATCGAGGAGTTCTACGAGGTCAACATCGACAGCTTCAAGCAGCCGGCGAGCCGCGATGTTCGCGTGATCCTCAACTCCTCACAGGCCAAGGCCGAGCAGGCCAAGGCCGAGCTCGAGGCCGACGACTCCGACCAGAGCTGGGAGCAGGTCGCCAAGCAGTACTCGCAGGACCAGGCCTCGAAGGACCGCGGCGGCCTGCTCGAGGGGCTGACCGAGGGCCAAGGGGACCCGCAGCTCGAGAAGGAGGCCTTCGCCGCCCCCGAGGGTGAGATCGTGGGGCCGTTCGAGACCGATCGCGGCTGGTACGTGATCGAGGTCACGGCGACCACCCCGGAGACCACCCAGCCGCTTTCGGAGGCTCGAGCCGCGATCGAGCAGCAGCTCGCCGCCTCCCGCCAGCAGCAGATCGCAGCCGAGTTCCAGGCGGACTTCACCGACAAGTGGACGCCGCGCACCGTCTGCGCTCCCGCCGTGACGATCGACCTCTGCTCCAACTACGTGGCGCCCGAGCCGCCTTCGGTGCCGGGCCAGCCGGCCCCGCCGCCGGTCCTCTCCCGCAAGCCGATCGAGCCCGGGACCTCGACGATCGCGATCGACGGCGCCCCCCAGCAGGGACTCCCCCAGGGCCCGCAGCCGCCGCCGGCCGAGGAGGGGGCGGCCGGCCAGCTTCCCCCAGGCGCGGTCCCGCTCGGCCCCAACGGCGCCCCGGCCCCGGGAGCGCCGCCGACGGCCCCGGCGCCCTGACGCCCCGCCGCCGATGAGCCCCGACGCCTCCCGCGCCGCCGTCGGCGCCGAGGCGGTCGCCGCGCTCGACGCGGTCACGCGCAGGCTGCGCCGGGAATGCCCCTGGGACCGGGCCCAGGACGAGCGCTCGATCGTCCCTCACACCGTCGAAGAGGCCTACGAGCTTGCCGATGCCGCCGCCTCCGGCGATGACGCGAAGCTCCTCGACGAGCTCGGCGACGTGCTCTTTCAGGTCCACTTCCTCGCCCTGCTGCTCGAGGAGCGCGGCGGCGGGAGCCTCGCGGCGGTCGCCGCCAACGCCCGCGAGAAGCTGATCCGCCGTCATCCCCACGTCTTCGGCGAGGTCGAGGTCGCCGACGGCGACGACGTCCGCTCGAACTGGGAGCGGATCAAGCAAGAGCAGGAGGGGCGTGGCGCCGAGGGCCCGTTCGCCGACGTGCCCGAGACCCTGCCCGGGCTCCTCTACGCGCGCAAGCTGCAGCGCCGCGCCGCCGCCGCCGGGCTGCCCGGTCCCGCGGCGGGCGGCGGCGAAGCGGTCGAGCGCCTCCGCTCGGCCCTCGACGGCCTCGGCGACGGCTCGCTATCCGCCGACCCCGAGCATCGCGACCGGACCGAGCGCGCCGGGGCCGAGGCGGCGATCGGCGCGCTCCTGCTCGCCGCCGTCGACCTCGCCCGGATCGCCCGCGTCGATCCCGAGCTCGCCGTTCGCCGCGCGGCGGACGAGCTGCGGGGTTAGCCCTCACACCCGTCGGCGCCGGCTCGCGTCCCCATCGCCGGCGCGGGCTCGTCCCCACCGGCGCGGGTAGCGCGCGCGTCCCCACCGTCGGCGCGGGCGCGCGCGTCCCCACCGGCGCGGGAGCGCGCGTCCCCACCGGCGCGGGAGCGCGCGTCCCCACCGTCGGCGCGGGCAGCCGGGACCGCCCCGCTTCCCCGCGCCTGCCCGGCCGTGAGGGGTGGTCGGAGATCAGGCCGGGCCCGAGCTGAGGCGACTTGCTTCGGTATCGCGAAGTTCTCCGGCTTGGCTCGCGAATCGAGCCGTCCGTCCACCGGTGGACGGCGCGCTGCTTGGGCGCAGCGGGCGGCGCCGTGCCCCGAGCGCCGCCGCACATCCGCCACCGGTCCGGAGGAAGCGGACGCGGGGCGGGGCGTTCCTCGGGAGCCACTAGACTCGCGCGCCCATGCCCGCGATCACCGACGTCCACGGCCGCCAGATCCTCGACTCGCGGGGGAATCCGACGGTCGAGGTCGAGGTCGTCCTCGCGGACGGGGCGCGGGGGCGGGCCGCGGTTCCCTCCGGCGCGTCGACCGGCGAGTTCGAGGCGACCGAGCTTCGCGACGGCGGAGCGGAGTGGGGCGGCAAGGGGGTCGGCGCCGCCGTCGCGAACGTCAACGGCGAGATCGCGGCGGCGCTGGCGGGCGCCGACGCCGCCGACCAGGCCGGGATCGACCGGACCCTGATCGAGCTCGACGGCAGCGCCAACAAGTCGCGGCTCGGCGCGAACGCGATCCTCGGCGCCTCGCTCGCGGCGGCCCGGGCGGCGGCGGATGCCGCCGGCGTGCCGCTCTACCGCTACCTCGGCGGCGTCTACGGGGAGGCCGATCCGAGCGTCCTGCCGGTGCCGATGATGAACGTCCTCAACGGCGGCGCCCATGCCGACAACTCGGTCGACTTCCAGGAGTTCATGGTGGTGCCGGCCGGCGCCTCGAGCTTCGGCGAGTGCCTGCGCTGGGGGACCGAGGTCTTCCATGCCCTCAAGGGCTGGCTGCGGGAGAACGGGCTCAACACCGCGGTCGGCGACGAGGGCGGCTTCGCGCCCGACCTGAGCTCAAACGAGGCCGCGCTCGACGCTCTCGTCGCGGGCATCGAGGCGGCCGGCTACGAGCCCGGCGCCGAGGTGTTCATCGCCCTCGACCCGGCGACGAGCGAGATCCACTCCGGCGGCGACTACGAGCTCGCCCACGAGGGCCGTTCGCTGAGCGCCGCCGAGCTCGCCGCCTACTGGTCCGACGCGGTCGATCGCTACCCGATCGTCTCGATCGAGGACGGCATGGACGAGGAGGACTGGGACGGTTGGAAGGCGCTCACCGACGCCGTCGGGGATCGCTGCCAGCTCGTCGGCGACGACCTCTTCGTCACCAACCCGGAGCGCCTGCGCCGCGGGATCGAGCTCGGCGTGGGCAACTCGATCCTCGTCAAGGTGAATCAGATCGGGACCCTCTCGGAGACCTTCGAGGCGGTCCGCGCCGCTCGCGAGGCCGGCTACTCGGCCGTCATGTCGCACCGCTCGGGCGAGACGGAGGACACGACGATCGCCGATCTCGCCGTCGCCACCGGCTGCGGCCAGATCAAGACCGGAGCGCCCTCGCGCTCCGATCGCGTCGCCAAGTACAACCAGCTCCTGCGGATCGAGGAGGAGCTCGGCGCCGCCGCCCGCTTCCCGGGGCTGAGCGCGTTCAGCGGCCGCTGAACGCGTCCTCGCGGCCGGCCGGGGGGTTGCAGGGAACGCGCCCGGCCCGCCGAAGGAAGCGGCGATGGCATCGGTCGCCCAGCCCCGCTACCGCGCTCGCGTCGCCGCGCGCGGCGACCGCGGACGCCGGGGCACGAGGATCCGCTGGGACCGCTTCGGCCGGATCGTCCTCGTCCTCGTCCTGATCGCCGTCCTCGCCTCCTACGTCAGCCCGACCTGGAACGCCTTCGAGAGCTGGCGCGAGTCGAAGGGTGCCGAGGCCCGGCTCGGCGAGCTGCGCAGCGAGAACGCCGAGCTGACCCGCAAGGCGAAGGCGCTGGAGAGCGACGCCGCCGTGATGGCCGAGGCCCGCAAGCTCGGCCTCATCGCCCCCGGCGAGCAGCCCTACGTCGTCGACGGCGTCCGCTAGCGACCACTAATCTTCGCCGCGGGCCGCCAGCGGCCCTCCTCGTGGCGCCTCGCGCCGCCCCTCGAGCACGATGCCGACCGGACTCCACACCGAGGCTGTGCCCGGCCGCACAGCGAACGCCGACCCGCGGGGGCCGGCGGCGCCGCCGTCCGCCGGCGCAAGCATCGACGCCGCCGCGAGGATCCGCGGCCGGCACGGCCACCTCGGCGGGCGGCGGCCGCAGTGACCGACCTCATGGCCGAGCGGCCCGGGAGCCCCGAGCTCCTCTTCGTCGGCGGCACCGGCCGCTCCGGCACCCACGTGGTCTCGCAGCTCATCGCCAACCACTCGCGCTGGGCGCGGGTGCCGATCGAGGCCCGCTTCCACGTCAACCCGCAGGGGTTCCCCGACCTGCTCTCCGGCCAGGTGACGCCGGAGCAGTTCCTGCGCAAGCTGAAGCGGTTCTGGTGGCGTCGGATCCGGGCGGGCGAGGTGGCGCCGGTCCTCGCCCGGAGAATCGCCTTCGGCCGCAAGGTCCGGGGCCTGCACAAGATCGTCGATCGCGACCGCTTCGACGCCGCGGTCGCCGCCTTCGAGGAGACGGCCGGATCCGATCTCGACCTCGCCTGCCGCAACCTCTTCCTCGACCTGCTCTGGCCCGTCGCCGCCGCGGCCGGCAAGCCCGGCCTGATCGAGATGAGCTGCTTCACGATCGCCGAGAGCCCGACGCTGATCCGCCTCTTTCCCGACGCGAAGCTGATCCACGCCGTCCGCGACGGCCGCGACGCCGGATCCTCGAAGGTGGCGAAGCGGCAGAAGCGGAGCCACCCGCGCGACGGGTCGGAGGGCATTCGCTGGTGGGAGGGACGGCTACGGAAGATCGAGGCCGGCGTCCGCCGGCTGCCGCCCGGGCACCTGCTCACGGTCAGCCTCGACGAGCTCGTCGACGGTGACCGCGAACGCGCCTACGACGAGATCCTCGGCCATCTCGGGCTCGACGACGAGCCGGCGATGCGCGAGTTCTTCGAGCGCGAGATGAGCGCCTCCGCCGCCCACCGGGAGCGCTGGCGCGACGGGCTCGACGCCGGGCAGCAGGCGGCCCTGGCCCGCGAGTACGAGAAGGCGCTCGACCGCCTCGAGCGTGAGCGCTTCCACTGCGCTGCGGAGCTGAGGCGGGCATACGAGCACCAGCCCGCGTGAGACCGGACGGCCGCGCCGGCGACGACGGGTGCCCGCTCGCGCGCGGGGACGGCCTCGTCTTCATCGGCGGCACCGGCCGCTCCGGGACGCACACGCTCGCGCAGCTGCTCGGCCGCCACAGCCGCCTTGCCGAGGTCCCGATCGAGGCCCGCTTCCACTGCAACAAGCTCGGCCTGCCCGACCTGCTCGAGGGCCGGATCACGGCACGCTCCTTCACCGCGAAGCTGCGCGGCTTCTGGTGGCACCGGGTCCGCGTCGACGGCCGGCCCCGCGGCCTTTACAACCTCATGCGTCACGCCGAGCTCGACGCTGCGCTGGAGCGGTTCGAGGCGGCCTACGCCGACGATCCGGTCGCGGGCTGCCGTGAGCTCTTCCTCGACCTCCTCGGCCCCGTGGCCGAGCGCGCCGGCAAGCCGGGACTCGTCGAGATGTCCTCCCACAACCTCCGCGCGTCGCAGACGCTGCTCCGGCTCTTCCCCGAGGCCCGCTTCGTCCACGCGCTCCGCGACGGTCGCGACTCGGCCGCCTCCGTCAGCGGCAAGACCTGGGGGCCGCGCCGGGTCGGCGCCGCGATCGGGTGGTGGGCGGAGCGGCTGCGGGCGATCGAGGCCGGCATCCGGGGAAGCGAGGACGGTGCCGAGTTCGCGATCCCGGCGCGGCGCTTCCACGTCGTCCTGCTCGAGGACCTGGTCGGGTTCGACCGCGAGCGCTCCTACGAGCGGCTGCTCGGCTTCCTCGGGCTCGAGGACGAGCCCGGGACGCGCGAGTTCTTCGCCACCGAGATGACCGCCGAGCGGGCCCACCTCGGCCGCTGGCGCCGGCAGCTTCGCGGCCCGGGCCGGGCCTGGGTGCGGCGACGATACGAGTGGACGGTCGCGGCTCTCGAGCGCGAGGACAACCACGCGGCGCCGGCCTTGCGGGCGGCGCTCGAGCGCGAGCGGGGGGCGGGACTGTGAGCGGGCGAGCGGCACGGCGCGCCGGCCGGCCGCGGGTCCTGTTCGCGACCAGCAACGGCACCGGGCTCGGGCACCTGAACCGGGCGATGGCGATCGCCCGGCGGCTGCCGCCGTCGTGGCGCTCGTCGTTCTTCACCCTCTCCGCCGCGGCCCCGGTAGTCGCCGCGGAGGGCTGGGAGGTCGACTACCTCGCCTCCTACCGGCGCGCCGCCTCGGGCACCGATCGCGCCTGGAACCTGCGCCTCGGCGCGATGCTGGAGCAGGTGCTGGCCGAGCGCGAGCCCGATCTCGTCGTCTTCGACGGGGTCCATCCCTACCGCGCGCTGACCCACCTGCTGAGCGCCCGCGGCGCGCCGCCCTCGATCTGGTGCCGGCGCCCGCTCTGGCGGCGCGGCAGCCCGGCGGCCGCGCTCGGGCGCGCCGGCGCCTTCGACGCGGTGCTCGAGCCCGGCGAGCTCGCCGCCGCGGCCGACTCCGGGCCGACCGCGGCCGAGCGCCGTTCGGCCGCGCGGGTGCGGCCGATCCTCTATCTCGACCGCGGCGAGCTGCTGCCGCGCGGGCGCGCCGCCGCCGAGCTCGGTCTCGACCCCGGCCGGCGGACGGCGCTTGTCTCGCTCGGCCAGGGCGGGGAGGTCGACCGCGCGGTCGCGCGTGCGCTGGCGGCGCTCGCGGGGACGCCGGGCCTGCAGGTGGCGGCGCTGCGGTCGAGCCTGGCGCCCGACCTCGAGGTCCCAGCCGGCGTCGTCGGGCTCGACGCGACCTTCCCGATGAGCCGCTACTTCGCCGCCTTCGACATCGCCGTCGCCGCGGCCGGCTACAACGCCTTTCACGAGCTCGTCGGGTTCGCCGTTCCGACGCTGTTCGTGCCGATGGCGCGCGACACCGACGACCAGGCGGCGCGGGCCCGCTGGGCGGCGACGGCCGGCGTCGCGCTCGACGTCGCCGGCGCCGACGACCCGGCGCTCGAGGACCGGCTCGCCGAGCTAGCCGATCCCGCCCGGGCCGACGCGCTCGCCCGCGCCTGCTCCCGGGCCTTCCCGGGCAACGGCGCCGCTGACGCGGCCGACCTCGTCGTCCGCATGGTCGGCGGCGAGCGGCCCGCCCCGCGGGTCCGCGACCGCCGCCGCCTCAACCGCTGGCTGCGGCTGTCGAGCCACCGCGTCGGCCCGTCGCTGCCGCTCGTCGCTGCGCTCGGCGCCCGCGATCTGGCCCGTCACCCCGAGCGCCGGTCCCCGTACCTGGCGGTGCTGGCGATGGGGGTGCCCGCGGGGGAACTCGCGACGCGACTGACCGCGGCGACCGCCGATCTCCCGCGCGAGCGGGTGCTCGTCCTCACCGACTCGACCGACTTCGCGACCCTGCGCCGGCTCGGGGTCGCGTTCGAGCTGCTGCCGCGCTGGCCCGACCGCGGCCACCGCGCGGGCGCCGGCCCGGAGGAGATCCGGGCCCGCGTGCGGGTCCTGCTCGCCGGGCGCAGGCCGCTGCGGGCGCTCTCGGTCGGCCAGCACGGGGCCGAGCTGCTCGGGATCGAGGACGGCGCCGAGCCCGGCCGGGGAACCGGCTCGTGACCCGCCCTGCGGTACCCTCGGGGACGCCCATGGAGGCTCCGGCCCCGACCGAAACGGCAGCCGTCAGCGGGGGAGACGGCGCCCACGACAAGCTGCCGCGCGCCCGCCCGCCGCGCGGGCGGACGCGCGATCTCGCCCTGCCGAGCCTGATCGTCATCGGGGCGCAGAAGTGCGGGACGAGCGGCCTGCACTACTACCTGAGCCTGCATCCCGAGGTGTCGATGTCGACCCCGAAGGAGCTCAACTTCTTCATCGCCGAGCGCAACTACCAGCGCGGGCTCGAGTGGTACTCGCGGCACTTCGACCCGGCGGCCCGCTGCCGCGGCGAGGCATCGCCCAACTACACCGCCTATCCGCAGCACCTCGGGGTCCCCGAGCGGATCGCCGAGGTCGTTCCCGACGTCCGCCTCGTCTACATCGTCCGCGACCCGGTCGAGCGGATCACGGCCCACTTCGTCCACAACTACGCGAAGCGCCGCGAGAAGGGCGACATGCGTGCGACGCTGACGCATCCGAACACCTCGTACGTGACCCGCAGCAAGTACTTCATGCAGCTGCAGCGGTTCCTCGCCCACTTCGACGAGGAGCAGATCCTCGTCCTCGATCAGCGCGACCTGCGCGAGGACCGACTGGCCACGCTCGCCCGCCTGTTCGAGTTCGCCGGCGTCGACGCCGGCTTCCGGCACCCGAAGTTCGAGCAGGTGCGCCACTCGACGTCCCGCAAGAAGCGTGCGACGCGGCTCGGAATGCGCGTTCAGAGGATGAGCCGGACGCGCTTCGGTCGCCGGATCCCGCGCCGCGCGTGGCTCGCGCTCGACGTCGCCCTGCCGCTCTCGAAGCCGATCGACCGGCCCGAAGGCGTCGCCGAGGCGCTCGGCGACGAGGTGCTCGAGGTCCTGCACGAGGACGCCGAGCGGCTGCGCGCGCACACCGGCCGCGCCTTCGACGACTGGTCGGTGTGAGCGCCGCGACGGCACGCTGCGGCGACCCCGACGCCGCCCGGCCGATCGGACCGCGGCGGCGCTGATCGCCGGCCCCGCGGACGCGCGGGGGCGGGGCTCCACCGGCCGCGGCGGCCTCAGCCGGCCCGCTCGGGCTCGTCGCCCTCGTCGCCCTCGTCGCCGGAGGGGGCGCGGCGGATCGTGATCTGGTCGGCTTCGATCGTCACCTGGACGTCGCGCCGGCCGGCCCAGTTCTCGGCATAGACGGGATCGTCCCTGACGGCGGGATCGAGCCAGACGCCGTAGCCGTCCTCCTCGCCGTGGTCGAACGTCGCCTCGAGCGTTCTGCCCGCGCGGCGACGGCCGCGGCCACCGCGCCGCCGGCGACGGCGGCGACGGCGGGGAGCGCCTTCCTCCTCGCCCCCCTCGTCCCCGCGATCGTCGTCTCCGCGCTCGGCGTCCTCCTCGTCGGCGGCCTCGGCGGCGGCGAGGGTCGCCGCCTCGACCTCCGCTTCGATCTCGTCGCGGAGATCCTCGGAGCTGTCGGGCTCGGAGTCGGGCTCGAGGTCGTGGCGGCGGCGGAACTCCCGCAGCTCCGACGCGGAGATGTCGAGCTGGTGGGCGATCCAGGCGTCGGTCCGGCCCTCGCGGACCCAGGCGCGAATCTGGTTGAGCTGCGACCTCAGCGGTTTGCCTGCCATCGGGCGCGGGAGTCTATCCGACGGGTGGCGACGAGCCGGGACGCGGGTATGTGTGGACGGGCCGATCACCATTCGGTAAGGTCGGAGCGCCCGCCTCCGCGCGGCGCCCGTGCCCTTCATGTTCCGCCCGCCCGAGGACCGGGTTTCATGCTCGTACTCACACGGAAGACCAACCAGAGCATCAAGATCGGCGAGAACATCGAGATCACCGTGCTCTCGGTCTCCGGCGACAAGGTCCGGATCGGCATCGAGGCGCCGCGCGACATCAGCGTCTTCCGCCGCGAGGTCCTCGACAACGCCGAGCCCGCCAAGGGGCGCGAGGACGCCGCCACCGACGACTGAGACCGCCCGGCGCGGCCGCGGAGCCGCGGATCGAGGAGGGAGGAGGCGAAGCGGCCTGCGGCCGTGAGCCGGCGGGGACGCCGGGCCGCGATCCCCCGGGGTCGTCGGGGCCTCAGCCGCCGACGAGCCAGGCCAGGGTCTCGAACATCACCGCCACGACGACGATGACGGTCACGGTCAGGCAGACGGCGAGGACGCTGAAGCGGACGCGGCCGCGCTTCTCGGTCTTGACGATCTCGCGGGCGCGGGAGCGGTTCGCGGCACGGCGCCGAAGCTCGTGGCGGCGGCGCTCTTCGACCCGCTGGGCGCGCTCGAAGGCCTCCTCGAACTGGTCGAGGCTCCGTTCCATCCGTGGAGCCGGTGCGGGAGGCCGCGCCGGGGCCGCCGGAGCGGCCGCGGCCGCGATTGGGGTCTCGGTTGGCACGAGGCCGCCAATGTTAGCCGTTGCTAAGACGAATCGCCCGGTTGCCCGGGGCCTTCAGCACGTGCCCCAGAGGCCGGCGCCGCTCTCGCCGGCCCGTCGCTCGAGCCGCGCGAGGAGCGCGGCACGGTCCGTGTTCGGCGGGATCTCGAGCGTTCGTGCGTAACCGCCGCGGACGAGGGCGGCGTTGACGAACCGGCCGCCGACGTGGACGTAGGCGAGCAGGCGCCCGTAGGCGTCGCGGAGCTCGCGGTCGAAGACGAGGCGCACGGTCTCGCCGGCGACGAGGTCGCGATTGAACGCCGACGCCTCGGGGCCGAAGCACTGGACCGGCTCCCCGGGCTTGACCGTCTCGGGCGTGTCGACGCCGATGTAGCGGACGTCCTCCTCGTCGCCGCCGAGCCCGACCACGATCGTGTCGCCGTCGACCACCCGCAGGACGGGCGCGCTCACCGGCGCCCGCGCCGCCTCCGCGCCGCCTCCGGGCCCGGCTTCGGTGCCGCCGGGACCCTCGCCGCCGGCGAGCAGCAGGTAGACGAGCAGCGCCAGGAGCGCCAGCGCACCCGCGGTCCCGCCCCTGACGCCCGGGACCACGGCCCCCGCCCCCGCTTCGCCGCGTCAGGGAACGCGGTGGACGTTCGCGAGCATGATCTCCTTGATCTGGCCGATGATCTCGAGCGCCTCGCTCCACTCGCGCTGCCAGACGTTGCGCCCGTAGATGACCCCCGAGCCGCCCGCCTGCATGATCCCGCGCGTCTGGTCGAGCAGGGCGTCGTCGTCGATCTTCGACCCGCCCGAGAGCACCACCAGCGAGCGTCCGGCGGACTCGACGCAGTGGGTGATCGCCTCCTCCCGGGTGAAGCCGCCCTCGTCGTAGGGCGCGGGGGCGTCCTTGTCCTTGTCGGGGTCGATCTTCGGCATGTTCAGCTTGACGACGTCGGCCCCCATCTCCATCGCCATCCGCGCCGCGTAGTCGATCGCGTAGAAGGAGCTCTGCCCGCCCTTCGCCGCGACCGCCTCGCCGCGCGGGTAGGACCAGACGACCAGCGGCATCCCGTAGCGGTCGCAGTCCTCGCGCACCCGGCGGAGCTGGATGAGGTCCTCGTCCTGGCGCGGGGAGCCGACGTAGAGCGTGTAGCCGACCGCGTCGGCGCCGAGCCGGACGGCGTCCTCGACCGAGGCGTTGCACGTCGAGAGCGCCCGGTCGGAGGGCGGGATGTCGGTCTTGCCGTTGACCTTGAGGATCAGCGGCACGGTTCCCGCGTAGTCCGGGTAGTACTTGGTCGCGAGCCCGATCTGGCAGGCGATCGCCGAGTAGCCGGCCTCGGCGGCGAGCCGGAACTGGTAGTCGGGGTCCTTGGAGGCGGGGTTCGGGAAGAAGTCGCGGGGGCCGTGCTCGATCCCCTGGTCGATCGGCAGCAGCATCAGCGAACCGTTGCCGGGACCGAACTCGAACAGCAGGCGGCGCAGGCGGGTGCGCTTGCCCGGCGCCAGCGTGTCGAGGAGCGACTTCTGCTCGGTGATGCTCTTGACCTCCACTTGGAGTGCCTCCTTGATCTCGTATCGCCGCGACCGCGGATCGGTGGCTCGCGGCCCCGGAGATCCCCAGTATATGCGCGAGCCGGGGGCTTCGAGCTCGCCCGTCGCGGGCGTCGGGCCGGGGTAGGATCGCCGCGAAACCCCGTGCTCGAGCACCGCTTCAACGGCGCGCCCTTCACCGTCGGGATCGAGGAGGAGCTGATGCTCTTGGATCCGGCGACGCTCGACCTCGCCCACGGCATCGAGGCGGTCCTCGCCGACGTCCCCGACGAGCACGCCGGCCAGGTCAAGCCGGAGCTGTTCCAGTCGGTCCTCGAGGTCGCGACGACGCCTTGCCCCGACATCGCGACGGCGACCGAGCAGCTCGCCGGCCTGCGCCGCCTCGTCGGCTCGATCGCCCGCCGGAACGGGATGCTGGTCGGCGCCGCCGGCACGCATCCGTTCGCGCGCTGCGACGACCAGCGGATCGTCGATCGCCCCCGCTACCGGGAGCTGGCCGCCGACCTCGGCTTCATCGCCGAGCGCGAGCTGATCTTCGGCACCCACGTCCACATCGGGATCGACTCGGCCGACAAGGCGATCTACGTCGCCGACGGGATCCGCCGCCACCTGCCGCTGCTGCTCGCGCTGTCGTCGAACTCGCCGTTCTGGGAGGGACGCGACACGGGGATGATGTCGGCGCGGACCCCGGTCTTCCGGGCCTTTCCGCGCCAGGGCGTCCCGCCCCACTACGGGAGCTGGGAGATCTACGCGCGCCGGGTCGGGCAGATGACCGGCTCCGGCGCGATCGAGGACTACACCTACCTGTGGTGGGACGTGCGCCCGCACCCGAACCTCGGCACCGTGGAGACGCGGGTCTTCGACCAGGCGACCAGGATCGAGGACACGGCCGCCTACGCGGCGCTGACCCTCGCGCTCTCGCATCGCTTCGCCGAGCTCTTCGACGAGGGCGAGCCGCTCGTCGAGGCCCCCTTCGAGCTGATCGACGACAACAAGGTCCGGGCCGCGGTCCGCGGCCTCGAGGGCGAGCTCGTCGACTTCGCCCGCGGGCGACCGGTCGCGGCGACCGAGATGGCGAAGGCGCTGATCGCGGAGGTCGAGGCGAACGCCGCCGCCGTCGGCTGCGCCGGCGAGCTGAGGCGGGTCGCGGAGATCGTCGCCGCCGGGACCGGGGCGCGGCGCCAGCTCGACTTCTGCGCCGCCCACGGCGACGACCTGCGCGAGCTGGTCGCCGCCGCGGTCGCGCTCACCGCCCGCTGAGCCGCCGGTCGAGCCCGGCGCGCCTCCGGGACGGGTGCCGGGCAGCGGCCCGCGCGGGGGTATCCTCGCCCTGTGTCACAGACACCCGAGCTGAGCGTCGTCTGCCGCAGCTGCGGATCGGAGGTCAGCCCGTACGTGACCGAGTGCCCCTATTGCGGGCACCGGTTGCGCAAGCGAGCCCCGCGGCTCGAGCGCGAGGGCGACGAGATCAAGGTTCGGGAGAGCCGTCGCGAGCGCCGGCGGCGACGGCGGCGGCAGCGCGCCGCCGAGCGGTCGGCGAGCGCCACCGGCGCCCGCCCGCTCGCCACCGGGGCGACGCTCGCGGCCGGGGCCGTGCTGCTCGTGCTCGGCCGCGCCGTGCCGCTCACGCTGAGCGAGCTCGGCGCGATCGTCGGCCCCGTCGGCGACGAGCCCTGGCGCTACGTCACCGCCCCCTTCGTCTACGACGACCTCGGCGCCCTGTTCGTCACCGGCCTCGCGATCTGGGTCTTCGGCGGCGCGGTCGAGCGCCGCCTCGGGACGCTCGCGACGGCGACCCTGATCCTCGCCACGGGCACGCTCGGGGCGCTCGCCGCGGGCGCCGCGCACTCCGCCGGGATCACCGACTCCCTGGTGCTCGCCGGCGGCAACGGGGTCGCCCTCGGCCTGCTCGCCGCCTGGGCGATGCTGTGGCGGGCGCAGTCGCGACAGGCGCTCGCGGAGCCGCTCGAGACGGTCGCGGTGACGGTGGCCGCGATCGTCCTCCTGCTCCTGCCCGTGGTCGAATCGGGGGCCGACCCGATCGCCGGCCTCGCCGGCGGCCTCGTCGGCCTCGCGATGGGGGCGCTCGCCGGCCGCCGGAACGCTCCCGGCGGCGGTTGAGCCGGCGCCGCGCCCGCCGCCGGGGGTGCCGGGTATGTTCAGCCGGTGTCCGGCACCGAGTTCACCGAGGCCGAGCTCGAGCAGGCGGTCGGCCGCCTTGCCGACGGCGACGCGCTGCGCGCGGCCGAGGCCCGGGTCGCCACGGCCGCGCCGGCGCTGCAGCGGGTGCTCGCCCGTGCGCTCGAGGCCGGCGGCTGGTTCGACGAGACCCACCGGACGGAGGTCGAGCGGGTCGCGGCGATCGCCGACGACGGCGAGCGCGCAGCGTCCCTCGACGTCCTCCTCGCCGAGGAGACGCGGATCGCGATGCTGGTCGGCGTGGCGACCGGCTGGGCGCTCGCGGGGGAGCTTGGAGCACCGACGAACTACGAACGAGAGGAGAGTTGACGATGGAGATCAGATGGCTCGGCCATAGCTGCTTCGAGCTCAGCGAGGGCGACGCGCGGGTGATCATCGACCCGTTCCTGAAGCCGAACAGCCCGACGGCGCCGGTCACCGCCGACGAGGTCGACCCGACCCACATCCTGCTCAGCCACGGCCACGCCGACCACCTCGCCGACGCGGTCGGCCTGGCGACGCGGACGGGGGCGCCCTGCGTCGCGATCGTCGAGCTCGCGAAATGGCTCGATGCCCGCGGCGTCGCGCAGACCCACGACCCCAACCTCGGCGGCGTCGTCGAGTTCGACTGGGGTTGGGTCAAGCTGGTGCAGGCGTTCCACACGAACACGACGCCGAGCGGGGAGGAGGGCCATGAGCCGTTCAGCGCCGAGACCGGGACCTCGATCGGGGTTCCGGCCGGCCTCGTCGTCGAGATCGGCGGCGTCACCGTCTACCACGCGGGCGACACCTGTCTGTTCGGGGACATGAAGCTGATCGCCGAGCGAACGCCGATCGACGTCGCCTGCCTTCCGATCGGCGGGCATTACACGATGGGCGTCGACGACGCCGCCTACGCCTGCGGGCTGATCGGCGCGGAGACGGTGCTGCCGATGCACTACGACACGTTCCCGGCGATCGAGGCCGACGCGGAGGACTTCAAGCGCCGGGTCGAGAGCTCGACCTCCTCGCGGGTCGTCGTGCTCAAGCCGGGCGGCGTCCACGCCGCCTGAGACGACCGACGCGGTCGCCGGCGCCGCCCCCTCGGGGGCGGCGCCGTGCAACCGGTCAGTCCCAGTCCACCGAGGCGTCTCGCCTTGTCCAGGGGCGAGCGATCGTGCCAATCGTGCGCCGGCAGGACCGATCCGGACGGTCGATCGACCTGGCCCCGGGCAGAGGGTCGCCCGCCGCTTCCGGCCGCGAGCGGTCGGATCGCATGCGGGCATCAGATCGAGCCGTCACCGCGCCCCCCATCGGCATCTGGGGGCTGGACCTTAGGGGTGTCCGGGGGGCTGGACGGACGTCCGAATCAGGCCCCGGACACGACCGGCGGGCCGCTCGTCGCGGGTGCGACGGGTGCCGGCGTCGTCGGCGGCTCCGGCGTCGTCGGCGGCGTCACCGGCCCGGTCGGCACCGTCGGCACCGTCGGCTCCGTGGGCTCCGTCGGCTCCGTGGGCGGCGCCGGCGGATCGACCGGCGCGGCGCCGGTGTCCTGACCGTCGCCGCCGTCACCCGTCGGCGCCACGGGAGTACCGACCGCGACCTCGCCCTCGTCCGGGGTCGTCGTCGCGTCCTCGGTCGTCGGCGGCCCCGCGGGCGCTCCCGCGGAGCCGGGCTCGGCCTCGGTCGGCTCGGCCGGCGGGGCGACCCTTTCGCGCTCGCCGGGACGGGCCGGCGCGACCGGCTCGCTCGTCGTGACGCGGAGGGGCGGCACGACCTCGGCGGCGAGCTTGGGGTGGAAGGCGGGCTCGGGCGCCACGACGGCGGCCGGAGCCGGGTCGGGGGAGCCGCCGTCACGCTCGCCGGCGCCGATGTTGCGGACCTCGACCGCGCCGGCGGTGAGTATCGCCGCGGTCGCGAAGCCGGCGGCGGCCTTCGCGCCGACCGCGCCGCCGAGCAGGCCGAGCCCGCCGGAGGCGGAGGCGGCGCCCGCGGCGCCGGAGCCGGCGCCCGCTCCGGCGGCGGAGCCGGAGCCGAACAGCTTGGCGAGGAGGCCCTGCTTGAAGAGCGCCACCAGCCCGACCGGGAACAGGGCAGCCATCGCCTTGCGGTCGGAGCGGAGCTGCTCGCGGAAGGCGCGGCAGCCGTCGCAGTTGCGGACGTGCTTGCGGGCCGGCCCGTCGAGCTTGCCGATTCCCTCGGCCGCCTCGGCGAGCCCGATCTGGACCTCGTCGCAGGTGAGCAGGCGCGCCTGCCCCGACTCGGCGAGCCCGATCCGCGCCCGCACCAGCAGCGACTTCACCGAGGGGATCGTCGTCTGCATCGCCTGCGCGATCTCCTCGTAGGAGAGCTGGTCGATCTCGCGCAGCAGCAGCGCCGTCCGCTGCGTCTCCGGCAGCGTCTCGACGTCGGCGAGGAGCTGGCGCAGGTCCTCGCGCATCTGCACGTGCTCCGCCGTCGTCGTGCCGTTGCCGTGCGGGAGCACGTCCATCGAGTCCTGGCCCTCGGGCACCGGCCGTCGCAGGTGGTTGAGGCAGCGGTTGCGGGCGATCCGGTAGAGCCACGGCCGCACGTTGATCCTGCGGTCGTCGCCGAGCATCGCCGCGTGGGCGTTCGTGAAGACCTCCTGGAGGACGTCCTCGGCGTCCTGGCGGCTCTTCAGCATCGATTGGCAGAAGCCGAGCAGGCGGCCGTTGTAGCGGTTGAAGAGGGCTTCGAAGGCGCCGTCGTGGCCGGCCCTGATCAGCTCGACGAGCCGCTCGTCCGACTCGAGCCGCAGAAGCGGCGAGCGCCGGGCGAGAAGCCCGCGTGCGGGAGCGCGTGTGAGTGCGGAAGCTTCCAAGACGAGACGTCCTCCTCGTTGAACACGGTAGGGCACCAAAGTTGCGCGAACCTAAATTTCCCCCGATCGGGGTAGATCCGCCCACCGCTACCCACCCGCCGCCGGCCCGCCGCTGGGTCATCTGACCACGAGGTGCCGGGGTATGGATTACCCAGATGGCGGGACCCGCCCGTCCCGGGTCATCTGACCGCGACGTGCGAGGGTCAGGATCACCCACCCGCGGCGGGGAGGTGGACTAGCCTTCGGGGCTCCTGCCGGGGTGGCGGAACTGGCGATACGCGGCCGGCTTAAACCCGGCTGCCCGAGAGGGCTTGAGGGTTCGAATCCCTCCCCCGGCACTCGATCGGACGCCGCCCCGGCCGCGCGCCCGCCGCCCCTTCGCCCCGGCGCCGGCCGGGAGCCGCCGCCGGGCTCCGCAGGGCCGTGATACGGTCGCGCCGCTGCAGGCGTCGGGCGATGATCGCCCGTGATCGACGAGGAGGAGCCCATGTCGAAGTGGTCCGATGAAGAGCTCGGGATGGATCGGCCGATCACGCGCCGCGATTTCCTCGACGGCGTCGCGATCGGCGCCGGCGCGCTCGCGCTCGGCTCGCTCGGGGCGGGCGGCTCCAGCGCCAGGGCGGCGGGCGGCGCCTCGCACCACGGCAAGGGCAGGCACCCCTACCCGCCCGCCCTGACGGGGATGCGCGGGAACACGGACGCGTCCAGCGTCGTCCCGCACAGCCTCCGTGACGGGACCTTCTGGGAGGACGTCGGCCGCCCCGATGACACCGGTGAGCGCTACGACCTGGTCGTGGTCGGCGGCGGGCTGAGCGGGCTCTCGGCGGCGCGCTTCTACCAGCGCGAGTTCGGCCGCAAGGCGCGGATCCTGATCCTCGACGCGATGGACGACTTCGGCGGCCACGCGCGGCGCAACGAGTACCGCTCCCGGGGCCGCAAGCTGATCGGGTACGGGGGCTCGCAGTCGCTGGAGTCGCCGTCCACGTTCGCGACGCCGGCGAAGGAGCTGCTCGAGGACCTCGACATCAAGGTCGAGCGCTTCAACCGCTTCTTCGACTCCGAGTTCAACGCCCGCCACGGCCTCGGCCGCGGGCTGTTCTTCGACGAGGAGACCTGGGGCCGCGACCACTTCGTCGCCTACCAGCCGGGCACCGGCTACGACGAGATCCTCAAGGACGCGCCGATGGCGGAGCAGGCGAAGACCGACCTCTACAAGATCATCAACGAGCCCGAGGACTGGATGCCGGGGATGACCGACAAGCAGATCAAGGACCGGCTTGCGGCGATCACCTACAAGCAGTACCTCGAGGAGGACGTCGGAGCCCACCCGGACGCGGTCAAGTTCCTGCAGACCAGCCCGAACGGGAACTGGGGCTACGGGGCCGACGCGGTCGGCGCCCTCGACGCCTCGATCGAGTTCGCCGGCTTCGACGGCCTCAACATCGACTGGGACGAGCCCGATCGGCGGATCGCCCCGACCGGCCACAAGCTCTACTACTCCGAGGACGACTACATCTACCACTTCCCCGCCGGCAACGGCGGGGTCGCGCGCTCGCTCGTCCGCAAGCTGATCCCGGAGGCGCTCCCGGGTCACGGGATGGAGACGATCCCCACCTCGCGGCTCCGCTACGGCAAGCTCGACCAGCAGGGCAACCGGGTCCGGATCAGGCTCAGCTCCCCGGTGGTCCGCGTCCGCCACGACGGCGACCCGGAGCGCGCGAAGCGGGTCGAGGTCGCCTACGTGCAGCGCGGCAAGCTGAAGGCGGTCCACGCCGACCACGTCGTGCTCGCCTGCAACAACCAGATGATCCCGTACCTGACCGACGAGATCTCGCGCAAGCAGCGGAAGGCGCTGGAGTACGCGGGCAAGCTCGCGCTGATGTACACGAACGTGCAGGTGCGCAACTGGAAGCCGTTCGACAGGCTGAAGGTCTCGGGGGTCCGGTTCCCGACGATGTACTGGCTGTCGGCGGGCCTCGACTTCCCGGTCAGCATGGGCAAGTACCACTTCCCCGACGAGCCGGGCGATCCGATGGTCCTGCACCTGAGCAAGGCCGTCTGCAAGCCGGGGCTTCCGCCCCGCGAGCAGGGCAAGGCGGGGCGGATCGAGCTCATGCAGACCTCGTTCGAGGACATGGAGCGGGAGATCCGCGATCAGCTCGCACGGGCGCTCGGCCCCGGCGGCTTCGACCCGGCGCGCGACATCGAGGCGATCACCGTCAACCGCTGGGCCCACGGCTACGCCTACGAGTACGGGCTCCCCTGGGACACCTTCTGGCCAGACGGGGAGCTGCCGAGCCACGTCGCCCGCCGGCGCTGGGGGAGGGTCGCGGTCGCGAACACCGACTCGGCGCCTCGCGCCTACGTCGACTCGGCGATCGACATGGCCTACCGCGCCGTCCGCGACCTCGCCGGCAAGCCCAGCGACGAGGTCTCGCGCGGGGTCGACGGGATCGCTCCCTGACCCCCGCGTGAAGCGGTCCGCCCGGCCGCGGTCGCGGCGGCGGACCCGACGGCCGCAGGCGCTAACTTCGGTGCGGTGAACGGAGGCCCCGAGCCGACCCGAAGGCCACGCGCCAGGATCGAGACCGCCGAGCGGCTCGTGCGCCCGATCGAGCCGGGCCCGCGCCGCGCCGGCGGCATGGACCCGGACAAGCTGCGGGAGCCGACGCCGTTCCTCGAGCGCCGGATGCCGTCGTCGCCGTTCCCCGCGATCGCCGACTACGCGTTCCTCTCCGACTGCCACACCGGCGCCCTGATCGCTCCCGACGGCACGGTGGAGTGGCTCTGCCCCCCTCGCTTCGACTCCCCGAGCGTGTTCGCCGCGATCCTCGACCGGGCCGCCGGCGGCTGGCGCTTCGGGCCCACGAACACCGGCCGTCCGGTCGGACGCCGCTACGAGCCGGGCACCAACATCCTCGAGACGACCTGGATGACGCCGACCGGCTGGCTGATCGTCCGCGACGCGCTCATCGTCGGCCGCTGGCGCGCGCGCGAGTCGACGAAGGCGACCGCCCACACCCGCCCGCCCTCCGACTTCGACTCCCACCACGTCCTCGTCCGGACGGCCCGCTGCGTCCACGGGACCGTCCACCTCGAGCAGGTCTGCGAGCCGGTCTTCGGCTACGGCCGCCGGCCCGCCACCTGGAGCCGGCCCGGCCCCGAGCACGGGATCGCCGACGCCAGCGACGGCGAGAGCACGCTGCGGCTCCACAGCGACGTCAACATCGGCATCGAGGCCGGCAGCGCCCGCGCCCGCCGCCGGCTCGACGCCGGCGAGGGCTGCTTCTTCGCGCTCTCGTGGTCCTCGCGGCTCGACGGCCCCGACAGCTTCGAGGCGGCCGAGGCCGCGCTCGACACGACCTCGCGGTTCTGGCGGAGCTGGCTCGCCTCCGGCGACTTCCCCGACCACCGCTGGAGCGACCACCTGCAGCGCTCGGCGCTCGTCCTCAAGGGCCTCACCTACCTGCCGACCGGGGCGATGGTGGCGGCGCTGACGACGTCGCTGCCGGAGACGGCGGGCGGGGTCCGCAACTGGGACTACCGCTACACCTGGATGCGGGACGCGACCTTCACCCTCCAGGGCCTGCACGCGCTCGGCCTGAGCTGGGAGGCCGACGACTTCATCCAGTTCGTCGGCGACGTCGAGCGCGACGACGACGGCGGCCTGCAGATCATGTACGGGATCGGCGGCGAGGCGAAGCTGCCCGAGCAGGAGCTCGACTACCTGACCGGCTACGAGGGGGCGCGCCCGGTGCGGGTCGGAAACAACGCCTACGAGCAGCGCCAGAACGACGTCTACGGCGCCGTCCTCGACTCGATCTACCTGCACCAGAAGGAGTACGGGCACATCTCGCCGCGGCTGTGGCCGGTGATTGAGGACCAGGCTCGCTGCGCGGCCGATGTCTGGCAGCTTCCCGACCACGGCATCTGGGAGTGCCGGGGCGAGCCGCGCCACTACGTCAGCAGCAAGGTGATGTGCTGGGTCGCGCTCGACCGCGCCGCCCGGATGGCCGCCCGTCGCGGCTACGAGGGCCTCGCCGACGAGTGGCGGCTGATCGCCAACGACATCCACGCCGACGTGCTCGCCAACGGCGTCGACTCGCGCGGGGTCTTCACCCAGCACTACGACAGCGACGCGCTCGACGCCTCGAACCTGCTGGTGCCGCTGGTCCGCTTCATGCCCCAGGGGGACGAGCGGGTCCACGCGACCGTGCTCGCGATCGCCGATGAGCTGACCGAGAACGGCCTCGTCCTCCGCTACCGGACCGACGAGACCGACGACGGGCTCGAGGGGGAGGAGGGGACCTTCCTGATCTGCTCCTTCTGGCTGGTCTCGGCGCTGCTCGAGATCGGCGAGCGCAAGCGCGGCCGCGAGCTCTGCGAGCGGCTGCTCAAGGACGCCAGCCCGCTCGGCCTCTACGCCGAGGAGCTCGAGTCGGCCTCCGGCCGCCACCTCGGCAACTTCCCGCAGGCCTTCACGCACCTGGCGCTGATCAACGCCGTCACCCACGTGATCCGCGACGAGCGCGCGATGCCCAGCCTCTACGAGGACCTGCACCTGTAGCGAAGGGACGGCGGACGGAGGACGGAGGCGCCGGCGTCACCGGCGGCCGGCCCGCCGGGGCCGCTCCCTTCCGCTACTTCACCTTGACCTGGGGACGGAAGCTGGCGCTCAGGAGCTCGGCCTCGGCGATCAGGCGCGGCGGCGCGCCGGCTCCGATCGAGGTGGCCAGGTAGTACCGGTAGGGCCCGGCCGCCCGCAGCGTCACCCGGTACGGGCCGGCGACGCCGCCGTCGACCGGGACCTCGGCCTCGAGCACCGCGATCGAGGTCTCGGGCGTCGGGCCCTCGACCCGATCGGTCACCCGGGCGTCCTCGCCGAGGCCGTCGAGGCCGGCCAGCGACTGGTCGACGAACTCGTCGAACCCGAGATCGGGGTTGCGCTCGACCCAGAGCGTCGCCTCGCCGAGCCCGTCGCCGGAGCCCGCCGCGAAGCTCGCGCCCTCGGGAGGCTCGATCCGGTGCCACGAGTCCGGCAGCGCGATCGAGAAGCCGCGCTCCTCGACGAGCTGGGGGTCGTTGATCACAGACGGTGGCTCCGACTGCGCGAGCGATGCCGCCCGCCCCGGCCCCGCTCCCTCGTCCTCGCCGCCGAGGATCAGGGCCGCAGCGCCGGCGACGAGCAGGACGGCTGCGCCGGCGGCGGCCGGAATCCCCCAGGGACGGCTGCGGAGCGCGTCGAATCCGTCGCCGGCCCGCAGCCAGACGCCCTCGGCGGCGAAGCTGATCCTGTCCCAGAGGTCGGGGATCACGGTGCTTGGTTCGCGGCATCCGCTCCGGTGCCTGCGCGGGGGCGAATCGTCGCAGGCGGCGCCCCCGGAGCCCCTCGGGGGTGCAGGCGATCCGCTCCCGTCTCAGCGACAATCCCAGCGTGCTCCTGAAGCCCTTCGAGTGGCTCTACGGCAAGCTCGGGCCCCGCTACCCGGGCGCGTTCGTCAAGCTCGAGCTGCAGGCGGCGTTCCTCGTCACCGCCGGGACGGTGCTGCTGCTCGGCGCCTACTACGACTCCTCCATCGGGGCGACGCTGGAGCTGCTCGCGGTCACGCTGGCGCTGACCGCGGGCGCGATCGTCTGGGGCTTTCTGCGGATCCGCCCCTGGCTGGGGCCGATCCGCGCCTGGATCGACGGGGAGCGCGACGAGCCGGCGACCGCGCGCGCCTGGACCGCGGCGGTCGGCCTGCCGCTGATGCTGATCCGCAACGGCCTCGCCTATCCGATCGTCGGCGTCGTCCTGCCGTCCTGCGTCGTCGCGGTCCCGATCCTCGGCCTGTCCTGGTTCGACGTCTTCCCGCTCCTGTTCGCCGGCATGATCGCGGCCGGCTACGGGGCGATCCTCCACCACCTCACGGTCGAGGTCGGGATGCGGCCGATCCTGATCGACATCAACCGCTCCGTCTCGCCGCGGATCGAGCCCGGCGTCCCGGCGCTGCCGCTGCGCTGGCGGCTGCTCGCCGCGCTGCCGATGATCAACGTGATCACCGGCTTCATCGTCGTCGCCGTCGCCGGCGCCGACAGCCTCGGCTTCTCGATCCTCGTCGTGATCCTGGTCGCGACGACGATCTCGCTCGAGCTGACGATCCTGCTCTCGCGGTCGATCCTCGAGCCGCTCGCGGACCTGAGGCGGGCCACCGACGCCGTCGCCGAGGGCGATCTCGACATCGCCGTCCCGATCACGACCGCCGACGAGATCGGCGAGCTCGCGGCCTCGTTCAACCAGATGGTCGAGGGCCTGCGCGAGCGCGAGCGGATCCGGCGGGCGTTCGGGGTCTACCTCGATCGCGAGGTCGCCGAGCACATCCTCAGCGAGGGGTTCAGCGAGGGCGGCGAGCTCGTTGAGATCTCGGTCCTGTTCTGCGACGTCGTCGACTTCTCGAGCTTCGCCGCGGCGGCCGAGCCGCAGCAGGTAGTCGCCTGCCTGAACGCGCTGTTCGAGGTCGTCGTCCCGGTGGTCGCCGCCAACGGCGGCCACATCGACAAGTTCGAGGGGGATGGCCTGATGGCCGTCTTCGGAGCGCCGGAGCGGGTCTCCGACCACGCCGACAGGGCGCTTCGCGCCGCGCTCGAGATCGACCGGGCCGTGAACGGGGAGGGGGAGGGGCCCGGCTTCCGGGTCGGGATCGGCGTCAACACCGGCGAGGTCGTCGCCGGCTCGATCGGCGGCGCCGGCAGGCTCAACTTCAGCGTCATCGGCGATCCCGTCAACGTCGCCGCCCGGGTCGAGGCGACGACGCGGGAGACCGGCGACGCCGTGCTCCTGACCGCGGCGACCCGCGAGCGGCTCACCGACGGCTTCGAGCTCGAGTCCCGCGGCGAGCGCGAGCTGAAGGGGATCGAGCGCCCGGTCCACCTCTACGCGCCGCCACGTCCCGACCGGGCCCGGCGTGCCGATCCGATCGGGGCGGTGCGCTCGGTGTACGCTCGGGTCCGTGGCGGCGACCGGGCAGAAGGCTGAGGGCGGTGTAGCCAACCCCGGCGCCCTGCACGGCGGCCGGCTCGCCGCGAAGGCGTTGCGGGCCCGCGGCGTAACCCACCTGTTCACGCTCTCGGGTGGCCACCTCTTCAGCCTCTACGACGGCTGCCGCGAGGAGGGGATCGAGATCGTCGACGTGCGCCACGAGCAGGCCGCGGCGTTCGCCGCCGAGGGCTGGGCGAAGGCGACGCGGACGCCCGGCGTCTGCGCGCTGACCGCGGGCCCCGGCGTGACGAACGGGGTCAGCGCGATGGCGAGCGCCGCCGGCAACGGAACCCCGATCGTCGTCCTCGGCGGCCGCGCCGCCGAGGGCCGCTGGGGCAGCGGCAGCCTGCAGGAGATCGACCACCTCCCGTTCGTCTCGCCCATCGTCAAGGCGGCGGCGACGGTCAAAGACCCGGCCGCGATCGGCGCCGCGACGGTCGACGCCTACGATCGCGCCGCGACGCCGCCGACCGGACCGACCTTCCTCGACTACCCGCTCGACGTCGTCTTCAGCGAGGCGGACGCCGAGATCCCGCCCGCCCCGGCGCGCGAGGCGGTCGCCGCGGACGGCATCGAGCGCGCCGCCGAGCTCCTCGCCGGCGCCGAGCGCCCCGCGATCATGGCCGGGACCGGCCTCTACTGGGCGCGGGCCGAGGACGGGCTGCGGGCGCTCGCCGAGCGCCACGACATCCCCGTCTACCTGAACGGGATGGGGCGGGGCTGCCTGCCCGCCGACCACCCGAACGCGTTCAGCCGCACCCGCGGCGCCGGCCTCGGCGCCGCCGACGTCGCGATCGTCGTCGGCGTCCCGCTCGACTTCCGGCTCGGGTTCGGCGCGGCGATCGGCGCCGACGCGAAGCTGATCCGCGTCGACGTCGAGCCGAACCGGCTCGAGCGCAACCGCGCCGCCGACGCCGACCTCGTCGGCGACGTCGCCGCGACGCTGGCGGCGCTGGACGGGGCGGCCGCGCCCGCCGACCGCTCCGCCTGGCTCGCCGAGCTCCGCGGCCGGGAGGAGGAGAAGCGCGCCGCCGAGGCGGAGGAGCGGGCCGACCCCCGGGCGCCGCTGCATCCGATGCGCCTCTACGAGGAGCTCGGCCGGGTCCTCGACCGCGACGCGATCGTGATCGGCGACGGCGGCGACTTCGTCTCCTACGCCGGCCGGGTGATCGAGACGTTCGAGCCCGGGACCTGGATGGACCCCGGCCCCTTCGGCTGCCTCGGCGCCGGCCCCGGGCAGGCGATCGGCGCCGCCTGCGCGCGGCCCGGACGCCAGGTCTGCCTGCTGCTCGGCGACGGCGCCTTCGGCTTCAGCGGGCTCGAGTTCGACACGATGGTCCGCCACGGCCTCCCGGTCGTCGGCGTGATCGGCAACAACGGCATCTGGGCGCTCGAGAAGCACCCGATGGAGTTCCTCTACGGCTACTCGGTGGCAGCCGAGCTGCGGCCGGGGACGCCCTACGAGGAGATCGTCGCGGCGCTCGGCGGCCACGGCGAGCTCGTCCGCGAGCCGGACGAGCTCGGGCCGGCGCTCGATCGCGCCTTCGCCGCCGGGGTGCCGGCGCTCGTCAACGTCCTCACCGATCCCGGCGTGGTCTATCCGCGCCGGGCGGTGCTCGCCTGAGGTCTCCCGGCTCCCGTGGGCCTGCGCGTCGGCCGCCACAACTTCTCCTACGTCACCTACGACGCCTCCAGCGACGTGATCTACGCCAAGCGCGACGACGCGCCGTCGGCCCGCCGCGAGCCCTCGCCGGAGAACGACGTCTGGCTGTTCGACGGCGAGGGCCGCTTCCACGGCATCGCCCTGATGGAGCCGCGGGCGCGGCTCGAGCGCGACGGCGCCGTCCACGCCTCGCTGCCGAGCGGAGAGCGCGAGCGCGTCGTTGGCGTCGAGTTCGCGGTCGGCCGCTGAGTCGCGCGTCCGACCGCCCCGCCGCGGGCCCGTCCCACCGAACGCCTCGCCCCCGCCGTCTCAGGGAGCCGGGGCCGCGAGCGTCGCGGCGACGGTGCCGCCGGCGTCGGCGACCCAGAGCATCGGGCCGGAGCGATGGACGACGGCGGCGCCGTGGCCGATCCCGGCCCGGAACTCGGCCTCGAGCGCCAGCGGCCCGGACCCGACCGTCGGCATCTCGAGATGCTCCTCGGCGAGCTGCCAGTACCAGAGGTTGCTGACGTGACCGGCGAGGTCGACCTGCGAGCGGCCGAACCACCAGCCGGAGCGCTCCGCGTCGGCGGGAGGGGCGGGCGGGTGGCGGAGCGCCGCCCGCGCCCTCCGGCCCCCGGTGCTCGGGCCGTAGATCGCCTCGAAGCGCGCCGGCAGCCGCGCCGGCAGCCGGGTCTCGGGATCGATGTGGACCCAGATCGCGGTCGCGGCGACGTCGGCTCCGCCGTCGCCTCTGATCGTCGTCGTCCGCTCCGCCACCGTCTTCGCCTTGGCGCTGCACCAGGTCTCGAGCTCGAGCTCCTCGGGGAAGCTCGGCAGCCGGGCGACCTCGAGCCGGAGCCGGCGGATGACCCAGGCGGCCTCGGCTCCGAATCCGGAGTCGAGTCCGTCGGCGAAGGCGACCTCCTGCAGCCAGCGCGCGATCGCGAAGGGGTGGGCGCCTCCGGCGGCATCGACGTCGGCGGGACCGACCTGGCGGCGGCCGGTGAAGCTGCGGGCGCTGGCTGCCGCCGGCACGGCTCAGCCGCGGGCGGCCTCGACGTGGCCCTTGAGCCCCTCGGCCGCTCCCTTGGTCAGGAACTCCTTGACCCTGCCCTCGACCGGGCCGCGGAGGAGCATCCCGAGCATTCGCCCGGGATCGACGATCAGCTCGAACGTCGCCGCGGTCCGTTCGGCGGCCAGCTCGGCGAAGGCCCACGATCCCTCGAGCGACTTGACGTCGCCCGAGAGCTGGGTCCAGCTCATCCCCGCCGGCTCGTCCTCGTAGGAGAAGCGGAGCCGCTGCCGCGTCTTCTTGACGACCGCGTCGGAGGTCGTGTCGACGAGGACCGCGCGCCCCCGCTCGTCGCTCTCCACGGTCTCGACCGTCGCGAGCGCCGGCTGCCAGGCCGGCGATGCGGGCACGTCGGCGGCTACCGCGAAGACGCGCTCGCGCGGGGCCTCGATCTCGACCGTCCAGCTCGCCGTCAGGATTCCCACGGCCGCCACCCTACTGAGCGGCCACCGCGGCGCTTAGAGTCCGCGCCGATGCCGAAGCCGCGTCCCGACATGCCGCCGTTCACCGGGGCCGACCTGCGCGACGATCCGATCGAGCTCTTCGCCGCCTGGTTCGAGCTCGCCGCCGCGGAGCTGCCGCTGGCCGAGGCGGTCTGCCTCGCCACCGCCGGCGACGATGGGGCCCCCGACGCGCGGATGGTCCTGCTCAAGGGCTTCGACGAGCGCGGCTTCCGCTTCTTCACCAACGAGCGGTCGGCGAAGGGCGGCCAGCTCGCCGCCCGCCCCGCGGCCGCGCTCGTCTTCTACTGGCGCGAGCTCGACCGCCAGGTCCGGGTCCGGGGCCCGGTCGAGCGCCTCGACCCGGCCGAGTCGGACGAGTACTTCGCGACCCGCGAGCGGGCGAGCAGGATCGGCGCCTGGGCGAGCCCGCAGAGCCGCCCGATCGGCGAGCGGGCCGAGCTCGACCGCCGCGTCGCCGAGATCGAGGCCCGCTTCGCCGGCGCCGACGTTCCCCGCCCTTCGCACTGGGGCGGCTTCCGCGTCGTCCCCGAGGCGATCGAGTTCTGGCAGGGGCAGGTCGGCCGCCTCCACGACCGCTTTCGCTACGAGCGCGCCGGCGATCGCTGGTCCCGCACCCGCCTCGCGCCCTGAGGCGAGCGTGAGACCGGGCCGGCGGGCTCACCCCGGCCGACCCCTTCCTTGGCTCGACGAGGTGGCGAGCGGCTCGGCGGGCGTGCGGCGCCCCGCCTCAGCCCGCGGCCGCCGCCCGCCGCTCGGCCGCGCGCAGCACCGCGCCGTAGAGGATGTCGCGCTGGGAGACGGTGATCCGCTGCAGCGCGAAGGCCCGCATCGCCTTGATCAGGATGATCACACCGGCGACGATCGTCGGCGCCCGGTCGGGGTCCATGCCGCGAAGCTCGCGACGCTCGGCCAGCGGCAGCGACGCGATCCGCGAGCAGAGCCTCTGGACGGCAGCGAGCTCGAGCACGTGGCCCTCGATCCGGTCGGGCTCGACCCGCTCGAGGCCGAGGTCCATCGCCGCCAGGATCGCCGGCGTCCCGGCGACGGCGATGCCGCAGCCGGCGCCGATCCCCGGGCGGGCGGCGAGCTCGGCGGCGATCGCCTCGCCGACGTCCTCGGCGAGCGACTCGAGCTCGTTCGTCTGCGGGGGGTCGGTGTGCAGGTGGCGCTCGGTGTGGCGGACGACGCCGAGCTGCAGCGAGGTGTGGAATGACGGCTCGGCGCCGGAGCCGACGACGATCTCGGTCGAGCCGCCGCCGATGTCGATCACCATCGTGGCCCCGTGGCGGCATCCGTCGCGGGCGCCGAGGTAGGTCAGCATCGCCTCCCGCTCGCCGTCGAGGATCGTCGCGTCGAGCGCGAACCGCTCCCGCAGCTCGGCCAGGAACGCGCCGGAGTTGCTCGCGTCGCGGGCGGCGCTGGTCGCGAACGCGAACGTCCCGGCCGCCTCGAGCTCGCGGATGATCGCCAGGTAATCGCCGATCGCGGCGAAGACGCCCTCGAGCGCCTCGGTTGAGAGCCGGCCCGAGATCTCGACCCCGCGGCCGAGCCCGGTCACCTGCGACTCGCGCCGGACCGGGGCGATCTCGCCGGCGACGACGTCGGCGACGAGCAGCCTCGTCGAGTTCGTCCCGATGTCGATCGCGGCGACTCGCACGGCCGCGGATCGTAGACGCTGGGCGGCCTCCCGCCGACCCCCCGAGCCGGTCTCAGCCGATGCCCCCACCGCTACAGTCGGCCCGAAGCGATGGAGGCCAGGACCCGATACGCGACCTCGCCCGACGGCACCAGCATCGCCTACCAGGTTCACGGGGAGGGCCCGCTCGACCTCGTCTTCGTGCCCGGCTTCGTCTCCCACGTCGAGCTCTGGTGGGAGGAGCCGACCCTGCGCCGCTTCCTGCGCCGGCTCGCCTCGTTCTCGCGGGTCGCCGTCTTCGACAAGCGCGGGCAGGGGCTTTCGGACCGGCCCGGGCGCCCGCCGACGCTGGAGCAGTCGATGGACGACCTCGGCGCGGTCATGGACGCGGTCGGGGCCGAGCGGGCGGCGATCCTCGGGATCTCCGAGGGCGGCCCGATGTCGGCGCTCTACGCCGCCACCCACCCCGGACGGGTCGTCTCCCTCGTCCTCTACGGGACCTTCGCGCGGATGCTGGCGGCGCCCGACTATCCGGAGGGCGTCCCCGGCGACGCCTTCGACCGCTGGGCGGAGCGGGTCCGCTCCGAGTGGGGAGGGCCGGTCGGCGTCGACCTCTGGGCGCCGAGCGAGCTCGGCAACGCCGACTTCGCTCGCTGGTGGGCGCGGCTGCTGCGCCAGGGGACGAGCCCCAGGGGAGCGATCGACCTGATGGACCTCTATCGCGAGATCGACGTCCGCCCGGCGCTGCCGGCGATCGCGGTCCCGACGCTGGTCATCCACCGCCGCGACGACCGCGTCGTGCTGGAGCGGCAGGCCCGCTACCTCGCCGAGCACATCGCCGAGGCCCGCTATGTCGAGCTCGAGGGCGCCGACCACATCCCCGCGATCGGCGGCGACGACCTGATCGACGAGGTCGAGGAGTTCCTGGTCGGCAGCCGCGGCACCCACGGCGTCGAGCGCTCGCTCGCGACGGTGCTGTTCACCGACATCGTCGGCTCGACCGAGACCGCGGCCCGGCTCGGCGACCGCCGCTGGCGGGACCTGCTCGAGCGCCACGACGCGACCGTGCGCCAGGCGCTGGCGGTCCACCGCGGCGACGAGGTGAAGACGACCGGCGACGGCTTCCTCGCGACCTTCGACGGCCCGGCCCGGGCGATCCGCTGCGCGATCGCGATCCGCGACTCGCTCGTTACGAGCGGTCTCGCGGTCAGATCCGGGATCCACAGCGGCGAGGTCGAGACGATCGGCGGCGACGTCGGCGGCATGGCGGTCAACATCGGCGCCCGCGTCGGCGCCCTCGCCGGGGAGGGGGAGATCCTCGTGTCGAGCACCGTCCGCGAGCTCGTCGTCGGCTCCGGCATCGGGTTCGAGCCCCGCGGCGCCCACGAGCTCAAGGGCGCCCCCGGCGAGTGGCGCCTGTTCGCGGTCACCGGCTGAGCGCGGGAGAGCCGTGCCCACCCTCTACCTCCTCCGTCACGCGAAGTCGAGCTGGGAGACGCCGACCCTGCACGACCACGACCGCCCGCTCGCCCCGCGCGGCATCCGTGCCTGCGCCGTGGTCGCCGACCACCTGCGCCGGCAGGCGATCGCCCCCGACCTCGTCCTCTGCTCGACCGCCGTCCGCGCCCGGCGGACGCTCGAGGGCGTCCGTGACGGCTTCGCCGCCCCGCCCCGGATCGAGTACGAGGCGGCGATCTACGAGGCGTCGGCCGCGTCCCTGATCGACCTCCTCCGCCACCTCCAGGCCGCGACGTTGCAGAAACCGGCTCCACGAGCCGGTCAGCGCAACCTCGCCGAACCCGAGAGCGTGATGCTGATCGGCCACCAGCCCGGGATCGGCGACCTCGCCACCACCCTCGCCGCCAGCGGCGCTCGCCTCGCCGAGCTCGAGGCGAAGTTCCCCACGGCCGCCCTCGCCACCCTCGAGCTCGACCGTCCCTGGCCCGACCTCGAGCCCGGCTGCGCCCGCCTCGCCGCCTTCGTCAAGCCGAAGGAGCTGGCCCGGCGGCGCTGAGCCGCCGCCACGGCCGGCCACGGTACTCCGCTCCGGACAACGGACGGGCTCGCGTATGTCACGAATGTCCGTTGACAGGACGCTTCCCGCGTGGTTGGTTTCGCCCATCGCCGAGGGGGTTCCTCGAGCCCGTTCGACAATCAGGAGAGAAGGAGCGTCCGGTGAGCGGTGGCCCGAGCGACAGGCGGCGGTACAGCGACGAGCGCGAGCGGCGGGAGAAGAAGGACGGGATTACCCGTCGCGACTTCCTCGACGGGGCGGCGATCAGCGCCGCCGGGCTCGCGACGGCGGCCGCGTTCCCGCACCTGACGGGGGCGCAGGCGATGGCCCGCTCGAAGGGCGGGGGCGGCGACCCCGGCCTTCCCCCCGACTACTACCCGCCGAGCTTCAACGACCCGTTCACGGGCCTGCCCGATTCGGTGATCAGGAAGACGGTCAAGATCGACGGCCCGCCGCCGTCGAAGCCGTCGCAGATCCACTCGACCAAGGGCGGCCCGGGCATCAACGTCCCGGTCCACGACACGGGGGAGAAGTACGACTGCGTGATCGTCGGCGCCGGCGCGAGCGGCATCGCCGCCGCCAAGTCCTACCGGGACCGCTTCGGCCCCGACAAGAAGATCCTGATCGTCGACGCGCTGCCCGACATCGGCGGGCACTCGCACCGCAACGAGTTCCACATCCCGAACGCCGCCGACGGCGGCAGGGACGTGCTGACGCTGCGCAACGGCGGCACCGTGAACCTCGACAGCATCGGCACCTGGAACCAGGACGGGCCGTCCGGGATCCCCGGCTCCTACGGGCAGCCGGCACTCGACTTCCTCGACTGGGCGGGCGTCAACTACAGCGACGACACGCTCTGGGAGCGCGGCGGCGCCAGCGGCATCCCGAGCTCCTTCGGCCTCTACCAGAGGCTGCTGTTCGCGGCCGCCGACTTCGGCTCCGACCACGTCGTCGCGGGGCGCAACGTCGGCCCCTATGCCGGGCTCGAGCCCTCGACCCCGGAGGGCTGGACCGCTTTCCTCGACCGCACGCCCTACTCAGCCGCGGCGAAGGCGGCGATCCTGCGCGTGCAGACCGCCGACGAGGACTTCCTCGCCAACGCCCCGGGCGCGCCGCTGACCCAGGAGCAGAAGCGGGCGTACCTGACGTCGATCACCTACAAGCAGTACCTGCAGGACCACGTCGGGGTCAACGACGAGGCCTTCTACGCCGAGTACTGGCGCGGTTCTGGCAGCCTGCTCGGGACCGGCGGCCAGGCGGTCGGAGCGGCCGACTGCTGGATCCTCGGCCGGCCCGGGTTCCCCGACGGCGTCGGGCTCGGCGACACCGAGGGCATCGAGCTCGCCGGGATCGGGCGGACCCCCTACCAGGACTCGCGGACCGACACGGGGGCGTTCGTCGCCTGGCCCGACGGCAACATCTCGCTGCTGCGGCTGGCGCTGAGCAAGCTGATCCCGAACGCGTTCCCGAACGTCGACGTCGGCGACGGGCCGATGCGTCCGGACCAGCTCAGCATCCTCAAGGCCGAGACCCGCTACGACCAGCTCGACCGGCCTTCCAACGACCTCCGGATCCGGCTCAACAGCACGGTCTTCCGGGTCAAGCCGTGCCACGAGCGCCGCGGTTACTCGCCCGTCGACTACGTCCTCAACCCGGTGCCGGGTGGCCGCAAGCCGAAGGGCAAGAAGGGCCGGCGCGTCTGGGCCAGGCACGTGATCATGGCGTGCTGGAACCGCGTCACCGCCCACGTCGTCGACGGCCTGCCGAAGAAGCAGGTCGAGGGCCTCTGCTACGCGCGCAAGGTGCCGCTGATCTACGGCCGGGCCGGGCTCAACAACTGGCAGGCGTTCGCCGACGCGAAGCTGTCGAGCGTGAGCCCGCGCGGCACGAGCCTGTTCTGGGACAGCTTCAGCGTCTCCGCCGGCGCCGGGTTCGGCCCGAACGCGACCCCGGGCAAGTACTACGGCCCGACGCCGAACAGCCCGCCCGCCGCGCCCGCGCAGCTGTCGTTCTCGGTCGTCCCCAACCACCCGGACGCGATGCCGCAGCTGTTCGCCTACTCGACCGGGCAGCAGATGCTCAAGGAGCTGAGCTGGGCGGATCTCGAGGACTCGGTCATCGACCTGATCGACCGCACCGTCAACAAGGAGGGCGGCGACTTCGATCCCGAGCGCGACATCCACGACTGGAAGATCAACCGCTGGAACTACGGCTACGCCCACGAGCTCAGCTCGGTGTTCGACCCGTCGGCGTACGGGCCGGTCGAGGGCCAGCCCCAGTACGCCGGGCGCCAGCCCTACAAGAACGTGGCGATCGCCAACGCCGACTCGGAGGCGTTCGCCTACACCCACAGCGCCATCAACGAGGCCTACCGGGCGGTCCAGGACCTGCCCGGTCGCTAGGGGGCGGCCGCGATGCCGACCATCGGCCCGCTCGAGATCGCGATCGTCGTCCTGATCGCGCTCGTGGTCTTCGGGCCCAAGCGCCTGCCCGAGCTCGGGCGCTCGGCCGGGCGCGGCCTGCGCGAGTTCAAGGGCGCGGTCGCGGCGAAGCCGGAGGAGCCGCCTTCATCCTCGACCTGAAGCGCCGCCGGGCGGGCGATGGCTGAGGACGGGCTAGCGGCGGCGCTGCGCGCGCGGATCGAGGGCGAGGTGGTCGTCGCCGGCGACCCCGGCTACGACCGGCTCCGCTCCGTCTTCAACGCGCGGATCGACCGCCGGCCGCTGGCGATCGCCCGCTGCGCATCCCGCGAGGACGTCGTCGCGGCGCTCGCGGCAGGTGCCGAGCGGGGGCTGCCGGTCGCCGTCCGCGGCGGCGGCACCTCCGACCTGGCGACGCTCGACGCCGGCCTGGTCGTCGATGTGGGACCGCTCGACCGGGTCGCGATCGATCCCGAGGCGGCGACCGTGCGGGTCGGCGGCGGCGCCACCTGGCGCGAGCTCGACGCGGCGGCTCAGGAGCACGGGCTCGCGGTGACCGGTGCGCGCGTGCCCCGGCTCGGGGTCGCGGGCGTCGCGCTCGCCGGCGGCAGCGGCTGGCTCGAGCGGGCGCTCGGGCCGACCTGCGCCGGCGTGGTCGGCGCCGAGGTCGTGCTCGCCGGCGGGAGGACCGCGCGTGCCGGCGACGAGGACCCCGACCTGCTCTGGGCGCTTCGCGGCGGTGCAGGGGGCTTCGGCGTCGTCACCGAGCTCGAGCTGCGGCTGCACCCGCTCGACCCGACCCTGCTCTCGGGCTTTCTCGGCTTCCCCCGCGAGCGGGCGCTCGAGGTCGGCGGCGCCTTCCGTGACCTGCTCGAGCACGGGCCCGACGAGCTCGGCGGCGCCCTCATGCTCGGCGCCGGCATCGGCGGCGCCTGCTCGGCGGTGGTCGCCTTCGCGGGGTCGGTCGCGAACGGGGAGGAGGCCGTCGCGCCGCTCCGCGCACTCGGCCCCTCGATCGACGCGGTCGCCCCGAACGAGTACACGGCGCTCCAGCACCTCTTCGACGTCCGCAACCCCCACGGCTCGCGCGTCCACCTCCGCGGCGGCTACCTGCGCGAGCTCCCCGACGAGGCCCTCGAGCGCGTGATCGCGGCAGCCAACCGCCCCGCCGCGGCGCTGTCCCATCTCCTCCTGCAGCCGCTCGGCGGCGCGCTGGAGCGCCTCGACCCCGACGCGATGGCGCTACGGATCCCCGATGCGCCCTGGGCCTACCGGTGCTTCGGCCTCTGGCCGCCCGTGGAGAGCCTCGATCGTGGCGCGATCGACTGGGTGGACGGCATCGCCGCCGCGCTCGAGCCCTACACCCTCGCCACCGCCCACCCGGGCTTCCTCGCCCCCCGCCCGGAACCGTATCGCTCCGCCACGGGCGGCGCCGACGAGCGAGCCACCCGCCTCGAATCCATCCGCCAGCGCTGCGACCCCGAGGGGACCCTCCGCCCCGACCCCCCCGCGATCCACGCCCGGGCTCCCCGTTGAACACCCGCGCCCGGACCTCCCCCGACACCCCCGCCCGCCCTCCGGCCACTGCTATCCTCAACCGACCGCCGCGGGGTGGAGCAGTCAGGTAGCTCGCCGGGCTCATAACCCGGAGGTCGCAGGTTCAAATCCTGCCCCCGCTATTCAACGAAACCCCTGGTTATCCGGGGGTTTCGTGCTTTTCGGAGTCCGAAGCGGCGGCTGCTCGTGGTCCCAAACAGGTCCCATTGTCTGTGCGAGCGGCGGGACACCCCGCGTCGAGGCGCCCGTTCACGTCTGGTCCAAGCTCCGGCTCGTACATATGCTAATTTCCGCATATGAGCAGGACCGCGGAAGCCCCGTTTCGCCTCCGGGCTGACCCCGCGCCCACGGATCTCGTCGCCAAGTACTTCCGGGCGCTCGGCGACCCGACCCGCCTTCAGATCCTCGAAGCCCTGGCGGAGGCCGATGGCGAGCTGTCGGTCGGACAGCTGGTCGAGCGGCTCGAGCTTCCGCAGCCGAAGGTCTCCAAACATCTGGGTTGCCTGCGCTGGTGCGGGTTCGTCGAGGATCGCCGCGAGCACAGGACCGTCTATTGCCGGATCGCTGACGGCCGGGTCGAGGAGATCCTGGGACTCGCTCAGGCTCTGCTCGCCGACAACGCCGAGCACGTCGCGGCCTGCCGCACAGTGGGCGGTGCCTGCTGATGAGGGATCTGCTGCCGGCCGCCCTGGGGCTGGGCGCCGTCGTCGCCTGCTGCTCGGTTGCGCCGGCCCTCCTCGCCGGGATCAGCGGCGTGGCCGTAGTCGCCTTTGCCGGCGTCGGCGGTGGGATCGTCGCCGTGGTGATGCTCGGCGCCCTCGCGTTCCGCCGACGCTCGAGCTCGAGGAGGTCCGCCGCGTGAGCGCACAGACTGCCGACCGGGTCGCCGGGGTCCTCGCCCGGTCGATGGAGCGGCTACGCGGAGACGGTCGCTCGCTGGCCCTCTCGGCCTATCGCCTCCTGTCCGCAGGATCACCGGTTCCGGTCGCCGATCTGGCGGCGGCCTCCCGGGTGCAGCTAGAGGAGGCCGAGGCCTGGCTCGAAGAGATGCCCGGCGTCTTTCGCGACGAGGACGGACGAGTCGTCGGCTTCTGGGGGCTCGCGATCGCCGAGATGCCCCATCGCTTCGAGGTCGACGGCGTCGACCTCTACGCCTGGTGCGCCTGGGACACGCTGTTCATGCCGGCGCTGATCGGAAAGCCGGCTCGGGTCAGATCCGCCTGCCGGCAGACGGCGGAGAGAATCACCTTCACGGTTGACGCGGAGCGCGTCAGCGAGATCTCGCACCCTGATGCGGTGGTCTCGATGCTGGCCTCCGAGGAAGGCCTCGGCGCCGACGTGTTGACCGCCTTCTGCCATCACGTCCATTTCTTCGTCTCCGAGAGCGCGGGGGAGCGCTGGCTCGCCGAGCGCGAGGACGACGACGCCTTCCTGCTCACCGTTGCCGAGGCCCATCGCCTGGGCCGGCTCTGGAACGAGCACCGATTCGGTGAGGCGGTGGTCGTGTGAGGGACGCCAGAGCGATCGGTCCGGTCGGGACCGCGGGCCGCCTCCTTATCGGGGCCTTCTTCCTTGGCCCCTACCTCATGTTCTGGGCATCGCCCGGGCCCCTCGATTTCGTTGCCGGACTGCTGCTGTTTCCGGCGGCGTTCATCGTCGCCCAAGGCACCTACCAGGCGTTGGTTGGGGGTCGTCTCGAAGCGACTGGGCCCTGGGCGATGGCGGCCAACGTCGCGGTTGCCGTGCTGCTGTTCTCGATCGATGCCACCCGTCCGGCGACGGCGATCTTCGTCGGCGCCTCGCTGCTGCTCGCGGCCTACCGCGGCTACGCGGGCTGCGAGGCGACTGCGATCTCGAACTGGATTCTGCGCCGCGACGATCAGATCGGCTGCGTGGTGCTCGCTCCGCTCGATGCCGTCGACGCCGGCTCGTCCGATCCGGACCACAGCCGAGCGCACGGGGGGGTGGGCCGATGAGGGTCGAGCTCCTCTACTTCGACGGCTGCCCCAGCCACCGGAAGCTACTTCCCGACCTGGAGGCAATACTCGAGCGGGAGGGACTCGGCGACTCGCTCGAGATGCGCAGGGTAGAGACGCCCGAGGCCGCCGAGCGCGAGCGTTTTCTGGGCTCACCGACGGTCCGGGTCGACGGCCAGGACATCGAGCCCGGGGCCTCGGCGCGCGAGGACTTCGGGCTCAAGTGCCGCCTCTATCGCACCGAGCAGGGAGCCTCCGGCATTCCGCCGGAGAACTGGATCACCGACGCACTGCGACAACACGAGAGAGAGGTCGAATGAGCAGCAGATACGAGGCGGTTGTGATCGGCTCGGGGCCCGCCGGCGAGACGGCGGCCGCGAAGCTCGCCAAGGAGGATCTCAGTGTCGCCCTGATCGAGCGTGAGCTCGTCGGTGGAGAATGCGCCTACTGGGCCTGCATTCCCTCGAAGACCCTGCTGCGCCCGCCGGAGGCGCGGGCCGAGGCCGCGAGGGTCGCCGGTATCAGCGAGCCCGAAGCGCGCTGGCAGGAGATCGTCGCCTACCGCAACTACATGGTCCGCGACCTCGATGACTCCGGCGTCGTCGACGGATACGAGAAGCGTGGAATGACGGTGATCAAGGGCTCGGCGCGGATCGTCGATGCCGGCCGCGTCGCGGTCGGAGATCAGGAGATCGAGGCCGAGCGGATCGTGATCGCCACCGGCAGCGAGCCCCAGCTCCCGCCCGTTGACGGCCTCGGATCCATCGACTACTGGACCAACCGCGAGGCGACCACCCTGGATCGGGTGCCGGAAGACGTGATCGTGCTCGGCGGCGGCCCGGTCGGCATCGAGCTCGGCCAGATGCTTCGCCGCTACGGAGCCGGGGTGACGATCGTCGAGGCCGCCGAGCGGCTGATCGATCGCGAGGATCCGCGCGTGGGCGAGCTGATCGCCGAGGCGCTCGCCGACGATGGGATCGAGCTGCGCCTCGTCGCCCGGGCGACGGCTGCGCGAGCGGACGGCGATCGCCAGGTCCTCGAGCTCGAAGGCGGTGAGGAGCTGTCGGCCGAACGGATCGTGGTCGCGACGGGAAGGCGTCCGAGGACGGGCGAGCTCGGCCTCGAGCGCCTCGGCATCGAGCTCGGCGAGCGGGGCGAGATCCCCGTCGACGAACGCTGTCGCGCCGCCGAGCGGGTCTGGGCGATCGGAGACGTGACCGGCGTCTCGATGTTCACCCACACCGGCACCTACCAGGCACGGATCGCATGCGCTGATATCGCGGGTAGCGACGCGCGGGCGGACTACCGCGCGATCCCGCGGGTGGTCTTCTCCGATCCCGAGATCGCTGCAGTCGGGCTGACGATGGAGGAGGCGTCGGAGCGGGGCATCGATGCGGTCGAGGGCCGCTCCGATCTGAGCCGCGTTGCGCGGGCCGCTACCTTCGGCGAGGGAGTCGGTGGAGAGGTCGGTGTGATGGCCGATCGCGACACCCGCACGCTCGTCGGCGCCTGGGCCGTCGGCCCGCTTGCGGGGGAGTGGATCCATCAGGCCGTACTTGCGGTCAAGGCCGAGATCCCGGTCGAGGTTCTCCGCGACACCGTCGCCCAGTTCCCAACCTTCAGCGAGGCCTTTCGGCCGGCCCTGGAGGATCTGGAGCTCTAACGCGCTATTTCGCGGTGGCTCTGTGACCACCGGAGCGGACGAGATCGGACGCCCGACCATCGCTGCGCGACTCGCTTGGCTTGCCCTTCATTGGTTAGCCCCGAAGCCCGTGCCCGTGCCGCTCAGGCCTTCCGCGCTCCCGCGGCGAGCAGCAAACACAGTTGCCTTCTCGGTTGGGACCCAGCGCTTCGGCTCAAGCCCGGAGGTCGCGGGTGGCTCGGACTCCGGGCGGTGGGCCAGGCGACGCAGTCGTGTCCGACCCCGTATGGCTGTCACCCCTACAGACCAAAGGATGTTAGGGTGAGTAGGTGGCCGCCGACCGCTGCGATCTTCTTGCACTCGACCTCGAGCGAGCCGAGGAGCTGCGGGCTTCTGCGATTGAGCCCGAGCTTGCCGAGGAGCTATCCGAGCTCGCCACGGCCCTCGCTGACCCCGCACGGGTTGATCTCGCTGTGGCGCTGCGCGAGGGCGACGAGCTTTGCGTTTGCGATCTCTCCTGGATCGTGGGGCGGGCCGAGAACCTGACCTCCCACCACCTGCGGGTGATGCGACGAGCCGGGCTGGCCCAGAGCCGCCGGGAGGGAAAGATGGCGCTCTACTCCCTCACCGAGGCAGGACGTGCGCTGCTGGCGACCCTGCTCGACGGCGCAAGCGTGGGCCGATGACCGCGGAGCGAGAGGCCGACAGGAAGCGCGGCTTCCTGTTCGCCGACCTCGTCGGTTTCACGGAGTTCACGGAGCAACGCGGTGACGAGGCCGGTGCGGAGATCGCGATCGCGTTCTGCTATCACGTCTGCGAGCTCAACCGTGGGCACGGGGCCGAGGACGTGAAGATGATCGGCGACGCCTGCATGATCCACATCCCCGAGCCCGCTCCGGCCGTCGAGCTTGCGCTGGGCATCGTCGAGCGGATCGGCCCCGAGCGCGGCTTTCCGCGGGTTCGCGTCGGCCTGGACTGGGGGCGGGCGACGCGGCGACGCGACGACTGGTTCGGGACCACCGTCAATACCGCCGCGCGGTTAGCCGCGGCCGCGGACGAGGGAAGCGTCCTCACCACGGTGCGGATGCGCGAGGCCGCGCAGGGGCTAACCGGGGTCGGCTTCGCGTCTCGTGGTCTCTGCCGACTGCGGGGCCTGAGAGAGCCGCTCGAGCTCTACGCAGCGATCCGAGCAACGGGACCCGGACAGGTTCGGCCCGCGGTTGCCCGATCGTGAGTGGCCCCGACCGCGACAGGGATGAGCGCTTCGTGCCGGCGCTCGCCTACCGCTGGCTGACGCCGCTGTATGACCCGCTGATCAGGCTCACCACGCGCGAGCGTGCGTTCAAGGCAGGGCTCTTGGAGCAGGCCTCGGTCGAGCCTCGCATGGACGTCCTCGATCTCGGCTGCGGGACCGGCACGCTCGCGATCTGGACCAAGCAACGCGTCCCGGAGGCTCGGGTGGCGGGAGTCGACGGCGATCCCGAGATGCTCGAGTGGGCCGAGAGCAAGGCCGAGCGCGCCGGGGTCGAGCTCACCCTCAGCTCCGGGATGTCCTTCGAGCTGCCCCACGCCGATGCGAGCTTCGACCGGGTCCTCTCGAGCCTCTTCTTCCACCACCTGATCCGGGCCGACAAGGAGCGCACGCTGGCGGAGGTCCGCCGGGTGCTGAGGCCCGGTGGCGAGCTTCACATCGCCGACTGGGCTCGGCCCGCCGATCCGCTGATGAGCGTGCTCTCGCGCTCGATCATGCTGCTGGACGGGCGCGAGCAGACCGAGGACAACCTCCGGGGCAGGCTCCCGGACCTGATCGCCGCCGCGGGATTCGGCGAGGTCGAGCAGGGGCGCGCCTACCGGACGATCTACGGCACCCTCGCGCTGCTGCGGGCCCGGCGCCCCGCGACGGGGTCGGCGGCTTGAGCGAGGACGACGAGGAGGTCGCGGTTGGCGGGCCGCTGAGCTGGCGCGAGGCGACGTACCGGTTCGCGCCGCTGCGCAACGCCCTGCTCGCCGGCTTGCTGCTCGCCCTCGGCCTGCTTTTAGAGCTGCTCGGGGCGCCCGGGGAGGTTGCGGTCGCCGCGTTCTTGGCGGCGATTCCGATCGGCGCCTGGTACTTCGCCCAGGAGGGGTTCGAGGAGCTCGTGGCCGAGCGGGTGATCGGGATCGAAGCGCTGATGCTCACGGCGGCGGGCGGAGCTCTGGTCTTCGGGCTCTTCGAGGAAGCGGCGGCGCTGATCTTCCTCTACGCGCTCGCGGAGTCGATCGAGGAGCTGACCTTCGCGCGGACGCGCGGGGCGATCCGCAAGCTGCTCGACCTCGCGCCCAAGCAGGCGCGACGCCTGATCGACGGTCGCGAGGAGACGATCGATGCCGAGCAGCTGCAGCTCGGCGATGTCTTCGTTGTCCGGCCGGGCGAGGCGCTCGCAACCGATGGCCTCATCCGCGAGGGTACGTCGACGCTGAACGAGGCCGCGGTGACCGGCGAGTCGGTGCCGGTCGAGAAGGGCCCTGGTCAGGACGTCTTCGCCGGCGCGCTGAACGGCTCGCGGGCGCTGGAGGTCGAGGTCACGCGCGCGTTCGCGGACAACACGCTGCAGCGCATCGTCCACCTGGTCGAGGAGGCGCAGAGCCAGAAGTCGCGCACGCAGCGGTTCGTCGACCGCTTCGCCACCCGCTACAGCCCCGCCGTGCTGGCCGCCGGCGTCCTCGTCGCCCTCCTCGGCCCCCTTCTCGGGGGTGACTGGGAGGAGTGGGCGCTTCGAGGCGTGACCGTGCTGGTCGCCGGCGCGCCGTGCGCGCTTGTGATGTCGGTACCGGTTGCGGCCGCCGCGGCGATCAGCCGCGCCGGCCGCGAGGGGATCCTGATCAAGGGCGGCCTGCAGCTCGAGGCGCTCGGGCGGGTCCAGGTGGTCGCGTTCGACAAGACGGGCACGCTGACCAAGGGCGCGCCGCAGCTGACCGACGTCGTGGCCCTCGACGGCGACGAGCGCGAGGCGTTGCGGCTCGGGGCCGCGGTCGAGGCTCGCTCCGAGCACCCGCTGGCTCACGCGATCGTCACCGCGGCGCGCGAGCGCGAGCTCGAGCCGCCGCCTGCACAGGACTTCGCCGCCTTCGTCGGCCACGGCGCGGCCGCAAGTGTCGGCGGTCGCGACATCTGGGTCGGCAGCCCGAAGCTCGTGGCCGAGCGGGCGCCGGACATCCAGCTGCCGGCCGAGGTCGAAGAGCTGCAGGACGAGGGCAAGACCGTCGTCTTCGTCGGCGAGGCCGACCGCCTGCTGGCGCTGCTGGCGCTCAGGGACGAACCCCGTCCGGAGGCCGTCGAGGCGCTCGAACGGCTCCGCCGCATCGGCGTGCGGAACCTCGTCATGCTCACCGGCGACAACCGCCGGACCGCCGAGGCGATCGCCCGCGGGCTCGGGATCGACGACGTGTTGTCCGAGCTCAAGCCCGAGGACAAGGTCGCCGCCGTCGAGGAGCTGCGTGAGCGCTACGGGACCGTGGCGATGGTCGGCGACGGCATCAACGACGCTCCCGCCCTGGCCACCGCGGATCTCGGCATGGCGATGGGCACCGGCGGTAGCGACGCGGCGATCGAGGCGGCTGATGTCGCGCTGATGGCCGACGACATCACCAAGGTCTCCGAGGCCCTGCGGCTCGGGCGCCGCGCGAGCAGCATCTCGCGGCAGAACCTGCTGTTCAGCATCGTGCTGCTCGCGGTGCTGATCCCCAGCGCCGTCATCGGCCTGCTCACCGTGGTCGTCGCGGTCGCCGTCCACGAGGTCTCCGAGCTGCTCGCCGTGGGCAACGGCGTCCGCGCAGCGCGCCGCCCGGCACCGCTGCCTTCCGCGGCAGTCGAGACGTGATCTCGGACGACGGCGGGATCGCGAGGGGGCCGGCGGACGACACCGAACGCCTGCGTAAGCGCGGCCTGCGGCTGGCCTGGTTCATCGTCGTCTGGGACGCCATCGAAGGCGCCGTCGCGGTCACCGCCGGACTCGCCGCCGGGTCGATCGCGCTGGTCGGGTTCGGGATCGACGCGGTAATCGAGGTCTTCGCGGCACTGGTCGTGATCTGGCAGCTTCGCGGTGGAGCGCACGCGCGGATGAAGACCGCGCTGCGTCTCATCGCGATCAGCTTCTTCGTCTTGGCCGCCTACGTGACGCTGGAGTCCCTCCGCGACCTCATCGGCCAGGACAAAGCCGGCGAGTCCATCGTCGGCATCGTGCTCAACATCGTTGCTCTCGCGGCGATGGTTCCGGTCGCGATCGCCCAGCGCCGGACGGGACGAGAGCTCGGCAACCAGGCTCTGGTCGCGCAGTCGGGGGAGACGTGGGTGTCGAACTACCTGTCGATCAGCTTGCTCGTCGGCCTCGGGTTGAATGCTGCCTTCGGCCTGTGGTGGGCGGACCCCGTGGCGGCACTTGTCGTCGCGGCCATCGCGGCCAAGAACGGCCGCGACGCGTGGGAGGAGTCGCGCCGGCAGGAGGACGCGCCTTCCCAGCCACCTGAACGCCAAGACCGTCAGCGGCAACGAACGGAGAAACGATGAGCAGCACGGCCACCTCGGGACACAAGCCGGCGCAGGGTCTTCACGTCGACCTGTCCCGAATGCAGGCCCGTCCGCGGAGCGGTGTGGTCATCCGGAACATACGAGTCCGCGGGTGACAGCCCGAGTCACCTTGATCCCGCACTGCCAAGAACCTCCCGGCGGGCAGCGGCGATGCGTAGCCCGTGGCGCTCCGTGCTCGATGAGGCCTGCGCGGGCCGACCTCGCCGGTGCCGCTATCTGCCGTGTCGGCGCGGTGTGCTCATGAGGTGCTGCCGGCCGGCTTGCGAGCCGCGACGCGCTCGACGATCCCCAGCTTCGAACGCAGGACCGTCTCGACCGAGAACCCCAGTCTTTCGAGGTGGTCGAGCGGGTCGCGGAGAAGGTGGTCGGCTTCGAAGTGGACTGCGAGGGGATCGAGCGCCCGCTGAACGGCTCGCACGGGCAGTGACGGGCTGCGAACGTGCTCCATCAGCAGCAGCGTCCCGCCGGGACGCAGCACGCGGAACGTCTCTCCGATCGCGCGATGATCGTCGGGGATCGTGCAGAGCCCGAGCGTGCAGACGACGGTGTCAAAGCTCTCGTCGGCGAACTCCAGCTCCTGGGCATCGCCGAGCTTCAGCTCAGCCTGCCGACCGAGGTCGCGCTGGCGGCGGTGCGCGATGGCGAGCATCTCGGGGCTGAGCTCGATCGTCGTCAGGCGTACCCCGGGCCCATAGAAGGGCAGGTTACGGCCGGTGCCCGCGGCGATCTCGAGGACGTCGCCTTGGGCCTGCTCGCAGACCCAGCGGCGCCCTCCACCGAAGAGCACGCGCTCGAAGAAGCTGATGCGGCGGTCGTAGCTCGGCGCGGTCTCGTCCTGGATGCGCCGGACGCGGTCCGTGGTGGGGCGGAGTTGCATGCGTGTCCCTTCGTTGGTCGTCGCGAACCAATAGCGCGGCTGCGGCAGCCGCAGCACGCGACATACTACGATGCACCGTAGTACCCGAGGTACGGGCAAGCAGCCACGATCCAGAGCCGAGCAGGAGGACATGGATGATCGACAGATACCGCCGAAAGCGCACGGTCGTCGCGCTGTGGCTGGCCGCGGCGTTGTTGGCGCTCGGCCTCGCGGCTTGTGGCGGGGAGGACGACTCCGGTACATCCGACTCTGCCGCCGGCGGCCACATACACGGCCTCGGGGTCGATCCGAGCGACGGCGCGCTATTCGTCGCCACCCACAACGGTCTCTTCCGGTCCGAGGCCGGCAGCGAGGCGGCCGAGCGGGTCGGTGCCAGCGAGCAGGACACGATGGGCTTCTCGATCACCGGCCCCGAGGAGTTCCTCGGCTCGGGCCATCCCGGGCCCGGCCAGGACGACCCCCCGAACCTGGGCCTGATCAGATCTGACGACGCGGGGCAGAGCTGGGAGACGATCTCGCTGGCCGGCGAGGCGGACTTTCACATCCTGCGCTCCCAGGGCGAGCGCGTCTACGGCTTCAACGGACTCAGCGCGCAGCTAATGATCAGCGACGACGGGGGCGAGAGCTGGCAGACGCGCCAGCCTCCCCGTGACCTGATCGACCTGGCGATCGATCCGGACGATCCCGAGCGAGTCCTCGCCTCGACCGGACGCGGGCTCGCGCTCAGCGACAATGGCGCCGACTCGTGGGAGCCGGTGGCGGCCGAGATCGGACTGCTCGCCTGGCCCAGCTCGGAGCGCCTCTACCTGATCGACGGCGCTGGAGCGGTCTCGGTGGGCGAGCTCGGCGGGGAGCTGCGCCAGGTCGGCGAGATCGGTGGCCAGCCGGTCGCCTTCGTCGCGGCGGGTGAGCAGGAGCTCTACGCGGCGCTGGCGGATGGTTCGGTGCTTCAGTCGCGTGACGGCGGCTCCTCCTGGACGCAGAGAACCGCGGTCGGCTCGTAGGCGCGGCCATCTCAGCCTCCGGCCTGATTGACGACCTCGACGCGCTCCTGGGCTCGCGGCCCGAGCGGGTTGCCGATCTATACGACCGGCTGGCACCGCGCTACGAGGGATTTCGGCGGCTTTGGATACGCCTAGCCGGCAGTGGCGCTGAGCAGGCGATGCTCATGGACCTGCGGGCGACGCTCCGGCCTGGCGCCCGGGTTCTCGACGCCGGCGCGGGGACCGGTGCTCTCTCCCGGGAGATCCTTGAGCTCGAGCCAGAGGCCAAGGTGACGATGGCCGACATCTCCACTGGAATGCTCGAGCAGGCTGCCGAGATCCCGGCTGAGCGGATCAACGCCGACGTGGCCGAGCTGCCCTTCGACGACGGCAGCTTCGACGTGGTGGTCAGCGCCTGGGTGATCGAGACGGTCGAGGACCCCATGCGCGCGACGAGCGAGCTCCTGCGGGTGCTTGATCCGCAGGGGCACCTGTTTCTGACCTTCACCGCGCTCCCGGGCGGCTGGCTGTCTCGCGCGGGCTCGGGGTTGCTTCGGGAGATCGTCGAGGATCGTTTCGCCGGCCGCGCTCTGCCGGAGGAGCACGTTCCCTGGCACGACTGCGGGCGCTCGCATCGGCGGCGCTTCGCCGCCGGTCTCACCGAGGAGATCGCGCTCCGCAAGTGCTGCAAGATCCCGCCTTCGCTCGCCTCCGTCGACGGTTGATGGCCGCATGACGGTGTGAATCAGCTGCGGTCCTGCTGCTTGCGACGGCCGAAGCCGCGCAGTCGCAGCGAGTTGCTGACGACGCTCACCGACGAGAGAGCCATCGCGGCCCCCGCGATCACGGGTTGCAGCAGACCGACGGCGGCAAGCGGGATCGCGGCGGTGTTGTAGCCGAACGCCCAGCCCAGGTTCTGGAGGATCGTTCGGAACGTGCGACGGGAGAGCCGGATCGCGGTGACCACCCCGTCGAGGCGGCCGGAGATCAAGGTCAGGTCGGAGGACTCGATCGCGACGTCGGTTCCGGTCCCGATCGCGATTCCCAGATCCGCCTGCACCAGGGCGGGCGCGTCGTTGATGCCGTCGCCGACCATCGCGACCGTCAGACCCTCGGCCTGAAGGCGCGCGACCTCCTCGATCTTGTCCTCGGGAAGGACTTCGGCCAGCACTCTGTCGATGCCGAGCTCGGCGGCGATCGCCTCTGCCGTGCGGGAGTTGTCGCCGGTGATCATCGCCACCTGAATGCCCATCGCATGCAGCTCCCTGATCGTCTCGGAGGCGCCGGGCTTGACGGTGTCGGCCAGCGAGATCACTCCGCGCACGCGTCCGCCCCAAGCCACGAAGACCGCCGTGCGTCCTGAGCCCTCCTGCTCGCTCGCGATCTCATCGCACTCGCGCGAGAGCTCGATTCCCCGGTCGGAGATCAGCTCGCGTCGACCGACCAGGATGGGGGTGCCATCGACGCGGGCCTCGACGCCGTGGCCGACCGTGGAATGGAACTGATCGGCTGGCGGGGCCTTCAGGCCTCGCTCGCCGGCTTCCTTGGCGATCGCGCGGCCCAGCGGATGCTCGGAGTTGGCCTCGACCGCGGCCGCGAGCCGGAGAACGTCCTCGGGTCGCTCCCCGCCCACCGCTTGCACCTCCTCCACCGAGAGCTCGCCGCGGGTCAGGGTTCCGGTCTTGTCGAAGACGACGGAGTCAATTCGCCGCGAGCGCTCCAGCACCTCGCCCCCCTTGATCAGGATCCCCATGCTGGCGCCGCGTCCTGTGCCGACCAGCAACGCCGTAGGAGTAGCGAGCCCCAGCGCACACGGGCAGGCGATGATCAGCACCGCAACCGCCGCCAGCAGGCCCTGGGTTGGATCGCCCAGCAGCAGCCACCAGGTGGCGAACGTGAGCAGAGCAAGGGCGATCACCACGGGTACGAAGATGCCTGAGACGCGATCGGCGAGCCGCTCGACGGGCGCTTTGCCGGACTGCGCCTGCTCGACCAGCCTCACGATCTGGGCCAGAGCGGTCTCGCTGCCGACTGCCGTGGTTCGAATGGTCAAGGCGCCGGCGGCGTTGATCGTTGCGCCGGCGACCGGGGCCCCGGGGCCCTTCTCGACCGGAAGCGACTCGCCAGTGAGCATCGATTCGTCCACCGCCGAGCCACCGTCGACCACGACCCCGTCAGCGGGGATCTTCTCACCGGGCCGGACGCGTACGAGGTCGTCAACCTGCAGGTGCTCGACAGGCACGAGGTGCTCCTCGCCGTCGATCACGACGCGCGCGTCGCGGGCTCCCAGCTCGAGCAGCGAGCGGATCGCGCCGGAGGCGCGCGAGCGCGCCCGGGCCTCGAAGTAACGACCCAGCAGGATGAAGGCCATCAGGAGCGCCGCCGTCTCGAAGTAGAGCTCGCCGCCCGCCGCAAGCTCGTAGACCGAGTACGCGAACGCCGTCGAGGTGCCGAGCGCGATCAGCGTGTCCATGTTGGCGCCGAGATGGCGTACGCGCTCGAAGCCGCGCCGGAGGATCGGCCACCCCGCGATGAACTGAACCGGAGTTGCGAGCGCGAGCGAGAGCCAGCGGGCCCAGTCCTGCTCGGCAGCGGTCAGGGCGAGCGCCATGATCGCGACGGCTGGCGGCCAGGCGATCAGAACCCGCTTCAGCCACCTGCGGCTCTCACGTTCGTCCACGTCATCACGATCTGGCTCCTCGGCTGGCCGCGAGAGCTCGTAGCCGATCCCGGCCACCGCCTCGCGCAGCTCGCCGAGCGTGGGCGGCGGGTCACCGAGCTCGAGATGCGCTCGCCGGGTGGCGAAGTTGACGTGGGCTGTCTCGACTCCGGCCTGCTGTGCCAGCGTACCCTCGACGCGGTTCGCGCAGGAGGCGCAGGACATTCCCTCGATCTCGAGGTCGGCCACCGACTCGCGGCGCTCGGTGGAGGTCGTGGAGCTCATACGCTCTGGAAGAAGTTGAGCCCGAACCGGTCGAGGAACTGCTGGACCTCGATGTTGAGGCGGAAGAGCTCGTTCGTATAGACCAGCACCCCCATCGCCACCAGTACGGAGCCGGCCCCGACCTGCAGTCCCGCGTAGTGGCGTTTGACGAAGTCGAATGCCCCCCGGAGGCGGTCGAAGGCAAGGGCCGAGAGCAGGAACGGCAGGGCCAGGCCGGCCGAGTAGACGCCGAGCAGCAACGCAGCCGTGCCGACGCTGGACTCCAGTGCCGCCAGGCCGAGGATCGCGCCGAGAGTGGGCCCGACGCACGGGGTCCAGGCGATCCCGAACGCCGCTCCGGCCACGACGGGACCGCCGCTGCCGGCCCGCTCGATCAGTCCGTCCGGGCGCCACTCGCGGTTGAGCCGCGCGACGAACACGGAGGCGATGAACAGGACGCCCATCGCGATGATCAATAGGCCCGCGATCTTCTGCAGCAGCGGCTGGTTGTCGAAGAGCAGGGTGCCGATCGCGGTCGCCGTGAGCCCGAGCAGGATGAAGATCAGCGAGAAGGTTGCGACGAAGGCCAGGCTGCGCCCTAGCAGCCGTGGGTCGGGCCGCCAGCGGCCGGCCTGCGGGGCCGGGGCCTCGCCGCCTCCGATCGCTGCGAGGTAGCCCGGCACGAGCGGCAGGCAGCAGGGCGAGAGGAAGGAGACCAGGCCCGCCGCGAACGCAAGTGTCAGGCTAGGCGTCTCGACCATCGTCGCGATCGGGCCGTGAAAGTCGATCGTCGAGCGCAGCCTCGCGCTCCCTGTACTCCTCGGTCGAGATCTCGCCCGAGGCCAGGCGCCGGCGCAGGGTCGCGCGGGGTCCGCCTTCCCGTCCCCCTCCGTCGCCGGCAGCGCGCACGGCCAGGTAGACGGCTGCGGCGATCACGAGGGCAACGAAGAGCAGGCCCACCAGCATCCAGAGGGTCATCTCGCCCATCATCGCCGTGCCGTCCCGTCGGAGTCGCAGGCCTTCGGCGGGTCGTTGCGGAGGTCTCGGTGCATGTCAACTACTCAGAATAGTACGTCGGTGGCATCGGCTCCCCGGATGCGGAGTCTTGGCGGCTACGAGGCCCGCCTCAGGTGGCTGGCCGCTGCCGGAGGGCAACCATCGGCGCGAGAATCGCCGCGAGCGCCGCGAGGCCCATCAGAGGCATGCAGCTCTGGGCGAGTAGCAGCGGAAGGCTGGTCGTCGTTGGCGACTCGACGCTCGTCAGGTGGAGAAGAGCGACCAGCAGCAGCGCTGCGGACGCTGCCGAGGCCGCCGTCGCTCGCCGGGGCAGGCGCCAGCGCGTCGCAAGCGGATCTCCGCGCAGGTGATCGACACGCTCGGCTGCGATCCCGGCGACCGCGAGCCGCGGCGACTCCCGCTCCGTGAAGCGCAGCAGGGCCGCCGCGATCGATCGCCGCTCACCGAGGGCCTCGATGGCCGCCTCGTCGGCGGCCAGCTCGCGCAATGCGACGTAGCGGACAGTCATCTCCTTTAGGACGGGAAGGAAGAAGAGTGCGTCGGCGAGGCTTCGCAGCAGCAGCAGGCGCAGCGGGTCCCGACCGCGCACGTGGTGGAGCTCATGCGCGACCACCGCTTCGAGCTCGGGTTCAGAGAGCTGGGCAAGCGTGCCGCGGGTCAGGTGAACCCGCGGCCTCAGCAGGCCGGCGCAGAATGCGACCGGCCGCTCGCCGGCGATCACGATGCAGCGGGCAGATCTCACGGTCACGGTTTCGCCCGTCGCGGGGAGGGCCTTCAAGTGCCGTGAGGTGTCGCGTAGCTGCTTGAGCAGCGAGTGGGTGCCCCGGACGACGACGGCGGCTGCGAGCGCCACGAACAGCAGACCGAGGAGACCGGGAAGACTCGATGAGGCCGGGAGTACCTGCTGGCATGCTGCGGCGAGAGCCTGAAGCGACCCGGCATCCAAGGAGGCGGAGCCGAGCATCGCGCTTACTCCGGTCCCGACCGCCGCCAAGGCAAGCCCGATCAGGGCCATCTGTACACGACCGAGTCGCGAGGCGCCTCTCATCCAGCGTCCTCCTCGGCGAGCGCGCGCAGCGCCGCGAGCCGTTGCTCGTCGAGGCCGTCGACCTGCCGGGCGAAGTGGGCGAGGGCGACGTCTCCGTAGTCGCCCAACAGCTCGCTCACCTCGGCGGCCGCGCGGGCGTTTGCGTACTGCTCGGGGCTGAGGACGGGTCGGTACTGGTAGGTCTTGCCCTGGAGCCTCCGCGTCAGCAGGCGCTTCTCGTGCAGCCGGGCCATGATCGTCATCACGGTGGTGTAGGCGCGGTTCTTGCGCCGGTTGCGCTTGTTCAGGGCGGCGCGGATCTCCCGAACCGTGACCGGGGGCTCGGCATCCCAGACCTCATGCATGACCTCGGCTTCGAGCTCGTGTAAGCGCGGCGGGGCTTCCCTGGAATCCATCACGTTCGTGGCTCTGCGCGGCGAGTCGTAGGGGTCATGCAGAGGGGAGGCTACCCAGTCGCGCTTCCCCCGTCGGCTCAGGCTGTCCGGACGGCCTCGAGCGTTCATCGCCGCTCGCCGTCGCAGCGTCAAGCTGGGCGATCTCGTTGGCGAGCCGGTCGTGCTCTGCTCTGAGCTCTGCAAGGGACGGCTCCCGGGCTGCTGACTGCGCATCGTCGGCCTGCTTTCCACCCATCATCCCTTTCGACATCATCCACATCATCAGCCCCATCCCGACCGGGCAGGCCAGGACAAGTGCACCAAGCAGCAGTCCTTCCATGATCAGCCTCCTGTTAGCTCACGTCGGCGCGTCTCGAATTGTGTCGCCGACTTACGACGCTGCATAGTATATCCGGGCCCGTCGTCCTGGGCAAAATGGCGCGGTCGACATGCCGCGATCCAAACCGACTTGTTCGATCGAGGTCGGTGGAGACCTGTCAGCGCTGGAGCGCCGAGCGAAGCCGTCGATGCTCATCGACGTCGATCTCGCCGCGAGCGAGCCGCTCGTCGACCATGCTGGCCGGCCGGGAGCGTGCGGACCACGGTCGCCGAAGGAGCGATGCGGCAACGCCGACGATTAGAACCACAAACAGGAGCACGATCGGAGTCACCGTGCCCCAATCCGTTCCCGAGCCTGACTCCACCATTCCGCCACCTTCCATCATGGTGCCGTCGCCGCGCCGGTCGGTGACGCCGTGCATCATACCGCCGTTCATCGTGCCGCTCATGCCCATGTTTGCCGCTGCGAACCGGCCCGGACAGCGGCCTGATGCGGCTCCCATCGTCTCGTGCATCGCCGGGACCCCTCGTTTGCCGAGCACTGCCCTCATTGCGTCGCTCATCTGACGGGTGGCGCGAGATGAGGCGGCCATCTCAGCCATCATCGGCTCGCCTCTTTCGGAAAGCTCTGCTGGAGCGCATCGCTCGGGCGAGGATCGAGCGACATCGCCAGGCGAGGCGGCGGCCGTCTGCGCTCCGAAGAGCAGAACGGCAAGGGCGACGATCAGCAGCATGGGTTGCAGCGCGGTCGAACTGCCGGTGAGGATCATCCGACGCATCCCCAACATACTACACAGCATCGTAGCCTCGGTTGGGCCGCCGATTTCTCCAGCGGGTCATCGCGCCACCGCTCCCCGTACCGCCGCGCGCCGCCGAGGATCGATTCTGGACAGAAAGGATCTGCGTCGGTCCTTCGGCTACCGCTCAAACTCGCTGTAGCGCCTGTCGATGAAGTGCGCGGTGGTGATCAGCCGCTCCGTCAGGACCCGGCCTGTGCGTACGTCCACCAGAAGCCGGAACCAGGTCGGGGCGCCGGGGTCGAGCACGGCAAGCCGGACGGCCCCTCCCCCCCGGCGCGGTTCGGTCCCCAGCCAGCGCGCCGTCGCCGCAAATCGGCCCCAGCGGAACACCTGACGGTAGAGGCGTGGTTGACGGTCTGCGATAAGGCGGGCATCCGCGGTTCCCAGCGTGCCGGGACCGCTCGTGGTCCGCTCCTGGACTCGGACGCTGCGGAGGGCCCGCATGGTTTCTTGGGCGCGCACAGCGAGCTGCTCGGCGTGCCGATTCTTATCCGGATTCCAGGCGGTCGGCATGGTGGCCACGAATCGGTCGCCCGCGATGCTCGCGGCGATCGTCATCCGGCCGGGCGGGGCTCGCAGCCGTCGGCAGGCGTTGCCGCACCCGCCGAGCGCGAGCCCAGCGAGCGGCTCGGCCTCGAGCCGGGCTGGCGCTCCGTCGACGCCGTAGGTGCGGAGGGTCGCTCGACCGCGGGAGTCGACCCAGAGGGCGGCGATGTTTGAGCCGATGTTCTCCGCGACCGCCAGCTGTGATCGTCGCGGTTTGGGCACCGGGCACGGCTCACACGGCGGCGCCGCGGCTGCCTCGCCCTCGGGCAGATCGCGCGGCGGGAGCGGGAAGGCCACCAGTGCCGCCGCCGCCGCGACGACGCCGATGGCAAGAGCCGGCTCGACCGCCAGCAGCCGCCAGTGGCGGCGTTCAGCAGCCGGCTGGTCCGCGTCGGTGGAGAGCAGCCGCGGCCGGAGGTGCAGGGCGTGCAGGTAGCTGGCGAACGCGATCGTCCCGACGAGTCCCAGCTTGACCGCAAGCACGCGTCCGTAGCTGGTCTGCCAGAGGGCGGCCGGGCTCTCGAGCTGGATCAGACTGTTCAGAGCCCCGGTCAGGGCCACCACCGCGAACGCAGGCAAGGCGATACGGCCGAATCGGGCGAGCACCAGACGCATCGCCTGGCGGCGAACCTGGATCTCGGTTCGCCGGGCCAGCGGGATCCAGGTAGCCGCGATCTGAGTCAGCCCGCCGACCCAGATAGCTCCGGCAAGAAGGTGGACCCAATCGCTGAGCACAGCGAGGGTCTGGGGCGAAGCCGAGCTGGCGTGCCCGCCGAGGGCTATGGCGAGCAGCGAGCTCGCCACCGCGACGGCTGCGCCTCGGGGAGCGCGGACGATCAGACTGGAGGCGAGCGCAAGCAGCGCGACCGTCCAGATCCGCGCCAGCCCGGCGGCGTTGCCGAGCAGGAAGTCGCCGAGATCACCGGGAGATAGCCCACCGGTCGCGTCCAGGGTCTCCACCAGGGCCACCGCGAGCGCGCCAGCCGTCGCCACCCAGCCCGCACCGAGCGTGCGGCGGCGGGCTCCTCGTCTAGCCCGTCGGATGCGGTCGGCCCCGGATTCCGCGATCCGCTCCGGCAGCAGCCAGCCCGAGAGCCGACGCGGTGAGAGCAGGGTCGCGGTGAACACTCCCCCGGCGAAGAAGAAGAGCGCCGCGTAGAAGACGGCACGGGAAGTGATCCGGAGCCACCCCCAGCCGAGCAACGGACTCTGCTCGATGCTCTGCGCATTCTCGGCGTCAGCGCGCACGCCGAACTCGAACGTGCCCTCGAGGGGATGGCCGTCAAGAGTGGAGACCGTGTACCAGGAGACCGTATAGACGCCACCGGGCAGGCGGTCGTTCGGACGGACGATGACGCCGTCGCGGCCGGTGAGCTCGATCTGCGCCGGGGCCGGCCTCTCCTGCTCATCGAGCAGCTCAACCCCGGTCAGCCTCTCGTTCAGCGGCTCGGTGAACTCGAGCTTCACCTCCAGCGGGGCCCGCTTGAGGTTCGCCCCCGGCGCCGGCTCGGATTCCAAGAATGCGGCGTGACCCCAGGCCGGCCCAGCCAGAGCCAGGCCCGCAAGCGTCAGTGCCGGGAGCGGCAGCGCGAGCCGTGCGGCCAGGCGCCGGCCGCCCTTCATCAGCGCTCCGCTCGCCGTGCCTCGGGGTCTGCGGACCGTGCCGCGGGCGCGCGGCCGAGTGCAAGCCAGAGCCCGCCGGCTGCGAGGGCGAGCAAGGCGAGGCTCGTCCACTGGCCGCTGTTCAGGCCGAGCGCGATCTGCTCGCTGTCGTCGCGGTAGAAGAACATCGCGAAGCGGCCGGCGCTGTACATGGCCACCACCGTCCAGAGCAGGGCGCCGGGACGACTGAAGCGGTGGCGCAGCGGCCAGACCACTACGAGGATGAGCAGGCCGAGAGCCATCTCGTAGAGGCCACCCGAGTGATATGCGAGCTCGGGGTTGGGAGTGTCGGCGTTCGGGTGGCTGTTGCGCACCGCCCAGGGCAGATCCGAGGCCGGGCCGTAGTGCTCGCCGTTGACGAGGTCGCCGAATCTGCCGACGAGGACCCCCAGCGGCAGCCCTGCGGCCACCGCGTCGAGGTAGCGCAGCCCGAGCCCGCGGCGGCGCATGTAGAGCGCAGCGGCCGCGCCGGCGAGGATCATCGCGCCGTAGAAGGAGAAGCCGTTGCGGCCCAGCCACTCGCTCGGCTCGAGCAACTCGCCCTGCTCGGCCAGATAGAAGAGCCGGGCGCCGACGATGCCCGTGATGGCGACGACAACGGCGAGATCGACGATCCTCTCCGCTTGGAGGCCGCGCTCGCGAGCGTAGACCGTCGCCAGCCAGGTCCCGGCGATGATCCCGACTACCGTCATCAGCCCGTGCCAGGTGACCATCAGCGGACCCAGGTGGATCTCGGGGTCGATCCCGATCGTGATGATCGCCATGCCTGGATCGGCGGTTACGTGCGGGAGGGAGGGCATACTATGGACTGTAGTAGATCACCGGCTCCGGCCGCGGCCCGCCCCGAGCTGCTACTACACTTGATCGTAGGCTTGGGCGGAACGCCTTCGAGCCCACAACGGCAGAGCCCGTTTTCTCACCCGATGATGCGCCCCGCAATCGCCACCGCAGCCAGATCGCGTCGACGCTGGTTGCAGCTTGTGGTGCTCGTGAGCGTGCTCGCCTTCATCGCCCTGCTCGCATACGGCCTGCGGACAAGCGGCGCCTCAACCGCGATCGACGAGAGCCTGGCCCGCGAGGAGGCGCCGCCGGCGCCCGGCTTCTCGCTACCGATCCTAGAGTCAGGCACACTGCCCCCGGGTCTCGCCGGGCGGCTGGAGGGGGCGTTTGCCGACGGTCAGCTCAGCCTCGACGAGCTCGAAGGCGTCCCGGTGCTGCTCAACTTCTGGGCCTCGTGGTGCATTCCCTGCCGCGAGGAGGCGCCGTTGTTGCAGGAGGGCTGGAGGCGCTATGGGCGTCAGGGCGTGCTTTTCCTCGGGCTCGACATGCAGGATCTCACCGGCGATGCGCGTGATTTCCTGCGGGAGTTCTCGATCAGCTATCCGACGATCCGCGAGCCCTCCAACGGCGTCGCGCGCACCTACGGGGTGACGGGTATCCCTGAGACCTTCTTCATCGCACCGGACGGCAACATCGTCAGCCACGTGATCGGAGTCATCTCCGAGGAGCAGCTCGCCGCCGGCGTCGCGGCGGCAAAGAGCGGCGAGGTCGTCGGCGCCCTCGAGGGCGGCGACATCAGGCCGCAGCGTTGAGCGGCGCCAGGTCAGCTCGCGAGCCCAGCCCGATGGAGCTCCCTGCGCAGCCGCCGCCGCGACGGGCGACCGTAGGAGACGGGGCGACCTTCGATGAAGATGCCGGGCGGAAACAGCACCCCGCCCTCGGCGGCCAGCCGGCGGCCGCGGTCGGAGTCGAGCTCGATCTCCTCGACCCTGAGGGGGAGCTCGACCGCCAGCGCGGCCAACAGCTCCTTGGCCTCGACGCAGAATCTGCACTGGCCCTGCGTCAGAAGCCACACCTCGATCGGCCGCTGATCGTCCATCTCTCTTCTCGCGGTGGCTACTGCGACGCCGCGTCCATGCCCTCCCGCATGTCCGCCAGCAGGTTCGGTACCGGGATGTACATGAAGTAGTTCGGATCGCCGCCGTAGTCGGCGCGCCAGCGGATCCTGCCGTCGGGCCCGACCAGGATGAACGAGTGGCCGTTGTAGCCCTCGCCCATCATCCCGTACAGGTTGGTCCCGTAGGCGCGGGATACCGCGAGGTCCTCGTCGGAGAGCACCGGAACGTCGATTCCCTCGTCGGCGACCTTCTGCTCGATCGCGTCGACCGGGTCGGTGGTGATCGACACCAGCTGGTCGACGCCGAGCTTGCGCAGCTCGCGCATGCGCGGCTCGAGATCGGTGATCTGATCCCAGCACGGCTGGCACATGAGCCCCTCCTGGAAGTAGAGAAGGGTGCTCTTGCCGCGCTGGGCGGCCAGGTCGAAGGTCCCGCCGTCGCTCGCCGGCAGCATGATCTGCGGGGCCTTCTCGCCGCCCGCGGGGCTGCCCACGGCATACGGGTACTCGCCGGCGCCGCCTCCCGTCGCCGCGGACGCGCTCGGCGAGCTACTGCCTCCGCTGCCGCTGACCAAGAAGACACCCAGCAGCAGCAGGAGCGCGGTGCCGAGGGCACCGGCGACCTTCCACTGCAGTCCCTGCTTCCGGCGCCGCGCCTCCTCCTCGGCCTCCCGCCGGCGACGTTCCTCGCGTTGCCGCTCCCGCTCCTCGCTTTGCTTGCTTTGCTTTTTGCTCATCTGAATCTCGCTTTCTGGCATTCCTGGTCCTTGATCTGAGGGTCGTTACCGCGCCGGGCTGGCGGAGCGATCGAGGTCGGTGTCGCTCGCCGGCTCCGGGGCGGGGGCGGTGGACGTGGTGGTTTCGGACCGCCGCAGCTGCTCGCCGAACGCGCGGCGAGCGAGGAGGCCGACGATCGCGACCAGCACCAGGGCGGCGGCCCACCCGGGCACTCCCGAGAGCGCGTCGGTGAGCGCGCTGCCGTAGTGCTGCAGCTCAGCCGAGATCTCGGCCTGCCAGCCTCCAGCCGCCGGCATACCGTCGGTCGTCAGCCCGATCACCAGCGTCGCGACCCCCATCAGGGCCAAGAGCAGGCCGCTGGCCAGAGCGCTGCCGCTCAGCGAGCGCTCGAGCGGCCCGATCCGGTAGTGCAACGTCCGCGGGCGGAAGACCCTCGCCCGGGCGCGATCGCCGAGCCGCCCCCACAGGACGGAGAGCAGGAAGAGCGGTGCGACCATGCCGAACACGTAGGCGGAGCCGAGGCCCAGCGCGTAGCCGAACGACGACGCGACGCCCGAGAGCGCGAGGACCCCGGCGAGGACCGGCGCACAGCACGAGCTTGCGACTCCCGAGAAGATCCCAAGCCCGTAGACCCCCAGGGGACCGGTGGGGGCGCCTGCGGCTCGTCCCGGCATCGGCAGATGGAAGCGACCGCCGAGCAACACATATGCCGCGAGTGCCAGCATCAGCGCCCCGCCGATCCCGAAGACGAGGCTGTGTTCGGCAGTGAAGAACTGCTGCAGCGCGGCCGCCCCCAGCGCGATCGGCAGGATCACCGTGGCTACGCCGGCGGCGAAGAGGAAGGTCATGCCGACAAGCACGCGCCGATTCTGGAAGGCGCTGGCGAAGTAGGCCGGCAGCATCACCGAGATGCAGCACGGGGCGAACAGCGCCACCCCGCCCGCGATCGCGGCCGCCAGCGCCGAGCCTCCGAAGAGCAGACTGCTATCCATCCGCTCGCGCCTTCTCCGAGGCCGAGCTCTCTGAGGGCCGAAGCGATGCGACCCACTCGGCGAGCGCGCGCTGACGGTTCTGCACCGAGTGCGCCGTGGCCTCAGGCGTGGTGGAGGAAAGGAGCCGTCGAGGCTCGCAGCACGGAGCCGGTCGGCCACGGCGACGCTGCCACCACATCATCAAGGGGCAGAGAGAGAAGGCGACGAGCGCCGCGACGATCAGGAGAGCGAGTTCCATCTGAATACGATTGAGCGTAGTAGTTGTCGGCAACGGTAGCGAATCCTTTAGTCCGGCCCTCCCCGCTGAGGGCATCGCCCACTCAAGAACCCCGCGGCAGCTCCCTATGTCGCTGCGCTGGCCGGCGAGGTGCTCCTGCTAGGTTCCGTAGTACTTGACGATGAACGAACGCTGCGGATCCTCAGCTCAGGCAACGGCGACGTCGCGGCGGGCGGTGTGCTTGCTGCCGCTGCTTCTGGTGCTCGGCGTGATGCTGGGCTGTGGCGGCGAGGGGGATGCGAGCACCGAGCCCTCCGCTCAAGTGACCCCTGAGGCGGCGTCCTTCCCCGCGCCGGCGGGTCGCTCCCTGGAGCAGATCGCGACCGATGAAGCCGGGGAACTCAGCAATGATCTCGTCGCCTCGCCCGCGGGTCGCGTCTCTCGGCCGGGCAAGAACCGCTTCGGATTCGGGATGTTCACCGTTGCCCGCGAGCAGATCGATGACGCCGAGGTCGCGGTCTACGCGGCCCATGGCGCAGAAGGGGACGCGCGCGGCCCCTACCCGGCCAGGCTCGAGAGGCTCGCCACCGAAGGCGCATTCACCTCGAAGACATCCTCCGGGGACCCGGACGCGATCACCGGGATCTACGTGACCGATCTCGAGCTGCCCAAGCGGGGAGAGTGGCGGCTTCTGGCGCTGGTGCGCGATGGAGGCTCGTTGGTGGCGACGCGGATGCCGAGCATCGAGGTGAAAAGCTACGCCCGGATCCCCGCGGTGGGGGAGAAGGCGCCGCAGATCCATACGCCGACCGCCGAAGACGTCGGCCTCATCACCGAAATCGAGACCCGACAACCGCCGGACACGATGCACGAGGTCGACTTTGCCGATGCGCTCGGGGAGAGGCCGATCGTGTTGCTCTTCGCCACTCCGGCGCTCTGCCAGAGCCGAGTCTGCGGACCCGTCGTCGACGTCGCGGAGCAGGTCAAAAACGAGTTCGAGCCGGATGAGGTTGCCTTCATCCACATGGAGGTCTACCGCGAGAACTTGATCGACAATGGCGTGCGGCCCCAACTCCGGGCCTTCGGGCTGCGCACCGAGCCCTGGCTCTTCGTCATCGACCGGGAAGGCCGCGTCTCGAAGGCAATAGAAGGCGGATTCAGCGCCGACGAGCTCGACCGAGCGGTGCAAAAGGTGGTTGGTTGAAAGGCGGGCTTGATCGCTCGGCCGGCGTCCGGGCGGCGCAGCGCCGGGGGTTTTCGAGGGCCGTCGGCGGCCTCGCGCTGCTTGCCGCCGGGCTGGCCCTGGTCGCCTGTGGGTCCGAGGAGTTTCCGAGTGATGCCGTTCCCCCGCCGGGGGAGATCCCCGAGGTCGAAGCCAACGGCGAGCTCGGCCGTCTCGTCGAGCGCGGGAACCAGATCCTCGATGGCGGGCTGGGGGCGTTCGAGATGCAGCTCGAGCGGCTGCGCGGAGATCCGATCGTCGTCAACCAGTGGGCCTCATGGTGCGGACCGTGCCGCTTCGAGTTCCCGTTCCTTCGGAATCTCGCGGTCAAGTACGGTGGGCGCGTTGCCTTCCTCGGCGTGGATTCCGAGGACGACAGAGACGCGGCCGAGACTTTTTTGCGTGGAATGCCAACGCCTTACCCGCACTACTTCGACCCCGACACTGAGATCGCCCGCTCGTTCGGTGGCGGCCGAGCGTGGCCGACGACGGCCTTCTACAACTCAGCGGGCGAGCTGACCTTCACGCATCAGGGTGTCTACGAGGATGAGGCGGCGCTCGAGGCTGACATCAAGGCCTACGCCCTCGAGCGCTGAGAGTGTCCACGGCCGGCGTCGGCGGGGCCGAGTAGTTCCATGCAGCTCCGGCTATGGACACAGCTATGGACCGCCAATCCACCCCACCTAGCGCTATTCAGAGCGTCATAGGCCCTCACCGCAGCCGACCCCACCCCCACACCATGAATAGAGAAAACAAGGGGTGTGTGGATGGGGTCGGCTGCGGTTCGGGAAGGTTGGTGGTTGAAGGGACGGACGGGGGGTGGAAGCATCTGATCAGGAGTTTTTTCTGAAGTTGGGTTGGACTTTCTGGTGAGTTTCGCGACGTAAGAGGTAGATGGCCAACGCGGAGCGCATCACGGAGGACGGCCCGGCCGGCGAGCGGAACGGCGGGGCGGAGCGCGCTGCGGGGAGCAACGGCGCTGCGGTGCGCGTGGTCGGATGCAACGGATTTCGGGACTCAGAGGTTGGCGCGATCAGGGCGGAGCTGGTTGAGTACCTGCGAGCTCGCTTCCGCGGGACGCTGGATCACGACGATGTCGAGGACATCGCCCAGGGGGCTTGGGAGTCCGTCCTCAGAAAGCGGCTCGGCGGCGAGGCGATCTCGGACCTCGCCGGCTATCTGCGGACGATCGCCTGGCGTGATGCGCGGGACCTGGTCCGCGACCGCCGCGAGGCCTCGACCGATCCTGCGGACGGCATCTTCGCCGAGATCGAGGATCGCGAGGCGACGGCCGAGGAGCGGCTCGAGCACCGGGTTGATCTGGCTCACGCGATCGAGGCCGTCGAGCAGCTGAGCGCCGAGCACCGCGCCGCCTACCGGGTCCGCTTCTTCGAGCGCCTCTCGACCGAGGAGGCCTGCGAACGGCTTGGCCTTCCGCGGAGCACCTACCGGCACCGGCTGCGCCGGGCCGTCGACACGGTCTCCGCCAACCTCGAGGACAGCCGCTTCGCCCGCCTTCAGCGCACCCTGCTAGGCGCCTACATTGCGGGCGTCGCCTCCGCCCCCGAGCGCCGCCGCGCCGAGCTTCTCATCCGCACCGATCCGCGCGCGGCGGCAACCGCGCGTGAGCTCCGCGCCGCACACGAGTCGACTGCCGCGGCGCTCACGCCGATCACGATCGAGCCGGACGCATCCGCCAGCGTCGTCGAGCGGCTGCTTGCCCTGCCGGATCGGATCCGCGAGCACCTGCCGGGCGCCGGCGGCCGCTCGGCCGAGCTGGGCGATGCGGCGAGCTCCAGCGCGACGATCGCCGCCGGTACGCGGGGCAGCGGCGCCGCCGCCAGCGGAGCGCTCGCCAAGCTCGCTGGCCTTGGCGGCGCCGGCAAGATCGCCACCGCCTGCATCGGCACCGGTGCCGCGGCCACCGCCTGCGTCGCCGCCGGTGTCGTGCCCGGCATCGGGCCCGATCTCGGCGGCAAGGAGGATCGCGACGACAAGCCGCCCGCGAAGGTCGTCGAGGCCGTCGAGCCAGCGGCGCCTGTGCCCCTTGAGGAGAGCAAACCGATCGCTCTTCCCGAGCCGACGCCCGCTCCCAAGCAGGACCCCGAGCCGGAGCCGGAGCAGAGCCCGGAGCCGGAGCCCTCGGCGTCCGAGCCGCCGCAGACGGCCGCGCCGAGCGCACCCGCCAGCGAGCAGGAGTTTGGAGTCGTCTCGGCCACCGCTCCGCAGCCCACCACGAGCAGCAGCAGCGGTGGATCCGGCAGTAGCGGCGGGGGAGGCTCGGCCGTTCAGCGTGAGTTCGGACCGTAGGTAGATCGATGCGCGAAGGAGATCTGATGACCGCAAGCAGTTGGAGGCGACTCGGAGTGGCCGGAGTCGCGGCGATGCTCACGGCGGCGCTGGTCGGGCTGCACGCCCCGACTGCGAGCGCGGCCGGAGGGGAGTACACGGTCGTTCAGTGCGACCCGCTCAACCGAGGGCATCAGGCTTCCGTCAGCGACAGCCGCGCCTACGAGGGCCACAACTTCTGCGCGGAAGCGAGCCAGGACTACGCGCTCAAGCTGCTCAACGTAAAGGACGCCGAGACCGGACGGCTCGGGCTCGCTCGCTGGTCGGCGCCCGCTCCGCTCGCGATCGTCGGTGCCTCTCTCCAGTACAAGGCCCGAAACGACTCAGGCCATCACGCGCGTATCTTCGCCGCCGACGCCGCGGGCAGGGAGACGAAGCGGATCGTGAGCGGACAGACCGATGCTGCCCCCTTCCGCTCGATAGCGCTCCGGTTCCCGCCGGCCAGTCAGATCGTCGCCTGGCTGAGGTGCGATCGTGGCGGCGGCTGCCCGAGGTCGGATCAGGCGAAGACCTGGATGCGAAATGTGCGGATGACCGTCGCCGACTATCGGGATCCCAGTTTCAGCGGCCTCGATGGCTCGCTGTGGGCGTCCGGCTGGCGGCGCGGTAGCCATGGGCTCACCGCGGTTGCGCTCGATGAGGGCACAGGGCTGGAACGCATCGTCGCTACCACGAACGGCGCACAGCTTGCACTGACGAACGGCCAGTGCCCGGGCAGGATCCCCGGCACCGCGCTCTCGAGCCGCGTCATCCCTTGCGGCCCGAACGGAGAGCTCAGGCTCACCGCCGACACAACCCGGGCACCCTTCCGCAACGGCGCCAACGCGACCTCCGTCTGCGCGATCGACTTCGCCGGCAACCGTAGGTGCGATCAACGGACCGTCTGGGTCGACAACGCCCCGCCGCAGCTCGCGTTCGCCAACGAGCAGGATCCGAGCGATCCCGAGCTGATCCGCGCTCCTGTCTCCGACCCGCACTCAGGGGTCGCCTCAGGCAGGATCCTGTTTCGCGCGCAGGGCGAAAGCGAGTGGGAGCCGCTCTCCACGCGCCACGAGGGTGGTGAGCTCCGCGCGCGGGTCGACTCCGCCTCGTACCCACCCGGCCGCTACGAGTTCAAGGCCGAGGCTTCAGACGTGGCCGGCAACGCCGCCGATAGCGCGAGCCGCGCTAACGGCGAGCCGATGGTGCTGAGCTTCCCGCTGCGCGAGCCCGTGCGTCTCAGCACGCACATGCCCGGTGGCTCGCCTCGGCAGACCGTCTCCTACGGGACCGACTCACGCGTCGCCGGTCGCCTGATGGACAGCTCGGGCGAGCCCCTGCGGAACCACGAGGTGCGGATCGAGGAGTACTTCGGTCCGGGCGCCCTGATCGATCGTCGCGTCCGCGAGGTGCGAACCGACGCTCGTGGCCGCTTCGCCTCAAAGCTCCCAGCGGGCCCCTCCCGCGCGGTCACGGCGATCTACGAGGGCACGCCGCGGTACCTGAACCGACGCTCGAGCGCGGGCCGGCTCGCGGTCAGAAGCCGCGCCAGCTTTCGCGTCTCCAGGCGCAAGGTACGGGCCGGCAAGGCGGTGGTCTTCCGCGGCAAGGTCGGCCGACTCGGCGCCAGGATTCCGGCCGGCGGCAAGCTGGTCGAGCTCCAGGTCCGCGAGGGGCCGAGCAGCTGGAACACGGTCCGCGAGGCCTTCCGGACCAACGACCGCGGCCGCTACCGGCTCCGCTACCGCTTCGGGACCTTCTACGAGCGCGACGCGCGCTTCCGCTTCCGAGTCAAGGTCGCCCGAGAGCAGCGCTGGCCCTACAAGGCGCCGTCGGGCTCGAAGTCTCGACGCGTGGTCGTGAAAGCGCGATGATTAGGGCTAGGCGGATGCCGCCGGCATGAGGCCGGCGGCTCGATCGAAACGGAGAGTCGAATGAGGATCAGAGAGCACCTGAGCTACGCGAACGTGGCGGCGACGCTCGCCCTGGTCGGCGTGATCGGCGGCGGCGGGGCCTACGCGGCCTCGAAGATCGGCTCCTCCGATATCCGCAACGGCTCGATCCGCAGCGCTGACCTCAAGAACAAGAAGGCGGTCCGGGGAATCGACGTGAAGCCCAACGCTCTGGGCGGGCGGCAGATCAAGGAGCGCTCTCTGGACCTCTCCTCACTTGTCGCGGTCGCAGGGGACGAGCCGGTCGGCTGCAACCCGGGCCCTGCGTTCGACGCTTGCGCCGAGGCCGCGCTCGAGCTTGAGCGCCCGGCGCAGCTACTGGCGATCGCCACGGGAGGGCACCGGAGCGAAGGGGGCCCCTCGAAAGCCGTCTGTCAGGTTCGGGTCGACGGAGCGCCGAGCGCGCTCAGTGCCGCCCCCGGCGAGGAAGCGAGCGACAACACCTCGATCTCGGCCACCGACGGCTTCGCCCGAACCATCGTCACTCCTCAGCGCGTGGCGGCCGGCCGGCACCTCGTCTCACTTGCCTGCCAGGAGCTCTCCGGTGACGCCCGGATCGAGAATCCCACGCTAGCCGTGCTCGCTGTTCGCGGCGGGTAGCCGAGCCCATCGAGGCTGAGACGGTCGGCCAGACTGCGGCCGGCCTTAGGGCACGCCGCCGCCCGTCTCCGGCCTGCCCTCCCGATGGTTGCACGGCTTCGCCGTGCGGGGGTCGGGCGAAGGCCTCGCGACGGGCGGGGCCGAGAGCCCGAGGAGGCAGAGATGCAGTCCAGCCCCACGCAGCGCCGATCGGACCGCAAGCGGCCATCCGCCAACGCCGAGCACGAGGGGCGCCGGGAGCGCGACCGTCGGCGCCTCGAGGAGGCAACGCGAGCGCTCCAGGACTCCGAGGGATGGCGGCGCTGGATCGCGCTGCGGCGCCACAACGGCCTGGCGCGCTACTCGACCACCAACCAGCTCCTCTTGGCCTGCGAGGCCTGGGCGCGCGGCACCGAGCTCAACTACGTCGCCGGCTACCGCTGGTGGTCTGAGCATGGCTACCAGGTCCGCCGTGGCGAGCGCGGATACGCGATCATGGCCCCGCTCGCGCGGTGGATCGAGGACGAGGGAACGGGGGAGAGGGTCCGTCGGATCGTCGGCTTTCGGAGCGTCTCGGTCTTCGACCGCTCCCAGGTCGAGGCCGGACCCGACGCGGTCGCGATCGAGCCTCCGCAAGCGGAGCCGCTCAGCGGGGACTCGCATGCGCACCTCTTGCCGAAGCTAAGGGGGTTCGCGGACTCGATCGGAGTCAGGGTGGACATCGAGTCCGTCCCGGGGGCGGCGAGGGGCTTCTACCGCCGCCGCGACAGTCGGATCGTTGTCGCGCCCGACGATCCGAACGCGATGGTGCGCACCCTGCTGCACGAGCTGGCGCACGCGCTGTTGGCAGAGCGAGGCGGCGGCGACAGCGTCGGCGGCAGGGTCGCCCTCGACTACGCCGAGGAGGAGTGCGTGGTCGAGTGTGCCGGGCACGTAGCTGCCGCGGCCGCCGGGCTCGACACCTCGGGCGAGGCAGTCGCCTACTGCGCCGGCTGGGGCGAGGACGGCAAGCTCGAGGTGGTCGCCGAGGCCGCCCGGCTGATCGACGCGCTCGCCGCTCGGCTCGAGGCAGCCATGGGGCTCGACGAGTCGTCGGGCACCGACTGAGGCCACTCGCGAGGTTCCCCAACCCATCGCTGAAATCGGGTTGGACTATCGCGCCGCTGCCGCGACGTACTAGTAGATGGCAGACGCGACCGACACGGCCCCAAGGTCCGACGGATGAGACGGCGCAGCGACGACGTCTTCGAGCTCGGAGAAGAGCAGCTCCTCGACGAGCCCGCCGTGGAGCTCTCGGATGCCGAGGACCCGCTCGCGATTCCTCCTGACGGGGGCGGGCCCGCGGACGAGGAGAGGGGGTCGGCCCCGGCGAGCGCCGAGGCCCACGCGGCGCGACCCGGGCGCCGGCCCCTGATCCTCGACGCGATCGGACGCGCCGGTGGCATTCGCACAGCCGCGGCGCTTGCTCTCTTCTTCGGCGTTGTGGCCATGGTCGCTGCCGCCCTCTCGGCCGAGTCCGACGAGGCATCGGTCCCAAAGAGGCCGGAAGGGCGGGCCACGCTCCGGAGCGAGATCGCTGCCCCACGACCGGTCTCCGACGCTGGCCGGCGCCGGCCCGAGCGCCGGATCGGAGCGAGGACCGCTCAGCGCGGGAAGGTGGACCGGGCTCCCGAGGCCGAGCCGAAGCGGGTGCAGGCCGCGCCTTCGGATGCCGGCCGCGTCAGCCCCGACCCGGGCCCGGTCTCGGTCCAGGCGCCGAACCCCGCGCCCGTGCCTAGCCCGGCTCCTGCGCCAAGCGAGGCTGCCTCCGCCAAGCCCACCCCGGAGCCGCTCTCGCGCGGCGAGATCCTCTATAGGGAGTTCGGTCCCTAGGTGGGCGCCGAGCCCCCCGAACGGGTCGAGCGCCTGCGACGCTCGGCGCGCATGCGGCGGCTCGCCGCATGCTCCGTCCGATACCTTGCGGTGGGCGCGATCGCGATCCTCGCCGTTGCCGGGCTCCGTGCGGCCGTCGCTCCCGCCGAGCCGACGCCTTCGCCCACACCGGCCTCGACCGCAGATCCCGCCGCCGAGAGCTACGCGCTTCGCCTGGCGCGCGCCTATCTGAGCTACGACGCCGCCCGCCCCGGCGCCCGCGAGCGCGAGCTCGCGGGCCTTCTGCCCGAGGACCTCGCGCCCGACGGGGGCTTCGTGCCCCGCCGCGGCTCTCGGGACGTGCTCTGGGCCGAGGTCGCCGAGAGCGCTCCCCTCGGCGGCGGCGAGCGCTCGGTCGTGGTCGCGGCGATGACCGACGTTGCGCCCGAGCCGCTGCATCTCGCGCTGCGCCTCCGCCGCACCTCCGCCGGGGCGCTCCAGCTCCTCGACTACCCGGCGATCGTCGGCGCGCCGGCTGTGGCGCGCGGCCGGCTTCCCGAGCGAGCTGAGCTCGAGGACCCGGCCGTCGCCGAGGTCGCCCGCCGGGTCGTGGCCAACTACCTCGCCAGCGAGCCCGCGAACCTCCGCGCCGACCTCCTGCCCGGCGCTTCGGTCTCCCTTCCCGCGATCGAACTCCGGGTCCGCGAGGTGCTCGAGCTGGCCTGGGCCGGCGCGCCCGAGCGCTCGCCGGTGGCGGTCACCGTCGAGGCGGTCGGCGCCGACGGCGCCGCCTACACCCTCAGCTACCGCCTCGGGATCGAGCCCCGCCGCGGCCGCCCCCTCGTGAGCTTCATCGAGACCGTGCCAACCGACTCCACGAGGAGGGACAGATGAGAAGGACACTGAAGGCACCACTCGCAGCGCTGGGGGCGAGCTGGCTCGTGCTCGGCGTCTGGGTCGCGGAGGCTCAGGCGCAGGGACGCGGCGGCGGCCGGGTCGAGCGGCTCGGCGAGAAGACCGCCGACCTCTTCGCCGGGATCCTCGGGCCGGTGATCATCGTCCTGGTCGCTATCGCCGGCCTCTACGCGTTCATGAAGCGGGAGATCGGCGTCGCGGTCACCGCGGCGGCGATCGCGGTCTTCCTCGGGCTCTTCGTCTTCGCGCCCGAGACCGCCGAGAGCCTGATCAAGGGCTTCTGGCAGCGGATCGCCTGAGGGGTCGCGTCTAGTGTCCGAGCGTCCCTCCGCTCGCGTCGCCGTCCGCTCCTACCGCGGCGTCGTCGACGAGGTCGAGCGGCGGATCTTCCGGCTAGACCGATGGCGGCTGCCCACCCCGCACGGGGTGCCGGTGCGAGGGGTCGGCTACGCGCTCGCCTGGCTGCTCGTCCTGCTCCTCGCCTCCGGGCTGCCGCTCGTCGGACCCCTGCTCGGACTGCTGCCCGACTCGCTGCGCCTGCTGGCCGTGCCGGCGCTCGGTGGCTGGGCGATGGCCTCGCTGCGGATCGACGGTCGGCCGCCGCACCGGATGCTGTTCGCAGCGGCTCGCTACCTGGCCTCCCCCCGCACGCTGTCGGGGCTCCGCTGCTGCCCGCCGGCGGGCGCGGAGCTGGCGCCGGTGGAGGCGGTCGAGATCGCCGCGGTGGGCGACGGGCCGACGCTTCGGGCCGGCCGGGTGCGGGGACCGGCGCGACTCACCCTCCGCTACCCGGCCCGGGCGCGGGCTGAGGGCGGCCGCGGCGGCGAGGGGCGGGACCGTCTCGCCGCCGCCCGGCGGCTCACGCTCTCGGCGGCCGGCGAGTGGCGAGGACCGCTCGCTCGCGCGCGGACCCTGACGGTCCCGGCCGGGCGTGAGGTGCGGGTGCGGTGATCGCCCGCGCTCCCCACTACTTCCTCTGGGGGAACCTCGTCTTCGGGCAGGGACCCGACGACGCCTGGGCTGCCTACCGCCTGGAGGGCGAGAGCTACCCCGGGCTCTCCCTCGCCCGCAAGATCGAGCTCAAGGACCGGATCAGTGCCTTCGCCTACGGCGTCGAGGCCGATTTCCAGCTGGTCCGCACCTCGCGGGCCTGGGATCCCGACTCCTACCGCGAGCGGGCGCTGGCGACCCTCGACCGGCGGGCAGGACACGGCGAGCGGTTCGAGGCCCTGCTCTCCGCCCACGCCGAGCTCTTTCGGGCGAGGCGCCCGCTTCGGCCCGAGACCTACCTCTTGGTCCGCCTCGGCCCGCCCCGCAGCGAGGCGGGCCCGGCCCGGCTTGCCGAGCTCCGCCGCGGCCTCGAGCGCCTGGTCGGCCTCTGCGAGGCGCAGGGGATCGGCGCTCGGAAGCTCGACGAGCTTCGCGTCGCGGAGTCGCGCTGCCACGAGCGCGTGCTCGACTATCTGCCGGCCGAGCGCGCCCGCTCGGGCGAGATCGCGCACCTGATCCGCGCCGCCTACACCCGCGGCCTCGGGGAGCCCGAGGTCGACCCCAACTGGCGCCCCCAGGCGCTGGTGGTCGAGGACCCCGACGGCGATTCGGGGGGCGCTCGCTTCGAGCCCTACGAGCACGACCTCCTGCGCCTGCACGAGTCGCGGGCCTCGATCGAGCGGCGCGGCCTGCGGGTCGAATCGGAGCTGGGCACCTCCCACCAGGCGCTGCTCGTCCTCGGCGCCCTGCCTGAGGAAGCCGCCTTCCCCGGGCCGGAGACCGAGCTTCTGTTCGCGCCGCTCGAGCTCGACTTCGGTGTCGACGCGGTCCTGAGCTGCGAGTACGTGGCGAACCGCCCGGCGCAGCGACTCGCGCAGAAGCGGATGGTCGACGCCGACCAGCAGGCCAAGGAGGAGGGCTACGGCGAGCACGGACCGACGGTGAAGACCGCGGAGAAGACCCAGGCCGCGCGCGAGCTCCAAGCCCGCCTCGGCGGCTCGGACCGCCCACCGCTACTGCGCTCGGCGATGACGCTCGCGCTCGGCGCCCCGACCGCTAGCGAGCTCGAGGAGCGGGTTGAGCGGCTGCGGTCGGAGTACGGGCGGATCGAGCTCCATCGCCCCTTCGGCGAGCAGCACCGGCTCTTCCTCGGCGCGATGCCGGCCCAGCAGCATCCCGTCCCCGACTACAAGGCGCACCTTCTGCCCGAGCAGGTCGGGGCGATGGTGCCGACGGCGATCTCCCACGCGGGCTCGGAGATCGGCCCATACCTCGGCCACTCGCTGAGCGGCTCGCGGGCGCCGGTCCTCTTGGACCTAGCCGAGGCCTGCCGGCTCAACCGCCCGCCGACGGTGCTGCTCACGGGCTCGCTGGGCTCGGGCAAGACGATCGCGCTACAGACCCTGCTCTACCACGCCTTCCTGCAGGGCAGCGCCCCGATCGTCGACATCGACCCCAAGGGCGATCACCGGCTCGAGCAACTGCCCGGCCTCGCCCCTGGGATCGAGGTGATCGAGCTTGGCGCGAGCGACGCCCAGCGCGGGATCCTCGATCCGCTGAGGATCGGGGAGGCGGCCGGGCGCGAGGAGCTCGCCTACGGCTTTCTCGCCTCGGTCCTGCCCCAGCCGGTGCCGGCGGAGTGGCAGACGAAGATCCGCGGCGCGCTCGCCGCTGTGGTCGCCGCCGAGGGTCTCTCGCTGGTCGAGGTGCTCGCGGCGCTGCGCGAGGGGGACGAGGTATCCGTCGCGGCGGCCGAGGCGCTCGAGGTCCACCTCGGCTCGGGGCTCGCCCGGCTCGCCCTGGCCGAGCCGGGGCAAGCCGCGCCTGAGGTCGGCGCCGCGCAGCTGGTCTCGATCCGGATCCGCGGGCTGGCCCGCCCCGAGCCGGGGACCTCGCGCTCGGAGCTCGCCGACGACGAGCGCGTCTCCGGCGCGGTGCTGCGCCTGGTCTCCGCCTACGCCCTGCGCCTCTGCGCGGCATCCGAGCGCACCCACTCGGTGCTGGCGCTCGATGAGGCCTGGGCCCTTCTCGCCGACGCGCAGGGACGGGCGATGCTCGAGCGCTTCTCGCGGATGGGGCGCTCGATGAACATCACCCCGCTGCTCGCCTCCCAGATCGTCGGCGATGCGGAGGAGCTCGAGCCCCTGGTCGGAGCCTACCTCGCCTTCGGGGTTGAGCGCGAGGCCGAGGCCTCCCGGGCGCTCGGTCTGCTCCGGCTCGACCCCGACGATGAGGCGGCGCGGCAGCGGCTGATGGCCTTCCGCGCGGGCCGTTGCCTCTACCTCGACCACCACGGCCGGACCCTGCCGATGCGGGTTGAGCCCGGTCCGGAGCTGCTGGCAGCGCTTGATACGACCCCCGCCGGGGAGAGGAGCGAGCCCGACCCCGCCGTCGCCGTGACTGCGGCCGAGCAGCCAGATGCGCCGGGCGCTGGTTAGGAGCCTGGCGCTCCTCGCTTGCCTCATCGTCGCGGCCGCCGCGGCGCCGCCCGCTCTTGCCAAGCCCGACGGCAAGCGCGGGGTGCCGGACGGCGGCGGTGCGGTCGAGGTCAGCGGCGAGCAGAACGCCGGCTACGGCAGCGCCAACCCGCTGGTCGTCGAGAACCCGCTCTGCTCCGAGGGCCTGCGCCGCGCCGAGCGGCGCAACTGCCGGATGACGGGCACCCCCGAGGGCCGCTACCCGGCCTCCAACTACGGCCTCGAGGCCCACATCGACACCGGCCTCGACAACATCGTCGGCAACTTCCAGGCGCTTTTGGCCCAGATCGCGAACGCGATCTGGCTCGCGCTGCTCTTCGTCCTCAACCTGGTGCTGACCCTGCTCGGCTGGGCCTTCGAGCTCAACCCCTTCGGCCATAACCAGACGATGGCCGAGATCTCGCGCGGCCTCGAGCGCTTCTACCGGGCCTTCACCTCGCCCTGGCTGGTGGCGGCGATGGTCGCGATCGGGGCGGCTGGGATCTGGCGTGGGCTCGTCCGCCGCGACGCCGCCGGGGCGATCGGCGGCGCCCTGCTCTCGGTCGTTCTGATCGTCGCGGCGCTGTGGGTGATCCACGCTCCCGACCAAAGCGTCGGGCGGGCGACCGAGCTCGCCAACCAGGCGGCGACCTCGGTCATCGCCGCGCCGCAGGCGGGCTCGCTCCGCGACCCCGACGCCACCTACGCGGAGGCGACGGCCGAGGTCTGGGAGGCGATGACGATGCCCGGCTTCGCCGCGCTCAACTTCTCCAACGTCGACTGGGCGCTCAAGCCTCCGGACCCGAAGCTGCTCGAGGAGGCGGACAAGACCGCCTGCCTCGACTACGCCTACCTGCGCTCGCTGCCCGAGCGGGTCGTCGCCGAGCTCGCGAAGGCCGCCGCCTTCGGCGGCGACGTCAACTGTAAGGATTTGGCGCCGCTCGCACCGCGGCCCGAGACCAACGCCGAGATCTGGCTTCGGAGCTCGCCGGGATCGCCCGCTCGCGACTCGCTCTGGGACGAGTTCGCCGACGACCACCCCTACGCCGGCTACATGGCGATCCAGGGCGGGGGCGGCGCCTGGACGCGGCTGCCCTTGGTCGCGCTGATCGCTCTCGGCCTGCTCGGCGGGATCGCGCTGCTGGCTTGGCTCGCGGTCCGGATCTTCACCCAGACCGCGGTCGCCTTCGTGCTTGTGCTCTCGACGCCGTTGGCGCTCTTTCTGCCGGTCTTCGGCGAGGGAGGTCGCCGCGCCTTTGGCTTTTGGGCGACGACCCTGCTCGGGGCGCTGCTCTCAAAGCTCGTCTACGCGGCGATCCTTTCGGTCGTCCTTCTGGCGACGACGACCGTCGCCTCGCTGGTCCGCGGCGGCGGCGGCGTGGGGGCGCTGATGTCGTTTCTGGTGATGGCGGCGCTGTGGTGGGCCGTCTTCCTGAAGCGCGAGCAGCTGATCGCCGCGATCTCGCTGCCGGGCTCCGGCGAGGGCGGCGGCGGCCGGCTCGAGGGGCTCACCGGCCTCTATGGCGGGATTCGCCTCGGGCGCGCGATCGCCCGACCGCTCGGAGCCGCCGCCGGGGCGGGAGGGGGCGCCGCCGGCGCTGCGGCCGGGGGCTTCCTCGGAGCTCGCGCAGCCGACCGGGCCGAGGGCACGAGCCGACTCGCCCGCGGCCAGCTCGACCGCCGCGCCGAGCGGCGGCTCGACGCCCGCTACGAGGCCGAGCGGCAGGTGGTCGAGCGCCAGCGCGAGCGCAAGGCCGAGCTCGGCGCGGTCGCGGCTGAGCGCCGGGCGCTGCTCGGAAGCGCGGCGGCCGCCTCGGGCTCGGAGGGCGGTGATGCTCGCCACGGGCTCGGCGCGGAGGCATGGGAGCGGGCCGAGCGGCTCGGCGAGCGGGAGCGCGAGCTTCGGCACGAGATCGCCGCGCAGTCAGAGCGCGCCCGCTCGGCGGCCGCGTTCGTCGGGCGGGCGGAGGAGCGCGAGCGCTCGCGCGGCGGCCGTTGGGGCGGGCGCGAGCTCGCCGAGGGCCGCGAGCTGATCCGCCGCGAGGTCGACCGGCCCCTCGACTCGGGCGCCCATGCCTGGCGGGTGGGGCTCTCGCCCGAGCGCTACGAGGCGCTCACGGGCCGCGAGCGCGAGGAGGCACACGGCCGGGTGGCGCGTGAGCTCCGCGCCGACCGGCTCGCCTTCGGCGCGATCCCCGACCGCCCCGAGGGAGCGGTCGACCCGCGGCGCCAGCGCGGCTTCCGCCGCGAGCTGGCCCGCGGCGAGGCCGAGGGCCGCCGTCAGCTGCGCGGGGCGGAGGCCGCGGCGCGGCGCGAGCGCCGCTCCCACCGCGCGCCCTCGCCGCGTCGAGGAGTGAGCCGGTGAGTCGCGGCCGCAGGCTCGCGCTGCTGGTCATCGCGCTGGCTCTCTTGGCCCTCGCGGCGCTGCTTCTGACCTCCACTGGCGATGGGCCTGGCGGTAGGCGGACGATCGCCGCCGAGGGCTCACCCGGGGCTGACTCTCCCGATGCCGCTCGCCTGCTCGGGGGCCTCAGCGAGCGGGCGGATGCCCGCCGGCGCGAGCAGCTCCGGCGCGAGGATCCCCGGGGCGAGCCCGGCCCGACCGCGGCGACGCTGCGCCGCTGGCGGCGAGTCGAGCGCGTGGTCGAGCCGACCGCCCGCCGCTTCCACTCGGCGCTCAGCCGCTACGAGCTCGGACAGCCGGCTGCGAGAGTGCTGCGGCGGACGGCGACGCCGAGGCTCGCGAGCTCGCTGCTCCGAAGGCCGCCGCGCCCCCCGCGCGGGGCGCCGCCGGAGCGCGCTCGCCTTGGGCGGCTGGAGCTCCTGCCCGCCGAGTCCGAGGGCGGGCGGCTGGCGCGGGTCGAGCTCGTCGGCCGCGTCATTCACGGCGGTCGGCCAGACCCGATCGCGATCGAGCTCCGCCGCACTACCGCGGGCTGGCGGGTGGCGGGGATCGGGCTGTGAGCGCCTCGGCCTCGATCAGCGGTCGCGTCGGGCTCGGCGAGGGCCGCCGCGGTCGACGCTCCGGCGGCGGATCGTGGGGACGGATCGCGGCCGGGGCGGCCGCGGCCTTCCTCGCCGTTCTCGCCGTGGCCGGGATGGGCTCGACCCTGGTCGGTCCCGCCAGCGGCGCCTGCGCTCCGGCGGAGGCCGAGGCCGGCAGCGTCCGCGGCGTTCCCGGCCAGTACGTCCCGACCTACGGTGGCGCGGCCGAGCGCTTCGCGCTCGGCGTCCGCGGCCCCGCGATCCTCGCTGCGATCCACAAGGTCGAGACCGACTTCGGCCGCTCGCCGCTGCCGGGCGTCCGCTCCGGCGAGAACTTCGCCGGCGCCGGCGGGCCGATGCAGTTCCTCGGCCCCACCTGGGCCGCCTACGGGGTCGACGGCGACGGCGACGGCACCAAGGACCGCTACGATCCCGACGACGCGATCTTCGGCGCCGCCAACTACCTGTCTGCGTCAGGAGCGCCGCGCGACTGGTACCGCGCGATCTTCGCCTACAACCACGCCGACTGGTACGTGCGCGACGTCTTGCGGTGGGCGAAGCGCTTCGGCGACGTCGGCTCGGTCGCCGAGGCGAGCTGTGGGCCCGAGGCCGCCGCGGCGGAGCTCGGGCGGGCGGTTCGTCTCTACGAGCCGCGCGAGTTCCGGACGCTGCCGCGCGGCCTGATGGCCGCGGGCTACGCGCCGCAGCCGATCGACGCGCGCCTCTATGACAACGCGGTCTGGATCCTCCGCACCTACGAGCTGCGGGTCACCGCCGCGCGCGAGTCTGGCCACGCCACCCACGGCGACGGGACCGCGCTCGACATGGTCCCGGCCGGGGACATTGCCTCGCAGGCGGTCTGGGACCGCTCGGCCGGTCGCCTGGCCGCCGACCTCGGCTGGCGGCGCTCCTGCGCGGCCTCGGGCTCCAAGCCCCTCTGCCCGCTGGTCCCCGCGATCCAGTTCATCGGCTACGACGGCTACCCAAGCCATGGCTCCCCGCGCACCTGCGACGGCGGCTGTCCGGCACACATCCACGTCTCCTGGGCGAGCTCGTCGTTCGGCTCGGGGCCCCTACGCCCGCCGGCCCGCTGGGTGATGGCCTTCCCGGCTCCCGGGGAGCGAGCGTGATCGCGGCGAGCCGGCAGCGCGAGGGGTTCGCTTCGCTCCTTCCCGCCGGCGGTCGCGTGGACTTCCTGCTTCGCGTTTGTATCCCGGCGATGCCGGGAGGTGGCTTGCTCGCAAAGTCCACGACGCCCGCTACGGCGGGGAAAGGAGACGGAAGATGAACTCCGTCGCACTGGTAGGCCGGCTCACCAAGGATCCCGAGCTCGGCCACATCGAGTCCCAGGACGGCCGCGCGGTCTGCGATCTTCGGATCGCGGTCTCAAACGGTCCCGAGAAGCCGCCGACCTACGTCGATGTCGCCTGCTTCGACCGCCAGGCCGAGGCCTGCGCTGCTCATCTGAGCAAGGGTCGGCAGGTCGCCGTCGACGGCCGCCTGCTCTACCGCGAGTGGGAGGCCGAGGACGGCTCCCGGCGCTCCAAGCACTCGGTCGTCGGCCGGGTCGAGTTCCTCGGCTCCGCCAACGGATCGAGGTCGGCCGAGGAGGACTCCTCGGAGGAGGGGTCGGACGAGGTCGACATCCCGTTCTGATCGCGGCAGATCCCCACGACCGACGGCGCGGGGCCCGGAATGGGCCCCGCGTCATTCTTCGGCCTCGAACGGGAGAGCTTTGGCCCAGCCCCCGTCGGGCCGCGAGCCCGAGAGTGCATGCGGCCTGTGCGGGGGAGGCAGGCGGCCGTAGCCTTGCCCACGGCGGATCGTGGCTTGGGTGCGCGGTCCGTCGCATCTCGGCATGCCGCCCGGGGGTCCACGACGCCGCGGTGGTGAACGACGGCACCGTAAGCCTGCGCGGTTGCAGGCGGTCGGTCTAGCCGTAGCGACGGGCCCGAAGCCGTCGCCGCACGAGCGCGACCGCGATCCAGGCGAGCACGCCGGCGACGATCATCTCGGCCTCCGTTCCCCCGCCGGCCCACACGGTCGAGCAGGCGAGCAGCGCTGTCAATAGCGGCCAGACGCCGACGGCGCTGAGCCAGAGCAGGACGATCGCTACGAGGACGACGCTCACGGGCAGAAGAAGCCCGGCGCCGTCCCGCCTGCCCCCGCGAGGCCACGGCGCAGCGTTGTGGCGAGGGTGAGGGAGCCAGCCGAGGGAGCGATCCCGGCCTGGGTCGCGGGCTCGAGCCGGTCTCACGGCCGGCCGCCTCAGTGTGGCACGGCAAAGCCGTGCGGTCGGCGGCCTATGGCCGATCAACCGACACCGAACCGAGACCCCGCCCGAAATCGCCCCCTCGCCGACTACCTCGCTCGCGAGCGCTACAGCTGGCTCGCCGCGCTCGCCCAGCGCTGGGGCGCGAGCGCCGATGCCGCCGACGACGTCGTCCAGGACGCCCTGCTCGATGTCCTCCGCTCCTTCCCCGGCCCCCACGAGCGCGCGCACGTGGTCGCCTACGCGGCCCGCTGTGTCCGCAACCGCGTCTTCAAGCTCCACCGCCGCCACCGGCGCAAGGAGAGCCGCAACGCGGCGCCACCCGCCCGCGAGAGCTCCGACCGGCTCGGCTCCGAGGCGGAGATCGGGCTTTCCGATCCGAGCGCGCCGGGCCCGCTCGAGCTGCTGCTGTCCGCCGAGGAGCGCGGGGAGGCGCGCGAGCTGCTTGGCCGCCTCCCCGAGCAGGAGCGCACCGTCGCGGTGCTGATCGCCGCCGGCTACAGCCACGCCGAGGTCTCCGAGCTCACCGGGCTCAGCACCCGCGCGATCCGAAAGCGGGTCGGGCGGGCCAATCGCCGGCTCATCGAGTCCGACTGAGACCTCGGGGCGCCAGGGGCGCACCCATCGCCGCCGGGGTTTCACGAGCATGAGGGACCTGCCCGAACCGAGCGAGCGGTACCTCCTCGACTTTGAGGCGGCCTCACGGGCGCTCGCCGCGCTCTCCGGCCGCTGGGTCGGGGTCGAGCTCTCCCCGCTCGGCGGGCCGGGGACCTTCCTCACCCTCGCCGGCCGCCTCGGACGTAGCTGGAGCTTCGGCTACGCGCCGCGGCGCTCGCAGGCGCTGTCGGTGGGCGAGGCGTCGCTGCGGATCGCGGAGTCGGCGCTCGCTCGCGCGATCCTCGAGCGCTACCGCGACTCACGCTCGGGGCTCGAGTGGCGCCTGGTCGCGATCGAGCTCCGGATCGGCGTCCTGGTCGAGGTCGAGGAGATCCCGAGCGGTCGCGATCGCTAGTCCGGGGGGTCGGCTCCCAGCCCGGCCCTCGGCGCTCGGCATTCGCCTCCTTTCTCCGCTGAATGTGGCCGACGGGGTCGGCTTCGGACGCTTCGCAAGAAGTCAACTGCCGAGCCCACCAGGGCCGAGGAGGACCAGATGAACCCCCTGATCGGACAGGTCACGCGAGCGCCGGAGACCTACGAGACCCTCGACTCGATCTGCTGTGAGCTCCGAGTCATGGTCGACGAGGGCCCCTACGAGCGGTGTTTCGAGGATGTCGTCCTCTTCCTCGAGCCGAGCGAGGAGCTGCGGCTGCCAGAGGTCGGCGAGGAGATCGAGGTCTCCGACCCGCTCGCGATCGGCTGGCGCGGGCGGACGGTGCTCCTTGCCGATCCGGCCTCGATCCGGGTCCTCGGCTGAGCGCTGCTCAAGTCACCTTGGACTTTCTTTCCTTTCGCGCGACGTATTCCATGATGGAAGCGATCGCCCCAACCCAGCCGGCCCGGCTCGCCGAGCGGGCGCTCCGGCTGGCTGCGGTTGATCCGCGCGATCAGCGGCTGGGTCTCGGCCTCGGTGGGGCTTCGCGGCGCGACCGCGAGATCGTCCGCTGGGTCGGGCGGCTGGGAGCGGCGACGCTGGAGCAGGTCCGCGAGCGCTTCGACCTCGGCCGCACCGTCGCCTACCGGCGGGTGGCGGCCTGCATCGAGGGCGGCCTCCTCGACCGCGTCTACCTGCTGCATGGAGAGCCTGCTCTGCTGCGCGCCACCCCGCGCGGCCTCCGCTACGCGGATCTGGCCTTGCCGGTCGCGAGGCTGAGTCCCGAGCTCGCCGCGCACTGGCTCGCCTGCGGGTGGGCGGCGGTCCGACTGCCAAAGGGAGTGGACGCCGAGCTTCTGAGCGAGCGCGAGATCCGCGCCGCCGAGCGCCTCGAGCGGCGGACCCTGGCGAGTGCGACGGTTGGCCAGCGGCCCGACGGCTCCCCGCAGCTTCACCGCCCCGACCTCGTCCTGCTCGGCGCGGGCGAGGTGGTCGCGATCGAGGTCGAGCTCACGCCGAAGGCGCCGGTCCGCCTCGAGGGCATCGTCCGCGCCTGGGGCAGGGCTCGCTGCGTCGATCTCCTCCGCTACTACGCCGCGCCCGGGACGACCATGCGCGGGCTCGAGCGCGCGGTCGAGCGCGCCCACGCCCGCGAGCGGGTTGAGCTCCGGCCGCTCGAGGAGATCCTGTGAGGGGCGAGGCCGATCCGGCCGACCTCGACGCGATCGGCTCGGGGCTGGTCGAGCTGGCGCTCGTGGTCGCGACGGCGGCAGTCGGCGTCGGCGGGGTGGTGGTCGCGCTCGAGCGCTACCGACTCCACTGGGCGAGCCCGCTCCTCTCGTTGCCGGTCGCAGCGGTCCTGCTTCCCCTCTGGCCAGCGATCGGCGGCGGGCTCGCAGCAGTGCTCTGCGGCTCGGCCGCGCTCGGGTTCGGACGAAACCAGCAGGCGGTCGAGCGCGGCGGGCAGGAGGCGCGGCGGGCGCGCGAGCGGATCGGCCCGCTGGCGCTTGTTCGCTCACGCCGTGAAAGCCAGCGAGCGCGAGGCGAGCGACGGGTCGGCGAGCGGCTCGCGCTCGGGATCCGCCGCGACCGCGAGCTCGCGACGGTCCCGCTCGGGGTCCGCCAAGGCGTGCGCGGCTTCATTCCCGGGGCGCCGGGGTCGGGCAAGACCGTGACCCTGGCCGCGCACGCGAGCGCCTACGTCCGCTCCGGGATGGCGGCGATCGTGGTCGACCCGAAGGGAGACCGATACCTCCGCGAGGTGCTCGATGCCGAGGCCGAGCGCTCGGGCCGCGAGCTCTTGGAGTGGAGCCCCGATGGCCCGATCGCCTACAACCCGCTCGGCCGCGGCACCCCGACCGAGATCGCCGACAAGGCCCTGGCAGCCGAGCAGTTCACCGAGCCTCACTTCCTGCGCCAGGCCCAGCGCTACCTCGGGCTGGTCCTGGCGGCGATGCGGGGAGCGGGGGAGTGGCCACCGAGCCTCTCGCGGCTCGTCTACTACTACGAGCCCGACCACCTCTCTTACCTGGCAGGCCTCTGCGAGGCAGACCTCTCCGAGCGGATCACCGGCTACGTCAACGACCTCCAGCCCCGGACCCGGGCCGAGCTCGGCGGCGCCCGCGACCGGCTCGCGGTCCTGGCCGAGTCCGAGCTCGGGCGCTGGCTCGAGCCCGCGGAGGGGACGCCGCAGCTCGATCTCGCCGAGGTCCTGGCCGAGCGCAAGCTCGCCTACGTCCGCCTCGACGCCGACCGCTTCCCGCTCGCCTCGCAGATGCTCGGCGCCGCGGTCGTCGTCGATCTGATCACGGTCACGGCGGGCCTCCACGGAACCGAGCCGAGCGGACTCGTGATCGTCGACGAGTTCGCGGCCCTCGCCGCCGAACAGGTCTCCCGGCTTCTCTCGCGCTCGCGCTCGGCCGGGCTGAGCGTGCTGATCGGCACCCAGAGCTTCGCTGACCTCACGGTCGCCCGGCCCGGCGATCAGACCGACAGCCTGAGAAGGCAGGTTCTCGCCGACGTCGACTACGTCGTTGCCCATCGCCAGTCCGAGCCCGAGGCTGCCGAGATCCTCGCCGCGATGGCCGGGACCCAGCCGGTCTGGACCGTGACCCGCCACACCCGCGAGCGACTTGGAGCCTCGGCGCCCGCGGAGGAGGGGACCCGCAAGCGCAGCCGCGAGTTCGTCCGCCACCCCGACGAGTTCAAGCGCCTGGGGGTGGGGGAGGCGATCGTGATCGAGCCGACCTCGAGGCGCGAGCCCTCGGTGGTGCGGATCTGGACGCCGCCGAGCGCAGCGGCGGCGGGGAGCGCGGCCGCGTGAGCGGCTCGCTGCTCACCGCCTCGCAGGTCGGCGAGCTGCTCGGCGTGCCGACCTCGTGGGTCTACGAGCAGTCGCGGCGGGGAACGATCCCGACCGTGACCCTCGGCCGCTACCGCCGCTACCGGCGCGAGGCGATCGAGCGCTGGGTGGCCGAGCTCGAGGCCGGCGAGAGGGAGAGGGGGCGCTCGGCTTCGCGCCGGGGTTCGGGTGGTCGTGTCCGACAGACGAGACAGCGCTCCCGCCAGGGCTCGCTCGCGAGCTGAGGTGCCGGCATGAGCCGACGCTCCTACGGGACGGGGTCCCTTTATGTGCGGCGAAGCGCTCGCGGCGGCGAGGCCTGGTACGGCAAGTGGTGGGCCGGCGATCGTCGCGTCCAGCGGAAGATCGGGCCGAAGCGCCAGCCCGGCTCGCGCGAGGGCCTCACCCGCGCCCAGGCCGAGCGCGAGCTACAGAGAAGGATGGAGAGCGAGCGGGCCCCGGTCCGCGCGCGCGTGGCGATCGAGGAGGCCGGCGAACGCTATATCGAGCACCTCGAGCATGTGCTCGAGCGAAAGCCGACCACCGTCGCCGACTACGGCTACATCCTCCGCGGCCATCTCGCACCGTTCTTCGGCGCGACTGCGCTCGAGCGGCTGCGCCCCGAGGACGTGAGCCGCTACCTGGTCGCCAAGCGCGGCGAAGGCCTTGCGACGAAGACGATCACCAATCACCTCGTCTTCCTCCACGGCCTGTTCGCCTTCGCGGTCAAGCGCGGCTGGGCTCAGACGAACCCGGTGGACGCGATCGACCGGCCGCGAGCCGACGGCGGCGATCCCGACATCCGCTACCTGACCCTCGCCGAGGTCGAGGCGCTGCTTCGCGCCATCGGCGAGGGGCGCTTCGCCGTGACCGACCGCGCGCTGTATCTGACGGCCGCGATGACGGGCCTGAGGCAGGGCGAATTGCTCGCGCTTCGGTGGGGCGACGTCGATTGGCGGGCCGGGCGGCTTCGCGTCCGCCGCACATTCACGCGCGGCAGCTTCGGAGCGCCGAAGTCGCGTCGCTCCTCGCGCTCAGTACCGCTCACCGATCGCGTCGCCGGCGCCTTGGAGCGCCACTTTCAGGCCTCGGTGTTCCAGGCCGACGAGGACCTCGTCTTCTGCAACCCCCACACCGGGCGGCCAATGGATGCCTCGCGGATGCGCAAGCGGTTCAAGAAGGCGCTGGCTCGAGCCGGGATCCGGCCGGTCCGTTTCCATGACCTCCGGCACACCTTCGGGACCCACTGCGCCGCGGCTGGCGTCCCACTACGAATCCTCCAAGAGTGGATGGGGCACCGCGATGCGAAGACGACCCAGGTCTATGCCGACTACGCACCAAGTGAGCACGAGGGGGCGTTAGTAGAGCGAGCGTTCCTGGGCACGTCGGATAAGGCGAGCTTCATCGCGCCACACGACGAGCCGAGCGACAACGAGGAGGAGGGAGAGATCCACCGTCCTGGAGGCCCGCGCGATGACTAATGATCGACGACAGCTATCTCTTGGTGCTGCGGCGTCCGCCAGCGTGGATACCGTGCCCGAGATGACGGATCGATCGACTTCCCGAGCTAGCGCGAGGTCATCGCAGCGTACCGCCGTGAGCCTCTTCACCGGGGCGGGCGGGCTCGACCTGGGATGTGAGGCAGCAGGGTTTCGAACCCTCGCTGCGGTGGAGTTCGATGAGGTAGCGCAGAGGACGTTGCTCGCCAACCGGGCGGACCACTTTGTGGACCTCCGTGAGTCGATGCTGTTCTCCGACATCGTCACGCTCGACTACGAGGAGCTCCTCGATGCGGCAGGTCTCGCCCCTGGCGAAGTCGATCTGCTTCATGGCGGCCCGCCGTGCACTCCGTTCTCGAAGTCCGGCTACTGGCTTGCGTACAAGCGGGCTGGCGAGGACCCGAAGGCCTCACTGCTCGACAACTACGTCGCGGCGCTGGAGGCGATCAAGCCCAAGGCGTTTCTCATGGAGAACGTCTACGGGCTTGCCTACCAGAACCAGAACCGACCGATTCTCGAGCGGTTCATGGCCGGCGCCCGAGGCGCGGGGTACTCCGTCGATCACAGGATCATCCTTGCCGCCGATCACGGCGTGCCTCAGCTCCGCCAGCGGCTCTTCTGCGTTGGCATTCGCTCCGAGCTGCTCGATCAATCGCCCGCGCTATGGGAGTTCCGATGGCCTGAGGAGACGCATGCGGGTCCGCACGAGCGGCGAACTGAGTGGGATGAGTCCCTCACCCCCCACCTGACCGCCGGCGAGGCCCTGGCTGGCCTCGCTGCGAACCCCCCGGAGCCTGAGGAGATCGTGGAGGGGACCTACGCCGACGCCCTCCGAGAGGTGCCGCCCGGCGACAACTACCTGTTCCTCACTGCGAAGCGCGGGCATCCGAGGCCGCAGTTCGAGTGGCGAAGTCGCTACTGGAGCTTCCTCCTGAAGCTCCACCCCGACCGGCCCTCGCCGACGATCCAGGGGCAGCCAGGCCCGTGGGTAGGCCCCTTCCATTGGGAGGATCGTCGCCTGCGGGTCGCGGAGCTCAAGCGCCTGATGACGTTCCCGGACCACTTCGTCGTGGAGGGGACCCGCCGCGAGCAGCAGCTTCAGCTCGGCAACGCCGTGCCGCCGCTGCTAGCCGAGCGAGTCGCGACTGCGACCGCTAGGGAGCTAGGACGGCTGGAGGCTGGCGAGGCGCTCGCGGTCGCCGCCTGACCGGACCGCTGCGCCTGGATCAGCGGGCGTGCGGCTGGCGATCAGCGACTTCGGCCAGCGCGCGAGCGACTCGGTCAGCGATCGAAGCGGGCTCCTCGTGCTCCCACGCTCGAATCACCGTCCAGCCATCGGCTAGGAGCGCTTCGTCGACGGCGCGGTCGCGAGCGACGTTCCGGGCGAGCTTCGGGCCCCAGTAATCGGTGTTCGCCCGCGGCTCGTTGCCGTGGATGGGGCAGCAGTGCCAGAAGCATCCGTCGACGAAGACGGCGATGCGTCGGCGGGGAAAGACGACATCGGGCCTCACCACCCGTCCTGGGACCCGTAGAGGCAGGTCCTTTCGAAACCGCAGGCCACGGCGGTGAAGCTCCGAGCGCAGTGCACGCTCCGGCGCCGTGTCGTGTCGCGGGTTGCGGCGCATGCGACGGCTGACCGCAGCGCTCGTCGGACGTGGGTACGGAAGCGTGCTCACCGAGGACAGGAAAGCAAGTCGTCCCCGGGAGGCAGGCGACGGTGGCGCTCACCGCACGCTGCTCTTTCGATGGGGAGGCCCCTCAGTCGCGGTCTCCAGCTTCCTTTTGCTGCGAAATGAGCTTGCTGAGTTGCGCCCGCAGCGCCTTCGGCATTCGGAAGTCGAATGCGCGCCAGTACTTGTAGAAGTCCTCCTCGGAGTCGAAGTCGCCGGCGCCCTCGCGCAGCCGCTCCAGCTCAAGCACGGCGCCGATGTACTCGCGGGTGGTCGAAGATCGCTCCTTGGAGGCGATCCTCCACGGCTCCTGCACGATTACCTCGATCTCAGTAGCGCGCTCCGTTGCGTCGGTGTCGAGGGTGTAGATCGCGATCACGTCCACGTGGCTCTCGTACTCGGCGAACGGCCGGAGCATCCCCGGCCATTGGAGGTCCGGCCAGGCGAAGTAGGTGTTGCCCGTGTAGAGCGTGATCCGGCTTTGTGTCTGGCGAGGTGGCGACCGCTTTAGCGGCTTTCGCCGAGCCGCCTTCAGATCGACGGCGTGGAAGCCGCCGCCGAACGCTCGGCCGGAGAACTCCAAGTCTGGGTACCCGCGCTCGGTGCCGATCTCGACGTCCACGTCCTCGTGGTCCGCGGCGCGCTCGACGAGGAAGCGAACGATCGATACCTCTAGGACGTTCGCGAGCGCCGCAGGCTCCTTTGGGAGCGGTAGGAAGTGGCCGCCAGCATCGAGCTGCCGGCTCAGGTCGTCAAAATCGGCGGCCTCCAGTGGCCAAGCATGATCGCCGTGGCGCTGGTAAAGAGCGGCGACGTCGAAGCGGTACTCGGCACACGCCGCTCGCAACCAGCTCAGGAGCTCTGGGTTGGCGGCCATCAGCGCTCAGCTTGCCACTGCGTGGCGCGGACCGTCGGCCGTCGTCATGCGAACCACCTCGCGATCGTGCTCGCCGCCGTGCTCCTCATCGAGTCGCGGAGAGCATCGCCATGCCGGCGGCGGGCTTGGAGATCAGCGCGGTGCCGGCAAGCCGGCCGCTGACGTCGCGGACGCGGAAGGCGATCACCGGGACGTCGCCTGCCCCGACGATCCCGGACCCCTTCGTGGTGAATGACAGCATCGTGCCCTCGGTCGGGTTGAGCTCGTCGACGATGTCGCGCAACGCCGGGTCGACGAGCTCGCGGAGCTCGTCGCGCCCGCCGGGAGTGTCGGTGAGAATCAGGCCGCCGACGCCGCGAAAGAAGAGACGGTTGAGCTCGACGCTGTTGGACCCCATGCGCCATCCCTGGCTGGTCCGGATCGATTCGGACGCGAAGAGGTGGGCGCCGAGCTCGAACGGTGCGAGCTCGACGAGAGCCCCGAACGACAGGCGCACTTCGTCACTCGCCCACATCAACCGCCAGCGCTCGTCGACGACCCATCCCCAATGACCGGTAGCGCGGATCGCAGACGCGGCATCGGCGAGGGCCGGGTCCTCCGGCAGCGGGTATGACCTCGAGCCCCCCACCGCCCGATCGTATCCGGATCAGGCGCACGCGCTCGACGATCCGCGTGTCGTCGCGGGAAACGAATCGAGTCGATTCGTTCATGCGACCGAAGGGCCGCCGGGTTGCTGGGAACGCCGGCTGACGGGGTCTGCCGTTTCGACTAATCGGCGACCGCAAAGATCCGCCACGGTCCAGGAACTCCCTTGAGGTCGTGTTCGCCGCGGTCGGTCAGCGTGTGGCCTGAGCCGACGCTGAGGTCGCGGACGGTGTTGGTGACGAGAACCTCGCCCGGCCCGGCAAGGCCACACACACGCGCGCCGATGTGGACGGCGAGCCCGCCGACGTCGTGATCGGGGAAGAGCTCGCATTCGCCGGTGTGCAGGCCGGCCCGGATCTCAAGGCCGAGGTCGCGGACCGTGTCGCGGATCGAAGCGGCGCAGCTGATCGCGCGGCTTGGACCGTCGAAGAGGGCAAGCGCACCGTCGCCGAGCGACTTTATGAAGCGCCCGCGATTGCTTTCGACCTCTCTGCGCACGACGCGATCGTGGCGCTCGAGCAGCGATCGCCAGGCGGCGTCGCCCAGCTCCGCTGCACGCTCGGTCGAGCCGACTATGTCGGTGAACTGAACCGTGGCAAGGACGCGGTCGCTGACGGCCGGTCGCCTTACCTCCTTCCGCGCCGGTCGAACAGGATCACCCGGGCAAATGATGAGAGCCGTCCGAACAGGCGCGCGAAGCTCGGCAGCTCCCAGAACAACTCGATGTTCGACAGGTATGGCGGGACCACTACGACGTCGAGCGGGCCTTCGCCGACGACCTGGTAGGCGATCTGATGATCGCGGCTGCCGGCATAACGGGTCGAGGGGGCGTCCACGGGCCCACAGTACCCCGGGCTCGGCATCCCGGGGCAGATCAGAGGTCAGATCGCAGCTGCATCCGCTCGACGATCCGTGCGTCGCAGCGAGAGACGAATCGGGCCCCCGCTATTCATGAGAAGGTCCATGCTGATCAGGGGGTGGGGTGTTTCGTGCCTCGCTACCGGTCGCGGCGCCGGCGCGCTTCGGCGAGCCGCTTGATCTCGCGCCGCATGAGTTGGGCCAGGTCGAGCCCGTAATGGGTGGCGATGCGCTCGTGGATCGCTCGCAGCTCCTCGGCGCCCAGGCGCCCGACGTGTCTCGGGTCGATCGCGCTGCGGTGAACCCTGACGAGTGCGGCGATGATCGCCGCGTTCTCCTCGGGTAGCGCGAACGAAGCGGCGTCGAGGGGGTAGAGGGCCGGATCCTCGTGAGCGCGAACGATCCTGCGCTCCTCCTCGGTGAGCGCGCCGAGCCGCGCAAGGCGCAGGGCGAGCAGTTCTCCCACCCGCGCATCGTGGCGGTCGGAGACGATCAGAACAGGCCGCGCCTTGGCGGGGACGAGGAACGTGAATTCGCTCTCCGAGCCCTTGCGGCCGGCTGCGATCAATTTCTCCGCCGTGTCAACCTCGATCGGCCTGTGCTCGCCCCCGGCGTAGAGCCGAAACGGAGCCTCTGGAACGAACGGCACGACCGCCCAGACGACGGCACCGGCCAGTTCACTCACAACTCGAGGATCTCGGCGATCCGCTCGGCGTCCTCGACGCGGGCCGCGGGATCGGGCCGGTCCTCGAGCGAGAGGGCCAGCTGCGCGGCCCTGCTGATCTCCGCTGGCTCGATCTCATCGATGGCATTGAGGAGATCGTGGGCCTCCTCGAGCATTGCCAAGTCCTCGGGGTTGACGAGGGCGACCTTCTCTCTGTCCTCGCGGTAGCGCGTGACGATGATCGCGCGCCCACGGGGGACGGCGGGCGCACGGACCTCATCGGCGGTCATCGTCTCGTGTCGCAGCGGCATCGAGCGCCAGTGTAGCTAATCTCGTACGACAATGGCGAACAGTCGTACGAACCTTCCTCATAACCCGGAGGTCGCGGGTTCAAGTCCCGCCCGTGGCGCGTGCCCGACGTCGGCGGAGTCGGCCCGGCGAATCGCGCCGTTCTGCGAGAGAGTTCGCGGGAGTGGCGGGTGAGCAAGACGGTCGATCTTGAGGTCGCGTAGCAGTTGGCGGCCGGCGGATCGCCCGGCCGTGCTGGGCGAGGTCGATCGCCGCCGGGTGCAGCGACGCACGCTCGCCGTCGTCGTGTTCAGCCAGGTGCTCGGCGGGGCCGGCCTGGCCGCCGGGATCACCGTCGGCGCGCTGCTCGCGCAGGACATGCTCGGCAGCGACGAGCTCGCCGGCGCGCCGACGGCCCTGTTCACGCTGGGCTCGGCGCTTGCCGCGTTCCTGGTCGGGCGGCTCACCCAGCGGTGGGGGCGTCGGGTCGGCCTCGGGGCCGGGTTCACAGCCGGTGCGGTCGGCGCGGTCGGCGTCGTGCTCGCCGCGGTCGGCGACAGCGTGCCGCTGCTGTTCGTCTCGCTCTTCGTCTATGGGGCGGCGACGGCGACCAACCTCCAGGCGCGATATGCGGGCACCGACCTCGCGCCGCCGGCCCGGCGCGGAACCGCGATCAGCATCGCGATGGTCTCGACGACGCTGGGGGCGGTTGCCGGGCCCAACCTCGTCGACCCGCTCGGCCACCTGGCGACCGGGATCGGCGTCCCGGCGCTTGCCGGCCCGTTCCTGCTCGCCGCGGTGGCCTACCTGGCCGCCGGCGCGGCGCTGTTCGGGCTCCTGCGTCCCGACCCCCTGCTGCTCGCCCGGCGGCTCGCCCCCGAGCCACCGCGCCCCTCGGGGTCCGGCGGGCCGGTGGCCGTGCCCGGGCCCGGGCGCGGTGCATACGTGGGAGCCACGGTGATGGTGCTCACGCAGGCCGCGATGGTCGCGATCATGACGATGACGCCGGTGCACATGCGCGCCCACCACCACGATCTCGGCGACGTCGGCTTGGTGATCGGCATCCACATCGGAGCGATGTATCTGCCGTCGCTTCTCACCGGCGTGCTGGTGGACAGGGTCGGCCGCCTCCCGATGGCCGTCGCCTCCGGCGTGACGCTGCTGCTCGCCGGGGTTGCCGCCGCGCTCGCGCCGGGAGACTCACTCGGGTTGCTGATCGTAGCCCTGGCGCTGCTCGGGCTCGGCTGGAACTTCGGCTTGATCGCCGGCACCGCGCTCGTGGTCGATGCGACCGTGCCCGAGAACCGGGCGCGCACCCAAGGCGCCGTCGACACCCTCATCGCGCTGGCCGGCGCCGGCGGCGGGGCGGTATCCGGCGTCGTCGTGTCCTCGGCCGGCTACGCGACGCTCTCGCTCGGCGGCGGAGTCCTCGCGCTGCTTCTGATCCCGGCCCTGATCTGGGGAAGGCCGCGTCGCAGGCGGCGATCAGGCCGGGTTCCCGACGACCGATCACCGTAGGCGGGCCCCCGGGGCTGGGGCCGGGAGGCGAGGCGCTCCTCTTCCGAGCGTCGCCCGAATCCCCGCCGGCCCGCTCCCGGTGCTCGGCGGAACACCCGCCCCGGCTGACGGCCGATCCCGGTCCCGCCCGGCGGTCGGCGCACGTAGAGTGCCCGTCATGACCGCGGGGATCGAGGTCGAGGTCGAGGGCGCAAGGGGTGCGATCACCCTCGACCGGCCCGAGCAGCTGAACCCGCTGAGCCCGGCGACGCTGCGGGCGATCGCCGCCGCGGCCCGGCGCTTCGACTCCGACCATCCCGAGGTCCGCGTCGTCGTCGTCTCCGGCCGCGGCGCCGCCTTCAGCGCCGGCGCCGACCTGGCCGCCTTCGCCGGGGCCGGGGGGGTCGCGCGCGAGGACGCCGACGCGGGCCGGTTGATGGCGGAGGCGCTCGAGGCGATGGCGGCGATCGCGATCGCCAAGGTCCACGGCTGGTGCGTGGGCGGCGGGCTCGTGCTCGCCGCCGCCTGCGACCTGCGGGTCGCCGCCGCCGATGCCCGCTTCTCGATCCCCGAGGTCGACCTCGGAATCCCGCTCGCCTGGGGCGGTATCCCGCGGCTCGTACGGGAGATCGGCCCCGCCGCGACCAAGGACCTCGTGATCACCTGCCGGCGGTTCGGGGCGGAGGAGGCGCTGCGGCTCGGCCTGCTCAACCGGGTCGTCGCCGCCGACGAGCTCGACCGGGCCGTCGAGGAGCTCGCCGCCGCGATCGCGGCAAAGCCCCGCGGCGCGGTCGGGGCGACGAAGCGCCACGTCAACGCGGTCGCGGCCGGGATGAGCGGGCCGGAGCGGTCGTGGTCGGACGCCGACGGCCTGCTCGCCGCGCTCGCCGACCCCGAGGCGCGGGCCGCGGCGGCCGCCTACCTGGAGCGGGTGCGCGGCGCCGGGTCGAAGCCGTAGGAGCCCCGGCGCGGGACGGCTTCCGCGCGGCGACGGGCCCGGGTACGTCCTCCACCCGCCACCGCGCCGTCAGCGGATCCCGCTCGGCCTTGCCGCGGTGGCCGACCGCCCGCCGGCCGCTTGGATATTCCGCGCATGGACAGCCCTGATCCCTGATGGCATTGTCGCGCTCGAAGATTCGTTCGGACGGTTGACCAGAGGGAGGATTCGTGTCGGACAGGGTTCGCGGGGGCAGGCAGGCAGCGATGCGGGCCAGGGTGGCCGCGGCGATCTCGGCGGCGACGGCCGTCGCGGCGCTCGGACTCACGGCCGACGCCGGCGCGGGCGCATCCGCCGCCGAGGACGATCGCGCTCAGGCGCGCCCCGCCGCCACGCGAGGGGGGCACGTACGCCCGGCCGACACGATCCTGAAGAACGCGCGCATCTACACCATCGACGAGGCGCGGCCGAGAGCTGACGTCGTCGCCATCAGCGGCAAGCGGATCGTCCACGTGAGCCGCGGCAAGAGCAGGGCTTGGCGCAGGTTCATCGGACCGAGGACGGAGCTCGTGAACGTGCGGGGGCGGCCGATCATCCCCGGGATGGTCGACAGCCACACGCATCCGTCGGCGGTCGCCTTGAGCTCCTGGCACATCGCGTTGCCGAAGACGGACGACCTCGAGACCATCCTCTCCTTCGTGCGGCAGTACGCGGCGGAGCATCCCCCGTCCGAGGTTCCCTTCATCTACGCCGAGTACTACCCGTCCGATATGGACTGGGGGCCGGACGGGCCGACCGCTGCCGCGATCGATGCCTACGTCTCCGATCGCCCGGTCCTGCTGCAGGACTTCTCGGATCACGCAAGCGTCGTGAACTCCAGGATGCTGGAGCTCATGGGCGTCGACGCCGACACGCCACTGCAGATCGACCCCGAGGATCCTGGCCCCCAGTTCGTACGGGGAGCGGACGGGGTCACGCCCACCGGCTGGGTCCTCGAAGGCGCCTGGAGGTACTTCGCCGCGAACATGTACGAGGCGATCGGCTGGTCGGCCCCGAGCGAGGTCACGCCCGAGCTCCTGCACAACTTCACGAGCTCGCTGTCGGAGAAGGGCGTCGTGGCGGTGCTCGACGCGATCACCGACGAAGCCACCCTCGCCGCGGCGGCGGCACTCGACGAGCAGGGCAGGCTGCACGTGAACTACCACGCCGCGACCATGTTCAACGGCCTCGCCGACCTGCCGGAGAGCATCGCCCAGCTGCGTGCCTGGCAGCGGAAGTACGGCGGCAAGCACGTGAAGATCCGCACGTTGAAGCTGTTCCTCGACGGCACCAACGAGATCGGCACCAGCGCCGTCCTCGAGCCGTTCGCGATCGGCGAGAACGACTACGGCGAGCTGCGCATGAGCGAGGACGACCTGATGGCCGCCATGCTCCGACTCAACGCGGCGAACCTCGACCTCCACATCCACCTCGTGGGCGACCGGGCCTTCCGAACCGCCCTGAACGCTGTGAGGCGTGCCCAGAAGCAGCTCGGCAGCGCTTGGCGCATGCAGGTCACGCTCACCCACGACGAGCTCATCGACCCCGCCGACATGCCGAGGGTCGCCAAGCTCGGGGTCATCCTCAACTGGACACCGCATTGGTCGGGCGGCTACTTCGGTGAGGCGGCCGCCGACTGGTTGGGCTGGGAGCGGTTCAACCGGATGTACCAGTTCAACCCGGTCATCGACAGCGGGGGCATCGTCAACTACGGAAGCGACGTCGTCACGCAATACGAGGCCGCCCGGGCCGATCCGTTCTTCGGGATGCAGGTGGGGCACACGCGGATCGACCCCGAGTACCCGATGCAGCCGGGACCCGGCACCGTTCCCGGCACCGAGATCCGAAAGCCGCGGTCCGCACGGCTGCCTGTGGGCGACCTCCTCGAGGGCTACACCCGGAACGGGGCGATCGAGCTGCGGCTCGCCGACACGATGGGCTCGATCGAGGTCGGCAAGCTGGCCAACCTGTCGATCCTCGACGAGGATCCGTTCAAGGTCCCCGATGACGAGATCGAGAACGTCGAACCGGATGCGGTGCTGTTCGAGGGCAGGGTCGTGCAGGGCGGGCTGGATCCCTAGCCGGTCGACTCCCCGATGCCGGGCCGGTGTTCCGCGGAGCACCGGCCGCCGAGCGCCCGAAGGCGCCGGCCCGCCGGTCAGGCGGCGTTCCGCTGCAGCAGGTCCTCGCGCGCGAGCTCCGTCCGCGAGGCGATCCCGAGCTTGCTGAACACCTTGCGGAGGTGGTAGTCGATCGTGCGCGGGCTGAGGAAGAGCTGAGCGGCGACCTCGCGGTTGGTCATCCCCTGGGAGACCAGCCCGGCGATCTGCAGCTCCTGCGGGGTGAGCTCGTCGAGCGTCGAGGGATCGCGCTTGCGCGCCGTCTCGCCGGTCGCGCGCAGCTCGGCCTCGGCCCGCTCCTCCCACGGCGCCGCCCCCACCTGCCGGAACAGCTCGAGAGCCGCGCGGAGGTGGCCGCGGGCCTCCTGACGCCGCCGCTCGCGGCGCAGCCACTCGCCGTGGAGGAGCTCGCCGCGCGCCCGCTGGAACGGTGGAAGCGAGCCCGCGGATGCGGCGGCGTCGCTGAACGCCTCCTCCGGCGGGCCTGGCCCGGCGAGCGCCTCGCAGCGGGCGAGCAGCGAGCGGCGCGCGTCGGTGGGCGCATCGAGGACCAACGTCCGGTAGCGATCGAGCGGCGCGGCGATCAGCTCGACGGGCCGGCCGGCCCTGACGACCGCCTCGACGGCCTCCGGGACGTTGATGACCGCGACGATCGGATTCGATCCCGGTCGGCTGTCGGCGACGAGCTCGAGCAGCTGATCGGCGGCCCGCTCGGGCCTACCGATGGTCAGCTCGAGCAGCCCGAGCGCCGAGTGGCCGAGCGAAGCGAGGACGGCCTCGCCGCTGGCGTGGGCGAGGGCGAGCACCTGCGCGGCGTGCTCGCGAGCGTCGGCCTCCCGTCCCCTGACCGCCTCGACGCTCGCCATCGTCGCCAGGTGCCAGCCGCCGTGGCCGGCACCGGCCGCGAGCTGGTATCCCTCCTCGGCCGCGGCGTAGGCGAGGTCGAGCTGGCCGCTCCAGAAGAGGTTGAGAGCGTGCCGCTCGAGCGCCACCGGCAGCACGCTCAAAAGGCCCTGCGAGCGGGCGAGCGCCACCGCGCGGGTCGAGTAGGGCAGGCCGACGCCCGGATCGAACCCGCCCATCGCGATGTTGGACGCCCAAAGCTGCGCCCGCGGGTCGTCGTCGAGCTCGCCGGCCAGATCCAGGGCGCTCTCGAAAGCGATCCGCGCCGACCGGTCGTCGCCGCAGAAGAGCTTCCCGAACCCCGCCATCGTCAGCTGGTTGAAGCGCGCGCGCCTGGTCGGCGTGGGCAGTCCGGCCACGCTGTCGTTGAACCCGCCCGCCGCCGGCAGATCGCCGGTGTGGGTCGCGGCCTCGGCGGCCTCGTGCAGCATCTCGAGCGTAAGCGCCGGGTCGGAGCTCAGCTCGGCGCCCTCGAGCAGGGTCGTGATCGCGTCGCGCTTGTTGCCGCAGCGCAGCTCGATCACCCCGCGCAGGTGCAGGAGCTTGGAGCGCAGGTCCCGGTCGGCGGACGGCAGCACGCGTGCGATCAGCATCAACGCCCGATCGGGTTGACCGGCATCCCACCCGGCTTGAGCGGCGGCGGCGAGGCGCGCGCTGCGCCGCGCCTCATCGACGGTGAGCTCAGCGGCCCGCTCGAGCGCGGTCGCCGCGGATGCGTGACCGGCCCGCAGCTGCGCCCGGCGGGCCGATGCCTCGAGCGAGGCGGCCACCTCCTCGTCACCGGACACCGTCGCCATCGCCTGGTGCCAGACCCGGCGGTCGGTGTTCTCCTCGCCCGCCAGCACGCTCGCAAGCGCCGCGTGCACCCGTTGACGCTGGCCGACGGTCGCGTCGACGTGGACGGCGGAGCGCACGAGCGGGTGGCGAAATGCGATCGCCCCTCCGGCGGTCCGGACCAGGCCCTCGCGCTCGGCCGCGTCGAGCGCATCGCCGGGCAGGCCGATCTCGGCGGCAGCGCGAAGGACCGTGGGCAGATCGCCGCCGCTGTCGGCGGCGGCGATCTGCAGCGCGGCGCGGGTCGGCTCCGGGAGCCTCCCGATCCGCTCGCGAAACAGCGATCGCAGGCGCGGTGTCAGCGGCATCGCCTCCGGCAGCGGCGCCCGGCCGGCGAGCTGCTCCCCGGACAGGGCCGCCGGCAGCTCGAGCAGCGCCAGTGGGTTGCCCTCGGCCTCGGCGAGCAGCCGCGCCCGGATCGCCGCGGCGGCCTCGGTCGCGCGATCGGCGAGGAGCGCGGCCGCGGATTCGTCGTCGAGACCGGTCACGACGAGCTCCGGGAGCCCGGCAGCCTCGAAGCGCCGCGGCTCGCCGTCGCGGGCGGCGAACAGGATCGCGACCGGCTCGGCGCGGAGCCGGCGCGCGACGAAGACGAGCGCCTCCGCCGATGGCGCGTCGAGCCACTGCGCGTCATCGACGAGACAGAGGACGGGGCGCTCCTCGGCGGCCGCGGCGAGGAGGCTGAGCAGCGCGGCCGCGATCAGGAACCGATCGGCGCCGGTGGAGGGTCCGAGCCCGAGCGCTCCCTGCAGCGCCTCCGATTGGGGCTCGGGCAGCTCGGGCAGGGACCCGAGGATCGGGCGGACGAGCCCGTGGCAGCCGGCGAACGCCAGATCCGACTCAGCCTCGACACCGATCGCCCGCAAGACGAGCATCTCCGCGGCGTGCTCTGCGGCATGTTCGAGCAGCGCGCTCTTGCCGATCCCCGCCTCGCCGCGAACGACGAGCGTGCCGCTCGAGCCCTCCACGGCGCTCTCGAGCAGCCGCTCGATCTCCGCGCCCTCGCGCTCGCGTCCGATCAGTGCAGTCGAGGCTCGGCCCACCCCGTCAGCTCCTTTTCCGGCCGGATCGTATCCGGCCTTCGCGTCGGGACGCGGCGCCGGAGCCGCCGCCGGAGCCCGCCGCCGACCGGCGGTGTGACCGGCGATCTCGGTGATGCGAGCGGGCGCCGCCGCCGCGATCCTGCCACCAAGACAGCGGCAACCACCAACAGAAAGGTCGCAAGCATGCTCTCGCCCGTCACCGCCCATTTCGTCGCCTACATGGTCCGCCAGGACCCGGAGCTGGTCCGCGTTCGCGCCGAGCACCGCCGGACGCGCTAGACGACCGGCCCTAGCCGACCGCGCCCGGGGCCGGGGAATCGCGATCGTGCCCGGCATCGACCGCGGCGGCGATGAAGTCGAGCACCGGCCGGCGATCGTCGCCGGCACGCCGGGCGACCCAGAACTGGACCGGCTCGAGGTCGACGACGGGGCGGTAGACGACGCCCGCTGCGGCGCCCATCGCCTCGACGACGGCGGGGACGGCCGTGGCCACGCCGAGGCCGGCACCGATCGCCTCGACGATCCCGTCGACCGTCTGCACGGTGGCACCGACGCGCGGCGGCTTGCCGGCGCGGTGCTTCGCCGCGATCCAGAAGTCCCGGGAGGCCGGGTCGGCCGACGGCACGTCGATGATCGGCTCTTCGATCAGCTCGGCGATCGTGACCGACTCCTTCTCCGCGAGCGGGTGGCCGGCTGCCAGCGCCACGCCGCGCGGCTCGCTGAACAGTGGATGCAGGTCGAGCCCTTCGTGCTCGAGGGCGCCGTAGACGATCGCCACGTCGGCGGCGCTGCCGCGCAGCCCGCCCTGGGGGTCGAGCAGCTCGCCGAAGTGGATCGTGATCTCGACCTCGGGATGGCGCGTGGTGAACAGCTCGATCGCGGGGGCCGCGATCCGGTGCGTGAGCGGTGCCGGATACCCGATCGTCAGGCGCGCCGGCTCCTCGCCGGTCGCCCGCGCTGCGGCGACGGCCTGCTCGGCGCCGGTGAGCAGCGACCGGCAGCGCTCGTGGAGGACGACGCCGCTCGGCGTCAACTCGACGTGGTGGGTGTCGCGCTCGACGAGCCGGGTGCCGACCCGCTGCTCGAGCTGGCGGATCTGCCCGCTCAGCGCCTGCTGGGTCAGATGCAGCCGCTCGGCCGCGCGCGTGAAGTTGAGCTCCTCGGCAACCGCGATCAGAGCGCGCATGTGGCGCAACTCAACGTCCACCCCCAGAGCTTATCCGCGGTCACAAGCGCCGGTTGTGGCCCCACAGCAGGTCTCCGTTTCCCTTCTTCGCCGTCGCCGCGGATGATCGGAGCACGGCCTTCAACGATCAAAGGAGCCTCACGATGACAAGAGACGACGACACCGCCCGTAAGGCATTCGCCGAGCGCCAGCGGGAGCTGCTGCGCTTCTACGACGTGCCGGCGCGCTCCCGCTACGTCGGGATCGAGTCGCCACCGATGCGGGTTCACCTGCTCGAGGCCGGCGCCGGCGAGCCGCTGGTCCTGATCCACGGCGGCGACGGCGAGGCGGCGCTCTGGGCGCCGCTGATGGCGGAGCTGGCGGGGGACTTCCACCTCCACGCGCTTGACCGGCCGGGCTGCGGGCTCAGCGACCCGTTCGACTACCGGCGCACCGACCTGCGCCGGCACGCCGGCGACTACGTCACCTCGGTGCTCGACGCCCTCGGGCTCGAGTCGGCGACGCTGGTGGCCTGCTCGATGGGCGGGTACTTCGCCCTCGTGGCCGCGCTCGACCATCCGGCGCGGGTCAGGCGGCTGGCGCTCGTCGGGATGCCCGTCGGAATGTCGAACAGCGCGCCGCTGCCGCTGCGGGTCATCGGCGGCGTGCCCGGCCTCTCGCGCCGGTTCATGCGGACGCGGGGAACGGTGAAGGCGCAGCGGGCCCAGTACCGGCAGATGTTCGGCATGGACCCCGACGCGATCCCCGAGCCCTACCTCGCCTCGCGCGTCGCCGGGGTCTCGATCCCGGCCACCCAGGACACCTGGGCCGTGCTGCTGCGCCGGGTCGCCGGGTTGCGCGGCATCAGGCCGGGCATGTACCTCGGCGAGGAGCTGGGCGGGATCGCGGCCCCGACGCTGGTCCTCTGGGGCGAGCGCGACATGGCGCCGATCGAGGCGGGCCGGCGCGAGACCGCCCGGATCGCGGGCGCGCGGTTCGCCGCGATGACCGGCGTCGGCCACCACCCCTTCCTCGAGGCCCCCGCCGAGACCGCGCGGCTGATCCGCGAGCTCGTCGCGGCCGCCCCGCGCGATCGGGGCGCGACCGGAGACCGCCGCGGGCTCGCGGCGGTCGGGTGAGGTGTCCGGCATGGACCTGGCGGAGCTGAAGCGGATCGAGGGCCCCCTGGTGGACGCGTGGAACGCGCAGGACGTCGAGGCGGTGGTCGCCCGCTACACGGACGATCTCGTCTACATCGATCCGAACACGCGCGGGCCGGTGGAGGGCGCGGCGGCGCTGCGCCGCTACCTGACGAGGCTGTTCGACCGCTGGCAGATGCGCTGGACGGTGAAGCGGATCCACCCGCTGGCCGACCGCGATGGCAGCGCGGCGCTCTGGCGCGCGTCGCTCACCGCCCGTGCGACGGGCAGGACGGCGGAGATCGACGGGATGGACCTCGTGCTGATCGAGGGCGACCGCGTCAAGCGCAACGAGGTCTACTACGACCGGGTCGCGCTGGCCTCGCTGGCGGCCCCCGACGAGGCCGCGCCGTAGCCTCGCGCTTCTGTACCTTCGTCTCCATGAGCGAGCGGGTCGGCGTCGCGGAGCTGCGCCGGAGCCTGAGCGCCTGTGCGTACTCCTCGGCCCTGGTCATGCCCAGCCGCGACGAGGCGGACCCAGGCCCCCTGCGCGGGTGCCCCGGGGGGGCGACCCGCCCGGCACGAGCAACCGGAGGCCGGCGAGCCGCCCGCCCGCCATCGAGGACGTGAAGGTGGCTCAGCGCATCACGGCGGCCTCGCGGACGTCCCGCGGCGGGCGGCTGCTCCGTCGGGAGCCGCTCGGGACCAGGCTCGACCCGTGGGTGGCCGCCCGGCTCGTCCGCGACCACGAGCGGCCGTTCGCGCTGATCGGGAGCTGGTGCTCGGCGCGGGCCGTGATCGGGTCCGAGCCCGTCGAGGTGCTCGCCGACCGCGATCCGTTCGAGGCGCTGGACGGGGACGTGGGCGAGCCCGCCCCCGGGGTCATCGGAGAGGCGATCGTCGGCTACCTCGGCTTCCAGCTCGGCCGCCGGGTCGAGCCCGTCGGCCCGCCGCCGCCCGCCCCGACCGCATTGCCCGCGTTCGCGCTGGCGCGCTACGACCACGTCCTCGTCTGCGACCGTCACGGCGACTGGTGGCTGGAGGCGCTCTGCGACGACGACGCGGGCGAGCGGATCGACGACTGGTTCCGGCGGCTGCGCGAGGCCGCGCGGCGGCCCGCTCCTCCCGGGCCGGCGCGCACGCGCGACTGGCGGTGGGCGCCGAGCGCCCAGGGGCACGGCCGGGCGGTCGATGCCCTGGTGAAGCGGATCCGGTTCGGCGACCTGTTCCAGGCGAACCTCTGCGTGCGCAGCGAGGGGCGGGTGGAGGGCGCGACGGTCGACCTGTGGGCGGCGGCCGGGCGCGAGCTGGGGCCGCCGAAGGCCGCCTGGATCGAGGGGCCCTGGGGGTCGCTGGCGAGCCTCTCGCCGGAGACCTTCCTCCGTCGCGAGGGGAGGGCGGTCGAGTCGGTCCCGATCAAGGGCACCCGTCCACGCGCCGGCGACGCCGCCGCGGACGCCGCCGCGCGCGAGGCCCTGCTCCGATCCGGGAAGGACCGGGCCGAGCACGTGATGATCGTCGACCTCGTCCGAAACGACCTCGGCCGGGTCTGCGCCCCGGGATCGATCGGCGTGGCGGAGATGGCCGCGCTCACCGCCGGCCCCGGCGTCTGGCATCTGAGCTCGAGGGTGCGCGGGACCCTGCGGGAGGAGGTCGGGGACGGCGCGCTCCTGCGCGCGACGTTCCCGCCCGGCTCGGTCACGGGCGCGCCCAAGGTCGCCGCTCTGGAGGCGATCAACGAGCTCGAGAGCACCGCACGCAGCGCCTACACGGGGGCGATCGGCCTGCGATCGCCGCTCGCGGGCCTCGACCTCAGCGTCGCGATCCGGACCTTCGAGCGACGCGGCTCGCGGATCTGGCTCGGCCTCGGGGGCGCCGTCGTCGCCGACTCCTCCGGGGCGGCCGAGGCGGCCGAGGCGGAGGCGAAGGAGCGGGCGCTGATGGCCGCGATCGGCGCTGACGTCGCGCGCGGTGCCACCAGCTCCGAGATCGCGCCGGGGCCGAGGCGGCACGGCCCGCGCCCGCTCCGCCGCCCCGAGCCGTCCCGCGGCATCTTCGAGACGATCCGGGTCGATCGGGCCGGCGCGGTTCCGGCGCTGGTCCCGCACCTGCGGCGGATGAGCGCCGGCGCCCGTGAGCTCTACGGACGGGACCTGCCGGCGAACGCCGCGGATCTGATCCGCGATGCGGCGGCGGCCGGCCCGCGTCCGGGCCGGCTCCGCGCCGAGCTCGAGCCGGCCGGCTGGACGATCGCGATCGCCCGCTCGGGGCTTCCGCCCCCCGCGGCGGTGCGGCTGCGCAGCGTCGTCATCCCCGGCGGGCTCGGCGCGCACAAGCTCGTCGACCGCTCCTGGTGGGATGCGGTCGCTGCCGGGCTGGACGGGGAGCTGGCGCTGGCGGTCGATCTCGACGGCCTCGTCCTCGAGGCGTCCCGGGCCAACGTCTTCGCCCGGATCGGCGGCCGCTGGGTCACGCCGCCGCTCGACGGGCGGATCCTGCCCGGGACCGGGCGCGCGACCTTCATCGCCGAGCGGGCCGCGAGCGAGCCGGTGGCCGAGCGGCCGCTCGCGCTCGCGGAGCTCCGCGCGGCCGCCTCGGTGGTGATCACGGGCGCCCTCCGCGGGGTCGAGCGCGTCGAGGCGGTCGACGGCCGCCCGCCTGGCGCCGGGCGCCGGCGGGCTTCGCCCGCCCGGGCGGCGGGCGCGGCGGTCATCCGACGGCCAGCAGGCTGACCGCGACGGCGGCGATCCCGAGGCCGGCGAGCTGCATCGGTCCGATGCGCTCGGCCAGGAGCACCCGGGCGAGGAGGACGGTGGCGGCCGGGTAGAGCGCCGTGATCACGGCGACGACGGCGAGGTCGCCGTCGCGGACGGCGAAGAGGAAGGCGAAGTTGGCGAGCGCGTCGAGGGCGCCGGCGGCCGCCGAGGCCGGCAGGTTCGGCCGGGCCTCTCCGAGGCGCCCCCGCAGCAGCAGGGCGGCGCCGAGGATGACCGCCCAGGACACCGCGCGCCCGACCAGCAGCGGCGCAACGCCGCTGTCGTCGGGCGCCTGGTCGAGGCAGACGAGCTGGAGCGCGATCGCGGCGCCGGCTGCGAAGGCGAGGGCGAGCGCCCCCCGGCTGGCGCTGCGGCCGCGCTCACGCCCGTCGGTGCCGCCACTGACCAGGACGACGGCGACGAGCGCGAGCGTCATGCCGCCCGCGGCGATCGCGCTCAGCCGCTCGCCCCCGGCCAGGCCGACGGCGACCGGAAGCGCCGCCGAAACGAGCGCGGTCACCGGGGAGAGCACGCTCATCGGCCCGATGGCGAGGGTCCGGTACAGCAGCGCGAAGGCCGCCGCCGACGCGACGCCCGATGCCGCGCCCCAGGTGACCGCGCCGGTGTCGAACCGTGCGCCGGCCAGGGGCCAGAGCAGCATCTCGACGAGCAGGCTCGCGGGTGCGGCGATGGCGACGACGCGCACAACGTGGGCGCCGCGGGCGGCCACGCCGCCGAGGAAGTCGGCGGCGCCGTAGGCGATCGAGCTGGCCAGCGCGAGGAGCAGGGGAACGGTCATCGGGAGGTCACATCGTCGATGACCGGCGTCGACGATGCCGTATCGGCGGTCGCTGCCCGCAACGGCTGGGCCGCCGGCCGGACCGGCAGCGGCCGCGCGGTCGTCTGATTGACTACCGGCCAGTGGGAGCGAGGGGCGAGCTCGAGAAGGCCGCGCATCTCCGGCGTGGCCTCGCGGCGGCGCTGGTCCTCTGCCTCCTCGCCTTCGCCGGCTGCGACCTCGACGGCGACGGCGAGCCGCTTCCGGACTCGTCGCTTCTCGGGCGCGAGCAGGTCGAGCTCGACGTGCTCGTGTACAACGTCGAGTACGGGGGCGGGCCCGCGACCGACGCGGTGATCCGGCGCCTCGACGCCGACGTCGTCGGGGTGCTCGAGTCGTATGAGCGGCTGCCGGAGATGGCGGAGCGGACCGGCTATCGGTACTGGAACACGTCACTGCAGCTCCTCTCGAAGTACCCGATCCTCGAGCCCTCGGGCGGCGACGGCCTCTACGCGCTGCTCGAGGTCGAGCCCGGCTACGTGGTCCCGTTCTTCAACGTCCACCTCGACTACGTCGAGTGGGGGCCGCGCGCGCTGGCCGGCGGCGCGTCGGTCGATTCGGTGATCGCCACCGAGAACGAGGTGCGGACGGCGGCCCTAGAGCGTCCGCTGGCGGCGATGGCGGGGCTTCTCGACGCGGGCAACCCGGTGCTGCTGACCGGCGACTTCAACCAGCCCTCGAGCCTCGACTACGGCGCCGACACCGTCGGCACCCGGGAGGGAATCGACGAGCCCGTGCCGTGGCCGGTCAGCGAGGAGCTGCTCGACCTCGGGTTCCGCGACAGCTACCGGGAGGCCCACCCCGACCCGGTCGCCGACCCTGGCTTCACCCACACGTCCGACGAGCGGATCGACTACGTCTACGCGGCCGGCCCGTCAACGACCCTCGACAGCAGGCTCGTCGGCGAGCCCGGCGGCGAGGACGTCGAGATCGGGGCGTCGCCGTGGACCTCCGACCACCGCGCCGTGCTGTCGAGCTTCGAGGTGACGCCGGTGGCGATGCCGACGCTGATCGCCGTCGACGCCCGCCTCGCCGACGTCGGCGACGAGGTCACCGTCACCTGGAACGATCCCGGGCAGGGCGGGAGCGAGATCGTGATCGCGCCCGCCGGCGACGCCGCCGCGCCGCTCGAGACCCTCGAGGCGCCCGGTCCGAGCGGCACCGCGGGCCTCGACACGACCGGCTGGGGCGCGGGCTCCTACGAGGCGGTCCTGATCGGTGGCGACGGCGACGAGGCCGCCCGCGTCCCCTTCCACCTGCGCGACCCCGGCGCCGAGCTCGCGCTGAGAACCGACGGGCGGGTCTACGAGCGCGGCGAGCCGGTCGAGGTCTCGTGGGCCGGGGCGCCCGCCAACCGCTGGGACTGGCTCGGGGTCTTCAGGGCCGGCGCCTCCGACCCCGAGAGCGACGACTACCTGATCTGGGGCTACACCGGCGGCCACGCGGCGGGCACGCTGCCGCCGGCGACGGAAGGATCGGCCGTGCTCGGGCCCGGGAGCCAGGGGGCGCCGTGGCCGCTTCCGCCCGGCGACTACGTCGTCCACTACCTGCTGGCCGATCAGTACGAGTCGGCCGGCAGCGCCCGGTTCAGCGTCCGCGGCGGGTAGGCCGCCGGCGCGCCCGCGGCGATCTCCTCAGCAGCCCACGCCCGCCTGCCGGCAGACCCAGCCCTCGGGCATCCGGCCGGAGTCGATCAGCTCCTTCAGCTCGGCGTTCTCGGCGGCGCTCAGCGTCGCGTCGGCGGCGCCGTAGAAGATCGGCTCCTCCTTGCCGTTGTGGGCCGCGAGCAGGACGAGCAACTCGCGGCACGCGGGCGTCAACGAGTCCTCGGAGCCGTCCCCGTCCAGCGTCGCCTCGATCGCGTCGAGCCGGCGCCAGATCTCCCCGTGCTCGCGCAGCATCACCATCGTCGGGATCGCGAGATCCGCCTCCATCGGCGGGAACAGGAACTCCTCCTCGAGGTAGATGTGGCGGCGCAGCGCGCCGATCGCCCGCCGCAGCGATTCCACGCGCTCGCGGTCGTCGAGCCGGTCGGAGTCGAACCCCTCGATCCACTCGTCGATCTCGTGGTGCTCGCGCTCCAGCGCCGCGCCCAGCGTCGTGGGTCCCATCTTGACCACCTTCCGCATCCTCGGCACCTTACGCCGTCGAATGCCGACGAGGCGCGGGACCCCGGCCCGTGCCCGATGCCGGGGACACGGATCGGGGACGGCTCGTCGCGAGCTGCGGGCAGCGGCCGCGCAGTCCCTCCCCGCTCGCGGAGGGCTCAGGGCCCGCGCGCCGGCAGGCTCGAGATCAGGCCCGCCCGGGCCTCGAGCCCATCGAGGATGAGGTCGAGGCCGAACTCGAAGTTCCGGTCGTCACCGCGGTAGAGGCGGTCGGCGACCGCGGTCACGTGCGGGTAGCGGACCGGCGGGAGCGCGGCAAGCTCGCGGCGCCAGGCACCGTCCTCGGCGTCGCCCATCTCCGCGTTGAGGCTCGACACGCCGGCTACGTAGTTCTCCATCAGCTCGACCGCGGCCGCTGCATCGGCGTCGCCGAGCCCTGCCGATCGCAGGGCGGCGAGACAGGCCTCGATCAGGCTCGCGTTGCTCGGATGCGACGAGGGTGAGTGGGCGAGAAGGCGCGCGAGCCGGGGGTGGGACAGGTAGACGCCGCGGGTCAGCAGCGCGAGCGCGCGCAGGTCCAGGCGCCAGTCGCCGGTTGGCTCGAAGGCATCTACGACGCCCGCGAGGAGCCTGTCGGTGACCGCCGTGAGCAACTCGTCCTTGCTGCGGAAGTGCCGGTAGACCGCGGTCGGGTCGACCCCCATCGACTCGCCGAGGGCCCGCAGCGAGACCTCCGTGCCGCCGCTTCGGTCGGCGAGCTCGATGTAGCGGTCGAGGATCGACTCGCGCGAGAGTCGAGTCCTGCCACCCGCCCGTCGCGCGCTGGTCGATCCGGCCATGGGCCGATCCTACGCCCGGCTGCGGCCGAGCCCGCGAACGATGCCGCGGGCCCGGCGGTTCAGCATGCCGACGCCGCTTCGAGCTCGTCGGCGATCGCGTCCATCGCCGCGGCCAGCTCGTCGATCCGGTTGCGGTAGACGCGCGTCTGCGCCCGGAGCTGCTTACGCAGATCGGCGATCTGCGGCTTGAAGCCCGGCGCGCCGGCGCGCCCGCGGTCGCGGATCTGGTGCGTGACGTCGTAGAGGTCGAGCAGAAGCGGGTACTGCCCCTCGACCGCCCACGAGAGCTTCGGGTAGCCCGGCGAGCGGACCCGGAGCTGGCGCCTGTAGGCCGGCCGGCTCGAGTCGAACGCCTGCGAGTTCAGGCTGACGCCGGACAGCGCCGCGAGCGCGTCCCGCCACCGACCCCGGCCGAGCGCGTCGATCGCGTCGGAGAGGCCGGTGATGTCGACCTCGGCCTGCTGGTGCGGATACGAGGTCCCCTCACCGAGATAGAGCGCGGTGAGGCGGTTCTCGCCGGTGCCGACGGCGGAGCGGATCGTCCGCATCGAGCAGGTCGAGTAGGGGGCCGACCTCGCCTCCTCCCACGCGGCCGCCAGCCGTCCGTATGCGGCCTCGGCGGCGTCGGCATCGCCCCCGAACCGCTCGATCGTGGCCGGGTCGAGGCTCGCCGCGAGGCTCGCGAGTCGCCCGTCGAAGCCGTAGGGGATCTGCGGGCGATCGAGGGCGAGCGCTGCGCCCGCCTCGGCCGCGAGCACCGGCTCGAGCGACGGGAAGTCGAGCGAGTCGAGCGAGTCGTGATCGGTGTGGTAGCGGGTCCAGTAATCGTCTCCGGTCGCCGCGAAGGTGACGCTCGGGATCCCCGCCGCCTGGTAGACGAACCCGTCGTTCCAGGAATAGACGTCGTCGGCGCCGTAGGCGGGGATCTGGCCCGACGCCTGGGCGTCGTCGAGGGCGCCGGTCACGGTGTCGCGGATCTCGTAGCTGACGCCGGCGCCGAGCCAGTAGGGAGGCGAATGGACCTCCCAGTTGACGGCGGCGACCGCCTTCCGGCGCCACTCGCGGTGCGAGTCGGTCACCCGGTGATAGGCCCCCTGGAGCCAGTCCGCATAAGCGTTGGCGAGCCCGTACTCCTCACCGGTGACGGGAGCGAACACCCACGTGTAGTAGGGGGAGTAGCCGCTGTCCTTGACGGCCTTCGCCATCGCGAGCATCATCGCGACGCCGACCGAGTCGTCACCCGCCGACTCGAACCAGGCGTCGTGGTGGGCAGTGAAGACGATCACCCGGTCCGGGTCCCCGGACCCGCGGATCGAGCCGATCGCCTGGTACCCGGTCGCGCCGAGGCGGTTCTCGGCGTCGAGCCGGACCTTCGCTTGGACCGCATCGCGATCGATCGCCGCTTCGAGCTTGCCGGCGTCGCGCTTGCTGATCGTGACCATCGGCGCGCACGCCTTCAGACTGCACTCGCCATCGTTGGAACCGAGCGCCCGTCCGCCGCCGGCGGAGTACCAGGCCTGATCGGGCCCGGAGGCGATGATCGCGGCCTTCGCCCCGTGCAGCTTCGCCTCCTCGGCGATCAGGTTCGGCCAGATGCCGCGGTTGTCGAAGTCCCAGCGGGCATAGACGACCTTGCCGCGGACGTTCAGCCCGCGGTACTCGGGCGCGGTGCCGTAGCCCACGTCGACGACCTTGCCGCTCACCCCGTGCTTCGGCGTTCCCGGCACGCCGCCGAGCGACGCTGCGTCGAACTCGGCGTTCCCGCCTCCTCCGTGGATGTCGACCGAGGCTCCCTTGAACAGCCACCCGTCACCCCGCATCCGCTCGACGCCGACATCGTCGAGGCCGAGCGCCTCCATCCGCGCCGACAGGTATCGCGCGGTCTGCCTGTCCTGCGGCGTGCCGAACACCCGAAATCCCGCCGGCGTCGAGCCGATCTCGGTCAGATCCGCGGTCACCCTCTCCACGTAGCCCATGTCGAGGGCGTCGACCGGGCTCACCGCGGCTTTCGACTTCGCGACCGGCGACAGCGCGATCGCCGCGAGCAGCGCGGTGACGACGACGGTCCCGTAGGTGGTCTTTCTCATCGGATCGGCTTCCTCCCTGTTCGGGTGCCGCGGGGGACGGGCCGCGGTCGGGCGCAACCTACAACCGGGACGCGGCTGTGTCAAGGGTGATGACATCGGCGGTGACATGATGCCCGGACGAACCCGGGCGGCGGGACCGCCGAAGCCATGTCTGCCGCGTCGGTAATGCTGCCCGGATGCCCAACCGGCGCTCGGTCGCGCTCGTCACCGGTGCCTCGTCGGGGATCGGGGCGGCGGCCGCGCGCCTGCTGGCCGGGCGGGGCCACGCGGTCGTCGGCGTGAGCCGGCGGGGCGAGGCGCCGGCCGGCGTCCATGCCGCCCCGATGGACGTCGATGACGACGCCTCGGTGCGGGCCGGCATCGCCCGGGTCCTGGCCGCGCACGGACGGCTCGACGTCGTCGTCAACGCCGCCGGCTTCGGGCTCTCGGGTCCGGTCGAGACCACCTCGCTTGACGATGCGCGGGGCCAGCTCGAGACGAACTTCTGGGGGACCGTGCGGGTCACGCGTGAGGCGCTCCCGGCGCTGCGGGCCTCGGGGAACGGGCTCGTCGTCAACGTGAGCTCGCTCGCCGGGGTCTTCGCGATCCCCTTTCAGGCGTACTACACGGCGAGCAAGTTCGCGCTCGAGGGCTGGAGCGAGGCGCTCGCCTACGAGGTCGCCCCGTTCGGGGTCCACGTCACGCTCGTCGAGCCCGGCAACGTCAGGAGCGGATTCACCGACGGGCGCCGCGAGGCCGGCGGCGCCGTTCGCGAGCCCTACGCGTTGGCGTACGGCCGGGCGATCGAGATCATGGTCGCCGACGAGCGCGACGCGGTCGGCCCCGAGGTCGTCGCCCGGACGATCGCCGGCGTCGTCGCCGCCCGGCGCCCGCCGCGCCGGGTGACGTCGGGCAGCGCCGGCGAGCGCTCGACGGTCCTGCTGCGGCGCTTCCTGCCGGCCCGCGCCTTCGAGTGGATCGGCAGGAAGGTGATGCTGGGCGGCTGATCGCCCCTATCGGACCTCGACGACAATCAGGGAGTTGCCCTCGGGGTCGCGGAGCCAGAACAGGGGCGGCACCGGATCGCCCATGCGGCTGATCTCCGCGTCGACGTCGGCGCCGCGCTCGCCGAGCTCCGCGTGGCAGGCCTCGATGTCGCCGGTCTGCAGGGTGATTCCGGTGTGCTTGCCGCCGGCCTCGCCGCCGGGGCCGGGAGGGCAGAGCGCGATCGCGGTCTCGGCGCCGGCCGGCGCGACCTCGATCCAGCGGTCGCCGTTGCCGAACGGGACGTCGGCGCGCTTCTCGAGCCCGAGCGTCTCGGTGTAGAAACGGAGCTCGAGCTCCTGGTCGGCGACGGGAACGATCACGTTGGCGATCCGGGACAAGGCCCGGGTGGTCTCGGCGTTGCTCATGGCTGCTCCTCGGTTCGGGTGCGGTGTCCGTTCATCGATTGAGACCCCCGCCCGCGTCGAAACTGATCGCCGGCCCGAGCGGCGGGACGCGGCCCCCGGCGGAGCGGCTCGTCGTCGCCGGCGGGCGGGAGCGTGGCTTGCGGGGATGCGGGGGCCTCCCGGGAGCCGGGCCCCTCGCCGGAGCCCGGTCTCCCGCGCGCGGCCGGGAGCGTAGGATCGGGCCGATGCCACGGCAGCGGTCGCCGCAAGCGAGCCTCGGGCGGGTGTCGGGGGAGCTGCTCGCCGGCCGCGACGAGCTCGCCGACGAGCTCGTCGGCGCGATCCACGACCGCGTTCCCGAGTACGCGGAGTTCGGCGGGCCCGAGCTCTGGGAGACCGTGCGCGACTCGTGCCTCGCCAACCTCGAGACCGGGCTCGAGGCGATCGCGGGCGACCGGCGGGTGCCGGAGATGGTCCCCGGCGACGCCCGCGAGCTGGCGTTGATCACGGCCCGGCTCGGGCTCCCGCTCGGGGCCCTCCTTCGCACCTACCGGATCGGGCACGCGATCGTCTGGGAGCGGATGTTCGAGCTGCTCGAGGCCGAGCCGATCGGCGCTCCGGCGCGACGCGAGGCGATCGCGGCCGCTTCCGCCTACCTGTTCGACCACGTCGACCGGGTCTCGGCGATGGTCACCGACGAGTACACGGCCGAGCGCGACCGCTTCCTGCGCTCGCGCGAGCAGCGGCGCACGCAGCTCGTCCGCGACGTCCTCGAGGGCGCCGACCCCGATCCGGCCGGGGCGACGGGAACGCTCGACTACGACCTCCGCCTCAACCACCTGGCGCTGGTCGCCTCCGCCGCCGACCCCGAGGCGGTCGTCCGTGCGCTCGCCAAGGGCCTCGACGCGCCGCACCGGCTCGTGGTCGTGCTCACCGGGGACATCGCCTGGGGCTGGATCGGCCGCACTCGCGAGTTCGACCTGCCGGAGCGCCTGCCCGCCGTCGAGGACGCGCGGATCTCGTTCGGCGAGCCGGCCGCCGGCGTCGAGGGGTTCCGGGCCTCGCACCGGCAGGCGCGCGACGCCCACCGGGTCGCGCTCCGCGCCGGCGCCCGCGGGCAGCCGGTCCGCTACGAGGACGTGGCGCTGGAGAGCCTCGTCGGCGGCGACGACGCCCGGGCGGGCGTGTTCGTCGCCCGCGAGCTGCGCGGGATCGACGGCGACGACGCCCGCTCGCGGCGGCTGCGCGCGACGCTGCGCGCGTACTTCGCGGCCGGCCAGAACGCCTCGTCGGCGGCGGCCGTGCTCGGCGTCCACGAGCACACCGTCGCCTACCGGCTGCGGACGATCGAGGAGGCGCTCGGGCGCCCGGTCACGACCCGCCGCGCCGAGCTCGAGACGGCGCTGCGGCTGTTCGAGCTGAGGTGACGTCCCGGCGATCCGGCCCCGCCCCGTGGCCCGTCTTGGGGGATTCGCACAAACCGGCGGACGCGGTTGCTCGCAAGCGACCCAATTCGCCCCGGTGCCGTCCCGCTAGCTTGGCCGCGGCGGAGATGATGCGCAGTGGCTGAGCACAACCCGCGCGTTCTCGCGATCGACGCGGGCGGGACGATGACCGACACGATCATCGTCGACGACGCCGGCTCCTTCGTGGTCGGCAAGGCGCAGACGACGCCCGAGGACGAGTCGCGGGGCTTCATGGGCTCGGCCGGGGACGCCCTCGAGCAGTGGGGGAGCACGGCGGAGCGGGCGTTCCCCCTCCTCGTCTCAGGGATCTTCAGCGGCACGGCGATGCTGAACCGCCTGCTCTCGCGCCAGGGGCTCGAGATCGGCGCGATCGTCAGCGCCGGCCAGGAGGACTACCTGCGGATCGAGCGCGGGATCCAGACCTACCTCGGCTACTCGTACTCCGACCGGCTGCATCTCGCCACCCACCATCACAACCCGCCGCTCGTCCCGCGCGAGCGCGTGCTCGGCGTGCGCGGCCGGGTCGACGTCTTCGGCGAGGAGATCCTGCCGCTGCGGGAGCAGGACGCCCGCGAGGCCGCGGCGGCGCTGCTCGACGCCGGGGTGGAGGGGATCTGCGTCTCGCTCCTGTTCAGCTACCGCAACCCCGAGCACGAGATCAGGGTCGGACGGATCGTCGAGGAGGTGAAGGCCGAGCGCGGCGTCGACGGCGAGGTCCCGGTCTTCCTCTCCTCCGAGCTGTATCCGATGCGGCGCGACCTGCCGCGGCTGAACTCCACCCTGATCGAGGCGTACGCGGCCGAGCCGAGCCGGAAGACGCTGCGCGCCGTCCGCGCGAAGACCAAGGACCACGATGCCGGCTTCGAGCTGCGGGTGATGGCCTCGCACGGGGGCACGATCTCGATCGAGGCCAAGGAGCTGGCGCGGACGCTCGTGTCCGGCCCGATCGGGGGCGTCGTCGGCGGGCGCGCGCTCGCCGAGCGCCTCGGCCTCCCGAACGTGCTCTGCACCGACATCGGCGGCACCTCCTTCGACATCGCCCTGCTCACCGACGGCCGCACCGAGATCACGCAGACGCCCGACATCGCCCGCTTCGTCCTCGCGATGCCGCTCGTCAAGATCGACTCGGTCGGCGCCGGCACGGGCTCGTTCGTGCGCGTCAACCCGAACTCGAACCGGCCCGAGCTGGGGCCCGACTCGGCCGGCTCGCGGATCGGCGTCTGCTGGCCGGAGGGAGGCCTCGAGACGGTGTCGATCACCGACCTCGACCTCGTGCTCGGCCGGATCAACCCCGACTACTTCCTCGGCGGCGACATCGAGCTCGACCCCGAGCGCGCCCGGGCCGAGGTCGAGCGCCAGGTCGCGGAGCCGCTCGGCCTGCCGGTCGCCGACGCCGCGGCCGGCGTCGTCTCGCTGTTCGAGCAGACGCTGCGCAACGAGGCGGTCGGGCGGATCCTCGGCAAGGGCTACTCGCCCGCCGACTACGCGCTGCTCTGCTACGGCGGCGGCGGGCCGCTGCACGTCGCCGGGTACACCGACGAGGTCCCCTACCGCGACGTCCTGATCCCGGCCTGGGCGGCCGGGTTCTCCGCCTACGGGTGTGCCTGCGCCCCGTTCGAGTACCGCTACGACCGGACGATCGACCTGCCGGTCGGCGCCGCCGGGCTCGCCGCCGACGACGGCACCAAGGCGGGGATCGGGATGATGGTCAGCGGCGCCTGGCGCGGCCTCGAGGAGAAGGTCGCGGCCGAGTTCGCCAAGTCCGGCATCGATCGCGGGCGGATCGAGTTCCAGCACGCGGTCCGGATGCAGTACTACGGCCAGCTCAACGACATCGAGATCGCCTCCCCGCACGCCGAGCTGACCGAGGCCGGTCACCTCGACGCCCTGATCGCCACGTTCGAGGACGCCTACGGCAAGGTCTACGCGCGCTCAGCCCGCTCGCCCGAGCTCGGCTACCTGGTCACGCACGCGATCGTCACCGGCTCGGTCCCGGTCGAGACGCCGGCGCTGCCCGACGCCGAGCCGGTCGAGGGGACGCCGCCGGAGAAGGACCGCCGACCGGTCCACTGGGGCGACGGCTTCGTCGCGACGCCGATCCACGAGCTCGCCGAGGTCCGCCCGGGGCACGTGATCGGGGGCCCGGCGATCGTCGAGTCGGTGGCGACGACCCTGGCGATCCCGCCGGGCCGGACCGCCCGGCTCGATCGCCACCAGATCTTCCACATGTCGATCAGCGGGGAGGGCACCTGAGGATGGCGATCGTCGAGGCGACCAGGGAGCTCGAGCCCGACCGCCCGCCGATCGGCTGGGACGGGCGCAGCCTCGCGCAGATGCTCGCCGACTCCGAGCGGCTGTTCGCCGAGACCGGCGCCTACGCCGGCCTCGCCGGCGAGCTCGAGCTCAAGGAGCGCGACCCGATCGGCTACGAGAAGCTGTTCGCGCGCCTCCGCGGCGGCCTCGTCTCGGCCCGCGAGACCGCGCTCAACATCTCCGCCTCGCCGATCGTCCGCGAGCTCGGCGAGCTCTGCTTCGCCCTCTACACCCCCGAGGGCGACTCGATCGCCCTCTCGACCGGGATCATCGTCCACGTCCACACGATGTCGGACGCGATCAAGCACATGGTCCGCTCCGGCTACGAGTCGAACCCGGGGATCGCACCGGGCGACATCTTCGCGAACAACGATCCGACGATCGGCGACGTCCACAACGCCGACGTGCAGACGTTCGTGCCGATCTTCGACCACACCGACCGCGAGCGGCCCGAGCTGATCGCCTGGGCGGGCGGCGTCACCCACGTCCTCGACATCGGCGCCTCGACCCCCGGCGGGGTGCCGGTCGGGCCGACCAACCGGCTCGACGACGGCCTCGACCTGCCGTGCATGAAGATCGGCGAGGGCGACGAGCTCGCCCGGTGGCACCTGACCCGCTGCGCGAAGCAGACGCGGGCGCCGATGTACTACCTGCTCGACGAGCGCACCCGGCTCGCCGGCTGCCACATGATCCGCGACGCGGTCGAGCGCGTCGTCCTCGAGGAGGGCGTCGACCGCTTCAAGCGGTTCAGCCGCGAGGTGATCGAGGACGGCAGGCGCTCGTTCAAGTCGCGGATCGCGGAGATGACCGTGCCCGGGCGCTACCGCTCGGCGTCGAACTTCGACATCACCTTCGCCGACAAGGAGACGCTGCCGGCGCGGGCCCGCCGCGACTTCGTGATGCACGCCCCGTTCGAGGTCCGGATCGGCGGCGACGGCGAGTACTCGCTCGATCTCGACGGCTCCTCGGCCTGGGGCTGGCACTCGATGAACTGCACGCCGTCGGGGATGCAGGGCGCGATCTGGGTGATGTTCACGCAGACCCTGATCTGCAACGACAAGGTCAACGACGGCGCCTACCTCGCGATCGAGACGAACTTCCCGGAGGGGACGATCGCGAACCTCGGCGACGCCGACGGCTCGACCGGGATCGCCTGGGCGTTCCTGCAGCCGGCCTTCCTCGGGTTCGCGCGAACGCTCGCCCGCGGCCTGCAGGCGCGCGGCTTCATCGAGGAGGTGATGGCGCCGTACTCGGTCAGCGGCAACGTCATCCAGGGCGGCGGCATCGACCAGTACGGCAGCTCCTCGGCGATCATGAACTTCGAGATCGCGGCGCAGGGGATGGGGGCCAAGTACGTCCTCGACGGCACCGACACCTGCGCGGCGATGTTCAACCCCGAGGGCGACGCCGGCGACGTCGAGATGTGGGAGCTGATCAGCCCGATGATCTACCTGTCGCGACGGATCAAGGCGAACTCGGGCGGCGCCGGGCGCCACCGCGGCGGCTCCAGCTTCGAGTCGCTGCTGATGCTCTCCAAGACGCCGTTCTGGGAGCTTCAGAACCTCGGCTGCACGCGGATGCTGACCGCCGGGATCTTCGGCGGATACCCGGGCTCGGCCGGCTACATCCACAACATCAAGGGCAACGACCTGCGCGAGCGGGCGCGGCGCGGCGAGGCCTACCCGGTCGCCGACGGCAGCTTCGAGGAGCCGGCGCTGATGGCGATCGAGGGCGAGCGCACCTACAAGCAGGACAACATGACCACCCTCGAGCCGTTCGCCGACGGCGACCTCTACCTGTCGGTGATGAAGGGCGCCCCGGGCCTCGGCGACGCGCTGCTCCGCCCGCCCGCCGCGGTCGCCCGCGACGTCGCCGAGGGACACCTCCTGCCGCGCTTCGCCGACTCGACCTACGGCGTCGTGCTCGACGCCGACGGCAACGCCGACGAGGCGGCGAGCGCGAGCCGCCGCGAGAGGTTCCGGGCCGAGCGGCTGCGCCGGGCGGTGCCCGTCCGCGAGTGGTGGGCGACCCAGCGCGAGCGGGTCGTCGCCGGGGAGATGATCGAGCCCGTCCGGATCGCGCTCGCGGAGTCGATGAAGCTGTCGCCGCGCTGGGCGGCCGAGTTCCGAGGCTTCTGGGACCTCGAGCCCGACTTCGAGGTCGAGGCGCCGACCCCGACCGTCGCGGTCGAGCGCGCGGCCGCCGGCAAGGTCACGCCGGAGCAGTCCGCGGACGAGTTCCTCGCCGCCTCCCGGGTCGATCGCGTCGAGCGGCCGCGGGCCGCCGGCAAGCCGTTCGAGCGGGACACCCTCGAGGCGCTGCTCGACGAGAGGCTCTCGCGGCGCCAGGTCCGCGATATCCAGTCCGGCTACAAGGACCCCGACCGCTTCGACAAGTGGCTCTCGATCCTGCAGGAGCGGGTCGCCTACGACGAGCCGATCGTGCTCCCGCTCGGGGAGGGGCTGAACGTCGTCCGGGCGGCGGGCGAGCTGGTGATCCGCTGCGACTGCGGCCACCGGTTCTGCCGCCACGACCGCAACTGGAAGATGGAGGCCGCCGTCTTCGTCCGCGACGACGAGGAGAAGATGGGCGAGGTCTTCCCGAAGTTCGCCGGCGGCGACCCCGAATGGGTCGAGGTTCGCGAGTTCTACTGCCCCGAATGCGCGCGGCTGCTCGAGTGCGACGCGACCACGCCCGGCTATCCCGTCACCCACGACTTCCTGCCCGACATCGAGGGCTTCTACCGGGGCTGGCTCGGCCGCGAGGCGCCCTGAGCGGGGCAGGGGAGCGCGCCGAACGCCGCTTGCGCGCGGTCGTGCCCGGCCCGCGGCAGCCGGTGCGCTCCCGGAGCCGGTGCTCAGCGTCGGGCGATCGCGCGGGCCGGGTCGAGCGCCGGGTCCCGGAGCCGGCGCTCCTGGACCGAGCGCACCGAGCGGTGTCCGGCCCGGCGCAGGACCAGCAGCTCGTCGCCGGGCTCGAGCGCCGGCGCGCCGGCCCCGAGGGACTCGAGCGGGACGCCGTCGCGGGCGACCCCGATCGGGATCGCACCCTCGTCGAGCAGGGCCCGGTAGACGGCGGCGAAGGCCACGCCGCGACCGCCGGCGCGGTGTCGCAGGGCGCCGTCGGGCTCCGCAGCCACGGCACCCGCCTCGCTCAGCAGCCGCCGCTCGAGCTGGACCTCGGGGGCGGCCATCGCCTCCTGGGCGGCGAGCGCATCCGGATCGACGGCGGCCAGCGCGATCGCGCGCGCAGCGATCGCCGCGGCCGAGACGACGCGGATGCGTGGATCGGCCCGCTCCAGCGCAGCCGCCCTCCCGGCGCCGCGCTGCTCGACCAGCAGCGTCAGTGGCCGGTCTTCGGCGGCCCGGCAGAGATGGAGCGCGGCCAGTGCGGCGCGCGCATCGGTGACGCGCGGGTCGGCTGACGCTCCCACGGAGGCGACCAGCACGACGTCGGGAGCGACCGCCGCGAGGGTATCGCGCAGGGTGCTCGGATCGCTCGGATCGCCTCGGCGCCAGCGGAGCTCGGTCGCCTCCGGCCCGGGACCGGGGTCGGCGGAGGCGAGCACGGTGATCTCGGTCCGCGCTCGTCCAGCGCCATCGGCACCGGCAACCGCCCCGACGTAGTCGGCGCTGGTCGTGCTCCAACCGACCAGCAGGGGGCGGGGCGGCGGCAGCGGATCGGAGATGTCGGGGCTGGGAGCGGCCACGGACGCCGGCGTGCGGCCCCGGCGCCGCGCATCGGCCTCGGATCTCGCGAGGACGATCACGCGGTCGGTTGCCTCCAAGCGGGTGTCAGGCCCGGGCACGAGGCGGACCCGCCCGTCGCCGCCTCCGGAGATCAACCCGACCGGCACCGCGGCGGGCAGGCACCCGGCCAGCTCGGCGAAGCGGCTCCCCGCCCGCTCGCCCACCCCGACCAGGAACGGCCGGGGCGCGTCGGAGCCGTAGGACGCGGAGTCGATCACGGCGGTGAAGGACGGGTTCGCCATCGCCAGGCCGAGCACGGATCCGGCCGAGCGGTCGTGGACGATCGCGTCGAAGTTGGGAGGGAACAGCTCCCAGATCGAGTCGACGTTCTCGCCGCGCCGCATCTCGATCCCGACCTGGGGAGCGCGATCCGCCGCTTCGAGGCTCGCTGCGAGCACGGCACCGATCTGGATGGTCAGGACATCGGCGGCGGCGTCGTCCTCGCCGGGCCGGGAGAGGATCACGATCGAGCGCGCCGCGGCTGCCGATCCCCGTGCCAGCCCGGCCGGGTGGAAGGCATCGCCGCTGACGACGCGCACCTCGAGAGCCGGGGCCGCCTCGGTGAGCCGCTGCCGCAGCGACCGGCGCTCCTCGCCCGGGCCTGGCGGCACGAGGACGACGACCGGGGCGCGCCAACCGCTCGCCGAGAACCGGGCGAGGATCGCCGGCAGCGAACCGCCGCAGCCGATCACGAGCAGGTGGTCCTTCGCCGTCACCGGCGGGTCGATCTCGGCAAGCCGGTGCAGCATCCGGTCGACGAGGTCGGAGAGGACGGTCAGCGCGAGGCCGACGACGAGCACGATCCCGGTCAGGACCTGGATCAGCCCGACGGCGCGTTGCGCACCGGTCGCATCGTCGCCGAGCGCCCCGGGATCGAGCATGTGACGGACTCCCGACCAGAGCGACTCGCCGAAGCCCGGATAGGCGTCGATCAGGTCGGCGGCAAGCGCGGTCAGCGCCCAGAGCGCTGCGGCGAACCCGGTCAGCAGCACGAGCCGGCCGGAGGTGCGGCCGACGAGCCGCTCCAGGCGCGCGGTCAACCGCTCACGCCGGCCCCCGCCGCGCGGGCGCTTGGCTGCCATCGGGAGTGCTGACACTGCGTCGGTCGTTCTCCGGGATCGCCATCACGTCGATCGGGGCCAGCCCCGGGTCGCGCGCGGGCGGGCCTCGCCTTCGAGACATCGTCTCCGGCGGAGGCGACCGGGTCCGTGATCAGTACGGATGGACGTCAGTGGCGAGCCGGGACCCGCGGGCGTATCCCGTGCTCATGCTCGCGCGCCCGGCGACCGCTATCAACCCGGGGAATGCTGAGCGTCACCCGTCTGCTCGCGGGAACGGTCGGGCCCGCGGACGCGATCCGCTACGGCCGATCGACCGCCCGCAGCCCCGCCCACCTGCTGCACTTCAGCGAGGACAAGAAGCCGGTAGTGGTCTGGAACGCGACCCAGCGCTGCAACCTGCACTGCGCGCACTGCTACTCCGACTCCAAGGACCGCGAGTACCCGGGCGAGCTGACCACGGCCGAGGGCCGGCACCTGATCGGCGAGCTCGCCGACTTCGGGGTCCCGACCGTGCTCTTCTCCGGCGGCGAGCCGCTGATGCGCCCCGACCTGCTCGAGCTCGCCGCGGCGGCGCGGGACGCCGGGATGCGCACGGTCCTCTCGACCAACGGCACGCTGCTCGACGAGGCCGCCGGTCGTGACGTCGCCGCCGCCGGCTTCTCCTACGTCGGCATCAGCATCGACGGGATCGGCGCCCGCCACGACAAGCTGCGCGGCAAGAAGGGTGCCTTCGAGGCGTCGCTGGGCGGGATCCGGGCGGCCCAGGCAGCGGGGCTGAGGACCGGGGTGCGCTACACGATCCACGGCCTCAACCGGTCCGAGCTCGGTTCGATCTTCGAGCTCGCCGAGCGCGAGGGGGTCAACCGGCTCTGTGTCTATCACCTCGCCTACGCCGGGCGCGGCGAGAAGATCAGCAAGTACGACCTCGAGCCGGCCGAGACCCGCGAGGTCGTCGAGGAGATCTTCGACCGGGCCGAGGACCTCGCGCGCCGCGGCGTCGACATCGAGGTGCTGACCGTCGACAACCCGGTCGACAACGTCCTCCTGCTGAAGCGGATCGAGCGGACCCAGCCCGAGCGCGCCGCCGAGGTCGAGCGGCTGCTGCGCTGGAACGGCGGCAACCAGTCCGGGATCGCGGTCGCGTCGATCGACCCGCGGGGGCGGGTCCATCCGGACCAGTTCTCCTGGGACGTCACCGTCGGCAACGTCCGCGAGCGGCCGTTCGGCGAGATCTGGACGGACGCGAACCCGCTGCTCGAGCCCTACCGGCGGCGGCCGCGGGAGCTGCGCGGACGCTGCGGCGAATGCAGGTTCCAGGACCTCTGCAACGGCGGGCTCAGGGTCCGGGCGGTCAGCGCCACCGGCGATTTCACCGCATCGGATCCGGCCTGCTACCTGACCGACGACGAGGTGCTCGAGGCGGTGGCCGTCTGATGGAGGCGGCCGTCGCGCAGGCCGCCGCGGCCAGGGCCGCCCGGGCCGAGCGCGACGCCGCCGTCAAGCGGCTCGACTTCGACCGGGCGCCGTTCACGATCGCCTGGGAGCTGACCCGCGCCTGCGCCTACGCCTGCCTGCACTGCCGCGCCGACGCCCAGCCGCGCCGCGACCCGCTCGAGCTGTCGACGAGCGAGGGCGAGGCGCTGATCGACGAGCTCGCGGGCTTCGGCACCAGGCCGATCCTCGTCCTCACCGGCGGCGACCCGCTGATGCGGCGCGACATCTTCGAGCTCGCCGCCCACGCCGATCGGCGTGGGCTGCGGGTCTCGCTGACGCCGACGGCGACGGCGCTCACGACCCGCAAGCGGATGGCCGCCGCGCGCGAGGCCGGGATCCGGCGGGTCGCGTTCAGCGTCGACGCCGCCGATCCGCGCGTCCACGACCGCTTCCGCGGCTTCAAGGGCTCGTTCGAGCGGACCCTGCGCGGGATCGAGAACGCGGCCGCGGAGGGGCTGGCGCTGCAGGTCAACACGACCGCCTGCCGGCTCAACGACGGCGAGCTCGAGCGTATGGTCCCGCTGCTCGAGGAGTGGGGCGTCGTCCAGTGGTCGGTGTTCTTTCTCGTCCCGGTCGGCCGCGGCCGGACGCTGCCGATGCTCGACGCCGCCGGCCACGAGCGGGTGCTCGGCTGGCTGCAGGAGACGGCGGCCACCGCCCCGTTCGACGTCAAGGCCACCGCCGCGCCGCAGTACCGGCGGATCGTCGCCGAGCGCGCCCGCCGCGCCGTCCCGGCCGCCGACGAGGGTGGCCGCCCGGATGTGCTCGCCGGCGCCGGATACCGCTTCGCCGACGGCCTCAACCGCCCGGCCAAGGGCGTCAACGACGGCCGCGGCTTCATGTTCATCTCCCATCGCGGGGACGTCATGCCCTCCGGCTTCCTGCCGCTGGTCGCCGGAAACGTGCGGCGCCGGAGCCCGGTCGAGATCTACCGCGACTCGCCGCTCTTCCGGCAGCTGCGCGACCCGGCGCAGCTCAAGGGCAAGTGCGGCCGCTGCGAGTTCCGCGAGGTCTGCGGCGGCAGCCGCGCCCGCGCCTACGCGCTCACCGGCGACCCGCTCGCGGCCGACCCGACCTGCCTCCACGAGCCGGCGTAGTCGCGGACCCGGTCGCGGCCGGGTGCTCGAGGTCGTCGGCGTCGCTCAGGGCCCAGCCGATCCGCTCGACCAGCAGGAAGCTGGCGGCCTCGGTCTCGACATCGACCGGGCTGATCCGCTCGCGATGGACCTCGGTCGCCCTGCCGTCGGGCGCGTCGGTCGTGATGATGATCTGTGGCATTCGCCCTCCTTCCGTTCGTCGCTTGCGGCGACCGTGGCACCGGACCCTCAAGCGCCGCTAACCGGTGGCTAAGTCTTGGCCCGGCCCGGGTCGCGGCGGCTCCCGAGCAGCACCGCCACGTTCTCCGGCGGGCGGCCGAGAACCGCGCGGCCGTCGTCGGCGATCACGACGGGCCGCTCGATCAGGCGCGGGTTCGAGCTGAGGATCGCGATCCACCGGTCGCGGGCCCCCGCGTCGCGCGGGAGCTCCGCGAGCCCGAGCTCGGCGGCGAGCGGCTCGCCCGTGCGGGCCAGCTCCCACGGCTCGAGGCCGAGCGCGACGAGCGCGGCCTCGAGCTCGGCCGGGCTCGGCGGATCGTCGAGGTAGCGGCGGACCGCGGGTTCGCCACCGGCGGCCTCGATCAGCGCCAGCGTCGCCCGCGACTTCGAGCAGCGCGGGTTGTGCCAGATCGTCAGCGCCACCGGCCGGCCGCGGTCAGCCGGCCGGCGCCGGCTCGTACTCGTAGAACCCGCGCCCGGACTTGCGCCCGAGCCGGTTCGCCGCCAGCATCCGCTTCAACAGCGGCGGCGGCGCGTACTCGTCGCGCTTGAACTCGTCGAAGAGGCTGGTCCCGACGGCGTAGAGGACGTCGAGGCCGATCATGTCGCAGAGCGTGAGCGGCCCCATCGGGTGCCCGCATCCGAGCCGCATCCCGGTGTCGATGTCCTCGCGGCTGGCGAAGCCCTCCTCGAGCATCCGGATCGCCGCCATCAGGTAGGGGATGAGCAGCATGTTGACGACGAAGCCGGAGCGGTCCTTGGTCCGGATCGGCTGCTTTCCCATCTGCGCGGCGAGCGCGTACGCCTGCGCCTCGGTCGCCTCCGAGGTGTCGAGCGCGACGACGACCTCGACCAGCTTCATCACCGGGACCGGGCTGAAGAAATGGAGGCCGCAGACGCGGTCGGGGTTGCTCGTCGCCCCGGCGAGCTCGGCGATCGGGATCGAGGAGGTGTTCGAGGCGATCACCACCTCCTCGTCGACCCGGGCCGAGATCGCCGCGAAGACGTCGCGCTTCAGCTCCGCCACCTCGGGGACGGCCTCGATCACGAGCTCGGCGCGGCCGAGGCCGTCGAGGCCGGCGGCGAAGTCGATCCGGGCGAGGACGGCCTCGGCGTCGTCGAGCTTGCCGCGCGCCACCGCCTTCGCCAGCGATGCCTCGATCCGCTCGCGCGAGCGGGCGAGGGCCGAGTCGTCGACGTCGACGAGGTCGACGCCGATCCCCGCCACCGCCGCCGACTCGGCGATGCCGGCGCCCATGAAGCCGCCGCCGACGACGCCGATCCGGCTCAAGGGGACGGGCTGGGATCGAGTCGCGCTCATTCGCCACCGGGAACCTATCGCCCCGCGTCCTCCGGCACGTCCGCGTCGCCGGCGGCGCCGCGACCGGGGGCCGAGCGCGAGGGCTCCGGCCGCGCAGCGGTCGCGCGCCCCGACGGCGGCGCCCGCCTACGATGCTCGCGTGACCGAACGCGAGCCCGATACCGGCGGGGACGACCCGAGCCGCCGCACCCGCCTCGCCGCCGAGCGGACGATGCTCGCCTGGTGGCGGACGGCCCTCGCCGCCCTCGCGGTAGGGATCGGGGTCGGCCGGATCGTGCCCGAGCTCAGCGGCGCCGAGACCGAGTGGCCGTACGCCGCCCTCGGGTTCCTGTTCGCCCTCTACGGCATCGTCCTGTTCGCGTTCGGCAGCCGCCGGTTCGGGTCGGTCGAGCGGGCCGTCGGGGCTGGGGGGTACAGGGAGCTCGGCGGTGGGGCCGCCGCAGTCCTCGCCGGGGTCGGGGTCGTGCTCGGGCTGGCGATGTCGCTGCTCGTGCTCCTGGGCTGAGCGGGACCGGGAGGCAACCGGCGAGCGTCTCGCGGGGGTTTTGCCATACTGCGGCTCACTCCGCCGGGGGTCGCGGGGCTCGAGACCAGCGAACGGGAGACAGCGAGGGAGATGTCGATGAGGCGTGCGGGATCGGTTCTTGTCGTTGCGATCGCGGTGTTGGCGGCCGCGACCCTGCCGTCGGCCGCCACGGCGAGCGGGAAGGGCGGGCAGAAGGACCTCGCCCGCTACATCCTGCCGCCCGGCAACTACGGCGGCGTCCCGTTCACCGAGAACTCGACCGACCAGCTCCCCCTCTACAGCGGCCTCACCCCGCTTCGCGACGACGTCACGAAGGCGGACATCAACGACCTCTTCCTGCCGCAGGACTTCGCGCCGATCGGCGACGCCCACGAGGAGGAGACCGGCGAGCCCGGGCTGAAGCTGATCTACGACGCCTACGGGATCCCCCACGTCTACGGCAAGACCCGCTACGACGTCGCCTTCGGCGCCGGCTGGACGACGGCCCGCGACCGCCAGCTCCTGCTGGCGCTCGGCCGCGGCCCCGCCCGCGCGGCGGTCGCCGACGTCCCCAACCTCAACGCGTTCTCGCTGGTCACGAGCGGTCAGAGCTTCGTCCCCAGCGCCGAGGCCGAGGCACTCGTGACCGCGCAGCGGAAGCTGCTCGTCCGCGAGTACGGCAAGAAGGGCAGGGAGATCATCCGCGACGCCCAGGCCTACGCCGACGGCATCAACGCCTACAACGAGTCGAAGGGGATCGCCCAACCGCCGGCCACGGTCAACGACGTGATCGCGGTGACCGCGTTCATCGGCTCGATCTTCGGGGCCGGCGGCGGCGCCGAGGCGGCCAACGCCGACCTGCTCGCCAACCTCGAGCAGGAGCTCGGGCAGGGGCAGGGCTACAGGGCCTGGGAGGACGTGATGCTCGCCGAGGACCCGGAGGCGCCGACGACGATCGACAGGCGCTTCGACTACCCGCCGCTGACCGGCGGCAAGGTCAAGGGCTCGGTCGTCGTCGATCCGGGCTCGATCGAGAGCGTCGACCCGAGGGTTCCCGCCGGCGACGCCGGCCTGGCGCCGGCGCGCCGGCAGGCCTCGAACTGGCTGCTCTCATCGCGGCAGCGCTCGGCGACGGGCAACACGCTCGGCGTGATGGGCCCGCAGCTCGGCTACTACTACCCGGAGATCGTCCAGCAGATCCACCTCGAGGGCCCCGGGATCAAGGCGCAGGGCGCGGCGGTTCCGGGCCTGGCGATGTACCTGCTGATCGGGCGGACCAAGGACTACGCCTGGAGCCTCACCTCGGCCGGCCACGACGTCCGCGACGCCTTCGCCGAGAAGCTCTGCGAGCCGGACGGGGCGACTCCGACCCGCGAATCCGACCACTACGTGTACAAGGGCAAGTGCCGCCCGCTCGAGTCGTTCACCGCCGGCGAGCTGAACGGCACGCCGCTGACCTACGACCGCTCCGTGCACGGCTCGGTCTACGCGACCGCGACGATCGACGGCAAGCCTTACGCGCTGGCGCTGCAACGCTCCACGTTCGGTCGCGACGGCCTCAACCTGGCGGCGCTGCACGACATGACCGGGGGCAGGGCGAAGACGCCGCAGCGGTTCTACAAGACGGCGAACCAGTTCGGCTTCACCTTCAACTGGGCCTACACATCGCGCGACAAGACCGCCTATTTCAGCTCGGGCCGCCTGCCGGAGCGGGCGCGCGGGCTCGACCGGCGGCTGCCGACGCTCGGCACCGGCAAGTACGAGTGGCGGGGCTTCCTGAGCCGCAACGAGCACCCGCACGCGGTCGGCGGGCCCGACGGCCTGCTGCTGAACTGGAACAACCAGTCGGCGCCGGGCTTCATGCACGGCGACGACGAGCCCTACGGCTCCGAGCAGCGGGTTGAGCTTTTCGACCAGTGGCCGCGGCGCCCGCGGATCACCGACAACGTCGGGATCATGAACCGGGCCGCGACCGAGGACGTGCGCGCGCCGACCTGGGAGGTCGTCAGCCGCATGCTCGCCGGCTCCGCCGCCCCGAACGCACGGGCCCAGCAGGTCGTCGACCTGCTCGACGACTGGGTCGGCCGTGACGCGCCGCGCCTCGACGTCAACGGGGACGGCACCTACGACGAGGCGGGCCCGACGATCATGAACGACGTCTGGGTGCCGATCGCCGAGGCGGTGATGGAGCCGCGGTTCGGCGACCTGCTCGACGAGCTAAACGACGTCCGCGGCCTCGGCGGGGCCTCGGGCCAGTCCTATGTGGACAAGGACCTGCGGACGCAGCTCGGCGAGCGGGTCAAGGGCCGATTCCACCTCCGCTACTGCGGCGCGGGCGACATCGACGCCTGCCGGGCATCGCTGTGGGCGGCGATCGACGCCAGCGCCGCCGAGCTCGCCGCCGACTTCGGCAGCGACGACCCGGCGAGCTGGCGCGGGCCCGCGAGCACGACCGGCTTCGTGCCGGGGATCCTGCCGAACCGGTTCCCGACGACGAACCGGCCGACCTACCAGCAGGTGCTCGAGCTCCGGCACCGACGCTGAGCCGGAGCGGGCTTCGGCGCGGCGCAAGTCGTCGCGGGCGGGCTCGGCAGTCACTGCAGTCCCCGGGTGGTGCTGACTACGGATGGACGGAGCGCCGTCCGGCCGTAGGTTGCTCGGAATGGAGGGCTCGAAGACGATCCGGGCCGGTGCGGAAGCCGCGGAGGGGAGTGGCGGGCTCGAGCCGATCCGCAGCTTCGGGGCCCTCTCCCGCGCCGACGTGCTCTACGCGGGCGGCAAGGGCGCCAACCTCGGTGAGCTGACCGCGGCGGGCCTGCCGGTTCCCGGCGGCTTCGTCGTCGGCGCCCCCGCCTACGCGGAGTTCTGCGACTCCGGCGGGCTCCGCGAGCGGATCGCCGGGCGGCTCGGGAGCGTCGACGTCGACGACACCGAGGAGCTCGCCGCGGCGACGGCCGGGGTCCGCGAGATGATCGAGGCGGAGCCGATCCCCGATGCGGTGGAGGCGGCGATCCGCTCCGGCTACGAGCGCGTCGCCGCCGAGGCCGGCGATGCCGATGCGCCCGTCGCCGTCCGCTCCTCGGCGACCGCCGAGGACACCGAGGCGGCGTCCTTCGCCGGCATGAACGAAACCTTCCTCAACGTCCGCGGCGCCGATGCCGCCGTCGAGGCCGTGCGCCGCTGCTGGTCGTCGCTGTTCGGCGCCCGCACCGTCTTCTACCGCGCCAAGCGGGGCTTCGGGCAGGCCGACATGGACATCGCCGTCGTCGTCCAGCGCCAGGTGCTGTCGACACGGGCCGGCGTCATGTTCACGATCGACCCCGCCTCCGGCGCCGCCGATCGGCTCGTGATCGAAGGCTCCTTCGGGCTCGGCGAGGCCGTCGTCTCCGGCTCGGTCTCGCCCGACCGCTACATCGTCGGCAAGGACGACATGGCGATCCTCGCGCGTGAGGTCCGGCGCAAGGAGCTAGTGATCGAGCCGCGGGAGGGCGGCGGCACGGACGTCCGCGAGCTCGGTCGCGACGAGGCCGCGACGCCCGTCCTCTCCGACGACGAGGTTCGCGAGATCGCGGCGCTAGGCAAGCGGATCGAGGAGCACTACGGCGCCCCCCAGGACACCGAGTGGTGCTACGGCCCCGACGGCAAGGCGTGGATGCTGCAGTCGCGGCCGGTGACATCGGCCGGCGGCCGACAGCTCGGCGGCGACCGGGACGGCGAGGTGCTGCTGCGCGGGCTCGGCGCGGCGCCCGGGACCGGGGTCGGCCGGGTGCGCATCGTCGTCGACCTCGCCGGCGCCGACGGGCTCGGCGAGGGCGACGTCCTCGTCACCCGCATGACCGCGCCCGACTGGGTGCCGCTGATGCGGCGCTCGGCGGCGATCGTCACCGACTCCGGCGGCATGACCTGCCACGCGGCGATCGTCTCGCGCGAGCTCGGGATCCCCTGTGTCGTCGGCACGGCCGACGCGACCCACAAGCTCCGCGACGGCGAGACGGTCACCGTCGATGCGAAGGAGGGCGTGGTCCGCGCCGGCGCCGCCGCGACGCAGCCGGGGGAGGCGCCGCCGGCGCCGGCGGCGCCCGCCGCGGCGCCGGTGACGGGGACGAAGCTCCTCGTCAACCTCTCCGAGCCGTCGCAGGTCGATCGCGCCGCCGGGCTCGAGGTCGATGGCGTCGGCCTGCTGCGAGCGGAGCTGATGGTGATCGAGGCGCTCGCGGGCAGGCACCCGCGCGCGCTGCTCGAGGAGGACCGCGGAGCAGAGTTCGTCGATCGGATGGGCACCGCGCTGAGCCGGTTCGCCGCCGGCTTCGCCCCGCGGCCGATCACCTACCGGACGATCGACTTCCGCAGCAACGAGTTCCGCGGCCTCGAGGGCGGCGACCGCTTCGAGCCCGAGGAGGCGAACCCGATGATCGGCTACCGGGGCGCGCTCCGCTACATGCGCGAGCCCGACCTGTTCCGGCTCGAGCTCGCCGCGATCAGGCGCGTCTGGGACGAGGGGCACACGAACTTCCACGTGATGATCCCGTTCGTGCGCACCCCGCGCGAGCTCGTCGCCGCTCGCGAGGCCGTCGCCGCGGCGGGGCTTCTCGACGAGCCCGACTTCGAGCTCTGGGTGATGGCCGAGGTGCCGTCGGCGCTCTTCCACCTGCCGCGCTACGCCGAGCTCGGGATCGCCGGCATCTCGATCGGCTCGAACGACCTGACCCAGCTCATGCTCGGCGCCGACCGCGACTCCGAGCTCGTCGCCGCCGTCTTCGACGAGCGCGACGAGGCGGTCGCCGAGTACCTGCGGTTGCTGATCCCGCGGGCGCGCGAGCTCGGCCTGCGGACCTCGATCTGCGGTCAGGCGCCGTCGGTCCATCCCTCCTACGCGGAGCTTCTGGTCCGGGCCGGGATCGACGCGATCTCGGTCAACATCGACGCCGTCGACCGCGCCCGGCGGCTCGTCGCCGCGGCCGAGCGGCGGGTCCTGCTCGAAGCCGCGCGCGAGTGATGCCGTGTTCGGCGTCCGGATCCACGGCAGGGGCGGGCAAGGGGTCGTAACCGCGGCCGAGCTGCTTTCGGTGGCCGCGTTCGACGAGGGCCGACACGCGCAGGCGTTCCCGACGTTCGGCTCCGAGCGGACCGGCGCCCCCGTCGTCTCGTTCTGCCGCATCGACGACCGGCCGATCCGGGTCCGCGAGCCGATCGCCGAGCCCGATGCGCTGATCGTCCAGGACCCGACGCTCCTGCACCAGGTCGACCTGTTCTCGGGCCTCGGCGCGAACGCCTACGTGCTGATCAACAGCAGCCGCGGCATCGCCGAGCTCGGGCTCGCGGAGCTGTCGGGGCGGTTCCGGCGCGAGCGCCTGCTGACGGTGCCGGCGACCGCGCTCGCGCGCGAGCACGTCGGCCGGCCGCTGCCGAACGCGGTGCTGCTCGGCGGCTTCGCCGCGCTCGCCGGGGTCGTCTCCATCGATGCGGTCGCGGCGGCGATCCGCGGGCGGTTCCCGGGCCCGGTCGGAGAGGCCAACGTCGCGGGCGCCGAGGCCGCGGGCGGGTACGTGCGCGGGGAGGTCGGGGGGCTGGTCGGTGCTTGAGCAGCTCGAGGGCTCGCAGGCGATCGCCCGGACCGTGGCGGCGTGCCGGCCGGAGGTCATCTCCGCCTACCCGATCTCGCCCCAGACCCACATCGTCGAAGGGCTCTCCGACCTCGTCCGGGCCGGCGATCTCGCGCCCTGCGAGTACCTCATGGTCGAGTCCGAGTTCGGCGCGATGTCGGCCTGCATCGGCGCTTCCGCCGCGGGCGCCCGAGCCTACACCGCGACCGCGAGCCAGGGCCTGCTCTACATGGCCGAGGCGCTCTACAACGCGTCCGGCCTCGGCCTGCCGATCGTGATGACGCTCGCAAACCGCGCGATCGGCGCCCCGATCAACATCTGGAACGACCACTCCGACGCGATGTCGCAGCGCGACTCCGGGTGGATCCAGCTCTACGCCGAGACCAACCAGGAGGCGGCGGACCTGCACGTGCAGGCGTTCCGCCTCGCCGAGCGGATCTCGCTGCCGGTGATGGTCTGCATGGACGGCTTCATCCTCACCCACGCCTACGAGGAGGTCGACGTGCCGTCGCCGGAGCGGGTCGACGCGTACCTGCCGCCGTTCGAGCCGCGGCAGGTGCTCGATCCGGACGAGCCGGTGACGATCGGGGCGATGGTCGGCCCGGAGGCGTTCACCGAGGTCCGCTACCTGATGCACGCCAAGCAGCTCGAGGCGCTCGACCTGATCCCGTCGATCGCGGGCGAGTTCGAGTCCGCCTTCGGCCGCCGCTCCGGCGGCCTCGTGCGCGGCTACCGGATCGAGGACGCGGAGACGGTGGTGATCGCACTCGGCTCGGTCCTCGGCACGATCGAGGAGGTCGTCGACGAGCTCCGCGAGCAGGGGGTGAGGATCGGCGCGCTCGCGATCAAGTGCTTCCGTCCCTGGCCGAGCCAGGAGATCCGCGCCGCGCTCTCCGACGTCGGGAGGGTGATCGTGCTCGAGAAGGCGTTCGCGGTCGGGGCCGGCGGGATCGTCGGCCAGAACGTCCGGCTCGCGCTCGGCGGCGGCGCGAGGATCCACGACGTGATCGGCGGGCTCGGCGGGAGGCCGATCACCAGGCGGTCGCTGCGGACCCTGCTCGAGGACGTGCTCGCCGACCGGCTCGAGCCGCGCCTGCTCCACTTCCTCGACCTCGACCACGATGTCGTCGAGCGCGAGCTCGAGCGGCTCCGCCGGGGCGGGCGGCCCGGGCCGCACGCCGAGAACATCGTTCGCGAGCTCGGCATCGTCGCGGCACGGCCGCACTGAGGAGCGCGATCCGGGATGGCCGAGCAGCCGGTCAAGCACTACCAGGTCGGCACCTTCGTGATCGGCAACCGCCTCCTCGATCCGGATCAGCGGTCGGTGCAGGCGCGGATGGAGCGCTCGAACACGCTGACCTCGGGCCACCGCGCGTGCCGCGGCTGCGGCGAGGCCCTCGGCGCACGCTACGCGCTCGACGCGGCGATGCGGGCCACCGGCGGCAGCGTGATCGCGGCGAACGCGACCGGCTGCCTCGAGGTGTTCTCGACGCCGTTTCCTGAGTCGTCCTGGCAGCTCCCCTGGATCCACTCCCTGTTCGGCAACGCGCCGGCCGTCGCGGCCGGGATGGCGGCGGCGATGAAGGCGAAGGGGCGCGAGGAGGTGCGCGTCGTCGGCCAAGCCGGCGACGGCGGCACCGTCGACATCGGGCTGGCGTGCCTGTCGGGGATGTTCGAGCGCAACGACGACGTGCTCTTCATCTGCTACGACAACGAGGGCTACATGAACACCGGCGTCCAGCGCTCGGGCGCGACGCCGCCGGCGGCCCGGACCGCCAACACCAAGCCGGTCGGGTCCGAGCCCGGCAACGCCTTCGGACAGGGAAAGAGCGTGCCGCTGATCGCGATGGCCCACGAGATCCCCTACGTGGCGACCGCCACCGTCGCCGAGCTCCGTGACCTCGAGGCGAAGGTCGAGCGGGCGATGGAGCTGCGCGGCGCCCGCTACATCCACGCTTTCGTCCCCTGCCCGCTCGGCTGGGGGTCGGCCTCGGAGGACACGATCAAGCTCGCCCGGCTCGCCAAGGAGACGGGCCTGTTCCCGGTCTTCGCCGCCGAGGGCGGCGAGGTCACGGCGGTCTCGAAGATCCGGCGGCGGACGCCCGTCGTCGAATACCTGAGGCCGCAGCGGCGCTTCGCCCACCTGTTCAGGCCGGAGGAGAACCGCGAGGTGATCGACCGGATCCAGGCCGGCGCCGACCGCAACATCGCCCGGTTCGGGCTGATCGACGGGGAGGGGTCGGGGGACGTCTGATGGAGAGGCCGTTCGCGATCACGCTCGAGGTCGGATCGAGCCTCGCCAACAAGACCGGCACCTGGCGGACCGAGCGCGCCGTCTACATCGACCGGATGCCGCCCTGCAACGACGCCTGTCCCGCCCGCGAGGACGTCCAGCGGTGGCTCTACGAAGCGGAGGAGGGCGGGGCGGGCTACGAGCGCGCCTGGCGGCGGATCGTCGCCGACAACCCGTTCCCGGCGGTGATGGGGAGGGTCTGCTACCACCCCTGCGAGACCGCCTGCAACCGCGGCGAGCTCGATCAGGCGGTCGGGATCAACTCGGTCGAGCGGTTCCTCGGCGACGTCGCGATCGAGCATGGCTGGGAGCTGCCGGCCGCGGCCGCGGACACCGGCAAGCGGGTCCTCGTCGTCGGCGCGGGCCCGTCGGGGCTGGCGGCGGCCTACTTCCTGCGTCGCCACGGGCACGCCGTGACGATCCGCGAGGCAGGGCCGATGAGCGGCGGGATGATGCGGTTCGGGATCCCGCGCTACCGGCTGCCGCGCGAGGTCCTCGAGGCCGAGGTCGCGCGAATCCTCGACCTCGGGGTCGAGCTCGAGCTCGACCGCAAGGTCACCGACGTCGAGGCGGCGATGGGGGAGGGCTTCGACGCCGCGTTCCTCGCCGTCGGCGCCCAGATCGGCAAGCGCGCCTACGTTCCCGCCGGCACCGCCGCCCACGTGATCGACGCGGTCTCGATGCTGCGCGGCCTCGAGGCCGGCGACGAGCCGCTGCTCGGGCGCCGCGTCGCCGTCTATGGCGGCGGCGACACGGCGATGGACGCGGCGCGGACGGCGAAGCGGCTCGGCGCCGCCGACGCGGTCGTCGTCTACCGGCGTACCCGCGAGCAGATGCCCGCCCACGACGTCGAGCTCGAGGAGGCCGAGGAGGAGGGCGTGATGATGCGCTGGCTGTCGACGGTCAGGCGGGCCGACGAGGGCAGGCTCGTGCTCGAGCGGATGGAGCTCGACGAGACGGGCTTCCCGCAGCCGACCGGCGAGCTCGAGGAGCTCGAGGCCGACGCCCTGGTGCTCGCGCTCGGGCAGGAGTGCGACCTCTCGCTGGTCGAGGGGGTCGCCGGGATCGAGGTCGACGACGGCGTCGTCGGCGTCGGGCCGAACATGATGACCGGCCACGCCGGGATCTTCGCGGGCGGCGACATGGTCCCGGCCGAGCGCTCGGTCACGGTCGCGATCGGGCACGGACGCCGCGCCGCCGACAACGTCGACGCCTGGCTGCGCGGCGCCGCTGCGCCGGCGACGCCCGAGCGCGAGCTCGCCGGCTTCGAGACCCTCAACACGTGGTACTACGCCGACGCGCCGCGCACGCGCCGGCCGCGCCTCGACGCCGTCCGCCGCCAGAGCAACTTCGAGGAGGTCGTGCAGGGCCACGACGCCTCGACGGCGCTGTTCGAGGCGCGCCGCTGCCTGTCGTGCGGCAACTGCTTCTCCTGCGACAACTGCTACGGCGTCTGTCCCGACAACGCCGTGGTCAAGCTCGGCCGGCCGGGCGAGCGCTACGAGATCGACTACGACTACTGCAAGGGCTGCGGGATCTGCGTCGCCGAGTGCCCGAGCGGGGCGATCCAGATGGTTCCGGAGGAGATCTGACCGCGTGGCCGGCGGGCCTTCGGCCCGGCGCGGCGGCGGCCCGCCGCGACCGCGGGCCCGTCCGGAGGCGACGCGGGGGCGGGCGGCCGCCGCCGGGCATCGGCGCATTCCGTTGACGGATGCGCAACAATCCCGCCCGGATGACGCGGGAGAGTCTCGTTCGAGGAGGGCTGGCGATCCTCGCTGCCGGCTTCCTGGCGGCGCTGGTCGGCGCCGCTCCGGCCAGCGCCGGCGAGCCGATCCTGCACCCGGCGAGCTACCCGGGGATGACGACCTACAGCTGCCGCTCGGACGCGATCGACATCCATCCGGGCCAGAACATCAACGACTACCGGGTGACCAAGGTCTGTCCGCACGCCGAGGTCGTGGAGGGTCCCGGCAGCACCGACGTCTTCGCGGCCGGCTCCACCGACGAGGGCTTCATCACCCGCTTCAAGCCGAGCATGCTCGAGATCAAGCCGAGCGGCAAGCTCGTGACCCCGTCGGTCTGGGACCTCCACCTCCACCACGTCGTCTGGCTCACCGACGCCGGGCCGACCTACGCCTCGGGCGAGGAGAAGACCGAGATGATGCTGCCGCAGGGCTACGGCGGCAGGGTGATGGCCACCGACGACTGGGGCGTCAACCAGATGCTCCACAACCTGAACCAGTCCGACAACCGCCAGGTCTACCTGACCTGGGAGATCGACTGGGTCCCGGAGACGACGCCGGCACGCACCGACATCATCGACACGAACATCCGCTGGATGGACGTCGCCGGGGCGCCGCAGGCCTACCCCGTCTTCGACGCCGAGAAGGGCTTCGACCGCGACGGCGACGGCAAGTACGTGTTCCCCGACGAGGTCCCCACCGATCCGTCCGAGCCCGGCTACGAGGAGCGCGAGAACATCAGCAACGCGCGGATGTGGACGGTGCAGAACCCGCAGGGCGCAACGCTCGTCTTCGGCGCCGGACACCTCCATCCCGGCGGGAAGAACGTGAAGATGATGGTCGCCCGCGACGGCCCCGACGCCGGCACCGTCGACGGCGACGACCCGTCCGAGGTCAAGGACCTCTTCAAGTCGACCGCGAAGTACTACGAGCCGGCCGGCGCCGTGAGCTGGGACGTCGCGATGCGGGCGACCCCGCGCGAGTGGCGGATCAGCCTCGAGCAGGGCGACACGGTGTTCATCAACGTCACCTACGACGTCAAGAAGGCGTCGTGGTACGAGTCGATGGGGATCCTGCCCGTCGGCTACGCCGTCGGCCACCCCGACCCCGCGGCCCGGGACCCGTTCACCGACGCGGCCGAGGTGCGGGCGATGTACGAGGCGGGCGGCACCCTCACCCACCGGCGCCTCGAGGAGAACATCGACAAGCACGCGGGCAAGGATCTCGGCCTGCCGAACCCGCGCAAGCTCAAGGGCAAGGGCACGGTGCCGCCGTCGGGGATCGACATCCGCAGCTTCCTCTACGGGCAGGGCGGCTTCACCGCGGTGCGCGACTTCCCGACGAGCCTGATGCGGCCGCCGGTCATCGACTCCGGCGAGACGGTGACCTTCACCAACTACGACGCGCTCCCCGGCCAGACCAACGAGGAGCAGGCCTGGCACACGATCACCTCCTGCCGCCTGCCCTGCAACAGGGACTCGGGGATCGGCTATCCGCTCGCCAACGGCCCGGTCAAGTTCGACTCCGGCCAGCTCGGCTACGGCCGGTTTCTGAGCTCCGGGGTGACGACCGGCTCGAACGTCTACACGACGCCGCCGCTCCCCTACCGCAAGAGCAGGCGGGCCAAGAACACCACCACCTACACGTATTTCTGCCGGATCCACCCGCTGATGCGCGGTTCGATCCGGGTCCGCAAGTAGCGCCCGCGCCGCGGGCCCTTCGCGCGCGGTTGCCGCGGCCCCTTCGCGCGCGGTTCTTGCTCGCGCGTGCGGTGACAACCGTCACCCGTCGCCAACCGGTGTGACATAGTCCCGTGCGATGGGGACGAGGTCGACCAGGGCGGGGATCGGCGCGGCCGCGGCGTCGGCGCTGATCGCTGCGACGGCGCTGCTGGTCGGGGTGGAGGCCGCGGCGGCGGCGCCCGGGCTCGAGGCGCGCGGCAGCGCCGAGCAGGTCCAGGTCACGGGTGCCACCCCGGGCGCGAAGGTGAAGCTGCGCCGCGACGGCTCCACCGTCGCCACCCGCCGGGGCGGCGAGCTCGGCGGGGTCGTCTTCAGGAAGGTCGATCCCGGTCGCGGCTACACCGTCAGCACGGACGGGGTGGAGACGCGGCCGATCCGCGTCTTCAGCAACCGCGGCAAGCCGCCGAGCACCGATGTCTACGACCAGGCGATCGGTGACGGCTACGGCTACCTGACGACGCGGGACGGGACCGAGCTCGCGATCAACGTCCACCTGCCGGGGCCGCCCGAGAACGGCCCCTACCCGACGGTGATCGAGTACTCGGGCTACGCCTACGCGCAGCCCGGCGTCCCGCAGAGCGGGATCCAGCCGATCGCCGGCCTGCTCGGCTACGCGGTCGTCGACGTCAACATGCGCGGGACCGGCTGCTCCGGCGGCGCCTTCGACTTCTTCGAGCCGCTGCAGGCGCTCGACGGCTACGACGTGATCGAGACGATCGCCCGCCAGCCCTGGGCGGCGAACGGCGAGGTCGGGATGATCGGCGTCTCCTACGGCGGAATCAGCCAGCTCTTCGTCGCCGCGAAGCGACCCCCGAGCCTGGCCGCGATCACGCCGCTGTCGGTGATCGACAGCACGATGACGACGCTCTATCCCGGCGGAATCCTCAACACCGGCTTCGCGCTCGAGTGGGGCCAGGACCGGGTCGACGACGCCGAGCCGGCGAGCCCGACCACGGGCCAGCCCTGGGCCTGGCAGCGGATCCAGGACGGTGACCAGGTCTGCGCCGACAACCAGGAGCTCCATCCCGAGGCCGCGAACCTGATCGAGAAGATCCGCCGCAACAGCTACTACCGGCCGAAGATCGCCGATCCGCTCTCGCCGGTCGAGTTCGTGGACGCGATCGAGGTGCCCGTGTTCATGGCCTGCCAGTGGACCGACGAGCAGACCGGCGGCCACTGCCCGACGCTCGCCGGCGCGATGACCGGGACGCGGAAGAAGTGGTTCACGTTCACCAACGGCGTCCACACCGACGCGCTCGACCCGGACACCTTCAACCGCTGGTACGACTTCCTGCAGATCTACGTCGCGAGGGAGAGGCCGGAGCCGAACGCCGGCGGGGTCGGCGGGCTGGCGCCGTTCCTCTACCAGACGGTGATGGGGGTCCCGGGGGTGACGCTCCCCGACGACCCGATCCAGCACGAGCCCGACCTCGCGGCGGCGAGGGCGGCCTTCGAGGCGCAGCCGCCGGTCAGGGTCCTGTTCGACAACGGCGCCGGCGGCGCTCCGGTCAAGCCGGTGCCCGGGTTCGAGGGCTGGTTCAAGCGGTTCCCGGTCCCCGGCACCGAGCAGCGGTCGTGGTATCTGGCCGCCGGCGGCAGGCTCGCCGCCAAGCCCGGCGGCGGCGCCGACCGGTTCACCTGGGACGCCGACGCCCGCCCGCCGACGAACTTCACCGGCGACACCGGCAGCGGCGACCTCTGGACGGACCATCCGAGCTACGACTGGACCCAGAACCCCGAGGGGACAGCGCTCTCCTACGTGAGCAGGCCGCTCGGGCGCGACACCGCGGTGCTCGGCAACGGCGAGCTGCAGGTCATGGTCCGCTCGCGGGCGCGGAACGTCGACCTGCAGGCGACGGTCACCGAGGTCCGTCCCGACGGCAAGGAGACGTTCGTGCAGGGCGGCTGGATGCGGACCGAGGCGCGCAAGGTCGACCGCGCGGCGAGCTCGCTCGGCGACCCGCATCCGACCTTCCGCAAGCGCGACGCGAAGAAGCTGCCGAAGGGCCGCTGGGTGAAGGTGCGGATCCCGCTCTACTACCAGGGGCACGTCTACCGCGAGGGCTCGCGCCTGCGGGTGATCGTCTCCGCGCCCGGCGGCGACCAGCCGACCTGGGCGTTCGGCGAGACGAGCGCCGATCCGCCGGGAACGCCCTGGGTGGCGATCGCGCATGACCGCGAGAGCCCGTCGCGCCTGGTCCTCCCGGTCGTCGGGAGGGTCGACGCGCCGACGCCTCTGCCCGCCTGCCCGGCCCTGCGCGGGCAGCCGTGCCGCACCTACCAGCCACTCGCCAACGAGCGCTTCAGCGGCCGCTGAGCGCCGCCGAGCAGCCGCTCCGCGCGGCCGCCGAGCCCCCGGCGAGCAGCCGCTCGGCGCGGCCGCGGATCGAGTCTCCTTCCGAGCGGCCGCGGCCGGCCCGAGTCTCCCGCCGCCCGCCCGGCCCCGAACCGATCGCGCCGGCCGCCGGGCTCCGGCGGGATCTCCCCGCCCCGCCTGCCCGAACCGATCGCGCCGGCCGCCGGGCTCCGGCGGGATCGCGCCGCCCCGCCCGCCCCCGAGATGACGACGCGGATCGGGGCCCCGACCGACCCGACGGTTACGTGGCACTCGATCGCGAACGATTGCCGAGATCCACGTTCGGGGCGGTATCGACCCCCTTCGTGACACTCGCTCGCTCCGCGGCCTCGAAATCCACGTTGTTGTCACGGTCACCCCGTTGCCGCGAACCCCGCGGCGTCTCGCCGCCGACCTCACGGGTCTCGCCGCCGACCGCGCGGTCGTTGCCGCCGGCTTCGTGCCGTCGACATCAGCGGCGTTGCCGCGAGCTCCGGCGCCTCACCACCGACCTCGAACCGCGCTGCCGCCGACCTCGCGGGTGGCGCCGCGGGCCCTGCGGCGTCTCGCCGCCGACCTCTGGGCGTTGCCGCGGATCCCGCGGGTCTGGCCGCGGAACCACGGGCGTCGTTGCCGCCGATCCCGCGCACCTTCCCCGGCGTTGACGGTGCGGCCTACGGGCAGGGCGCGGCGCAGCCGGCGATCCGGTCGAGCCGGCGCTCGAGCCGCGCCGCGACCGCCGGCCGGCGGCGGGCGAGGTTCCGGGTCTCGTAGGGATCGCGGGCGCGGTCGTAGAGGTGCTCGCGCCCGGTGACGGTGTCGCGCCAGTAGGCCCAGCCGGTCGCGGTCTTGAGCTGAAGCCACGGGTGGGCGGCGGGGCCGGCCGATGCCCGCGGCGAGCCGACGAGACGCTCGAGCAGCAGCACCTGTCGCCGGTGCGGCCCGAGCAGCGAGTGACCGTCGGGAGGCAGCGTCGGCGTGACGCCGGCGGCGTCGAGGATCGTCGCCGGCACGTCGACGTTGGCGGTCAGGTCTCTGCGCACGGCGCCGCGCCCGAACCCGGGGCCACGGATCACCAGCGGCACCCGGACCGAGCGGTCCCAGGGGACGTTCTTGTCGAAGACGCCGTGCTCGCCGTGGAGCATGCCGTTGTCGGACTGGAAGATCACGTAGGTGTCGTCGAGCCGGCCCGCTCGTCGCAACTCGGCGACGAGTGAACCGACGATCCGGTCGACCGAACGCAACGCCTCGAGCTCGCGGCGCCAGTAGCGGTTCGCGGTCCGGCGCGCGGCCGGCCCGCCCTCGAAGTCGGGGCCGAAGGGATAGCCCGTCCCGGCGAAGCTGCCGCGGTCGCGGGGGGGCGACTGCGGCGGGCAGCGGCTGCGGATGTCGTCGGGGCAGGGGCTCCAGTGCGGGCTGTGGACGGCGAGCGTGAGCAGGAACGGCTGCCCGGCGTCGGCCGCCGCGGCGAGGAACGAGCGGGCGCGGTCGGCGTAGACGGCGTTCTGCCAGCTGCCCTCGAGCTCGCGGGCGACGCCGTTGTCGCTGAGCGCGTAGTCGAACATGTCCGAGCCCTCCTCGGCGTGCAGCGGCACGAGCCACTCGTCGAAGCCGGGCTCGGGCGCGACCCCGGCGCCGCCCTCTGCGTTCAGCACCTTGCCGATCCAGCCGGTCCGGTAGCCCGTGCCGTCGAGCGCCGTGTAGATCGTGCGGCTGAAGTCCATCGCCGCGAAGCCGTAGGGGAACCGGTTGCCGAGGACGCCGTGGTTGTGCGGGTAGAGGCCGGTGAGAAAGCTCGCCCGAGAGGGACAGCAGAGCGGCTGGACCGCGTTGTGGTCGGTGAACCGGGTGCCGCGGCGGACGAGCAGCCGTCTCGTCTTCGGCATCGTCGCGAGGCTGTCGACGGTCTGGTCGTCGGTGAGGACCTGGAGGAAGCTCGGCGGGCCGGGCGTCGCCGCGGAGGCGCCGCCCGGGCCGTCCACCGGCAGCGCCGCGGACAGCACGGCAGCAAGGACGGCGATCCCGATGACTGCCCGCCCGATCTTCGCCGTTGGCATCGACGGCCGATGATCGCAACCGCGACGGCGCGGTGCGCGGTGCGCGGCGCGGCGCCTGTTGAGGGGATATAAACACGTGGTCCTGAATCCGAACCGACGACAGCCAACGGCTAGCGTCGGGCGGGGGTCAGCGCAGCGGTGAGCCTTCTTCTCTACCGCCTCAGCCACCTCTGCACCGGCCACCGCCGGATCGTCCTCGCGGCGTGGGCGGTGCTGATCGCCGCGATGATCGCCGCGGTCGCGACGGTCGGAGCGCGGACCTCGGACAACCTGACGCTGCCCGGGACCGGATCGACCGAGGCGACCGACCTGCTCGACCGCTACCTGCCCGATCAGGCCAACGGGACCAACCCGATCGCGCTCGAGGTGACCAGCGGCAAGCTCACCGACCGCGGCAACGAGAGCGCGATCGACCGGGTCGTCAAGGCCTACGAGCGCGAGCCCGGCGTGATCGGCGTCGTCAGCCCGCTGTCGAGCCGGGGCGAGGACGCGCTCTCCAAGGACGGGCGGATCGGCTACATATCGCTGACCCTCCGCGACGGGCCCGACACCCTGACGACCGAGCGAGCCTGGCGGATCATCGACGTCGCCGACCCGGCCGAGCGGGCCGGCATCGACGTCGCCGCGGGCGGCTACCTCGGCCAGCAGGTCTCGAAGCCGGAAACCCACTCGAGCGAGGCCGTCGGAATCGCGGCGGCGATCGTGATCCTCCTGCTCACGTTCGGGACCGCGGTGGCGATGGCGATGCCGATCACCACCGCGATCGTCGGCCTCATCGTCGGCCTCTGCGCGATCGCGCTGTTCGGCCACGCCGTCGAGATCCCCTCGGTGGCGCCGACGCTGGGGACGATGATCGGACTCGGCGTCGGGATCGACTACGCGCTGTTCATCGTCACGCGGCACCGGCGCGGCCTGCACGAGGGGATCGAGCCGGACGAGTCGATCGCGAGGGCGTGCGCGACCTCGGGCAGCGCCGTCGCCTTCGCCGGCGGCACGGTCGTGATCGCGCTGCTGTCGCTGACCCTGGCCGACATCCCGATCGTCAGCGCGCTCGGCTACAGCGCCGCGCTGGTCGTCGTGATCGCCGTCTGCTGCGCGCTGACGCTGTTGCCGGCGCTGCTTTCGCTGCTCGGTCACCGGATCGAGTCGCTGGCGATCCCGGCGCTGCACAGGCCCGAGCAGCGCGACCACAGGTCGGAGCTCTTCGAGCGGATGGCGCGCTTCGTCGGCCGCCACCCGTGGTCGTCGGGCATCGCCGCGATCGTCCTCCTGCTCGCGATCGCCCTGCCGGCGCTCGACATGCGGCTCGGCCAGCAGGACTACGCGCAGTACCCGACCTCGACCGAGGCGCGCCAGTCCTACGACATCCTCGCGCGCGGCTTCGGCCCCGGCGTCAACGGCCCGTTCCTGATCGCGGTCCGCTTCGACCCGCCCGCCCACAACGACCAGCACGACCTGAACCGGCTCGAGGCGCAGAAGCAGCAGCAACAGCAGCAGGCCGAGGAGCAGGCGAACGCGATCGCCGAGCAGCTCGTCGCCGAGGGCGTGCCGCCGGACGAGGCTCAGCAGCAGGCCGAGGCCGAGGTGCAGCCGAGCCCCGAGCAGCAGCAGAAGCAGGAGCAGGAGTACGACCGGCAGAAGAAGTATCTGGAGTCGGACGCGAGCGACCCCGACCTCGTCCACCTCGAGCACCGGATCGGCAAGGCGAAGGGCGTGAAGTCGGTCTCGCAGGCGAAGGTCGACAAGTCCGGCAGGGCCGCCGTCTTCAGCGCGATCCCGACGACCGGTCCCGCGGCGGAGGCGACGTCCGGGCTCGTCCATCGGCTCCGCGACGAGGTGATCCCGCCCGCGACCAGGGGAACCGGGATGACCGCCTACGTCGGCGGCAGCACCGCCGCCTACGACGATCTCGCCGACGTGATCGGCGACAAGCTGCCGCAGGTGATCATCACGGTGATCGCGCTCAGCTTCGTGCTGCTGCTGGTCGCCTTCCGGTCGATCTTGGTGCCGCTCACCTCGGCGCTGATGAACCTGCTCTCGGTGGCGGCGGCGTACGGGGTCCTGACGGCTGTGTTCGAGGAGGGCTGGGGGATCGAGCTGATCGGCCTCGACCACCCGGTCCCGATCGTCAGCTTCGTGCCGTTGCTCATGTTCGCGATCCTCTTCGGCCTCTCGATGGACTACCAGGTGTTCCTGGTCTCGCGGATCGGCGAGCGCTACCTCGAGGGCGGGCGGGACAACCACGAGGCGGTCGTCGAGGGGCTGGCGACCAGCGCCCGCGTGATCACGTCGGCGGCGCTGATCATGGTCTTCGTCTTCTCCAGCTTCATCCTCAACGGCAACCCGACCGTCAAGCAGTTCGGGATCGGCATGGCGGCGGCGATCGCGATCGACGCGACGATCGTCCGCTGCCTGCTGGTCCCCTCGGTGATGATGCTGCTCGGCCGCGCCAACTGGTGGCTGCCCGGCTGGCTCGACCGGATCGTCCCCAACGTCGGGCTCGAAACGGAGGAGAAGCTGCCGCCGCTCGCCGACGGCGGCCCCGGCCGGCGCTGAGCCGGCCCGAAGGGTCGCGTCAGTCGCCGGCCGGGGCGACGCCGATCCCGCCGACGAGCATCCCCGAGCCGAGGTGGGCGCCGAGGACGGGACCGACCTCGGTGCAGAACAGGGGCGGCTTGCCGAGGATCTCCGTGCCGAGGTCGGAGAGGTGGCGCGCGTCTCCGGGGGACTGCGCGTGCTGGACGATCCAGTCGGTCGCGCGGCGGTCGCGGAGCTCGGTCAGGTAGGACTCCATCCGCTGCATCGCCCGCCTTCTCGTCCGGACCTTGCCGACCGGCGTGATCTCGGTCCCGAACGTGAGGATCGGCTTGATCTTCAGCGCCGAGCCGACCAGCGCCTGCGCGGCGCCGATCCGGCCTCCGCGGTGGAGATACTCGAGCGTGTCGAGGCAGAACCACATCGCCAGCGACTCGCGGACGCCGCGCGCCGCCTCGACGACCTCGTCGACGGTGGCTCCGCCCGCGGCCGCGGCGGCCGCCTCGAGCACCATGCAGCCGAGCCCGCCGGCGCCGGTCTCGCCGTCGACGACGGCGATCCGCGCGGCATCGCCGTCGCGCGTGAGCGAGCGCGCGGCCTCGCGCGCGCTGTCGCAGGTACCCGACAGGCCGCCGGCGATGTGGATCGAGACGACGTCGCGGCCGGCGGCCAGCTCGCGCTCGTAGACCGAGGCGAAGTCGCCGACCGAGGGCTGCGAGGTCGTCGGCAGCACCGGCGACTCGCGGAGCCGGGCGTAGAAGCCGCCGAAGTCGCTCCAGGCGTCCTCGCGCTCCATCTCGCCGTTCCAGCCGACGTAGAGGCTGACGCGGCGGACGCCGAGCCGCTCATAGAGCTCGGCGGGTACGTAGGTGGTGCTGTCGGTGACGACCGTGACGCCCTGACCAGCGGCGGATGCCCGGCCGGCCGGCGGCGCCGGCTCGCCGGTCGTCGAGCTCGCGGGACGGGGATCCGGGACGGCCACCGGCGGGAAATCTACGCGGATCGGCGAAGATGGGCGCGATGAGGGCTTCCGGAGTGCCGTTTCCAGGAACGACGGGAGCTCGGCCGTGAGCAGGTGGACGCCCCTCGCCGTCCTCGCCGCGGCCCAGTTCCTGATGGTCCTCGACCAGGCGGTGATGAACGTCGCGATCTCGCAGCTCGTCGAGGACTTCGACACGACCGTGACGACGATCCAGGCCGTGATCGCGCTCTACGCGCTCGTGATGGCGGCGCTGATGATGACCGGCGGCAAGATCGGCGACCTGATCGGCCGCCGCCGCGCCTTCACCGTCGGGATCGTGATCTACGGCTGCGGCTCGGCGCTGACCGCCGCCTCCTGGAGCGTGCCGACGCTCGTCCTCGGCTGGTCGGTCCTCGAGGGGATCGGCGCCGCTCTCGTCCTGCCCGCGCTCGTCGCGCTGACCGCAGGCACGTACAGGGGCGAGGGCCGGGCGATCGCCTACGGCGTCCTCGGCGGGGTCGCCGGCGTCGGGATCGCGGTTGGGCCGATCCTCGGCGGCTGGGCGACGACGGAGCTGAGCTGGCGGGTCGTGTTCGCCGGCGAGGTCGTGGTCGCGATCGCGATCCTGCTCGGGACCCGGCTGATCTCCGAGCCGGAGCGGGACCGCTCCCGCCCCGGCCTCGACTGGGTCGGCTCGGCCATGTCGGCCCTCGGCCTCGCGCTGATCGTGCTCGGCGTGCTCGAGGCCAGCAACTGGGGTTGGCTGCGGCCGAGCGACTCGCCGGTCGAGCCGTTCGGCTTCTCGCTGACCCCGTTCGTCGTCGCCGCCGGCGCGCTCGTCCTCGGCTCCTTCCGCACCTGGGAGCGCCGCCGCGAGCGGCTCGGGCGGGAGCCGCTCGTCCACTTCCGCCTGTTCGGGGTCCCGACCCTGCGCGGCGGCCTCGCGATGCTGCTCGCCCAGAACCTGATCCTGATGGGGATCTTCTTCACGATCCCGCTCTTCCTCCAGGTCGTCCAGGGGCTCGACGCGCTCGAGACCGGCGTCCGGATGCTGCCCGCGTCGGCCGGCCTGTTCGTCGCCGCCCTCGCCGGCTCGGCCCTCGCCAAGCGCTACCCGGCGAGGCTGCTCGTCCGGGCGGGCCTCGGGATCACGTTCGTGGCGACGCTGCTCCTGCTCGACACGATCGACCCCGCGCTCGACTCGGGCTCGTTCCTGGTCGCGATGGGCATCCTCGGGACCGGGATGGGCCTCGTCGTCTCCCAGCTCGGCAACGTCGTCCAGTCGTCGGTCGGGGATGCGGACCGAAGCGAGGCCGGCGGCCTGCAGAACACGGCGGCCCAGCTCGGATCGTCGCTGGGCACGGCGCTGCTCGGCGCGGTGGTCATCACCGGCCTCGTCGCGGCGTTCTCGAGCAACGTCGCCGCCGACGACCGGATCGCCGATCCGGTCAAGGACGAGGTCGAGGTGCGGCTCTCGTCCGGCGGGTCGTTCGTAAGCTCCGATCACGTCGAGGCGGCCGCGGCGGAGGCCGGCGTCGACGAGGCGTCGGCCGACGCCCTGGTCGAGGGCTACGAGAGCGCGCAGATCGCGGCGCTGAAGACGGCGTTCCTGTTCGCGGCGCTGCTCGTCCTCGCCTCCTTCTACGGGACCCGCAACCTCCCGTCCGAGCGCTTCGAGGAGATCGAGGCGGCGCGGGCCCCGCCTCCGGCGGCGGCCGATGACTGAGGCCGCCGTTCGACCTCGACCGCGTCCTGCCCGACTCCGGCAGCGCTGAGAGGAAGCCGAGCGGGATCGGGCTGGAAGCCGCCGACCCCGCGCCGACCCGCGCCGGTCCCGGTCCGGTGACCCAGTCGGCCGCCGGCTCGCCGGGTCGGGCCGGTCGCCTAGACTCGCCGCCGTGGCCGCGCCCGAGCAAGCGATCGCGCCCGATCGGCTGCGGGACGAGGTCCGCGAGCTGACGCGCGAGCTGATCAGAATCGACACCTCCAACCCGCCGGGGCGGGAGTCCGTCGCCGCCGAGTTCCTCGCCGGCTACCTGTCCGAGGCCGGGGTCGAGGCCGAGCTGGCCGGTCCCGACCCCGAGCGCCTCAGCCTGATCGCGCGGGTCGCCGGGACGGGGGAGGGGCCGTCGCTGATGCTGATGGCGCACACCGACGTCGTCCCGGCGCCGGATGCCGACTGGACGGTGCCGCCGTTCGCCGGCGAGCTTCGCGACGGCCGCGTCATTGGCCGCGGGGCCGCCGACATGAAGGGCGAGCTCGCGGCCCGGGCCGTCGCCTTCGCCGAGATCGCGCGCGGCGAGGATCCCCCGGCCGGCGACGTCCTCCTCCTCGCCGAGTCCGACGAGGAGCGCAACACCTACGACGTCGGGATGTCATGGCTGATGCGCGAGCGCGCCGACCTCCGCTGCGACTACGCGTTGAACGAGGGGGGCGGGATCCTCCTCGAGCTCGCCGGCGGACGCCGCGTCGTCACGATCTCGATCGGCGAGAAGCAGGTTGCCTCGCTGCGGCTCCGCTTCCACGGCCGCGCCGGCCATGCCTCGGTTCCGGCCGGCGCCGACAACGTGCTCGCCCGTGCCGCCGATGCGGTGCGCCGGCTGCTCTCCCACGACGCGCCGGCGCGGCTGACGCCGGCCATCGCCGCCGCCCTCGAGGGGCTCGGCGCGCCGGTCGCCGCCGGGGCCGAGGCGGCGGTCGAGTGGGCCGCCGGCCAGCACCCGGTGCTCGCCGGCATGGTCCCGGCGATGACCCGCCTGACGGTCACGCCGACCGGCCTGAAGACGCACGAGCCGGCGAACGTGATCCCGCCGTTCGCCGACGTGATCTGCGACTGCCGGGCGCTGCCCGGCCAAGGGCTCGACGACGTCTGCGAGCACGTCGAGCGCGCGCTCGACGGGATCGAGCACGAGCTCGAGCTGCTCGAGCCGCTCACCGGCGGCACAGCCTCGGCCATCGACACGCCGCTCTACCGGGTGTGCGAGGAGCACGTCCGCGAGCGCCTGCCCGGGGCGGAGCTCCTGCCCGTGGTCACGCCCGGCTTCACCGACTCGCACTGGGTGCGCGCGGCGCATGGGACGGTCGCCTACGGCTTCGCGCCGGTCTTCTCGACGCCGCTCGACGTCTACCTCGGCGGGATGCACGGTGCCGACGAGGCGATCGACGTCGCCGACCTCGCCGAGATGACGGCGCTCAGCCTGCGCGCGATCCGCTCGCTCGGCGCCTGAGCCTTTCCCGCCGGCGGGCACGTCGCCTCCGGGGCCGCCCCTGCGGGGTCGGCGGCCCAGGGTCTCGGTATCAGCGGTCGATGCCTTCGAGCGTCGCGACGACGAGCTCGCCGATCGCGTCGAGGTCGTAGCCGCCCTCCTGGACGACGACGGTCGGCAGCCCGAGCGCGCCGAGCAGCTCGCCGGCCGCCCGGTAGCCGGCGGCCGTGACCGCGAGCGGGCTCTCGGGGTCGGCCGTCGCCGCATCGACGCCGAGCGCGACGACGAGTCCGCGGGCACCGGCCCCACGCGCAAAGTCGCAGAGCTCCGCGACCGCCTCGAGCCACGGTCCGTCATCCGACCCGGGGGCCAGCGGCAGGTTCAGGTTCGAGCCCGCGGCCTCGCCGCCGCCGACCTCGCCCGCGAACCCGAGGAAGTGCGGGAACCATCCCGCGCCCGGATCGACGTGGACCGACCCGGTCGCGACGTGCGGGTCGGTCCAGAAGATCGACTGGGCGCCGTTGCCGTGGTGGGCGTCGATGTCGAGCAGCGCCACGGGATCGTCGAGGCGATCGCGCAGGAGCCCGGCCGCCGCGGCGGCGTTGTTGAGATAGCACGAGCCGCCGTAGGCGTCGCGGGTCGCGTGGTGGCCGGGGGGACGGCAGAGGGCGTAGGCGGCCGGCTCGCCGGCGGCGACGAGGTCGCCGGCGGTGAGCGCCGCGTCGACGGCGGCCCGCGCCGCCTCCCAGCTTCCGGGCCCGATCAGGGTCATCGTGTCGAAGCACCAGCGACCCGCCAGGGCGGCCGGGGCCACGGGGGTCGGCGCCGGCAGGGGGCCGAGGAGCCCGGGATGGGGCGACAGGTAGGGCACGACGCGGTCCTGCCCGGGGTCCTCGGTGAGGCCCGACCGCTGCCACCGTTCCCAGGCCTCGCGGAGCCAGGCGACCATCGCCGGGTCGTGGAAGCGCAGCGCGACCTCGTCGGGATGGGTGTCGGCGTTGACCGCCGTGGCGCCCGCGGCCGCGACCGCCGCCCGGATCCGCTCGGCTCGCGCCGGCACCTCGACCGCCGGCGTCCGCACCCCGACCCAGACCTCCCCGCCGGGCTCGTGGAGCCGGTGGGCATCGCTGCAGACGATCGGGATCCCGAGAGCCACGAAGGGGGTCGTATCAGAGGGGTGGGTGATCCTGCCCGTCTATCGCGCAGGTCAGATCGCCCAGGTTGGGGTTGACGGGCGTCAGGGGGTCCGGATAGGTTCCCTAACGATCGTTCATTGAGCACGGGGATCACGAGCGACATCGGCGAGGAGCTCGGCGCTACGAGGGTGCTGGCGCCGCCGCGGGCGCTGCCGCAGCCGGCCGAGCGGCTCGACGCCTCGGGGCCGGTTCGCGACCGTGAGCTGGAGCTCGCGGTCGAGCGGCTGTGCCTCGACTCGACGTCGTTCCGGGACCTGCGCGAGCGGGCCGGAGGCGACCCCGTCGCGATCGGCGAGCGGATCTCGGCGATCGTCGCCGAGCGCGGCAAGATGCACAACCCGCACACCGACTCCGGCGGTGTCCTGCTCGGCACCGTGACCGCGGTCGGACCCCGCTTCGGCGACCCGCCGGAGCTCGGCGACCGGGTCGTCAACCTGGCGTCGCTGACGCTGACGCCGCTGCGCCTCGACGCCGTCGTCGACGTCGATCCGGCGAGCGCCCACGTCCTCGTCGAGGGAACCGCCTACGTGCCGCAGCGGGCGCCGTGGGGGCTGTTGCCCGACGACATCCCGATCGCCACGGCGATCGAGCTCTACGACGTCTACGGCGCCGGCTCGCACACCCGCGCGCTCGCGCCGGAGCGGGGGACGGTCGTCGTCCTCGGCGCCGGCCACGGCGGCAAGCTCGCGCTCGCCGCCGCCAGGGACGCGATGGCGGGCGGCACCGTCGTCGCGGTCGACGTCGATCCCGCCGCCGTCGACGTGGTCACCTCGCTCGGCCTCTGCGACGTCGGCGTGGTCGCCGACCTGCGCGATCCGCTCGGCGCCCTCGAGGCCGTCACGTCCGCCGGCGCCGGCCCGGCCGACCTGACCGTCGTCGTCGCCAGCGCCACCGGCTGCGAGGCCGCCGCGGTCCTGCTCACGGCGCAGGGCGGATCGGTGCTCTTCTACTCGATGGCGACGAGCTTCCAGACGGCCGCGCTGACCGCGGACGGGCAGTCGGCGGACGTGACGATGATCGTCGGCAACGGCTACGCGCCGGACGCCGGCGGCTACGCCCTCGACCTCTACCGACGCACCCCGGCGCTCCGCGAGGCCTACGTGGCGGGGACGGTGGGAGCCTGATGGCCGCCGGGGCCTACAGCGTCGCGACGCGCTGGCAGGACCTCGACGGGCTCGGCCACGTCAACCACGCCGCCGTCTTCACCTACCTCGAGGAGGGGCGCGACGCGTTCCTGCGCGAGCACGGGATCGGCCGCGAGGAGTACGTGGTCGGTCGCTGCGCCGTCGAGTTCCGGGGCGAGATCGAGCCCGGGCACGAGGCGGTGACGGTCGAGTGCGGCGTCCTCGAGCTCGGCAACAAGAGCGTGCGCACCGTGGAGCGGATCCTCGCTCCCGGCGGCGAGACCGTCGTCGAGGCCGAGTTCGGGATCGTGCTCTGGGACCCCGAGGCACGCGGGACGAGAGCGATCACCGACGCCGAGCGGGCGTCGCTGAGCGGATCGGAGGTTGGCTGATGAGCACCTGGAACGAGCAGCCCGTCGTCGTCACCTGCGCGATCACGGGCGCGGACGTGTTCCGCGAGAACAACCCGAACATCCCCTACACGACGGCCGAGATCGCCGACTCGGCGATCGGCGCGGCCGAGGCTGGAGCGACGATCGCCCACCTCCACGTTCGCGAGGACGACGGCACGCCGAGCGGCCGCCCGGAGCTGTTCGTCGACGTGATCGACCGGATCCGCGCCGGCAGCGGGATCCTGACGATGGTCTCGACCGGCGGGTCGAACGACATGACGATCGAGGAGCGGACGACCGGACTCGAGGCCGGTCCCGACATCTCCGGGGTCGAGTCGGGCTCGATGAACTTCGGCGACGAGACCTTCATCACGCCGCCCCCGGCGGGCCGCGGGATCGCCAAGCGGGCGCGGGACGCCGGCATCGCGCTCGAGGTCGAGGTCTTCGACGTCGGCCACGTCGTCAGCGCCGTGCGCTGGCTCGAGCAGGGGGTCATCGAGGCGCCGATGATGATCAACCTCGTCTTCGGCGTCCCCGGCGGCATCGACGCCTCGCCGGAGGCGCTCGACGCGATGCTGCGGCCGCTGCCGCCGGAGACCTTCTGGACGGTCACCTGCATCGGCCGCCATCACCAGCGGATGCTGGCGCTGGCGCTGCTCGAGGGCGCGCCCGGGATCCGGACCGGCCTCGAGGACGTCGCCTACATCAGTCGCGGCGTCCACGCGCCGTCGAACGCCGCCCTGGTCGAGATGGCGGTCGGCCTCGCCGGCACGCTCGGCCGCGAGGTCGCCACCCAGGACCAGACCCGGGAGCTGCTGCCGCTTGGTTGAGGCGCCGGAGCGGGAGCGCGCGGTCGCGCCCAGGCGCGGCCGCGAGACGCGGGCGGCGATCGACGCCGCCGCCGTCGAGCTGTTCGCCCAGCGCGGCTACCACGCGACCTCGATGCGGGCGCTCGCCGCCGCGGCGGAGATCCAGCCGGCGGCGATCTATCACTGGTACCCGGGCAAGGAGGCGATCCTGGTCCACCTCCAGGACGAGTTCATGGCCGAGCTGACCGAGCGGGTCGTCGCGGCGATGGCGGAGCAGGACCGGCCGGCGCTGAAGCTCGCCGCCGCCGTCCGTGAGCACGTCGCCTACCACGGCGAGCACCCGGACGAGGCGTTCGTCACCGACAGCGAGATCCGCGCCCTCCGCGAGCGGCCGCGGCGGGCGCTGATCGCGAAGCGCGACGAGTACCAGCGGATGTTCGGCGGGCTCGTCCGGGCCGGGATCGCGGACGGCTCGCTGCGGACCTCCGACCCCGACGTCGCCACCTACGCGATCCTCCTCCAGTGCACCGGGGTGGCGCTCTGGTTCGACCCGAGCGGGCCGCTCGGCCTCGACGAGGTCGCCGCCGTCCACGTCGAGCTCGTGCTCGGCGGCCTGGGGGCCGACCGGAAGCTGATCGCGGCGGCGGTGGCGGCGCCGGGGGGGAGGGGCTGACGGTGGCGATCAAGCCGCCGGCCCTGCCCGAGCGGGCGACGATCGCGGTCGTCGCTCCGGCGAGCCCGCCGCAGACCCGCTCCGACATCGAGCAGGCGACCGCCTACTTCGAGTCCCGCGGCCACGAGGTCGTCTTCGGCCCCAACCACCGCAACGTCCACGGCTATCTCGCCGGCACCGACGAGGAGCGAGCGGCCGACCTGCAGTGGGCGCTCAGCGAGCCCGGGATCGACATGGTCCACGCGCTCGAGGGCGGCTACGGGACCGCCCGGCTGCACCCGCTGATCGACTGGGGCGCGATCGGCGACCCGCGGATCGTCTGCGGCTTCAGCGACCTCACCGCCCTGCACCTGTTCATCGCCGCCCACGCCGGCTGGGTCAGCCTCTACGGCCCGAGCTTCCTCCGCTTCACCCGGACGAAGGGGGACTACGAGCTCACGAGGGAGACCGAGGAGTGGTTCCACCGGGCGCTGCGGCCCGAGCCCCTCGGCCGGGTCTTCGAGGACCCCGAGGACCCCTACGTGCTCACGCTCGCCGACGGCGTCGCCGAGGCGCCGCTCGTCGGTGGCTGCCTGACCCTGCTCTGCTCGAGCATCGGCACCCCCTACGAGGTCGATACCGACGGCTGCATCCTCATCGTCGAGGACCTGAACACGGAGGCGTACCTGATCGACACGGCCCTCAATCACCTACGGCTCGCCGGCAAGCTCGACAACATCGCCGGCTTCGCGTTCGGCACCAGCGTCAACCTCGGCTATCAGACGTTGCCCGAGGGCCCCGAGTCGATGCTCTCGATCGAGGAGATCCTCGACGAGCTGATCGCGCCGCTCGGGGTGCCGGCGATCGCGAACGTGCCGTTCGGCCACGGCAAGCACATGGCGACGATGCCGCTCGGTGCAAAGGCTAGGATCAACGGCGCCGCGAAGAGCCTCGAGATCGTCGAAGCGGCCGTGGAGGAGGGCAAGTGAGCAAGGGGATCAAGGTTGCCGTGACCGTCGTCGTCGCGCTGGCGTCGTTCGCTCTCGCGCTCGTCGCCCTGCCGGCGGCGGCCCAGGACTCGACTTCGGCGGCGCCGGGCGGCGCCGGGAACGTGCTGCGGATCGGCTGGGCGCAGGACCCGAACACGCTGAACCCGTTCGTCGGCCAGGACGAGGAGGCGTACACCGTCTGGGCGCTCAACTGGGACCTGCCGATCAACTTCAGCCCGAAGACGCTCGGCCCGGCGCCCGGCATCGCCGAGAGCTGGGAGGTCTCCGAGGACCGCAAGACCGTGACGCTCACGCTCGATCCCGGCATGAAGTGGTCGGACGGCAAGCCGATCACCTCGAGGGACGTGAAGTGGTCGTTGGAGCAGCTCGGCGGCCACGGCATCCTCTTCGCGGGCTACACGTCCGGCATCACCCGGATCGAGACGCCCGATCCGGAGACGGTCGTGATCCACACCAAGCGCCCGGACGCGCGGATCGTCGGCGGGCTCTTCGTCTACGTCCTGCCCGAGCACGTCTGGGGCAAGGTGCCGCTGTCGCGGCTCAAGGGCCAGTACCAGCCGAAGCTCCCGCTGGTCGGCAGCGGCCCCTACGTCGTCACCGAGTACGAGCGCCGCAAGATCATCACGATGGAGCGGAACCCGAACTGGCGTGGCGAGCCCGGCCCCTACGACCAGGTGCAGTTCATCCGCTACGGCAACCAGGACGCGGTCGAGCGGGCCCTCGACCTCGGCGAGATCGACCTCGTCCGCGAGGTCGAGTCCTCGAGCTTCGCCCGGCTCGGCGAGCAGGAGGACGTCTCGACGAGGCGCAGCGCCACCCCCGCCTACACGCAGCTCGCCTTCAACCTCTGCCCGGAACGGCTCTGCCCCGACGCCGAGTTCAACCCCGCCGTGCAGGACCGCACCGTCCGGCAGGCGATCGCTTACGCGGTCGACCGCGAGAAGCTGAACGAGATCGCGACCCGGGGCACCTCGTTCGTTGCCAACGGGATCCTGCCCTCCTACTACAAGGCGTTCTACGAGACGCCCGAGCAGACCTACCCGTTCGATCCCGACCTCGCCAACCAGATGCTCGACGAGGCGGGCTGGACCCTGAACGACGACGGCGTCCGCGAGAAGGACGGAGAGACGCTCTCGTTCGACCTCTACGTGCGCTCGGAGTCCCCGTCCACCGTGCAGATGGCGAAGCTGATCGCGGAGATGACCCGGGAGATCGGGGTCGAGTTCAACGTCCAGGTCGTCAGCACCGACAAGCTCTACGACCTCACGGTCAGATACCAGGACGGCAAGCCGGCGCCCGCCTTCGACACGTTCATCTGGGGCTGGGGCGGCGACCCCTACGACCCGAGCTTCCTGCTCAGCATCCTCACCACCGGCGAGATCGGCGGCTCCTCCGATGCGTTCTACTCGAACGCCGAGTACGACCGCCTCTACCGGGAGCAGACCGGGATCTTCGACACCGAGGAGCGCAAGGCGGTGATCCAGCGGATGGTCGAGATCACCCAGCGCGACCTGCCCTACCTGGTCCTGACCGAGGACCCGCAGCTGCAGGCGTACCGGACCGACGAGATCGAGACGATCGAGCCGATCTGCCCGGAGGAGACCGGCGACCTCTTCTGCGACCAGGTCTCCTACGACGGCGTCCTGGCGCTGCGCCCGGTCGCCGGCGCCTCGTCGGAGACGGGCGGGGGCAATGCCGGGCTCGCGGGGCTGATCGGCCTCGTCGTCGGTTTCATCGGCGGCGTCATCGTCACGCGGATGCGGTCCCAGGGCCGCGACGAGCCCCTGGAGCTCTCCGAGTAGACGACCCCGCTCCATGACCCCCCGTCACCCCCCAGCCAACGGTCCGGCGGAAGCGGACGCGAAGCCCAGCGTTCCGCCGGGGTGGCCCAGGGCCGACGGTTCGGCGGATGCGGACCTCGAGCGGAGCGTTTCGCCGGAGGTGCTCCCGTGAGCGGGCGCTGGCTGGCCGGCAAGGTCGGGGCCGCGGTCCTGACCCTGGTCTTCGTCCTCGTCTTCAACTTCTTCCTGTTCCGCGCGGTCGGCGACCCGACCTCGCAGCTCGCCCGCCTCCCCGGCGCCACCGACGAGCAGATCGAGCAGCTGCGCGAGGACTACGGCCTCGACAAGCCGCTGCTCGGGCAGTTCGCCGACTACGTCGGCGACACCGTGACGCTCGACCTCGGGATCAGCCAGACGACCCGCGAGCCGGTCTGGGACGAGATCGTCGCTGCGCTGCCGTGGACGCTGCTGCTGGTCGGGACGGGGACGCTGCTCGCGACCCTGATCGGAGCGTGGATGGGGGTGAAGGCCGCGACGCATCGCGGGACCAGGACCGACGACGGCCTGCTCGGGTTCAGCCTCTTCACCTACGCGTCGCCCGAGTACTGGATCGGGATCATCCTTATCCTCGTCTTCGCGGTCGCCTGGCCGATCTTCCCGGCCGGACAGCAGGTGACGCCGGGGGTCGAGTTCGCGAGCTGGTTCGACGAGGCGCTCGACGTCGTCGACCACCTGATCCTGCCGATGACCGCGATGACGCTGATGCTGCTCGGCCAGTACTTCCTGATCATGCGCTCCTCGATGGTCGACGTCCTCACCGAGGACTTCATCACCGTCAAGCGGGCGACCGGGCTCTCGCGCGAGCGGGTGATCAACCGCCACGCGGTGCCGAACGCCCTGCTGCCGCTCGTGACCCTCTCGGCGATCCAGTTCGGCGCCGTCGCCGGAGGCGCGATCACGATCGAGACCGTCTTCTCCTGGCCCGGCCTCGGCGAGCTCAGCTTCAACGCGATCAACGACAAGGACTTCCCGATGCTGCAGGGGACGTTCCTCGTCTTCAGCTTCGGCGTGATCTTCGCCAACCTGCTCGCCGACGTCCTCTACTTCTACCTCGACCCGCGGGTGCAGTCGCGATGAGCGGCGAGCGGGGAGTTCGCGAGCTGCTGCTGGGCACCTGGCGTGGCCGCTTCGGGATCGCCGTCCTCGCGCTGACGGTCTTCGTCGCGGCCTTCGGCGGGCTGCTGGCGCCCTACGACCCGTACGCATCGAGCACGGACGTCCTCGAGCCGCCGAGCTGGAGCCACATCCTCGGCACCACCGAGAACGGCTCCGACGTCTTCTCGCAGCTTCTCGTCGGCACCCGCGTCTCGGTGGTCGTCGGCTTCGCGGCGGCGCTGATCTCGGCCGTGGTCGGCTCGATCGTCGGGCTCGCGGGCGGCTACTTCGGCGGCTGGACCGACCGCATCCTCGACGCCTTCGAGAACTGGTTCCTGGTCATCCCGACGCTGCCGCTGATGATCGTCCTCGCCCGCGTGCTCAGCCCCTCGCTGACGGTGCTGATCGCGGTGATCGGCCTGACGTCGTGGGCGGGGACGGGGCGGATCGTCCGCGCCCAGGTGCTGACCCTGCGCGAGCGGCCGTTCGTCGAGCGGGCGCGGGCGCTCGGCGCCGGCGACACCTACATCATCCGCACCCACATCCTCCCCAACACGCTGCCGCTGATCTTCGCCAACACGGTCCTGATCGTGGCCGTCGCGATCCTCTCGGAGGCGGCGCTCGCGTTCCTCGGCCTCGGCGACCCGACCCGGATCTCGTGGGGCACGATGCTCGAGAACGCGTTCAGCTCGGGGGCGCCGAGCGCCGGTGCATGGTGGTACGTGGTCCCGCCCGGCCTCTGCATCACGATCCTCGTCCTCGCCGTGTCGCTGCTCGGCTTCCTCTTCGAGGAGTACATCAATCCGCGGCTGCGGGAGGCGACGTGAGCCCGCTGCTCGAGATCGAGGGCCTGCGGGTCACCCACGACGGCAAGCCGATCGTCGACGGCGTCGACCTGACCCTGGAGCCCGGCGAGGCGCTCGCGCTCGCCGGCGAGTCGGGCTGCGGCAAGACGACGACGGCGCTGGCGACGATGCGGCTCCTGCCGCCTTCGCTCGAGCAGAGCGGCGTGATCACGCTGCGCCCCGAGGGCGTCGCCGAGCCGATCAACATCGGCCGCCGGACCGAGACCGGGATGCGGCTGGTCCGCTGGCGCCACATCTCGCTCGTCTTCCAGGGCGCGATGAACTCGCTCGACCCGGTCCAGAGGGTCGGCAGGCAGCTCGCCGAGGCGATCCGCCTGCACGAGCGCGCGAGCTCCGCCGAGCTCGCGGCCCGGATCGCCGAGCTGCTGGAGACCGTCGGGCTCACCGCCGGGGTCGGCGACCGCTACCCGCACGAGCTCTCCGGCGGGCAGCGGCAGCGGGTGATGATCGCGCTGGCCCTCGCCTGCCGGCCGTCGCTTGTGATCGCCGACGAGCCGACGACCGCGCTCGACGTCGTCATGCAGGCCCAGGTCCTGCAGCTCCTCGAGCGGCTCCGCGAGGAGCTCGGGCTCGCGTTGATCCTGATCTCGCACGATCTCGGCGTGCTCGCCGAGACCTGCGACCGGATCGCCGTCATGTACGCGGGCCGGATCGTCGAGATCGGCGCCGTCGACGGGGTCTTCGCCGCTCCCCAGCATCCGTACACGAAGCTGCTGTTGGACTCGCTGCCGGTGATCGGGGACGAGCGCGGGCTCGCCGCCGCGATCCCCGGAGCGCCGCCCCATCCGGGCGAGCCCCCGCCGGGGTGCCGGTTCCGCCCCCGCTGCCCGTTCAGCGGCGACCGCTGCGACGTCGACCCGGACCGGCGCGAGGTCGGGCCGCGCCACGAGGCCGCCTGCCACTACGCGCCGTGGGAGCGCTGGCCCGAGATCGAGCCGGCGGCGGCCGGGGAGGGAGGCGCGGCGTGAGCGAGATCCAGGGCGGCGAGATCGGCATGGGCGAGACGCTGATGAGCGTCAGCGACGTCGAGGTCCGCTTCGAGGCGCGGAGGAGGACGGCCCGCGCGCTCGACGGCGTCTCGCTCGAATGGCGCCCCGGGGAGATCCTCGGAGTCGTCGGCGAGTCGGGCTGTGGCAAGTCGACGCTGGCGCGGGCGATGCTCGGGCTGCAGCCCACGACCGCGGGCCAGCTCAGCCTCAGCGGCGGCGTGGTCTCGAGCAAGGACGAGCAGAGGGCGCTGCGCATGCGCGTGCAGATGATCTTCCAGGACCCCTACCAGAGCCTCAACCCGCGCCAGCGGGTCGCGGCGATCGTCACCGAGCCACTGAAGGTGCAGGGCGTCCCGAAGGAGGAGCACGACGGGCGTGTGCGGCGCGCGATGAGCGACGTCGGCCTCGACCCGGAGCGCTACCTCGACCGCTACCCGCACCAGCTCTCCGGCGGCCAGCGCCAGCGGGTCGCGATCGCCACCGCCCTCGTCCTCGACCCCGACGGGCTGATCTGCGACGAGCCGGTCTCGATGCTCGATGCGTCGGTGCGGGCCCAGATCCTCAAGGTCCTCGTCGGCCTGCAGAAGGAGCGCGGCCTGGCGCTGATCTTCATCACCCACGACCTCAGCCTCGCCTGGTCGCTGTGCGACCGGATCGCGGTCATGTACCTCGGGCGGGTCGTCGAGGAGGGCGACGCGGCGGACGTGATCGAGCGGCCCCGGCACCCCTACACGCAGGCGCTCGTAACGGCGATACCGGTCGCGGTCCCGGGCGGCGGCGGCCGTCGCGAGCTGCTCAAGGGCGAGCTGCCCGATCCGACCGCGGTCCCCCCGGGCTGCCGCTTCCACCCGCGATGCCCGCGCCGCTTCGAGCCCTGCGACCGGGTCGATCCGGAGCTGGTCGAGACCGGTGCTCCGGGGCAGCGGGCCGCCTGCCTGCTCTACGACCCGACCGTGGCCCGGCCGGACGGCGGCGGATGAGCGGCTCGCGCTGGCGCGACCTGGTCGGCCCGGTCGGCCGGCTCCCGACCGGGCCGCGCAACGCGATCACCGACGTCCCCGGGGTCAGGGTCGGCCAGGCGCAGGCCACGTCCGGCCAGCGGACCGGGGTCAGCGTCGTCGCCCCTCCGAGCCTGCCCGCCCCGGCCGGGACCGCGGTCGTCAACGGCGTCGGCGAGCTCACCGCGAAGCTGGAGATCGACGAGCGCGGGCGGATGGAGACCCCGGCCTACCTCTGCGGATCGCACGCGATCGGCACCGTCCTCCAGGCCGCGATCACCGCCTCCGGCCGCGGTCCGGAGCACATCGTCCTGCCCGTCGTCGGCGAGTGCGACGACGGCTACATGGCCGATTCGCGGACGGTCGTCGCGGCCGACGTCGAGAGCGCCCTCGCCGACCTCGGCGCGGATGTCGCCGAGGGGACCGTCGGCGCCGGCACCGGGATGCACTGCTTCGACTTCCCGGGCGGGATCGGGACCGCGTCGCGCCGGGTCGGCGACCACGTCGTCGGGGTGCTCCTGCTCTGCAACTTCGGCGATCGCGCGGATCTCGACGTCCTCGAGGGCGTCGAGGGGCCCGACGGCCCGCTCGCGGACGTCCCGACCCGGCCGGCGCCGCACGGGTCCTGCATCGCCATCTGCGCCACCGACGCGCCGCTCTCGCTCCAGCAGCTCCGCCGCCTCGCCCTGCGGCCCCTGCTCGGCCTGGCGCGGGCCGGCTCCTACGGGGCCGAGGGCTCGGGGGAGATCGGGCTCGCGTTCGGGACCGACGGCGGGACCGACGGCGGCGCCGGCGTCTCGGACGCCGCGATCAACGAATGCTTCCTGGCCGCCTTCGAGGCCGCGCGGGAGTCGGTCTACAACTGCCTCGTGGCGGCGCGCCCGGCCCGCCTCCTCGACGGGACGATGCAGCCATCGTTCCCGATCGAGTCGATCGTCGCCGCGCGCCGCGGACGCCCGGCCGGAGCGCCGCCCGGCCTTTGTTGACATAGCATCAATAAGTTCGCTAGCTTGAAGGGGAGCGGACCGACCGGCGGAGAGAAGGGAGCAGTCACCGTGGAGATCGAGGCCTGGAGGACGAAGTCGGCGACGGCCGCGCTCGCGCTCGTCGCGCTGCTCGCCGCCGTGCTCGCCGCCGCCCCCCACGCCGACGCCGCCAAGTGCCGGCAGCCCAAGGGCAAGTGGGAGCCACCATGCAACCCGGCGCTCGCGCAGTCGCCGTGGAGCGGCTCGCACCGCTCCAGCTACGCGCAGGCGTCATCGCCCTACCGCGGCATCGAGAGCCGCGACGTCCGCGCCCAGCACATCGACCTTCCCGGGATCCCGATCTCGATCCAGTTCAGCGGCAGGTACGACGACGGCGGCCGGGTCGCCTGGGGCTCGCTGATCGACGGCGCCAACGCCGGTCGCCTGTTCAAGGTCGATGCCGAGTCGGGGAAGGTGATCGACGTCTACACGCCGGCGGAGCGCGAGAGCGAGCCGCCGCCGACCACGGGCGCCGCCGGAATCACCGGCGCCTACAACCTGCTCGATCGCTCCAACCGCTTCATCGTCCCGAGGCTGACCTGGTTCGACGTCTACGCGGACGCCCGCCGCGGCGACGCCCACTCGCCGATCGAGCTCCGCAAGCGCTTCGTGCTTCCGGGCTCGGCGCTGTGCGGGAGCGACGACAAGCTCGTCGGCGCGGTGATGACCTACGACGGCTACATCGCGTTCGCGACCGAGAACGGCGTCGTCGGCACGATCCCCCGCCAGCCGACGCGGATGAAGCGCGCCAACCTCCGCACGGTCAGCCTCAACGGCGACGCCGCCTGCGCCGCGGCCGACGAGCCCGAGACGGACCTGCAGACGGTGTCCAACAACATCGCCGCGGACGAGAACGGCGGCATCTACATCGTCACGTCGAAGCGGATGGTCCGGGTGAACCACGATCCGCGCAGCGGCGGCCTCGCGCTCGCCTGGTCGGCTCCGTACAACGCCGGCTCCGAGGTCTCCGAGATCCGCCTCGGGCAGGGCTCGGGCTCGACTCCGACGCTGATGGGGACCGGCCGCGGCCAGGACAAGTTCGTCGTCATCACCGACGGTCAGGACCTGATGCACCAGGATCTCTTCTGGCGCAACGGGATCCCGAAGGACTGGCAGGGCCTCGGCGGCGACCGGCCGCGGCGGATGGCCTGCGAGCACCCGGTCACCTTCGGCGATCCCGACGCCGAGGTGTCGCTCTCGGAGCAGTCGGTCGCGGTCCGCGGCTACGCCACCTTCAACGTCAACAACCTGCTCGACTACGACTTCCCGGACGGGCTGCCGGCGGTGCTTCTGAACGCGCTCGCGGCGCTCCGCGGCGGCGACCCGGCGGCGACGCCGCACGGCGCCGAGCGGATCGACTGGAACCCGCGCACCCGGCGCTGCCGCTCGGTCTGGGCGAACCCGCGGGTCTCGATCCCGAACGGGATCCCCTCGATCAGCGAGCGCAGCGGGCTCGCCTACGGGATCAGGCTCGAGCACGGCGAGTGGGGCGTCGGCGGCCTCGATTGGCGGACCGGCAGGTCGGAGTTCTTCGCGCCCTCGCCGGGCGGGCCCTGCTCGGACACCGCGATCGGCTACCTCGAGCAGTCGGGCACGCTGCCGATCCTCGGACCGGTGATCGAGGAGCTGCCGAACAGCTGCGAGAACTCGTTCTACGCGGCGACCGAGATCGGGCCGAAGCGCTCGATCTGGACCGGCACCTTCCTCGGCCTGACCCGATACGTGCAGAGGCGCTGACCGCGCTCGCGGTAGCGGTCCGGCGCCTCGTGTGAGCGTTTGCTAACGTGCCGGCCGTCCGCTGAAGACCCCGGCCACATAGCCGCCGGGAGAGCGGGGAACCCACCTCGACACCGGTCGATTGGGGCGAGTCGCGGCAGCGGCCGCGTAGCGCCAGCTCTTTCGGCGCGAGCCCGTCAGCTAACCCCGCAAGCAACGAGAGAGCCTGGAGCGCATGAGCCCGATCCCGACCCTCGCCCGGCCGCCGGCCGTGGCGCTTGCGGCCGCCGTCGTCGGGGTGGCGCTGGTCGCGCTGGTCGCAGGCGCGCCCGGCGCCGGGGCCTCCGGCGGGATCGGCACCGGCGGACCGGGCGATGCGAGAGAAGGCGGGCGCGGCGCCACCGCCCCCAAGTACGTGCGGATCTGGGAGCGGACGTCGAAGCGCGACAAGCGCTGGGCCCGGAACACCGCCGAGTGCGAGTCCGGCGGCGATCCGAAGGCGATCGGCGGCGGCGGGCTCTACCGCGGCGCGTTCCAGTTCCTGAAGTCGACCTGGCGGACCTCGCCGAAGTCGCCCGGCGGCGATCCGATCCGCTACTCGTACAAGACCCAGGCCGTGGTCGCTGTCGCGCTCAAGCGGCGGGTGGGGACGAGCCCCTGGCCGGTCTGCGGCTGAGCCGCCCGCGCCCTCCAGCCTCCCCGCGCCGGGCCGCTGCACGATCGGCGGCGGGCCGAGAAGGCCGGCACGGGCGGCCGGTACCCTTCCTGGCTCCTGCCGATGTCCATGCGCTCCCGACAGAGGCGGCAGGCCCGCACGCGCGGGTCGGCCGGCAAGAAGGTCATGGCGGTGCTCGCCGGCATCCTCGCGATCATCGCCGCCGCCGCCGGCGGGCTGGCGATCTGGGTGCTCAACGTCGCCGCCGACGCCCCCGACATCGACACCCTGCGCCCGGCGGATGACGGCGCCAACACGCAGGTCTTCGACGCCGCCGGCAACAGCCTCGGCTACGTGCAGTCCGACATCCTCCGCGAGCCGGTGAAGCTGAAGCAGATCCCGGCGGATCTGCAGGAGGCGACGATCGCGATCGAGGATGCGAACTTCTACGAGCACGGCGGCGTCGACATCGGGGCGATCTTCCGGGCGGCGGTGGCGAACGTCGAGGCCGGATCGGTCAGGCAGGGCGCCTCGACGATCACCCAGCAGCTCGTCCGCAACCTCTACATCGAGGATCCTCAGGACACGATCGAGCGCAAGATCGAGGAAGCCGAGATGGCCCGGCAGTACGAGGAGGAGCATGGCAAGAACCAGATCCTCAACGAGTACCTGAACACGGCGACCTACGGCACCACCGCCGGCCGCTCGGCGGTCGGCGTCCAGGCGGCCGCCGAGGTCTTCTTCGACAAGGACGTCGAGGACCTCGGGCTGCGCGAGTCGGCGATGCTCGCGGGCCTGCCGCAGGCTCCGTCCGAGTACAACCCGTTCACGAACCCGACCGACGCGATCCGGCGCCGCAACGAGGTCCTCGACGCGATGGCGGACCAGGGCTACATCACGCCGGCGAAGGCGGAGAAGGTCAAGGGGGCCGGCCCCGGCCTGGAGCGGGGAACGAAGTACGAGACGCGTGGGCAGCCGTTCTTCTTCGACTTCGTCCAGAACGAGCTGATCGAGAAGTACGGCCTGAAGACGGTCCGCCAGGGCGGCCTCCGCGTCTACACGACGCTCGACCCGGCCGCCCAGGCGGCGGCCGAGCAGGCGATCGCGAACGCGGATCCGATCTACGGCGCCGCGCGGGCGCTCGTGTCGACCGACGCGAGCACCGGCGCGATCATCGCGATGGCCTCGTCGCAGACCTACGACACGAGCCAGTTCAACCTCGCCGCCAACGGCGAGCGCCAGCCCGGGTCGTCGTTCAAGCCGTTCGTGCTGACGACCGCCGTCGATCAGGGGATGGACCCGGACACGACCACCTATCCCGCCCCGTCGACGATCACGCTGACGCCTGACGGCATCCCGTGGACGGTCAGCGGCGGCGGCGGCGGATCGATGACGCTGCGGCAGGCGACCGCGAACTCGGTCAACACCGTCTTCGCCCAGCTCGGGATCGACGTCGGCCCCGCGAGCTTCGACGAGATGGCGCACAGGATGGGGATCACCTCGGATCTGCAGGGGGTCCCGGCCGAGGCGCTCGGCGGCACCAGCACCTGCTGCACCGTGCTCGAGATGTCGAACGCCTACGCGACCCTGGCCAACGGCGGCGTTCACCACGATCCGACGGCGATCCGCCGCGTCGTCTTCCCGAACGGGAACGTCGACAAGCCCGAGGACGTCGAGGGGAACCGGGTCATCTCCGACGGCGTCGCCTACACCGTCGCCGACGTCATGGAGGGCACCCTCGACTACGGCACCGCCGCCGGCTACGACCTGCCGGGATGCACGGCCGCGGGCAAGACCGGGACGACCGAGCTTCAGTCCGACGCCTGGTTCGTCGGCTACACGCCGGACATCTCGACCGCGGTCTGGACCGGCAACCCCGACGCCCGCACGCCGCTGCCCGGCTACGGCGCCGACCTGTCCGCTCCCGTCTGGAACGACTACATGACCGCGGTGGCGACCGACGGCTGCCGCGATTTCCCGGCGCCGGAGGACCCGGCCGACCTCTCGTCGTACTCGAGCAGCGGGTCCTCCTCGTCGACCACGACGACGACCGCGCCCGGGGCCACGACCCCGGTGCCGGACACCGGCGGCGACGCCAACGGCGACGGCTACCCCGACGACGCCTACGCGCCGGGGATCCAGGACGGCGACGGCAACTGACCGACGGCTCGGGTCGACCGCGCGTCGCTACCCGTGGCCCCCACGGCGGCGGCGAGCGGGCCCGCGGCGGCCGGCTCGGCGGTGCCCGGGCCGGGCTCGGCGTAGGCGTCGCGGGCGTCGAGCCGCTCCCCGCAGCGCTCGCAGTGGCCGCGGCCGTCGACCCTCCCGCGGCACCCCTTGTGGCGGATGACGACGGGCGGGCCAGCGTCGGCGAGGTGGCGGTCGCCCCAGTCCATCATCGCGACCATCACCGGCCACAGCTCGAGGCCCTTCTCGGTCAGGAGATACTCGTGGCGCGGCGGTCGCCGCTGGTAGGGGCGCCGCTCGAGGATGCCCTCCTCGACGAGGCGGGCGAGGCGCGCGGCGAGGACGTTGCGGGCGATGCCGAGGTCGGCCTGGATCGCGTCGAAGCGGCGCTTGCCGGTGAAGACGTCGCGGATCACCAGCAGCGTCCAGCGCTCGCCGAGGATCTCCAGCGAGCGCGCCACCGAGCAGACCTGGTCGTACTCGCGCTTCAGCATCGCAACGTGATCTTCGCACACTGGGTTGCTTCAAGCAACCTTGTGGGTCGCGATTGCGCTACCCTCGGTTTCGTCAAGCAACCCGCTGACCCGTCACGTGACCGAAGGGAGCGGAGATGAACCGCAACGGCAAGCACCCGAAGTCCCGCCGGATCGTCCGCCGGCAGTTCCGGCTGACCAGCGACGAGATCATGGCCGACCTCCTCTACCCGGCCCCACCGCCGGCGCCCCGGCGCCGCAAGCACCGCCGCTGACCCCGGCCGCCGGCCGCCGGCGAAGCCGGCCCGGCGCGCGCGAGCCGACCTCTCCTCCGGCTGGCCGGACGGCTCGCCCGGCAACTGCAGGCACGCGGCCGCGCAGCCGGTAGTGTCCCGCTCTGCCAGAGAGACCCCGGCCCAGGGAGGAAGACGGAAATGCCAATCGGCCATCGGCTCGCCCACGGCGCCATCGGCGCGCTCGCCGCCGCAGTCGCCGTGCTCTGCGGCGTCGCCCCCGCCCTCGCCTACAAGGTGAAGATCCGCGAGACCAGCTACGGCATCCCGCACGTCAAGGCGAGCAACTACGGCTCGGCCGGCTATGGGGTCGGCTACGCCTTCGCGAAGCAGAACATCTGCACGTTCGCCGACAACAACGTGACCACCTCCGCCCGCCGCTCCAAGTACTTCGGCCCCGACGGCGAGACGCAGGCGAGCGCCGCTCCCGCGGTCAACAACCTCGACTCCGACCTGTTCTGGCAGTCGGTGATCGACTCCGGCCGGGTCGAGGAGCTGCTCGACGCGAAGGGGGTCCAGAGCCCCTCGAAGGACGCGAAGCGCGCGATCCGCGGCTACGCGGACGGCTACAACGCCTACCTGAGAAAGGTCGGCGTCGACGGCATCCCCGACCCGCGCTGCAGCGGCGAGAAGTGGGTCAAGCCGATCAAGCCGATCGACGTCTGGAGGCGGATCTACCAGGCCGACCTGCTCGCCAGCTCGCAGAACTTCATCTCCGACTTCGTCGCCGCGACGCCGCCGGCGAGCACGATGTCGGCCCGCCAGGCGCCCCGGGACGCCGGCGCCGACGCGCTCGAGGACTGGGCCGCCGAGATCGGGCTCGACGGGGACACGGCCCGGATCGGCTCGAACGCGCTCGGGGTCGGCAGCGAGGACTCCCAGAACGGCAACGGGCTCGTGCTCGGAAACCCGCACTTCCCGTGGCGCGGGATCAACCGCTTCTGGGACCTGCACGTGCAGATCCCCGGCGAGCTGAACGCGATCGGCGCGAGCCTGATGGGCTTCCCGATCGTCAACATCGGCCACAATCGCCACGTCGCCTGGAGCCACACGGTCTCGACCGCGAAGCGGTTCACCTTCTTCGAGCTCGAGCTCGATCCCTCCGACCCGACCCGCTACATGTACGACGGCGAGTCGGTGCCGATGACGAGCCGCACGGTCACCGTCCCGGTCAAGGGCGGCGGCAGCGAGTCCCACACCTTCTGGTACTCGCGGTTCGGCCCGATCCTGGCCCGCCCGGGCGTCGGGCTGACCTGGTCGGACACGACGGTGTTCGCCCTCGGCGACGCCAACGACCAGCTTCGCTCCGCCGACACCTGGCTCGCGATGAACAAGTCGAAGAGCGCCAAGGACCTCGTCGCCGCCCAGTCCAAGTTCCAGGGCAACCCCTGGGTGAACACGATCGGCGCCGACGACAAGGGCCGAGCCTTCTACACCGACGACACCGTCGTCCCGAACGTGACCCAGGAGAAGATCGACACCTGCATCAAGCCCGGGCTCTCGACGTTGATCTACGGCGCGACCGGGATCATCCCGCTCGACGGCTCGACCTCGGCCTGCAACTGGGGCGACGACCCCGATGCGGTCGTCAAGGGCATCTTCGGCCCCTCGAACCTGCCGATCCAGTACCGCGACGACTACGTGGCCAACGCCAATGACTCGTTCTGGCAGACGAACGCGGCGGATCCGCTCACCGGCTTCAGCCCGATCATCGGCTGCGTGGACTGCGAGCAGGGCCTGCGGACGCGACTTGGCCACGAGATGGTCCAGGAGCGCATGGCCGCCAGCGACGGCCTCGGGAGCGAGCCCGGGTTCACGCTGAAGAACCTGCAGGAGATGTGGCTCGGCGATCGCAGCCTCGGCGCGGAGCTGACGAGCGATGCGCTCGCTCAGATCTGCGCCGACAACCCGACGATCGACGGCGTCGACGTGACCGAGGCATGCCCGATCCTCGCCGCCTACGACGACACCGGCAAGCTCGACTCGCCCGGCGGCTGGCTTTTCAACATCTGGTGGAGGCACGCGGGTGGCCCTGCGTTCTGGAGCAACCCGTTCGACGTCAACCAGCCGCTGACGACGCCGAACACGCTCAACCAGGGAAACCCGGGCTCGATCGAGGCGCTCGGGGAGGCGGTCCAGGAGCTGCGCGACCGGGGGATCCCGCTCGACGCGACCTACGGCGACGTGCAGTTCGCCTACGGCCGCAACGGCAAGAAGATCCCGATCCACGGCTGCGACACCGGTTGCTGGCAGCGAATCGTCTCCAACACCGACCCCGACTCGGACGAGTACGACTACGGCGAGGTCGGCGCCGGCTCGAGCACCGTCCAGTTCACGGAGCTGCGCCGCGACAAGACCCCGAAGGGCAAGTGGATCCTGATCTACGGGCAGTCGGAGAACCCCGAGAGCAAGCACTACGACGACCAGACGAAGCTGTTCTCGAAGGGTGAGCTCATCCCGATGCTCTACACGAACGAGCAGATCCGCAGCGACCCGAACCTGAAGATCACCAGGCTCAAGGAGAAGAGCGGGAAGGGCAAGGGCAAGTAGCCCGCCCGGCTAGGGAGGAGCAGATGCGCGGCAGGCGGCTCGAATCGTCGCTCGGCCGGGAGGCCGCGGCCACGAAGGCGTACGGCTCGGCGCAGCTGCGCTCCCTGCGGGCGATCCTGCTCGCCCTCGCGGCCCTGACGGCCGCCGGCCCGGCGAGCGCGGCCGCGGCCGAGAAGGTGTCGCTGAAGATCCGAAGCGACGGTCAGCGCGAGATCCTCGCGGGCGGCGTCGAGGTCCGGGTCGCGGCGAAGGGGAAGCTCGCCCGCAAGGCCGGAAAGGGCAGGCGGGTCAAGGTCAAGGTCAAGCTCGCCTCGAGCACGTTCGACACCGAGCGGGCGGGACGGCTGGTGAAGCCGCGGCGCGTGCGGCTGTCACGAAGCGGCAGGGGCACCGCGAAGCTGAAGCTGACCGCCGACGGCCGCTCGCAGATCGAGAGCTGCGAGGCGCGCACGCTCGAGGCCTCCGCCCGCGGGGCGACCGCGAAGGCCGACCTCGTCCGCGACACGAAGCCCTGCAGGCCGAAGCCGATCGACCTGAGCCGCGCCGACGAGTGCGACTTCATCGGCGCGCAGGGCACGTCGCGCTGCATGTTGCCGTTCCCCGACGACTACTACACGAGCGCGGATCCGGATACGGCCACCGGCAGGCGGATCGACTTCGGGGCGGAGGCGGCGCCCGCCAACGTCGGCGGGACGCACATCGCCCCCGAGCCCTACGCCGGGAACGACGGCTTCAGCCCCGGCCAGACCGCCGTCGTCCGGATTCCCGGCCTCGACAACCCCGACGCCCTCGCCGAGACCAACCCGGTCTCCCTGCGCAGGCTCGGCAAGTACGAGAAGGAGGGCGCGCCGATCGTCGTCATCGACGCGGCCACCGGCGAGCGCTGGCCGGTCTGGGCCGAGATCGACTCGAACGCGATCTCGCCCGCCGACACCGCGCTGCTGATTCATCCGGCGAGGAACTACGCCGGCGGCCACCGCTACATCGTTGCGATGCGGAAGCTCCGCGACGCCGACGGCGACACGCTCGCCGCCCCCGAGGGCTTCCGCTACTACCGCGACGACCTGCCCTCGGACGAGACCGCGATCGACGCCCAGCGCGGTCGCTTCGATCGCATCTTCAAGACGCTGAGGAAGGCCGACATCAAGCGCCGCAACCTCTATCTCGCCTGGGACTTCACCGTCGCCAGCAACGAGAACATCGCCAAGAACATCCTCGCGATGCGCGACGACGCGTTCGCCGACCTCGGCGACGCCGACCTCGCCGACGGCGTCGTCGAGGGCGACGCCCCCGCGTTCACGGTCACCTCGGTCGAGAATTTCGAGCCGACCGACGGCGGCCCGCTGCCCGAGGACGCCGACATGGCCCGCCGCGTGCAGGGGACCTTCACCGTCCCCTGCTACATGACCGACCCCGACGGCGGCGGGCCCGGGCTGCCGTGCTCGCCGGGCTCGCGGCTCAACCTCGACGCGAACGGCGTCCCGCAGCAGAACGGCACCTGGACGGCGAACTTCAACTGCATGATCCCCCATGCGGCGCTGTCCACCCCGGCGCGGGCGTCGATCTACGGCCACGGCCTGCTCGGCAGCGCCGGCGAAGGCACCTCCTCGCCGCAGAAGACGCTCGGGAACACGCACGGGATCATGGACTGCGCGACCGACGAGATCGGGATGTCGAACAGCGACATCCCGAACACGATCGGGATCCTCGGCAACATGAGCGACTTCCCCGAGCTCGCCGACCGGCTCCAGCAGGGGATGCTCAACGGCCTTTTCCTCGGCCGCCTGCTGGTCAACCCGCAGGGCTTCATCAGCGATCCCGCCTTCCGCGTCGACGACACCGGTCCGGTGGACGGGTCCAACCCGCCGGTCATCGACACCTCCAACCTCTACTACAACGGCAACAGCCAGGGCGCGATCTTCGGCGGCGCCCTGACCGCGGTCGCCCCCGATTTCACCCGTGCCGCGCTCGGCGTCGGCGGCATGAACTACTCGGTGCTGTTGAACCGCTCGGTCGACTTCGACACCTACGCGGCGTTCCTCGACCCGGCCTATCCGGACGAGCTGTCCCAGCAGCTGCTGCTGTCGATGGTGCAGATGCTCTGGGACCGCGGCGAGTCGAACGGGTACGCGAACGTCGCCACCGACGACCCGCTGCCGAACACGCCGCCGCATGAGCTCCTGATGAACATCGGGGTCGGCGACCACCAGGTGACCAACTACTCGGCCGAGACCATGGCGCGCACGGTCGGCGCCGGCATCCACGAGCCGATCGTCTACGACGGGCGCTGGCCCGGCGTCAACGTCGGCTGGGGACTTCCAGCCATGACCTACCCCTGGACCGACTCGGCGCTCGTCTACTGGGACCCGGGCCCGGTCCGCGACGATCCCGGCTCGCCGGACCCCGCCGACGTCCTCGGCACCGAGGTGCCGCCGATCGAGAACCTGCCGAACCGGACCGGCGTCGACCCGCACGAGAACCCGCGGCGGACGCCGGCCGAGCAGCAGATGGTCTCCGACTTCCTGCGGCCGGACGCGCAGAGCCACATCACCGACACCTGCGGCGGCGCTCCCTGCTTCGACTACACGTTCGGCGGCCCGTAAGACTCCGCTCCCCGCCGCCGCGGCCGGGCGACCTCAGCGGGTGCCGGCCTCCCCGGTCCCGAGGGGGTGGGCGGGAGCCGACGCGGTCGCTGCGGCCGTTTGCAGGGAGATCGCTGCTATCGTTCGCGGCGTCGGGCTGCCCCGGAGTCAACTGCGGGCGCCCGAGAGGTTCAAGTCTCTCGCTGCCTTCGGCTGATGCCGAGCGTTTTCGGGGCCGACGAATCTCCGAACACGACGCTCGAAGGAGCAGCAACAACATCATGTCCATCAGCTTCGCCGATCTCGGCGTGTCCAAGGCCGTCGCGGCCGCCCTCGCCAAGCGCGGCATCGAAACCCCCTTCCCGGTCCAGCGGCTCGTCATCGAAGACGTGCTCGCCGGCCGCGACGTGCTCGTCCAGTCCCCGACCGGGTCCGGCAAGACCCTCGCCTTCGGCGTGCCGCTCGTCGATCGGATCGCGGCCGCCTCGCGGCGGCCGGCGGCGCTCGTCCTCGCTCCGACCCGCGAGCTCGCCCGCCAGATCGTCGACGAGCTCGACTCGGTCGCCCATGCCCGGGCGCTCAAGGTCGAGGTCGTCTACGGCGGCGTCGGCATCGAGCCGCAGATCCGCAAGGCGCCGCGGGCGCATGTCCTCGTCGCCACTCCCGGTCGCCTCGAGGACCTGATCCAGCGCCGCGCCCTGACCCTCGAGCACGTCGGGATCCTCGTCCTCGACGAAGCCGACCGGATGCTCGACATGGGCTTCAAGCCCGCCGTCGACCGGATCGTCGCGCTCGTCCCGAAGCGCCGCCAGACGCTGTTCTTCTCGGCGACCCTCGAGGGCGCCGCCGGCGCGCTCGCGGCCACCTACACCCGCGATCCCCGCCGTCACGTCCACGCTCCGAAGCGGGAGCGCCGGGCGGCGATCGCCCATCGCTTCGTCGAGGCGCCGAGCCAGGGAGCCAAGCTGGATCTGCTCGTCGGCGAGCTCGGCGCGCGCGACCGCGGGCGGACGCTCGTCTTCGTCCGCACCAAGCGCGGTGCCGACCGGCTCGTCAAGAAGCTCCGGGCCCGCGACGTCGAGGCGGTCGCGATGCACGGCGACAAGTCCCAATCACAGCGACAGAGGGCGCTCGCCCGATTCGAGCGCGGCGAGGTCACCGTCCTGATCGCCACCGACGTGGCCGCGCGCGGGATCGACGTCGCCGGCGTGACCCACGTGATCAACTTCGACGCCCCCGCCGACGGCGACGCATATACGCATCGGGTCGGGCGCACGGGTCGCGCCGGAGCGGCCGGGAACGGGATCAGCTTCGTGCTCGGCGACCAGGTGCACGAGATGCGACGGATGACCCGTGGCCTCGGTCTCGCGGCCGAGTTCGACCGTCGCGAGGGCGCCGGGCGCCACACCTCGTCGCCCGACCGCCATCCCGGCGGCGAGCGGAAGCACGGCGGCGGCCGGCGCCCCGACTCCGGCGCCCGGGACGGTGGCGGGGGCGGCCAGCGCAACGGGACCGGCAAGCGCCGCCGCCGGCCCCGCCCCTCGCCGCGGAGCTGACCCGACCTCGGCGAGCGTGCGACTTCCGGCGGTTGCCGCCGGCTAGCGGTGCTCGAGCTTGACGGTGACGTGCTTCTGGCGCCGCTCACCGCCGATCGGCGTGAATCGGACGGTCAGCTTCGCCCTCGCCCTGCCGCGCTTGCGGAGCTTCTTCCTCAGCTTGCCCTCGGGCCGCACGTCGAGCTTCACGGTCTTCGCCTTCCCGGGGCTCGCGGAGTCGTCCTCGACCTTCCTCCCGGCCAGGCGCAGCCTGCCCGCTCCGGGCACGTCGATCGGCAGCTTCGCCGTGCCCTTCTTCCTGTCCAGCCTCGCCCTGCCGACCTGAAAGCGGTTCGACGGATCCGGCTCGACGGTCAGCCAGATCGGGCTCGTGTAGCCCTCGACGTACTCGCCGGTCGCGGTCCGGGTCAGCTCGAGCGAGTAGCGCCCCGACTCGGCGACGTCCCAGCTCCGGGTGACGCCGTCCCCCATGAACGGCACCGACTCCACCGGCGCCCCGTCCCGGAGCAGCGTCAGCTCCCAGCTTCCGGCCCGTCCGGTCCCGGTGGCGCCGCTGACGCTGGCGGTCAGCTCCGGCGACCGTCCCGAGAGCGAGTCGCCGATGATCGCGCGACCGCCGTCCTCGTTGACGGCCTCGAGGGACAGGTCCGGCGCCGACGGCCCGAACGGCTTGACGTAGGTGTGATCGGCCTTCACCGCGGCGACGATTTCGGAGCGGCCGAGGCCCTCGGCGTGGACGACCGTGGCGCCCTCCCCGACCGCCGAGTCGAACGGGCCCGTGGCGGCGCCGGCCTGGTGGTCGTCGCTGGAGCCGACCGCGGCGACGTGGGCGCCGCCCGCGAGCGCGTGCTCGTAGTACTCGATCGCGGTCGCGGTGAACGGGTTCGGCCCCGTCGGGGCTCCGTGCGGGATCCCGGCCGGCCCGGTCTGGATCTCGATCGCGTCGACCAGCGAGAAGTCGGTCTCGTCGTCGGCGTAGCTCCAGAAGCAGCCGCGGCAGACCGATGGGGCGTCCTTGAAGATCGTCGGGTGGTTGATCTGCGTCCAGCCGCCGCCGTTCCGGATCGTCGCGAGCTGCTCCTTCGGAAGCGTCCCTGACCCGACCTCGGTCAGGGCCGAGTCGGGGATCGGGGAGCTGACGTCGTCGGGCGCGTAGATCGGCCCGCCCCGGAAGTCGGCGAAGCCCGAGCTGCCCTGCGCGTTCCAGTGGCCGCGGTAGGTCGTCACCTCGGTGCCGGGGATCACGAGGTCATTCGGGTAGGCGTCCGCCTGGGCCCGCATGTCGTCGTGGGCGACGTCGTTGTTGTGATCGACGAGCGTGACGAAGTCGAGCCCGGCGCCGCCCGGCCCGAACGCGGCGGCGAAGGTGTCGCTCATCGGCGCGTTGCCGGGCTCCTGTTCGCCGTGGACGTGGAGATCGCCGGTGTACCAGCCCGGCGTCGAGCTCGCCGCCGGGTCGGGCGGGCCGGAGGCGGCATACGGGTCGTCGCCCCAGGCGGGGTCGGAGCTCGTGCCCACCTCGACGCGGTAGCTGATCCCGTCGGCGTCGGCGGGGTCGACGTAGGCGATGCCGAGCTCGACCGCCCACTCGCCGGCCGGGATCGGTCCCGGCTCGTAGGCGCGCGTCGTGTAGCCGTCGACGAACGCCTTCCGGCCCGCGTCGTAGGTGCCTTCGCCGGTGAAGCCGTTCTCGGCGATCGCCAGGTTCTTGACCGCGCTGCCGCTCCAGCCGCGCCGGTCGGACTGCTCGAAGACGGGGGAGGGGTTTCCCTTCGGCTCGTAGACGCCCATGTCGAGCGTGTTCGCGTTCGGCCCCGAGCAGGTGTCGTCCTGGTTGTCGTAGGAGTAGCGGACCTGGATCGCCTTGGTGCCGGGCGGGACGGTGAACGGGATCTGCAGGTAACCGCCGGTTCGGGACGGATCGAGCCGGCCGGTGACGTCCAGGGCCGCGCTCATCCCGGCGCCGGGCGCGCCGGGCAGCGGGCAGTCCATCGCCAGCGCCGCGCCCGGCGCCGCCAGCGCCGCTGCCGCCGCCGCCAGCGCGCCGCCCAGGCGCAACGTCGCTCCCGCCTTCATCCGCTCGCTCCCTCCTCGCCGGTCGAGGTTCGCCGCCGGGAAGCTAGCAGCGGGAGCCCTGCCGCCCGCCGCTTCGCGCCCCCTCCGGTCTCCGCACGCGCCGCCGGCCAACCCGGGCCGGGCCGCGATCGTGCATCATGCGGACCCGCCCCTCCGCCTTCCTCCCCTCCGCGTCCCGGCGCGGGAGCCCGATCATGAGAGCGCTCGCCGACTTCTGCATTCGCCATCGCCGCCTGACAGTCCTCGCCTGGATCGTGGCGCTGATCGCCGCCGGGGCTGCGGCGAACGCCGCCGGCGAGAAGTTCTCGACCAACTTCCAGCTCCCCGACTCGGACTCGACGAAGGCGCTGGACCTGCTCGAGGAGCGTGCCCCGGACCGCTCCGGCGATCAGATCCAGGTCGTCTTCGCCGATCCCTCCGGCGTCGACGATCCGGCGGTCCTCGAGCGCGTCGGGTCGCTTCTGGCCGAGCTCGAGGGCTACGACGACGTCGCCGCGGTCAGCTCCCCTGCCGAGGTCAGGCGCCAGATCGCCCCCGACCGCACCATCGGGTTCGCGATCGTGACCCTCGACGATTCCGCCTTCGAGGTGCCGGCGGGCTCGATCGAGCGCATCGCCGACCGGATCAACGAGGCCGGGGGCGACGGCCTCCGGGTGGTGGCCGGCGGCGACCCGGTCCGCCAGGTCGAGCAGGAGCCCGGCGGGACTGCGGAGATGATCGGCCTGCTCGCCGCGATCGTCGTGCTGCTGGTCATGTTCGGCTCGGTCGTGGCGATGAGCATGCCGGTCGTCACCGCGATCGTCGCCCTCGGGACCGCGCTGAGCCTGGTCACGCTCGGCACCCATGTCTTCGACACCCCAGACTTCGCGCCGGTGCTGGCGGCGATGATCGGCCTCGGGGTCGGGATCGATTACGCGCTGTTCGTCGTCACCCGGTTCCGCAACGGCCTTCGCGACGGCCTCGATGCCCGCGAGGCGGTCCTGCTCTCATCCGACACGGCCGGCCGGGCCGTCCTCTTCGCCGGCGCCACGGTCGTGGTCGCGCTCCTCGGGCTGTTCGCGATCGGGGTCGGCTTCCTCTACGGCCCGGCGCTGGCCGCGTCGCTCGCCGTGCTGCTGACGATGGGGGGTGCGCTGACGCTCCTGCCGGCGATCTTGAGCAAGGTCGGCGCGAACATCGACCGGCTGCGCGTCCCGGGGACCAGGCCGCGCCGCGAGGCCGAGGAGGAGAGCCGGACCTGGACCCGTTGGAGTCGTACGATCCAGCGCCGGCCGTGGGCTGCGGCGCTGCTCTCCGGCGGGCTCCTCGTCCTTCTCGCCGTCCCGGTCTTCTCGATCGATCTCGGCTGGGCGGATGCCGGCAGCGATTCCGCCGACACGAGCACGAGGCAGGCCTACGACCTGCTCGCGGAGGGCTTCGGACCCGGTTTCAACGGCCCGCTGATGGTCGTCGTCGACATCCCGCCGGAGAGCTCGCCCGCCACCGGCGAGCGCGCGGTCGCGGCGCTCGATCGGGCGATGCGTGACGTCCCCGGGGTCGCCGAGGTGACCGCGCCCGTGCCGAACGAGGCCGGCGACCTCGCCACCTTCACGGTGTTCGGGGCGACGGCGCCACAGGAGAACGCGACGAGCGATCTCGTCAAGACGATCCGCGACGACGTCATCCCGCCGGTCGAGGAGAGCTTCGGCGTGAGCGCCCACGTCGGCGGCGGCACCGCGATCAACGACGACTTCACGACCTACATCTCCGGCAAGCTGCCCCAGTTCATAGCGATCATCGTGCTGCTCTCGGCGCTGCTCCTGATGATGGCGTTCCGCTCGCTGCTGGTGCCGCTGAAGGCAATCGCGATGAACCTGCTCAGCATCGGCGCCTCGTTCGGGGTCGTCGTCGCGGTCTTCCAGTGGGGATGGCTCGGCGAGCTGATCGGCCTCGACGGCACCGCCCCGATCGACGCGTTCCTGCCGGTGATGGTTTTCGCGATCGTCTTCGGCCTGTCGATGGACTACGAGGTCTTCCTGATGTCGCGCGTCCACGAGGAGTGGGAGCGCCGCCGCGACGCCTCCGAGGCGGTCGTCCACGGGCTCGCCGCGACCGGCCGGGTGATCACCGCGGCGGCGACGATCATGGTCTGCGTCTTCGCCTCGTTCGCGCTCGGCGGCAGCCTCACGATCAAGCTCTTCGGCGTCGCCCTCGCCGCGGCCGTCGCGATCGACGCGTTCCTGATCAGGACGATCCTAGTCCCGGCGATCATGGAGCTGCTCGGCCGGCGCGCCTGGTGGCTGCCCGGGTGGCTCGAGCGGATCCTGCCGCGGCTGCACGTCGACGCGGCGCCGGACCGCCACGCCGCGGCCGCGCCGGCGCCGGCCGCCGCCGACGACTGATAAGGCCGGGCCGGCCGCGTGCGAGCGCGGCGCCGGCGGCCGCTCGCGCCCTTCCGCATCGCGCATCTCGCGGTCGTCCTCGATGCGTCGATCGTCGCCGTCGCGCCGTCGGCGATCGGCGCCGCCCTCGACCTCGCCCGGGACGACCTTCCCCGGATCGCAGGCTCGCCGCCGGCGGCTCGGAGCGGAGCCGTGTGAGCGGCCTCACTGCCCGGCCGGGCGGCGTGGGCATAGTCTCAGCGCGTGATCGACCACTCGGGCAAGGGGCTCTGGCACGCGACCTACGGCGATTACGAGCCGAGCGCGCCGCTGCGCGGGGCGGTCGAGGCCGATGTCGCGATCGTCGGCGGCGGCTTCACCGGGATCGCGACCGCCTACCACCTGCTGAAGGCGGAGCCGTCGCTGCGGGTCGTGGTGCTCGAGGGCGAGGCGGTCGGCTTCGGGGCGAGCGGCCGCAACGGCTCCTTCGCGATGACCGTCGTCGGCCTCGGCCTCGACCTGCTGGTCAAGATGAAGGGGCGCGAGCGGGCGCTCGCCGCTCACCGCTACATGGAGCGGGCGGTCGACACCGTCGGCGAGCTCGTCGCCGCGGAGGGGCTGGACTGCGACTACATCCGCCCGGGGTTCCTGCGGATGGCGACGACGCCGGCCTACGAGCGACGGATCCGCCGCGAGATCGAGCTCGCGCACTCGCTCGGCATCGAGGGGATCGAGTGGCTCGATCGCGATGCCGCCCGCGCGCGGGTCGGCTCCGACCGCTATCGCGGGGCCTGGTGGGAGCCGCGGACCGCCCTGGTCAACCCGCTGAAGCTGGTCCGCGAGATGAAGCGGGTGGTCGTCGGCCTCGGCGCGACCGTCCACGAGCGGAGCCCGGTCCGGTCGATCGCCCGGCCGGGCCCCTTCCTGCTCGGCACCGCGGGCGGGTCGGTCGCCGCCGAGCGGATCGTGCTGGCGACGAACGCCTACTCGCACCTGCTGCCGCCGCTGCGGCGCAAGCAGGTCCCGGCGTGGACCTACGTGATCGCGACCGAGCCGCTGAGCGGGGAGCAGCTCGCCCCGATCGGATGGGAGGGCCGCGAGGGCGTCGAGGACGCGCGCAACCTGATCCACTACTACCGCCGCACCCCCGACGATCGCCTGCTGATGGGGGGCGGCCCGGTCGGCCTCGGCTTCGGCCGCGGCATGGACCGGGACTCGGGTCCGGCTGCCTGGGCCCACCTCGAGGCGCACGTCCGCGACCTGTTCCCGTCCCTGGCCGGAGCGCGGGTCACGCACCGCTGGGGCGGCCCGTTCTCGGTCACCACCGACCTGACCCCGGCGATCGGGTACCTCGGCGACCCGCGGGCCGTCTACTCGGTCGGATGCATCGGCCACGGCGTCTCGATGACCCACCTCAACGGCCAGACCATCCGCGATCTCGTCCTCGAGCGGGACACCGAGCTCACCCGCCACTGGCTCGTCAACCGCCGGGTGGTCCCGTGGCCGCCGGAGCCGGTCCGGCTCGGCGTCTCGGCCGCGATCCGCGCCTACCTCGGGCTCGAGGACCGCATCCACGAGCGCCCGGCGCCGGGCTGACGGGGCGTTCCCGCCGGCTCGCGGCCGGTCCTACCCGCGCCAGCGGCGCGCGAACGGCAGCCGCCAGACGTCGGGCGCGATCAGGTCGACGAGCGAGCGCGGGCCCCACGAGTGGGACGCGTAGGGCTCGATCGGCGGCGGCGACTCCAGAAGCGGCGCCGAGACCTCCCAGAGGCGCTCGATGCCGTCGGCGGTCGTGAACAGCGTGTGGTCGCCGGCCATCGCGTCGCGGATCAGCCGCTCGTACGCCTCGAGCGAGTCGCCGCCGGAATCGGCCTCGGCGCGCGAGAACTGCATCGACGTCTTCTCGAGCTCCATCGTCGGCCCCGGCTTCTTGCCGTAGAAGCTCAGCGACAGCCGCGCGTAGTCGTCGAGGTCGAAGGTCAGGTGGTCGGGCCCGAAGGCGCCGACGCCGCAGCCCTCGGGGAACATGCTCTGCGGCGGCTCCCGGAACGCGATCGAGATGATCCGCGCGCCCTCCGCCATGCGCTTGCCGGTGCGCAGGTAGAAGGGGACGTCGGACCAGCGCCAGTTGTCGATCTCGCAGCGGAGGCCGATCAACGTCTCGGTATCGGAGTCGCGGCCGACCCCTGGCTCCGACCGGTACTCCTCGTACTGGCCGCGCACCACCCTCGCCGGGTCGATCGGGCGCAGCGAGCGGAACACCTTGTTCTTCTCCTCGGTGATCGCGAGGGGGTCGAGGTGGGTCGGGGGCTCCATCGCGAGGAAGGCGAGGATCTGCATCAGGTGGGTGACGACCATGTCGCGGTAGGCGCCGGTCTCCTCGTAGTAGGCGCCGCGCGTGCCGACCGACAGCGTCTCGGGGACGTCGATCTGGACATGGGCGATGTGGCGGCGGTTCCAGATCGGCTCGAAGAGCCCGTTGGCGAACCGCAGGGCGAGGATGTTCTGCGCCGCCTCCTTGCCGAGGAAGTGGTCGATCCGGAAGACCTGCTGCTCGCCGAAGACGCGATGGATGGCGTCGTTGAGCGCCCGCGAGCTCTCGAGGTCGGTTCCGAACGGCTTCTCCATGATGATCCGCGAGCCCTCCGCGAGCCCGGCCTCGGCGACGAGGAAGACCAGCGCCAGCGCGGCGCCCGGCGGCACGCTCATGTAGAGCAGGCGCTGCGCGTCCGGCCCGAGCTCCTGCTCGGCCCGGGCGATGGCGGCGGCGAGCGGCGCGGGGCCGTCCTTGACGTTGACGTAGCTGAGCCGGGCCGCGAAGCGGCGCCGCGCTTCCTCGTCGAAGCCGCGCCGGCCGAACTCGGCGCAGGCGTCGAGCGCGAAGTCGCGGAAGCCGTCGTCGTCGAGCCGCTTGCGGGCGGCGCCGACGACCCGGAAGTCGGGCAGGAGCCCCGCCTGGGAGAGGTTGAGCAGCCCCGGCAGGAGCTTGCGGCGGGAGAGGTCGCCGGTGGCGCCGAACAGGACGACCACGTTCGGGCGGATCGTGGCGGTCAGCGCCTCGGCGCGGTGGGTCTCCGAGAAGACGACCCCGGGATCGCCCTGGCCGGCCTCGTCGAGCGTCAGGTCCGTGGTCCGCTCCTCCACGGTGACCGACGTTATCCGACGGCGACGGTCGCGCGGGACGGGGGCCGCGCGACCGTCGTCCGCCGGGTCAGACGCGCTCGACCGAGCCGCGCTCGTCCTCGCCGTACTCGACGATCCCCATCAGCACGTAGACGCAGAGCGCGAAGACGCCGAGCGACCACCACGGGTACGCGCCTCCGATCGACAGCAGGGCCCAGAAGGCGCCGAGCGCCGCTCCGGCGATGCCGATCACCCGGCCGTAGGCGTTGCCCGCCATCAGCGAGAAGCCGCCGGTCAGCTGGATGATCCCGAGGATGATCAGGATCCAGCCGAGGCCGCTGAGGTCGCTGAAGACGAGGCGGGTGTCGCCGACGAAGACGTTGGCGTTGTCGAGGGCGCCGATCCCGTAGATGACGTTCAGGGCGCCGACGATCAAGAGCATGATCGCCGCGAAGATGACTCGTCCGGTACCTCTCATCGAGGGCTCCTTCGGTTGGCGGTCCGCCGATCAACCGGGCGGGCCTGTTGCGGTCGGGCCTTCGACGCCGAGGGTCGTTCTCCTGTCCCGGCCCGCCGGCTGGAACGAGGTCGCGATGCCCCACGGGTCGCGGACGCGGAAGCCCCCGCCGGCGGGCTCCGCCGCGATTCCGGCGGCGGCGAAGCGCCCCCGGAGCGCGGCGAGAGCCTCCGCATCGAGCTCGACGGTCCAGCGCTCGAGCCCGACGGCGCCGTCGGGGGCAGGCGGCACGCCCCGCCCCCTCCAGGTGTTGAGCCCGAGGTGATGGTGGTAGCCGCCGGCGGCGACGAACGCGGCGCTGCCGAAGTCGGTCATCAGCTCGAAGCCGACGACGTCGCGGTAGAAGGCGAGCGCGCCGGCGATGTCGCCGACGTGGAGGTGGAGGTGGCCGACCCGGAGCCCCGGGCCGGCGCCCGCGGCCGGCTCCTCGGCGGCGACCGGGGCGATCAGGCCGGGCAGGTCGAGCGGCGCCGGCCCGATCGTGGTCGGGTCGCGGAGGTCGCCCCAGCGCTCGCGGGGGCGGTCGGCGGCGAGCTCGATCCCGTTGCCGTCCGGGTCGGGGAGGTAGATCGCCTCGGAGATGCCGTGGTCGGAGGCGCCCTCGATCGACGTCCCGGTCTCGGCGAGGCGGCGGGCGGCGCGTCCGAGCTCGCCGCGGGTGGGATGGAGGAGGGCGAAGTGGTAGAGGCCGGCGTGGCGCCCGGCCGGGCGGGCGCCGGGGCGCTCGTGGAGGACGAGCAGGTCGCCGCCGCCGGCGCCGAGCCGGGCCCGGTCGCCGTCGCGCTCGCGCAGGCGGAGCCCGATCGAACGCTCGTAGAAGGAGGTCGAGCGGTCGAGGTCGGTGACGATCAGGTGCACCGGCCCGAGCGCGAGGTCGGCCGGGAGGAGGGGGGCCGCCGCGGCCGCCGGGCCCGTGCGGTGGTCGTTGACCATGCAACGATCCTCGCAGGCGAGCGCGGCGCCGTCAAGCGCGGTGCGGGCCCCCATGACCGGGCTCGTGGCCGCGGCGCCTGCGGTCGGGGAGGCCGGCGACCGGGCTCAGTCGAAGACGACGGCCTGCCGCACCGCGCCGCCGCCGGCGAGCCGGTCGAAGCCCTCGTTGAGCTCCCCGAGCCCGATCCGGTGGCTGAGCAGGCGCTCGACGGGCAGCCGGCCCTGGCGGTGGAGGTCGATGAACCGCTCGAGGTCGCGGGCGGGGACGCTCGAGCCCAGATAGGAGCCGCGCAGGGTCCGCTCCTCGGTGACCAGCGAGACGGCGGGGATCGTCAGCGTCTGGCCCGGGTCGGGCAGCCCGACGGTCGTCGTCATCCCGCCGCGCCCGGTGGCGGCGTAGGCGTCGGCGAGCACGGCGGCGCTGCCGACCGTCTCGATGACGTGGTCGGCGCCGCCGCCGGTGAGCTCGCGGATCGCGGCGACCGCGCCCGGGCCGCCGGCGACCGCATCGGTCGCGCCGAGCTCGCGCGCCAGCTCGAGCTTCTCGCCGACGACGTCGACCGCGACGATCGGATCCGCCGCGCTCAGCACCGCGCCGAGGAGCGCCGAGAGGCCGACGCCGCCGAGGCCGAGGACGGCGACGCTCTGGCCGGGCTCGATCCGGGCCGCGTTGACGGCGGCGCCGACCCCGGTCAGGACCGCGCAGCCGAACAGGGCGGCGATCTCGAACGGCAGGTCGGGATCGACCTTCACCGCCGACCGCTCGGAGACGACGATGTGGTCGGAGAAGGCCGAGACCCCGAGGTGGTGGTTGATCGAGCCGCCGCCGGGCTCCGCAAGCCGCCGGCCGCCCGCGAGCAGGGTGCCGGCGGCGTTGGCGGCGGCGCCGGGCTCGCAGAGCGCCGCCCGCCCGGCCCGGCAGGGACCGCAGCCGCCGCAGGCGGGGACGAAGGCGAGCACGACGTGGTCGCCGGCGGCGAAGCCCCCGACGCCCGGGCCGAGCGCGACGACCTCCCCCGCGGCCTCGTGGCCGAGCGCCATCGGCATCGCCCGCGGGCGCGAGCCGTCGATCACGGAGAGGTCGGAGTGGCAGAGGCCGGCGGCGCGGACCCGGACGAGGAGCTCGCCGGGTCCCGGCGGGTCGAGCTCGAGCTCGACGAACTCGATCGGGCGCGAGTCCGCGTACGGCGGCTCCGCGCCCATCTCGCGGAGGACGGCGCTGCGAACGCGCACCGCTAGCCCTCCGGCCGCAGCCGCTCGAGGCTGGCGCGCAGCCTCGCCGGCATCGTCGCCGGGCGGCGCGTCCCGGCGTCGACGAAGACGTGCACGAACCAGCCGGTCGCGGCCGCCTCCTCGATGCCGGGCGCGAACAGCCCGATCTCGTAGCGGACGCTCGTCTCGCCGAGCTCGGAGACGCGCAGGCCCGCCTCGACGTCGTCGGGGAACGCGAGGCCGCGATCGTAGGCGCAGTGCGACTCGGCGCAGACGCCGATCACGCCGCCGCCGTGGATGTCGAGCCCGCCCTCGCCGATCAGCCAGCGGTTGATCACGGTGTCGAAGAACGCGTAGTACTCGACGTTGTTGACGTGCCCGTAGACGTCGTTGTCGGCCCAGCGCGTCTGCAGGGTGGTCAGGTGCGGGTAATCCGCCCTCGAGCCGGCGGCGCCCATCGGCCGTTCAGCCCGCGAGCCGCGCCTCGAGGGTGATCTCGGGCACCGACGCGAGCGCCTTCGAGACCGGGCAGCCTTGCTTGGCCGCGGCGGCGAGGCGCTGGAACGCGGCGTCGTCGATTCCCGGCACCGAGGCGGTGGTCTCGAGCTCGATCCTGTGGATCTCGAAGCCGTGGTCGCCGCGGCGGATGTGGACGCGGGCATCGGTGTCGATGCTGTCGGGCACGTGGCCGGCCTCGCCGAGAACCAGGGAGAGCGCCATCGAGAAGCAGCCCGCGTGGGCCGCCGCGATCAGCTCCTCCGGGTTGGTGCCGGCGCCGTCGGCGAACCGCGACGCCGCCGAGTACTCCCCCGCGAGCGCGCCGGTGCCGCTCTCGATGGTTCCCCGCCCGCCCTCGAGGTCGCCGCTCCAGCGCGCGTGTCCGGTCCCCGCCATGTCGATCTCCTTCCGTCCGGTTGCAGTGTCCCTCCAGCATCGCAACTCGGGCACGCGGCCGCCGCCCCGGCAACCGGCCGGCCCTCCGGCGCCGTGGCAGGCGGGGCCGCGGCGTTGACGGCCTGCCCGGCCTCGCCGCGGTCGCGGCGTTGCCGGGGGTGGCTCCTGCCATCCTCGTGGGATGCCCGAGGACCCCAAGCCGTCCCCCGCCGCCTCGACCCGGGACGGCTCGAAGCTGCCCGGCCCCTTCGCGGTCGGCGACTACGCGGTCAAGCTCCGGGGCTTCCTCCGCGGGCGGGCCCGGGTCCAGGTGATCGGCGAGGTCACCGGCCTGCGGCTCGCCGGCAAGTCCGCCTACTTCGAGCTCCGCGATGCCCGGGGCGCCCTGCCGTGCGCGATGTGGCGCAGCGAGTGGGACCGGCTCGGACTCCCCGCGGGCGCGATCCGCGACGGCGTCGAGGCCGTCGTCGAGGGCGGCCCCGACTACTACCCCGGCAGCGCCACCGCCTCTCCCTCGTTCAGCTTCCGCTGCACGGGCCTGCGCCCGGCCGGCGAGGGCGACCTGCTCGCGCGCCTCGCCGAGCTCCGGCGCCGGCTTCGCGCCGAGGGGCTGTTCGAGCCCCAGAAGCGGCTGCCGCGGCCGGCGCTCCCGCGCTCGATCGGCATCGTCACCGGCCGCGGCTCCGCCGCCGAGGCCGACCTCCTCGCCGCGCTTGCCCGGCGCTCATGGGCGGGTCGCGCCGTCTTCGCCCACCCGCCCGTCCAGGACCGCCGCGCCGCGCCGCGGATCGCCCGGGCGCTGAGCGACCTCGTCGCGGTCCCGGAGGTCGAGGTCATCGTCGTCGCTCGCGGCGGCGGCAGCCTCGCCGACCTCTGGGCCTTCTGCGACGAGACGCTCTGCCGCACGGTGGCGCTGCTGCGGGTGCCGGTCGTCGCGGCGATCGGCCACGAGTCGGACCGGACCCTGCTCGACGACGTCGCGGCCGCCTCCTGCTCGACCCCCACCCACGCGATCGAGGAGGCGGTCCGGATCGACGTCGGCGCCGCCCGCGACCGCCTCGTGACCGCGGCCGCGCGGCTCGAGGCCCGCGGCCGCGCGGCCGGACCCGAGCGCGCCCGCCGCCTCGGCGCCGCGGTGCGGGCGCTCGCCCGTCACGCCGCCGGGCAGCGGCGCCGGCTCCGCCAGCTTCTCCGCGAGCTCCGGGCGAGCTCGGCCAAGTCGATCGCGGACGGCGCCGCCGATGTCACCCGCCGCGCCCTCGTCCTCGCCCGCAAGCGGCGCGCCGCCCTGCACGGGGCGGAGGCGGACGCCGCCCGCCTCGACGGACACGCCGCCGCGCTCGTCCGCCACAGGCGGAGCGCGCCGGAGTCCCGGCAGGCGGCCCTGCGCCGGATCGCGCAGACGCTCGCCGCCCACGAGCCGGAGCGGGTCCTCGAGCGCGGCTACGCCCTCGTCACCGACGCCGACGAGGAGGGCGCGGTCGTCACCAGCGCCGCCGAGGCGCGCCGCCGCGGCCGGCTCCGCGTCCGCTTCAGCGACGATGATGTGCGGGCGAGGGTGATCGGCGATGAATGACAGCGGCGACGGGGCGGGGCACCACAGCTACGAGGAGGCGGTCGAGCGGCTCGAGGCGATCATCGTCCGGCTCGACTCCGGCAAGGCCGAGCTGCGGGAGACGCTCGAGCTCTGCCGCGAGGGCAAGGGGCTGGTCGAGTACTGCAGGGCCGAGCTCGACGCCGTCTCCGGCGAGCTCGAGCGCCTCGACCTCGACGAGCTGGTCCGCAAGCTCGAGGCCGGCGCGAGCGGGGAGGCTGCCGGCCCCGAGGACGGCGGCTAGAGCAGCCCGGCCCCGTAATAGTCGCCCTCGGCGCGGATCCCGGCGGGGATCGCGAAGAGGGCGCTGCCGGTGTGGAGGATGTACTCGTTGAGCCGGTCGTTGCGGCCGAGCCTGGTCTGGATCGGCACGAACTGGGCGCGCGGGTCCTTCTGGAAGCAGATGAAGAAGAGCCCGACGTCGAGCTGGCCGCGGGTGAAGTCGAACCCGTCGGTGAACGAGTAGCCGCGGCGGAGGATCATCTCGCCGTCGTTGGTCGCCGGGCTCGCGAGCCGGATGTGGGAGTCGGCGGGGATCAGCGGGTTGCCGTCGGGGCCGGTCGCGTCGAGGTCGACCTCGTCCTTCTCGTGGTCGGCGCCGATCGGCGCGCCGCTGCCCTTGACGCGCCCGAACACGTTCTCCTGCTCCTGCAGGAAGGTCCGGTCCCAGGGCTCGATCAGCATCCGGATCCGGCGGCTGACCAGGTAGCTGCCGCCGCGCATCCACCCAGGACCCTCCGGTCCGACCCAGACGAACTCGTCGAGCGCGCCGGCGTCGTCGTTGAGGATGTTGTTGGTGCCGTCCTTGAACCCCATCAGGTTGCGCGGGGTCTCCTGCTCGGCTCCGGTCCTCGAGGTCCGTCCGAACCCGAGCTGGCACCAGCGCATCACCGCGACTCCCTGCGCGATCTTCGCCAGGTTGTGGACGGCGTGGAAGGCGACCTGGGGGTCGTTCGCGCAGGCCTGGACGCAGAGGTCGCCGTCGCTGATCCTCGGATCGAGCTCGTCGGAGGGGAGCGGCGGGATCGGCTCGAGCTGGGCCGGGCGCTCGTCGCGCAGCCCGAAGCGGCCGTCGAACAGCGACGGCCCGAACCCGACCGTGATCGTCAGGTCCGCCGGCCCGAGCCCGATCGCCTCGCCGGTGTCGTCGGGGGGCAGCAGCGGATCGTCGTTGGCCGCTCCGGCGGGCTCGCCCGCGGCCATTCGCGCGGCGGCGGCGGTCCACTCCTGAAGCAGCGCCCGCAGATCGGCGACGCTGTCGGAGGTCATGTCGAAGGCGGCGAAGTGGAGGCGGTCCTGGGCCGGGGTCGTGATCCCCGCCTGGTGCTCGCCGTAGAACTCGACGACCCCCGCCGTCGGATCGTCCGCGGCCTCCGCCTTGCCGAGCGCGAAGCCGCCGCCGGCCGCGAGCGCGAGGCCGCCGACCGCGCCCGCTCCGATCAGGCCGCGGCGGGTGACCCCGCCGTCCCGGCTGCCCGCCTCCCCGCTCACTGCCCGACCACCTGGCCGCCGAGCCGGGCGAGCGGCAGGGCCAGCGCGTCGACCGCCTGGCTCAGCTCCTGGCGCTCACGCTCGCCCACCTTCTCGTAGTTCTCGTACAGGTTCCCCTCGACCCGATAGGGCCGCAGCGCCGCGTACATGTCCGCGAACCGCTCCTCGATCTCGGTCGCGAGGTCGGGGTCGATCTCGCGCAGCGCCGGCGCGAGCAGCACGAACGCCTCGCGGGCGCCGTCGATGTTGGCCTTGAAGTCGGTCAGGTCGGTGTGGGAGTAGCGCTCCTCCTCGCCGGTGATCTTCGTCAGCGAGACCTCGTTCAGGAGCTCGACCGCGCCGTTCGCGAGCTGGACCGGGTCGTAGGTGTTCTCGGCGGTCAGCCTCCGCAGCCTCTCGACGTCGGTCATCAGCCGCCGGGCGGTCGCCTTCTCCCGCTCGCCGATCCGGCCATCGATCCAGAGCGCCTTCTCGAGCGGGTGAAAGCCCGTCCACTCGTCGCCCTGGGCGATGTCGTTGATGCGGGCGTCGATCGCCGGGTCGAGCCCGCCGAACGATTCCGCGACCGGCTCGATCCGCTCGTAGGGGATGCGCGTGTGCTCGTAGAGCTCCTTCGCCTCCCCGACGTCTCCGGCCTCGATCGCGGCGACGAAGGCGCCGGTGCGTCGGACCAGCTCCTCGGCTTCGCCGTCGACCCACTCGGCGTACTCGTCGGCGGCCTCCCGGAGCCGCGGGTCGGTCGTGGCGGCCTGCCTCTCGCCGCTGACGACGAGCTTGCCGGTCGGCTCGCGGTTGCCGGGGTTGCCGCAGACGATGTCGTAGGTGCCCGGGTCGAGGTTGACCGACACCTCGCCGCTCAGCCCCGGCGTCACGTTCTCCCGCTCACCGAGGATCAGCGCGCCGTCGAGCACCTCGAACTCGTTGTTGATCGCGCTGTCGACGTTCTCGACCTCGAAGGTGGCGGGGCCGGCCGTCGCCTCGAGGTCGGTCGGGTCGCAGCCGTCGTCGGTGATCGTCACGGCCACGCGCTGGGCGTCGGAGTCGGTGCCGTCGGAGGAGGAGCCGCAGGCCGTCGCCAGGGCGGCGAGGGTCGCCACGGCGGCGATCGCGGTCACGGGTCGGGCGATGCTCGGGATGCGGGGGTCGGGCATGGTTCCTTTCGGGTGGGCTTCAGGCGTCGGCCGTCTCGGGGCCGGGGCTTGACGCGGCCCGCTTGCGAGGCGCGCCGAGCCGCCAGGCGGTCGGCCAGAGCACGTAGGCCAGCATCGGGATCAGGTAGGCGACGTAGAGGAAGGCCTCGGCCCGGGTCATCACCGACTGCAGGCCGAGCATCCCGGTGAGAAGCGAGGAGGTCCAGGTGCCGGGGACGACGAGCCAGCCGAGGTCGACCGCCTGCTCCTGGAAGCTGGTCAGCCAGCCGGCCTCCCAGGCGGTGTGGGCAGAGCTCGCGAGGAGGCCGGCGGCGACGAAGACGAGGACGACCGCGGTCAGCTTGAAGAAGCGCGCGAGGTCGAGGTGGATGCCGCCCCGGTAGATGCCGAAGCCGAGCGCGAGGGCGACGAGGATGCCGAGGACGGCGCCGATCCCGGCGCTCGTCGGATCGGAGGCGTGCTGGAAGACGGCGAGCAGGAAGACCGCTGTCTCGATGCCCTCGCGAAGGACGGCGAAGAAGGCCATCCCGATCAGCGCCCAGGTGGACCCGCTGCGCAGCGCCGAGGCGGCGCTCTCGTGCAGCTCGGACTTGATCATCCGGGCGTGCCTGCGCATCCAGACGATCATGAAGGTGACGATGCCGACCGCCGCGAGGCCGATCACGGTCTCGAGCATCTCCTGCTGGCGCTGCGGCAGCTGCCCGTTCAGGAGGTCGAGCCCGATCCCGATGGCGACGCAGATCGCGACCGCGGTGGCGACGCCGATCCAGACCTGGCGGAGGGCGTCGCGGCGACCCTCCTGGTGCAGGAAGGCGGCGATGATGCCGACGATCAGCGCCGCCTCGACGCCTTCGCGCAATCCGATGATGAACGTTGGAAGCAAGTTTCCGGTGGTTGGTCTGCTCTCGACAGGGTCCCCTAATTAGGGGCACCTAATAGAAGCTGGGATAGCCTAGCGCAACGCTCGGGTTTAGGTCGCCGGTTCCCGGTCGACGTCGCGGCACCGGGCCCCGTTCATCGCAATTTGCGGGATCGGGCCGGGCCGGAGGCGTTCTCCCCCTTGCGCTCGGCGTCGCCGGGGCGTATGGTCGCCGCAGCGGTCCGGGAGAGAGAAGGATCTCCACGAAAGCCAAGTGGAGGGAGAGCTCTCAGAGCCGGCTCGAGAGGCTTTGAACGCGCGCAGGCTACGCGCGAGGCAGGCCACCGAGCCGCCCCGGGCCGTTTCTTGTCGTGCGGGCGGATCCGGGCCTCGCGTCGCCGGCCGCCCGGTCACTCGGAGAAGGTGTCCCAATGAGCAGCAAGCCGCACCGGCGCGGCACCGCCGGCCTGACGATCGACGGCCGTCGGCGCCGCGGGACCGGCCCGGCGCCCGCGGGCCGCCGCGCCCACTTCGAGCGGACCGGGGCTGGTCGCCACGACTGAGCGCCCGGTCAGCGGCAGGGACTGGTGGATCCGGATCGCCGGGCCGGAGGACGCCGCCGTGGTCAGCGACGTGCTGCTTCGCGCCGGGATCGTCGCCTGGGGCGGCTATCTCGGCACCGAGCGGATCGAGCGCGCGAACCGCGGCCGCCCCCAGCCCGCCAACCTCGTCGCCGTCGACGCACGCGGAGTCTTCGCGTTCGTCGCCTGGGACCCGGCGAGCGGCGAGATCACCCGCCTCTACACCGACCCGCGCGCCTGGGGGCGGGGCGCCGGCTCGGCCCTGCTCGCCCTCGCGGTCGACGCGCTCGGCGATGCGTCCCGCGACCAGGCCTGGCTCTATGCCGAGGAACGCAACGAGCGCGCCCTGCGCTTCTACCGCGAGCGCGGCTGGCGCGAGGACGGCGAGCCGAGGGTTCGCGACTGGCACGGGGCCCGGCTCCGCGAGCTCCGCCTCGCGCTCGACATCGGGCCTGCGCGCGAGCGCTCCGGCGCCTGAGCCGCGGCCAGCGCCAGCTCGCCGGTGCCGGGCTCGAGCGCGAGCTCGCCGCTGGGGTGCGGCGCGGTTCCCGAGTCGCGCTCGCTCCAGGCCGAGAACGCCGCGGCGGCCACGGCGAGGCCGGCGATGCCGGCGGCGACGAGCGGCGCCCGCGGGCTGATCGCCTCCCCGAGCCAGCCGGCGATCGGGCCGCCGATCACGGTCGAGCCGAGGAAGGCGATCGAGTAGACGGCCATCACCCGGCCCCGCATCTCGGGCTCGGCGGCGAGCTGCAGGCCGGAGTTGATCCCGGCCGCGAACGTCACCGAGCAGACGCCGAGCAGGGCCAGCGCCGCCATCTCGAGCTCCAGGGTCGGGGCGGCGGCGGCGAGCAGCGAGGTCAGGCCGAAGCCGCCCGCCGCCGCCGTGATCAGCTCGCGGCCGACCCGGGCGCGGGTGCCGACCCCGAGCGCGCCGGCGATCGAGCCGAGGCCCATCGCGACCATCAGCAGCGAGTAGGCGGATACCTGGCCGCCGAAGGTCTGCCCGGCGAGCAGCGGGATCACCACCTGGAAGTTGAAGCCGATCGTGCTCAGGACGAGCATCAGGAGCAGCGGCACCCGGAGCTCGCGGCGGGCGGCGATGTGGCCGAGCGCCCGGCGCACTCCGTCCCGGCGGCGCTCGCGCTTCGGCCGGTGCAGGCGATCGGGCCGCATCCGCGCCAGCGCCACCAGCATCGCCGCGAAGCTGAGGGCGTTCAGGCCGAAGCAGGGCGCGACGCCCCAGAGCGCGATCACGGCGCCGGCGACCGCCGGGCCGGTGATCCGCGCCGAGTGGACGAGGACCGAGTTGAGGCTGACCGCGTTGACGACCCGGTCGGGGCCGACGAGCTCGATCACGAACGCCTGCCGGGCCGGGTTGTCGACCGCGAGGACGAGGCCGCGGAGGGCGATCACGACGAACACCATCCAGGCCGCGACGGCGCCGGTGGCGGTGAGGGCGAAGAGGAGCAGGGCCGGGATCGCCATCCCGGTCTGCGAGATCATCAGGAGCCGGCGCTTGTCGAAGCGGTCGGCGAGGGCCCCGCCGAGGGCGCCGAAGAGGAGGATGCCGGCGAACTGGAGCGCGGTGGCGAGGCCGACGAGCGCGCCCGAGCCGGTCAAGGCCAGCACCAGCCAGAGCTCGGCGACGATCTGCATCCAGTTGCCGGCGAGCGAGATGACCTGGCCGCCGAAGTAGAGGCGGTAGTTGGGGATCTCCAGCGAGGCGAAGCTGCGGCGGACGGCGGCGCTCACTCGCGCCCCTCCTCGAGCACCCGCTCGAGAATCTCGGCGGCCCGCGCCAGGGTCGCTACGTCGTCGTCGGGCAGCTCGCGCATCGTCCGCGCCAGATACGCGGTCTTCCGCCTCCGCAGGCCCTTCAGCGTCCGGCGGCCCGCGGGCGTGATCTGAACGATCGCGCAGCGCCCGTCCTCGGGGTCGGCGGTCCGCGTCACCAGCCCCGCCTCGGTCAGCCGGGCGAGGACCCGGGTCGCGGTCGGGCGCCGGATCCGCTCGATCCGCGCCAGCTCGCTCGGCGTCAGGGGTCCTGACCGCTCGATCGTCGCCAGCGCCGCGATCGACGCCGGCCCGATCTCGGTCGGCGCCTCCTGCCGCAGCCGCCGTGCCATCCGGTTGACGGCGAGCCGCAGCCGGGCCGCCTGCTCGGTGAGCTCCTCGGCGGTGGCTGTCGCTCCGGTTCCCTTCATTGGTTAGACTCGCTAATTATCCTAGCTAACGACCTCGCGGGCGTCAAGGCCGGAGGCCGATGGGCGGGGGTCGGGGAGCGAGGCGGGCTAGCCGCGGCGCGGGTCCGGGTGGACGCCGCGGCGCCTGCTCCCGAGCGGGCGCCCGGTCGCCCGGCCGGTGAGCGGCAGGCAGCTTCCGGCCGGCGGCCGTCGCGATGGCCGGCCGCATGGCGGAAGGTAGGAGAGCGGGCGGACGGCACGACCGAACCGCCGGAAACCCCCGGTCGGACCGGGCGCCCCCGGTTCCGCCGCTCGGGGGCGCCCGGCGGCAGGGGTCAGCTGTCAGGCGGTGCGGCGCCGGGGGTCCGCTCGGGGCGCGCCAGGGCGCGGGCGAGGGCGTCGCGCTCGATCCCGCTGCCGTAGTTGGGCCAGAGGCGCTCGCCGCCGAGCCGGGTGGAGCCGCCCTCGTGGCCGGGCAAATCCGAGAGCGGCAGCTCGGCGAGGGGCGCCCCGAGCTCGGCCTTGTCGGAGCGCGGCAGCGCGAAGACCCGTACGGAGCGATTCGTCCTGACGACGAGCCGCCTGCGCGCGAGCCCCATCGCCGCGATGGCGGCGAGGACCAGCAGCGCCCCGGCCGGCCCGAGCCAGCCGGGCCCGGCGCCGGCGAGCAGGCTGACGACGACGAGGACCAGCCCGGCGAGGAGGGGCACGACCCCCAGCCACGGCGGCACGCCCGCCTGGCAGGCCGCGATCGCCACGATCCTCTCGCCGCTCGGGATCAGCGGCGCCGACCGCTCGGCGAGGCGCTCCCGGTGGGCGCGTTCACGCTCCTCCAGCATCCGCCGAGCCTATTGCGTGGACGAAAGTCGCAAGTTCGGACCGGAATCGCGCAATTTGCGGGAACTGCTCGGACGCGATCGGCACGAACCTGCGAGGAGTCACGCCGGTTTCCGAGCAAGGGACTCGAATCGAAGGGGCTTGGGCGCATGGATGTGCCGGGCGAGGGTGGAATGGATGCCGAGCGGGCACCGGGCCCGCGCGAGGACGTGACCGCGGGCGCGACGGCTCGAAGGGGCACGGTCGCCGCGGCCGGGATTGACCGGGGCGAGCCAGCCCCGATGAGCCGATCCGAGCGCGACAGGCCGTCACCCCCCGCCCGCGAGTCCTGGGAGGAACGCTGCGCGCGGCTCTTCGGCGAGATGCGGCGGCCGGCGCGCGCGATGGTCGCCCGCGCCTACGGGCGGGCGCTGGGCGACGCCGAGATCGACGACGTGTACTCGGCCGCCTGGGCGGCGACGCTCGCGGCGCTGCGGGAGCGCGGGCGCCGCATGGACGAGGGCGAGCTCCGCGCCTACATCCTCACCGCCGTCGCCAGCCACGCCAGCAAGGAGCTGCGCCGACGCGCCCGCAAGCCGCTGCACCCGCTCGAGGTCGAGCGCGAGCAGAGCACGGCCGACGGGCACGAGCCGCTCCCCGACGAGGTCGCGATCGGCTCGGAGGCGCGGAGCGTGGCCCGTGACCTGCTGATGAGCCTGCCCGAGCGCCGGCGCGCGGTGATGCTGCTCCGCTACGGATGGGGCCTGAGCCCTCGCGAGGTCTGCGCGCTCGTCCCGGGCCTGTCGCCCCGCGCCTACCGCAAGGAGATCACCCGCGGGGTCGAGGAGCTGATCGACGGGCTCGGCCGGGTCGAGCGCGGCGAGTGGTGCGACGAGCGGCGGACGCTCGTGCGCGACCTCGTCGCCGGCACGGTCGACGACGCGGGGCGCCGGCAGGCGCTCGAGCACCTCCGTCACTGCCGCGCCTGCGGCGAGCTGGCGGCGAGGCTGAAGCAGGGCCTGCACGATGCCGGGAGCGGGCTCGGGCTGGCCTCGGTGGCGGGCAGCATCGGCGGCGGGACGCTCCTGCGGCACCTGGGCGACCTCCTCGCCGGCGTCAAGTCGATCATCGGGGAGGCGGCCGCCCGGGCCGATTCGGCCGTCACGGCGCTCGCCGCCGGCGGGGCCAAGGGGTCGGGCGCGGGCCTGCTCGCCAACTTCGCCGGGGTCGGCGGAGCCGCGAAGGCGGCCGTCGCCTGCATCGGGGCCGGCGCGGCGGCGACGGCGTGCGTCGCGGCCGGCGTCGTCCCCGGGGTCTCGCTCGACGGCGATTCCCGCGACGCGGGCCCGCCGCGGGCCGCGCGGCCCGCGGTCGCGCGGCCGGACGTCGAGGAGCCGCGGGCCACGATCGCGGGCGTGCGGCGGGTCGGCCGCGCCGTCGGGCCGGAAGGTGGACCGGGGGCCGCCCCGAGCGATCCGGCCGCTCCCGCCTCCCCCGAGACGGCGCCGCCGGCGCCGCCGCCCGATCCCGCTGCGCCGGCGCCGGCGCCGGTCGAGGAGTTCGACCCCGTGGCCGCCGCCGCGCCGCCGCCGGCCGGCACCACGCCGCCGCCCGCGGGCGGCCCGCCGGCCGCGGGCCCGGTGGCGCAGGAGGAGTTCGGTCCATGACGGCAACGGGGCCGGTGCACGGCCCGGAACGGAGCACGAGAAGATGACCAAGAGCCTGCGTCTGCCGCATCCCGCGCCGGTGAGGATGCTCCTCGCCTGCCTCGCGGCGCTCGCCGCCTGCGCGGCCGCTCCCGACGGCGCCCGCGCCGGCGGCTTCTACCGGGTGGCCGAGTGCGCGCCCGGGCATCCGGACACCCCGGACGCGAGCGTCCAGGGCGCCACCGCCGCGTACTCGGCGAGCAGCAGCTGCGCGTCGGGCAACTGGCTGCAGGTCCAGTCCGGCGCCGCCGCGGCAGCCGGCGCCGCCAAGCAGTGGACCTACACGGCGCCGCCGGGGACGCGGATCGAGGAGTTCGAGGCCGACTACAACCTGGTCGGCGATCCGGAGCCGGACGGCAACCGCTCCTACCTGTTCGTCCGCCGCCACGGCGAGGCCGGGCCCGAGAACCTCTCGGTGGTCGGGCTCGGCTCCACGACCGGCACCTACGACTCCTCGCTGCAGGACCTCGGGCCCTTCGACGCGGTCGGGATCGGCGTCTTCTGCAGCAAGCCGAGCGGGAGCTGCGGCTACGCGCCGGGCCAGTTCGCCCGGCTGGCGCGGATGACGTTCCTGGTCGAGGACAGGACGCCGCCGGGGACGCCGGTCGTGGCCGGCCCGGCCGCCGACGGGGAGTGGGTCGGCGGCGTCACCGATGTCGCCCTCGCCGAGACCGACACCGGCAGCGGCGTCCATCGCACGACGGTCGACGCCGGCGGCGTCGAGGTCGCGGCGGAGGCGGTCTGCGAGCCCGGCCTCGACGGATCCGGGCTGGTCGGGTCGATGGCCCCCTGCGATCCGATCGAGCTGCGGCACCTGCCGATCGACACCGCCGCCGCCGGCTTCGAGCAGGGGGAGAACGCGGTCCGGTTCTGCACCCACGAGTTCGGCTTCGGCGCCGCCAGCACCTGCACGACGGAGACGTTCCGCGTCGACGGCGTCGCCCCGGGGCCGCCGGGCGGGCTCGCGGTCGCGGGCGGCGAGGGCTGGCACCGGGACCCCGCCTTCGACCTCTCCTGGACGAACCCGCCACAGGCGCACGCCCCGATCGCGGCTGCGACAGTGCGCGTGACGGGCCCCGGCGGCTACGAGTGGTCGGCCACGCGCTCGGAGCCGGGCATCGCGACGCTCGAGGATGTCACCGTCCCGGCCCCCGGCGCCTACACCGCCGCGGTCCACCTGCGCGACGCCGCCGGCAACGGGTCGCCCGCGGCGACGGCGACGGCGACGCTGCGCTTCGACGACGCGGTGCCGCCGCGCTCGACGCCGGCGAAGTCAAACGGGTGGATCTCGCGGCGGGAGCTCCAGGGCGGCTATCTCCAGGGCTGGAGAAAGCCGGCCGCAATCGAGATCCCGGTCTCGGGGATCGCCGGCTACCGGACGGCGGTCAGCGGCTCCCCCGATCTCGATCCCTGCGCGGGGGCGGGCGACCCGGGCGCCTGCCCGGGGCCGCTCACCGAGGTCGGGATCGACAGCACCAGCCGCCTGCTCGGCCCCGGCGACCTCGGCGAGGGCCGCAGCTGGTTCCACGTCGTCGCCGTCTCGGGCTCGGGGATGCGGTCGGCGGCCGAGCGGGTGCCGCTCGACGTCGACCTGACCGACCCGGTGACCGCGATCGCGGGGGCCGGGCCGGGCTGGGTGAACGGCCCGGTGGCGCTCTCGGCCCGGGCCGAGGACGGCCTCAGCGGCATGGCCGACACCGGCGACTACCCGGGCGACGAGCCGCCGCGCACGGCGCTTGCGATCGACGGGACGGTCCACTCCGAGCCCGGCGCCGACGTCGCCGCGACGGTGGCCGGAGAGGGCGTGCACCGGGTCGAGTACTGGGCCCGCGACCTCGCCGGCAACGAGAACGACGGCGCCGCCGGCAACGCGGCGCCGGGCACGGCGACGGTCCGGATCGACACGACGGCGCCGGCGGTCGCCTTCACCGGCTCCCAGGACCCGCGCGACCCCGACCGGCTCGAGGCCCCGGTGAGCGACGCGCTCAGCGGCGTCGCCTCGGGCCGGATCAGCTACCGCGCCGGCGGCGATCCGGCCTGGACGGCGCTGCCGACGACGCTGGCCGGCGGCCGCCTCCGCGCCCGCATCGACTCCGAGGAGCTCGATCCCGGCACCCGCTACGAGTTCCGGGCCGAGGCGACCGACCGGGCCGGCAACTCGGCCTCCTCGACGCTGCGCGGGGACGGGACGCCGATGGCCACCGTCGGCCCGTTCCGCGCCCGCCCGTCCTTCGCCGCGCTGACGGTCAACGGCGGGCCCCGCGCGAAGCTCGGCTACGGCGGGCGGCCGCGGGCCTCGGGGCGGCTGCTGACCGCCGCCGGCGCGCCGATCGCCGGCGCCCGGGTCGAGCTGATCGAGGCCTACGCCGCCGGCTCGCGGCGGCCGGCGCGGGCGACCGTCGTCAGGACCGGCGCCGGCGGGCGCTTCGGCGCCCGGCTCGCCGCCGGCCCGTCGCGGTCGGTCGTCGCCCGCTTCGGCGGCGACGCGCGCCGGCTCGCGGCGACGTCGCGGCGGGCTGTCGTGCGGGTCCGCGGCGGGATCGGCCTGCGGGCGCCGAGGCGGGTCCGCGCCGGCGGCCGCGCGACCTTCGCCGGCCGCGTCCGGGCGCGCGGCGCCCGCTTCTCGCGCGGCGGCAAGGCGGTCGAGGTCCAGGTCCGGATCGGCTCGCGCTGGAAGACGGTCGGCCGCTCGATCAGGACCGACTCGCGCGGGCGCTACGAGCTCCGCTACCGGTTCGTGGCGAGCTATCCGCGCCCGGTCCGCTACCGGTTCCGGGCGGTGGCCCTGCGCGAGCGCGGGTGGCCCTACCTGCCGGCCGTCTCGCCGGTCCGGTCGCTCCTGGTCGTTCCCTGACGGCCGCCGGCCGCTACCGGCCATTACGCTTGCGCGCTGAAGCGCGGCGGCCGATGGATGCAGGGATGAGCGAGCGACACGCAGAGGGCCGCCGGCGCCGCCGCGTCCCCGCCGGGCTCGCCCTCGCCCTCGCCGCGCTCGCCTGCATCGGCACCCCCGACCCGGCCGGCGCCGCCGAGCGGGCCCTGGTCCTGCGGCCGCACGGCGTCAGCGCCGGGCTCGCCATGAGCGAGGGCCGGGTGCGGGTCCGGATCGTCGCCCGCCGCCAGCCGCTCCTCCGGGCCCTGCTCGGCCCGCGGCTGCGGCCGCTGCTCCGGGCGCCGCGCCCCGCGGCCGCCGGGCTCGGCGCCCCGGCGGCGGCCGGGAGGCGGGCCGCGCGCCGGGCCGAGCGGCTCTACGGGGAGGCGCTGGCGGCGGCCGCGGCGCCGGCGGCCGCGGCGGCCCGGCGGCTCGACCGGATCGCCGCCGCCGCGCGCCGCCGCGGCGGGTCGGTCCGCGGCTACGAGCCCGCCCCGGCGGCGGTGGTCGCCCGGATCGCGGCCCGCTCGCTGCGCCCGCTCGCCGCCCTGCCGGCGGTCGCGGCGATCGCGCCGGCGCCGCGGCCGGGGCGCCTCTCGGGGGTCGGGACGGCCGCCGTCGGCGCCCCGAGCTGGTGGGCGGCCGGGTTCACCGGCGGCCGCGGCGCCGCCGACGCGGTCCCCGCCGACGCCGCGGTGATCAGCGAGGCGGCCGATCCCGCCCACCCGGCCTTCGCCGCCACGACCGTCGACAACGACCCGGCCCAGGCGGTCACCGACCACGGCACCCACACCGGCGGCATCGTCGCCTCGGGCGACGCCACCTATCCGGGGGTCGCGCCCGGGATCGACAGGCTGATCGGCTCCGGCAACGAGCTCTACGCGCTCGGGCTGCCGGAGAGCGCCGGCGCCGCCGACCCCGCCGAGACGCTCAGCGTCAGCTTCGGCGGCCCCGCCGCCGCTGACGGCGAGGACAACCCGGCCGACGTGCTCACCAGCGTCTTCGGCGTCGGGCAGGCGCTTGCGGCCGGGAACGAGAACACCGACGGCACGCCGACGGTCGGGAACATCGGCCGCAACGTCCTCACCGTCGCCGGCTTCAACGACGTCGGCACCGTCGCCTCGGGCGACGACGTCGTGCTCGGGTCCAGCTCGCGCGGGCCGACGCCGGGCGGGCGCAAGAAGCCGGACCTGACGGCGCCGGCGGGCGCGGTCGTGGCCCCCTCGGCGGCCTGGGCCTCGCCGCCCGCGAACCCGGACTTCACGGCGATGACCGGGACCTCGATGGCCGCTCCGCACGTCGCCGGCGCGATGACGCTGCTGGAGGGCGCCGGGATCACCGACCCGATGGCGCAGCGGGCGATCCTGATCAACAGCGCCCGACCCTGGGACGGCGCCGCGACCGGGCTCGCCGGCTGGGCGCCGCCGCAGGTCGGCTGGAGGCCCGAGGTCGGCTGGGGCGAGCTCGACCTGGCCGCCGCGCTCGCCGGGCGCGGAAACCACATGCTCGGCGCGGTCGCCGCCGGCGAGGCGTCCTACTACGCGGCGACGGTCCCGGCGGGCTCGAGGGCGACGCTCGCCTACGAGCTCCGCGGCTACTTCGTCGGCTTCCCCGACCCCGGCACGCAGACGTTCGCCTACACGCAGTCGAACCTCGACCTGCGCCAGTACGAGGCGGACGGGACCGAGGTGCCGCCCGCGCCGGCGCCGCCGCACGGCGGCGGCCCCGACGCGATCGACCCGAACGACACCGTCGAGCAGGTGCGGGCGCCGGCCGGCGGCCCCCACCAGGTGATCTACAAGGTCGAGGCGGCCTCCACCGTCGAGGGCGCCGCCGCCGAGCCGTTCGCGATCGCCGCCGCCGAGCCGCTCACCGCGCTCGTGCCGCCGGTGGCCGTCCCGACCGGGGCCACGGCCGATCCGGCCGGGCCGGTTCGCTGCTCCGAGCCGGTGGCGATCAGGGCCTCGCTTCGCAACGACTCGGCCGACCTCGCCGCGACCGAGGCGTCGGTCGCGATCGAGCCGCCGGCCGGGGTCGAGCTGGTGGCGGGCGACCCCGAGCAGGCGGTCTCGGGCGGGGAGCTCGCCCCGGCGGAGACCTCGGCGCCACACTCGTGGACGGTGCGGGCGACCAGCGACGGCCCCAAGCAGGTGCGGATAGCCGGGAGCGGCAGCGGCTTCGGCACCGAGCTCCGCCGCGAGGCGACGGTCACCGTCGCCGCCGACTGCTCGCCGCCGGGCACGAGGATCGACGCGGCCCCGGGCGATCCGACGAGCGATCCGGTCCCGCGCCTGCGGTTCTCGGGCTCGGGCGGCGCGAGCGGCTTCGAGTGCGCCCGCGACGGCGGCGCCTACGCTCCGTGCGCCTCGCCGCTCGAGCTTCCCGGCCTCGCCGAGGGGGCGCATCGCGTCGCGGTTCGCGCCGTCGACGCCGCCGGCAACCGCGACCCCTCGCCCGCGAGCGCCTCGTTCACGGTCGATCGCAGCGTCCGCGGCCCCGGGCTCCGCGTCGCGTCGGCGCGGCTCGGGGCCGGCGGCCGGCGCGCCGGGTCGGTCCGGATCCGCACCGGCGAGCCGGCGGTGGTGAGGATCGGCGCGCGGGCGGTCGCGGGAAAGCGGCGGGTGCGGCTCGGCGCCCGCGGGCTCGAGCTGGCCGCGGCCGGTCGCGCCGGCGTCCCGCTCGCCGTCCCGCGGTCCGGGCGGAGCCTGCTCCGGCGGGCGCTGCGGCGCGGCCGGCCGGTCGAGGTCAGGGCGAGGGCCCGCTTCGCCGATTCGCTCGGCAACCGGACCGCGAGGACCGTCGTCTTCGACCTGGCGCGCTGAACGCCTTCCATGGACGGGGCCGCCGCCGGCCGGCGCGACGGGGCGCCGGGGACTCCGGGCCGGCGCCCGGGAACGAAGGCGCGGGCGCCCGCTCCCTCCGGTCCCGCTGCGATGATCGCGGCCGTGAACGGCCGCTTTCGCGACAGGGCGCGCGGGCAGGAGGGGGCGATCAGCGCCGGGGCGCTGATCCTGATCGGCCTCGCGCTCCTGCTCGGCTACCTGCTCCTGGCCGCCTTCGAGGGCGACAACGCCCGGTTCGGCTCGGTTCCGGTGCCCGGGGAGGGCCGGGTCGAGCTGCCGGAGGGCGACGTCGACGTCTACTACGCCGAGGGGGCCGATCCCGACTCGGGGGTCGAGCTGATCGCGCCGCCCGACCTCGAGGTGACGGTGACGGGCCCGGACGGGCGGAACGTCCCGGTGAGCTCGCGCGGGGCGGAGCCGGAGTCGACCGACGACGGGATGGCGCGCCTGGTCGGCGCGGTGCGGGCGTCCGCGGACGGGCTCTACGGCATCCAGGCGGAGAGCGCGCAGGCGACGCAGCGGATCCGGCCGCGGGTGACGTTCGGCCAGGGCCCGTTCGCGGCGGTCGAGCACCGCTTCGACGGCGTCGTCGACGCGCTCCGCGGGCCGCTCGGGATCGCCCTCCTGGTCGTGCTCGCGGTCCTCTTCCTGCTGCCGCGCTGGCGGCTCGCCCGCCGCCGCCGTTCCTACGAGGAGTAGCGGGCGGCACCGATCCCGCGCGGCCCGGCGGAGGCCCTCGCGGCGTCGGCTATCCTCGCCCGCGATGGTTCTGCGCGACAGGGTCGTCTTCGTCACCGGGGGAGCGCGGGGGATCGGCGCCGCGGTCGGCGCCGAGGCGGCCCGGCGCGGCGCCAGGGTCGCGCTGGCCGGCCTCGAGACCGGAAAGCTGGCGGAGACCGCGGCGGCGATCGGGCCCGACACCCACCACGTCGAGTGCGACGTCGCCGACCTCGACTCGGTCGAGGCCGCGGTCGCCGGGACCGTCGAGCGGTTCGGCGGCATCGACGTGGTCCTCGCCAACGCCGGCATCGGGACCTTCGGGACGGCCGAGAAGGCCGACCCCGGGGCGTGGGTGCGCACGATCGACGTCAACCTCAACGGCGCCTTCCGGACGATCCACGCGACGCTCCCGCACGTGGCGGAGCGCCGCGGCTACATCGGCGTCGTCTGCTCGATCGCCTCGTTCGCGCCGCTCGCCGGCGCGTCCGCCTACTCGGCCTCGAAGGCGGGCGCCGAGTCACTGGTCCGGGCCGTCCGCCAGGAGGTCGGCCATCGCGGCGTCGACGTCGGCGCCATCCACCCCTCCTGGATCGACACCGATCTCGTCCGCGAGGGCGAGCTCGAGGTTCCGAGCTTCCGCGAGGCCCGCGCGAAGCTGCCGTGGCCGCTGCGGGCGACGACGTCGGTCGGCGACTGCGCGGCCGCGATCGTCGACGGCATCGAGCGGCGCCGGGCGCGGGTGTTCGTGCCGCGCACGGCGGTGCTGGCCTACTGGCTGCGGACGCTGATCACGAGCGCCGCCGCCGAGCGGGCCGCCACCGCCGACGCGGCCGAGCGGATCCCGCGGCTCGAGCGCGACCTCGCGGCGCTCGGACGCCCCGCGAGCGCCCGCACGACGGCGATCAACGGCCTCTCCTCCGCCGACGCCCTCGATCGGGGCGGGGAGCCGGCGGAGCGCTGAGGCCGGCGCCGGAAGCGGCGGGCCCGCGGCCCCCGGTCGGGCGCCGGCGCCGGCGTTCCCGGGCCGCGGCGCGGCCGCGAGCGGCAGAGCGGGGCGGCGACCGCCCGGAGGCGGGTCGCCCGAGCGACACGGTCCGGGCTTACGCCTGCGAGCCGGCGGCGAGCGCCGATGCGCCCGCCGCCGCGGCGGGGTCGGCGCGGTCGGAGGCGAGCGCCGCAAGCCGCGGCCGGCCGCTCCAGCGCGGCTTCGCGAACAGCATCTGGACGTCGCGGATCCGGGCCTCGGCGAAGCCGGCCTCGCTGATCGCCAGGTAGAAGCTCCAGATGCGGCGGAAGCGCTCGTCGTAGCCGAGCTCCTCGAGCCGTCCGGCCGCCGCCTCGAAGCGCTCGCGCCAGGCGCGCAGCGTCAGCACGTAGCTGCGGGAGATGTCCTCGAGGGCGACCGTTCGCAGGTCGGTCTCGCTCGCGATCGAGCGCTGGATCGACTCGACCGAGGGCAGGCAGCCGCCCGGGAAGATGAGCTGGTTGGCGAAGCTCCGGGTCCGCTTCTCGTGCTCGTAGGCGGCGTCGGCGATCACGATCGCCTGCAGGAAGAAGAGGCCGGCGGGGCCGAGCAGCCGCGAGCAGTGGTGGAAGTAGGCGTCGAACCACTCCCATCCCACCGCCTCGATCATCTCCAGCGAGACGAGCTTGTCGTAGGTGCCGCCGAGGTCGCGGTAGTCGGCGCCGATCACGCTGACCCGGTCCTCGAGGCCGGCGGCGATCACCCGGGCCTCGGCGTACTCGCGCTGCTCGCGCGAGATCGTCGTCGTCGTCACCCGGCAGCCGCGGGTCGACGCGGCGTGCACGGCCATCCCGCCCCAGCCGGTCCCGATCTCGAGCAGGTGGTCGGTCGGCCTCAGCTCGAGCGCGTCGCAGACCCGCTCGAGGCGAGCGTGCTGCGCCTCCTCGAGCGTCTCGGTGCCGGTCTCGTAGCGGGCGCAGGAGTACATCATCGCCTCGCGGTCGAGGAACAGCTCGAACATCTCGTTGCCGAGGTCGTAGTGGGCGGCGATGTTGCTTCGCGCGCCGCTGCGCGTGTTCAGCATCGGCAGCGTCGCGAGGCGCTGGAAGGGGAGCAGGAGGGGGGCGAGTCGGCGCCGCAGCGGGTCGGCGCGGCCGATGTCGCGGGCGGCGATCCGCAGCAGCGCGACCAGGTCGTCGGCCTCCCAGAGCCCGTCCCCGTAGCACTGGCCGAGGGCGATGCTCTTCGAGCGCGCGATGCGCCGGTAGACGCGCGGATCGCGGACCTCCACGCGGGCCCGAAGCGGCGCCGACGGCGAGCCGAAGCGGCGCCGGCGCCCGCCCTCGAAGCGCTCGTCGAGCTCGACCGAGCCGGCCCTGATCCGCCGCATGACCGCGTGGACGACGCGTCGGGCCGGGTCGATCCCGGTGCGCATCAGCCCTCCGGGGGGCGGAGGCGCGACCCCCCCTCCGGCTTCAGCCGGGCTGCGTCGAGGTGGATCCGGACGATCGTCGCGGCCGTCATGGGCGGGCAGGGGGACTCTATCCAGCGGCGGCTATCCTCGGCCCGTGCGGCCCGAGCCGGACTTCATCGCCGGAAGGGAGCTTCCCGGGCGGGCATGGGAGCTCGCGGCCGGGGCCTACGCCGGACCCGGCGTCGCGGAGGGCGCCGGGGTCGAGCACCCCGTGGCGGTCGCCGCGCTCGTCGACGCGGCCGGCTTCGACGCGGACGCGGTGGCGGCCGCGCTCCTCCACGACCTCGTCGAGGACACGCCCGCGACCGTGGAGACGGTCGCCGCCGAGCTCGGCCCCGGGATCGGCGGCTGGGTGGCGGCCCTGACCGAGGACGCGTCGATCGCGGAGTACGGGGAGCGCAAGGCGGAGCACCGCATCAGGGTCCTCGACGCGGGCGGGGTTCCGGCCTCGATCTACCTCGCCGACAAGCTCGACCGGGTCAGGACGCTGGTCGCGGCGGGCACGGTGGTCGATCCCGACCGGCTCGACCACTACCGGGCGACCTTCGAGCTGTTCGCGGCCCGGCGGCCGGAGCTCCCGTTCCTCGCCGAGCTCGCGGCCGAGCTGCCGAGGCTCGAGGCCTGAGCCGGGCCGACGGCGGGCGGTCGCCGCCCCCCGGCGCCGGACCTAGCGGAGCTCGCGGCGGAGCCGGCGCTCGACCGCCTGGGTCATCACGACCCCGAAGCTCGCCGTCACCGCCTGCGAGGCGAGCGGGCGCAGCCGCTCGACGGCGGCGCCGGCGGCCGCCAGGTCCTCGGCGCGGCCGTCGCGGCGCAGCGGCTCGAGGACGTCCCGGACGAAGAGGCGCACGAACTCCTTCGCGATCGCGGTCGTGTGGCGGTTGACCGCCTCGCCGACCGCGAGCGCGTGATCGAGCGGGATGCCGTTTGCGACCAGGTCGCGACCGGCAGCGAGCAGCGTCGGCGAGGGCACCTCCCAGGCGCCCTCGCCGATCGGCTCGAGCAACCCGATCCGGCGTGCCTTCGCGAGCAGCCCGCGGTCGGGCGGGTCGCCGAAGATCTCCGCGACCTCGTCGTCGCCGATCACCTCCGGCTCCTCGCTGCCGAACGGCTCCAGCAGCGCCCGTTGGAGCTCGAGCGCCTCGCGGCTGCCGCGGCCGGCCCCGATCTCGATCAGCCGCTCGATCGACTTCAGGTTGAAGCCCTCGGCCTGCATGTCCCGGATCAGCCGGATCCGGGCGAGGTGCTCGGGCCCGTAGTAGCCGGTGCGGGCGCGGACCGTGGGGGCGGGGAGCAGGCCCCGCGACTGGTGGGCGCGGATGTTGCGCGCGGTCATCCCGCTCGCCCGCGCGAGCTCGTCGATGGTCATCTCCTCGCCGTCTTCGGACCGGCTCCGCGCCACGACGGGGACCCTAACGTCACCGCGACATCGAGCCGTGTTACATCGGACCGCCGCGGTCGAGACGGGTACGGTCCCGTCGTGGAGCGGCTGATCGTCGACGGGATGAACGTGCTCGGCTCGCGGCCGGACGGCTGGTGGCGCGACCGCCCCGCGGCGATGGAGCGGCTGACCAGGCGCCTCGACCGGCTCGTCGCGGCGGGGGTCGAGGTGACGGTGATCTTCGACGGCCGTCCGCACCGGCGGGTCGAGGCGGCGGGCGGGGCAGTCGCGGTCGGCTTCGCCCCCGGCGGTCGCGATGCGGCCGACCGGGAGATCGTCGCCCGCCTCCGCGCCGACCCCGATCCGGCGGCGATCGTCGTCGCCACCAGCGACCGGCGGCTGCGGAGCGCGGTCAAGGCGGCGGGTGCGGGCAGCGTCTCGTCCGGCGAGCTCCTGCGGCGCCTCGAGGCGCTCGAGCGCGGGTAGGCATCTAGGATCTTCCGATGGGAAGGCTGGCGCTGATCGGCGGGCACTCGATCCTCGGCGGCGAGCCGGCGGCGGGCTTCGAGCCAGCCGAGGTCGCGACGCCCTCGGGCCCGGTCCGGGTCCACGTCCGGGGCGGGCTGGTGCTCCTGCAGCGACACGGCCTCGATCGCTACGCGACCGCCGCGGGGATCGACCACCGGCGCAACCTCGCCGCCCTCGCCGAGCTCGGCTGCGACCGGATCCTCGCGATCGGCTCGGTCGGCGGGCTGCGGGCCGAGCTCGCGGTCGGGACGTTCCTCTGTCCCGACGACTTCATCGCCCTCCACCTCGGGCTCTCGCTCGACGACGGCCACGGCGGCGAGCGCGTACCGGGGTTCGACCCGGCCTGGAGGGAGGCGGTCGTCGCCGCCTGGGCGCGCCGCGCCGAGCCGGAGCTGCGCGACGGCGGCGTCTACTGGCAGGCGATCGGTCCCCGCTTCGAGACCGCGGCCGAGATCCGGCTGATCGGCGCCCACGCCGACGTGATCGGGATGACGATCGCCTCCGAGTGCATCCTCGCGGGCGAGCTCGGCATCCCCTATGCGGCCGTCTGCGTCGTCGACAACCTCGCCAACGGCGTCGCCGGCCGGCGGCTCTCGGTCGCCGGGTTCGAGGCCGGCAAGGCGCGCACCCGGGCCCGCGCCGGGGCGGCGTTCGAGGCCGTCGGCGCCGAGCTGGAGGGGCCCTGATGGGCCTCGCCATCGAGGGGGCCACGCGCGACGGCGAGCCCGTCGGGGTACGGATCGAGGACGGGGCGATCGTCGCGATCGGCCCCGGCGTCGGCGCCGAGCCCGGCGACGAGCGCCTCGACGGCAGCGGCACGGCGATCGTCCCCGGGCTCGTCAACGGCCACACCCACGCCGCGATGACCCTGTTCCGCGGCTACGCCGACGACGTGCCGCTGATGGAGTGGCTCGAGCGCCACATCTGGCCGGCGGAGGCGAAGCTCGACGACGAGGACGTCTACTGGGGCACGCGCCTGGCCTGCGTCGAGATGATCCGCACCGGCACCGTCCGTTTCTGGGACATGTACTGGCGGCCCGGCGCGGTCGCGCGGGCGGTCGGGGACGCGGGCCTGCGGGCGACGATCGGGCCGCCGCTGCTAGACGGCGGCGACGGGGGGCGGATCGACGACGTCCGGCGGGCCGCGGCCGAGGGGCTCGAGGCGATCGACGCGGCCGGGGTCGGGCCGGTGGCGTCCTCGCTCGCCCCGCACGCGGTCTACACGGTCTCGCCCGAGTCGCTCGCCTGGATCGCGACGGAGTCGGAGCGGCTCGGCATCCCGGTCCAGATCCACGCCTCCGAGACCGAGCGGGAGGTCGAGGACTGCGTCGCGGCGCACGGGCTCAGGCCGGTCGAGCTGCTCGACCGGGTCGGGCTGCTGGGGCCGCGGACGCTCCTCGCCCACTGCGTCTGGCTCGACGACGGCGAGCGCGAGCTGATCGCCGGGTCGCGGGCGACGGTCGTGACCAACCCGGTCGCGAACATGAAGCTCGGCGTCGGCGGCATCTTCGACCTCGACGCCGCCCGCAGCCAGGGGATCCCGGTCGGCCTCGGGACCGACGGAGCCGGGTCCAACAACTCGCTCGACCTGCTCGCCGACGCCAAGCACCTCGCGCTCGCGCAGAAGCACCTGCGGGCCGACGCTGCGGCGAGCCCGGCGGCGGAGACGATGGCGATCGCGACCGGCGGCCGGGCGCCGTTGCTCGGGGCGACCCCGCTCGAGGCCGGCGCGCCTGCCGATCTGCTGCTGGTCCGCACCGACGGGCACGAGCTCGGGGTCGGATCGCTGGACGCCGGCCTCGTCTACGCCGCGTCGGGCTCGGTCGTCGCGGCCACGATCGTGGCCGGACGGGTGCTGATGCGGGGTGGGGACGTGGCCGGGGAGGCCGAGGTCGTCGAGCGGGCCCGCGAGCGCTGCCGCCGGCTCGGGATCGCCCGTTGAGCGCGGCCGGAGGCGAGGAGCCGGTCCGGGCGGCGGGCGGGGTCGTGATCCGCGAGGGGCGGGCGGGGGCTGAGGTCGCGGTCGTGCACCGCCCCCGGTACGACGACTGGTCGCTGCCGAAGGGGAAGCTCGATCCCGGCGAGGGCTTCGCCGCCGGCGCGCTGCGCGAGGTCGAGGAGGAGACCGGGCTGAGCTGCGAGCTCGGCGACGAGCTGTCGCCGGCCCGCTACCGCGACGCGCGCGGCCGCCCGAAGCTGGTCCGCTACTGGCTGATGACGGTGCGCGGCGGCGCCTTCACGCCGAACGACGAGGTCGACGCGCTCGAATGGCTGCCGCTCGCGGAGGCGTCGGTCCGGCTCGACTACGAGCACGACCGCCGGCTGCTCGCCGAGGCCGGCGCGGCGGCCGGCTGAGGGCCGGCGTCAGTCGATCGGGATCCGCTCGACCTGCTCGTCCGGGCCCGGGCGCGCATCGAGCCGCTCGAGGTAGTGGTCGACCAGCGAGCGCAGCGTCAAGAGCGCCTCGCGGCCGACGTCGTCGAGCTGGCCGCGCAGCTCGGTCCCGCCGGCGGCCCGGAGGATCTCGGCGCCGCGGCAGATCGGGCAGAGCTCGAGGCAGCGGGGGTCGGCGTGGTGGGTCGCGGCCCAGTCGCGGTGCGCCCAGTCAGGCCCGCTGCCGGGGGCTTCCCGAGCCGGCTCGTCCCCGTGCGGGCTCGTCGTCGCTCCCCGGGGCGGCGGCGGCCGGTTCGTGTGCTCGTCGCGGGCGGTCATCTTCGAAGCTCACCTCGAGCGTGCCGGCCTCGAGCCGGGCGCCGGCCGGGCGGAGGCGGGCGAGCGCGGTCGGCAGGATGATAGTCCGCTTCTCGCTGCCGGCGCGGACGATCAGCTCCTGTCCGACCTTGCTCAGGTCGAGCTCGGAGCGATCGGCGAATGGGACCGGTATCGCGAGCACGGTGCGGCGGCCGTCGGTCTTGACCCGCTGCGCCAGCTCCGAGTGCAGCACCCGCTCCGGGCGCTCGCGGGCGAAGAGCTCCTCGCCGAGCCGGTCGAGCATCCGCGCCCCGACCACCTCCTCGGGGAAGTAGCGGGCGACGAGCACGGGCACCGGGTCGAAGCCCGCGCGCACCTCATCGAGGTTCTCGCGCTGGCGCTCGCGCCAGGCGTCGAAGTAGGAGCCCGAGAGCTCCTCCGGGAAGACCCGGTTGACGACGACGGCGTCGGTCAGGTAGCCGTAGAGGTTGAGGTAGGTGAAGGTCCGTTGGGCCTCGCGGATCACCATCCGGTCCGGGTTCATCACGAGCCGGATCGATGTGCGATCGCGGTCGCGGAGGATCCCGTTCATCGCGATCAGGTTGGCGACGAGCGCCTGGACGTCGGCGAAGACGTCGTCGCCCGGGAGCGGCACGTCGAGGAACGTCTTCGCGAAGGGGCGGGCCGCGGCGACCAGCCGGCGCTCCCAGGGGAGGATCTTGTCGAGCCACCAGCGGGCGACGTCGGGGAAGGAGAGCAGGCGCAGGGTCTCGCCGGTGGGCGCGCAGTCGACGACGATCACGTCGTAGTCGTCGCCGCCGTGGTGGGATCGGATCTGCAGCAGCCCGAAGAGCTCGTCCATCCCCGGGGGGACGGTCAGCTCCTCGGCCGCGACGCCGAGGACGCCACGGTCCGCCAGGGCCTTGCCGAGCCAGTCGCGGACCGCCGCCCAGTTCGCCTCCATCTCCGCCTGGGCCTCGATCTGCTGGGCCCAGAGGCGATCGGCGACCGGGCGCGGATCCGGGCCGAGCCGCTGCTCGAGCGCGTCGCCGAGGCTGTGGGCGGGGTCGGTCGAGAGGACGATCGTGCGCAGCCCGGCGGCGGCGCAGCGGCGGGCCGTCGCCGCGGCGACGCTGGTCTTGCCGACGCCCCCCTTGCCCGTGTAGAGGATCGTCCGGGGCAAGCGTGGCTCGCTCTCGGCGGCGACGGGCACCGATCCAGGGTACCCTGGGCGCGCCCGATCGAGCGGGGCGGGCGGATCGAGTAGGTGCGAACGAAGGCGACAATCGCGCTCGTGCTGGTCGCCGGACTGGCGGCGGTCGCCGTCCTGCCCGGCTGCGGCGGCGGCGACGAGGCCGGCGCCGACCCCCGGCAGATCCTCGATGACGCGCTCGGCGGTGAGGGCGGCGTCGACAGCGGCGTTCTCGACATCGAGCTCGACGTCGCCGCGAGCGGCGAGGGCGCCGGTGAGATGCCGATCGACCTGTCGGCTGAGCTCGGCGGCCCGTTCCAGTCGAACGGTCCCGGCGAGCTGCCCTCGGTGGACTTCGAGCTCAGCGCGTCGGTCGACGCGGGCGGCATGCCGCTCGACCTCGACGGCGGGCTGACCCTGACCGGCGACGGCGCCTGGGTCGGCTTCGAGGATGCCGAGTACCAGCTCGACGACGCCACCTTCCGCGAGCTCGAGGCCGCCTACGAGCAGTCGGCGGCCGAGCGGGAGGACGGGCCGCAGGGATCGCTCGAGCAGCTCGGGATCGATCCGCGCGACTGGGTCACCGATCTGGCCAACGAGGGCACCGAGGACCTCGACGGCGACGAGGTCGTCCACGTCAGCGGCACCGCCGACGTCCCGAAGCTGGTCTCCGACCTCAGCGACGTGGCCCGGCGGACCGGGCAGGCGACGGCGCTCGATGATGCCGACCTCGACCTGCTCGCCGGCACCGTCGGTGCCGCGACGATCGACGTCTACGCGACGAGCGGCGAGCACGCGCTGCGCCAGATCGACGTCGGGTTGAAGCTCGCCGACCCGAGCGGCGGCCCGGGCGAGCTCGACGTCGCGCTCTCGGTCGGGATAGCCGATCCCGGCGGCGAGCAGGACATCAGCCCGCCCGAGGACGCACGGCCGCTCTCCGAGTTGCTCGGGCGGATCCCGGGCGGGATGCCGGCGCTCGGGATCGGCGGCGCCGGCGGCGTCGCTCCGCCCCAGGCCTCCGGTTCGGCGGAGGACTACTACGACTGCGTCGCGAAGGCGAAGAGCTCGAGCGCGATCGAGGAATGCGCCGGCTTGCTCGGCGGATGAGGATGCCCGCGCCCGCCGCGACGATCGCTACCGCCTGACCCGCCTTGGGCAACGCGATCCTCCTCCTCGCCAGCTTCGCGATCATCCTCGCGGGGGCGCTCGTGTTCACGAACGCGGTCGAGTGGCTGGGCCACCGCCTCGACCTCGGCGAGGGGGCCACCGGCAGCATCCTCGCGGCGGTCGGGACCGCGATGCCGGAGACGCTGATCCCGATCGTCGCGATCATCGGCGGAGCCGAGGGCGCCGAGGACGTCGCGGTCGGAGCGATCATCGGGGCGCCGTTCCTGCTCGCGACGCTGGCGATGGCGCTGGTCGGGCTCTCGGCCTTCATCTTCCAGCGCCGCCGCGACCAGGGCCTGGCCCTGAAGGCGGACATCGAGACCCTCGACCGCGACCTCGCCTTCTTCCTCGCCTTCTTCGGGATCGGGCTGCTCGCCGGCGCGCTCCTGCCCGACGCTGTCCACGTGCCGCTCGCGATCGTCTTCCTCGCCGCCTACTTCGTCTACGTGCGCGCGACGCTGAGAGGGGGCGGGGAGGTCCAGCAGGCGGAGACGATCGGGCGCCTCTACATGGACCGCAGCGACGCGTCCCAGCCGCCGTTCAAGCTCATCCTCATCCAGCTCGGGGTCGGGCTCGCGGCGATCGTCGGCGGCGCCCACATGTTCGTCGAGGAGCTGATCCACTTCGCCGAGGACATCGGGATCGACGCGCTGGTGCTGTCGCTGATCCTCGCCCCGCTCGCGACCGAGCTGCCGGAGAAGGTCAACAGCTTCTTCTGGGTCCGCGAGGGAAAGGACAGCCTCGCGCTCGGCAACATCACCGGCGCGATGGTCTTCCAGTCGACGATCCCGGTCGCCTTCGGATTGGCGCTGACGAGCTGGGATCTGGACCGCTTCGCCCTCGTCTCAGGCTGCCTCGGCCTCGCCGGCGGCGCCCTCGCCTACCTGACGCTCCGCAACCGCGGCCGCTTCGAGCTGATCCCGGTCATCGTCTGGGGCTGCCTGTTCGGCGGCTTTCTCGCCTACGTCACGGCGAGCGGCTGAGCGGCGCGAGCACGCGCACGCGCACCGCTTCCGCCACCCCGGCGGGCGACGCGGCGCGCGCCCCGGCCGTCATCACGGCCCGCGACGCGGCCGCCGGGCCGCTCCGCCATCCGCGGCGGTCAGGCGGTGAGCTCGTCGAGGGCGCCGAGCACGAGGTCGTCGTGCTGCTTCGGCTGCACCTTCGGGAAGACCCTGGCGATATCGCCCTCGGGATCGATCAGGAAGGTGGCGCGCTGCACGCCCATGTAGCTGCTGCCGTACATGCTCTTCTCGACCCAGGTCCCGTAGGCGTCGGCGACGGCGTGGTCGGGATCGGCGAGCAGCGTGAAGCCGAGGCCGTGCTTGCCGTCGAACTTCGCGATCGCCCCGACCTCGTCCGGGGAGACGCCGATCACGCGGGCGCCGCGGGCGGCGTAGTCGGCGGCGCGGTCGCGGACGCCGCAAGCCTGGGTCGTGCAGCCCGGCGTGTCCGCGCGGGGGTAGAAGTAGAGGACGACCCAGCCGCCGCGGAGGTCGTCGAGGGTGACCGTCTCGCCCGCCTGGTCGGCGAGCGCGAAGCCGGGCGCGGCATCGCCCGCCTCGGGCATCGCCACCTCAGGCGTCCCCCTCGTCGGGGTCCGGGTCGGGCTCGAGCTCGGGATCGTCGTCGTCGAGCGCGTCGTCGACGGCGATGCTCGTGACCTGCTCGGCTGCGCCGGGGTGGCGGCGGCTCTGGAACTCCTCCAGCGCCTCCTCGAGCAGCGTCTCGTCGACCGGGACCTCGTCGGAGACGCGCACCCACTCGGTGCCCTCGGTCCCACCCTCTTCGAAGACCTCCTGGTCGACCGCCGTCGAGTCCTCGACGATGATCACGACCTCGGTCTGCGGGTTGACGTAGGTGCCGGGCTGGACGGCGAGCTGCTCGAGCTCGTAGATGTCGCCGACGTCGGCCATCCGTGCGCTTTATACAGGCAACCGCGCGACTCGCAGCCCTCCGGGGCCGCTCCCGTGCGCCGACCGGCTCGGCCACGCCCGGCCAACGCGGCGGGATGACGCGCGATCGGACGGGTAGGCCGCGCGGGCCGAGCCGGCGCCCTCCTAGCGGCCCGGGCCCTCCAGGTCGCGGAGCTGGCGCTCGACCTCGGCGTCGACGTCGAGCGGCGCCCTGCCCTGGCGGACGCGGCGGGCGTTGCGGGCGACGACGAGGCCGCGGACCTCTGCGGCGAGCGCGGGATCGGCGCGGACCGCGGATGGGGCCGGGGCGGTCAGCCGCGCGAGCTCGGCGTCGATGTCGATCGGGGCTCCGCCGCGCTCGCGCCGGCGGAACGCCTTCGCCTCGAGCATCTGCCTGATCTCGGCCTCGCGGGCGGCGCGCGCCGGCGCCGGGCCGACCTCGGCGCCGGAGCGGTCGCGGTCGATCGCGAAGCGACCGCGGCCGATCTGCCGGTAGACGGCGCCGGAGCCGGCGAACGCCATCGCCGCGATCGGCGCGACGACGAGGGTCACGATGAGGATCACCTCGCCGTTGCTGATCGCGGTGATCGCGCTTGCAGCCACCCGTTCAGGGTAGCGTCGGACTCCGCGCTTGCGGGCCGTTCCGGCCGTCGGCGGGCGGGTGACGGGTCAGGCCCGGCGTGCGGGCGACGTGGGCGCAGCGCCGGTGCGACCGGCGCGAGAGGATGCCGGGCGGTGTCCTCGGGGCCGGCCCCGCGCACGAGCATCCGGCAGGCCGCCGCCCGACGAGGATCATGCTGTTCGCGGCCGTCATCGCGATCAGCGCGACCCAAAGCACCGGTGCCGCCGGGGACGTGGAGGCCGCCGGTCGCCCGGTGCCGCTCACCGTCGAGCCGCGCTTCTTGCCGGGCTTGGGGGCCGGGGTCGGCGGCTCAGGCCCCGGCGCGGCGCAGGCGCCGCCGCAGCGCGCCGCCGCGGCGGTCCTTGAGGATCCGCTGGGCGGCGTTGTGGCCGGAGGCGGCCATGACGCCGCCGCCCGGGTGCGTGCCGGCTCCGCACAGGTAGAGGCCGCGCAGCGGCGTCTCGTACCGGGAGAGCGTGGGGGCGGGACGCATGAACGCCATCTGGGCGATGTCCTGCTCGCCCTGGAAGATCGAGCCGTCGACGAGACCGAAGATGTCCTCGAGGTCCGGCGGCGCCAGCACCTCGCGCTCGACGATCGCGCCCGGCAGGTTCGGCGCGTAGGCGCCGATGCTGGCGATGCACTCGTCGGCGTAGCGCTCGCGGGCGCCCTCCGGCCACTGCTCGTGCCGGGTCGGCCCGTACTGGGTGAACATCGTCGCGATCCAGCGGTCGTCGTCGGTCAGCGACGGATCGACCGAGGAGGGGACCTCCATCTCGACGTAGGGATGCTCTGAGGGGACGCCGCGGACCGCATCCTGCCAGGCGCGCTCGAGGTAGTCGAGCGAGGGGCACCAGTTGACCCCGGCGGTCAGCAGGTGCTTCGACTCCTCCTCGCTCAGCCCCTCGTAGACGGGGGGCTCTGAGAGCACCATGTTGATCTTCACCGAGGCGCCGCGGGTCCGGTAGGCGGCCATGTCCTCGCGGACGTCGTCGGGGAAGTTGTCGGCGCCGGCGAGGTCGAGGATCGTCGTCTTCGGATGGGCGCCGGAGGCGACGATCGGCGCCCGGTGCACGGTGCCGTCGGCGAGCGTGACGCCGGTGACGCGGCCGCCGGCGGAGTCGATGCCGACCACCTCGGAGTCCGTCTCGATCACAGCGCCGGCCGCGCGGGCGCTGGCGGCGATCGCCTCGCTGATCGCGCCCATCCCGCCGATCACCTGCCCCCAGGAGCCGGCCTGGCCGTCGAGCTCGCCGAGCGCGTGATGGAGGAGGTTGTAGGCGGTGCCGGGCGAGTACGGTCCGGCCCAGACGCCGACGACGCCGGTCGAGGCCAGCGAGCCCTTCAGGTAGTCGTTCTCGAACATCGAGTCGAGCCAGTCGCCGACCGACATCGTGAAGATGCGGACGAGCTGCTGGACGTTGCGCTGCGACATCCCGGCGATCCGACCGGCCTCCTTGAGGATCCCGGCGATGTCGGCGGGGGCGCGCGATCCCGGCGCCGGCGGCGTGCGGATCATCATCGGCCGGACGAAGTCCGCGGCCATGAACAGCAGCTCCTCGAACCTGCCGTAGGCCTCGGCGTCCTTCCTGCTGAACCGGGCGATCGACTGCTGCGTCTTGGCGAGGTCGTCGTGGAAGATGATCGGCCCGTCCGGCGTCATCGCCGCGTAGGCGGGGTCGAGCGGGTAGGCCTCGTACCCGAAGCGCTTCAGCTCGAGGTCGGCGACGACCTTCGGCTGCAGCATCGAGACGACGTAGGAGCAGCGCGAGACCCGGGCGCCGGGCCAGACCTCCTCGGTCACGCAGGCGCCGCCGAGGATCGGCCGGCGCTCGAGGATCAGCGTCCGCAGCCCGGCCCGGGCGAGGTAGGCGCCGGCGGTCAGGCCGTTGTGGCCGCCGCCGACGACGATCGCGTCCCACGATCCTCCCCCGGATCCCGGGGCGGCCCCGCTTCCGTTGCTCGAGGTTGACGCGGACGCGGGGGTGCTCCCTGTGATCTCCATCGCCGCAAGCTAGCAGATCGAACCGGAGATCGTACTCTTGACTACAAGGTCAACGGGACCCCGCGCCTCCGCGGTGACTAGACTCGCAGCCGATGACCGAGCTACAGACACGCGCCAAGCAGCACCTGATGCTGCACTTCTCCGACATGACCCTCGCGCCGGAGGACATCCCGGTCCTCGTTCGCGGCGACGGCTGCCACATCTACGACGACCTGGGCAACCGCTACATCGACGGGCTCTCCGGCCTCTACTGCACCAACCTCGGGCACTCCCACGGCGAGGAGATCGGCGCCGCCGCGGCGGCGCAGATGGCGACGCTGCCGTTCACGACCAACTGGACGACGGCCCATCCGCCGTCGATCGACCTCGCCGAGAAGCTCGCCGCGCTGGCGCCGCCCGGCCTCGAGCGCACCTTCTTCACATCCGGCGGGTCGGAGGCGGTCGAGTCCGCCTACAAGCTCGCCCGCCAGTACCACCAGGCGAACGGCGAGCCCGAGCGGCGCAAGGTGATCGCCCGCCGCGACGCCTATCACGGCACCTCGCTCGGCGCCCTCTCGTTCACCGGCATCCCGGTCTGCAGGACGGCCTTCGAGCCGCCGGCGATCGCCACCCGTCACGTTTCCTCGACCAACGCCTACCGGCACCCGCAGGGCGGCGAGGAGGCCGCCTTCACCCGGGCGCTCCTCGACGAGATCGAGCAGGTGATCGAGTTCGAGCGGCCGGAGACGATCGCGATGATGATCGCCGAGCCGGTCCAGAACGCCGGCGGCTCGCTGGTCCCGCCCGCCGGCTACTGGGAGGGGCTGCGCGAGATCTGCGACCGCAACGGCATCCTCCTCGTCTCCGACGAGGTGATCTGCGCCTTCGGCCGGATCGGCGAGTGGTTCGGCGCCCAGCGGCTCGGCTCCGAGCCGGACATGATCACGTTCGCCAAGGGCCTCACCGGCGCCCACTTCTCGATGGGCGGCCTGCTCATGCACGAGCGCGTTGCCGAGCCGTTCCTGACCGGCAAGGCGGACTACCTGCACGGGATCACCTTCGGCGGCCATCCGGTCGGCGCGTCGATCGCGCTGAAGGCGATCGAGATCATGGAGCGCGAGGAGGTGCTCGCGAACGTCCGCGCGAACGAGCCGCGGGCGCTCGAGCTGCTCGAGGGGCTGAAGGACATCCCGATCGTCGGCGACGTCCGCGGCCTCGGCCACTTCTTCGCGATCGAGTGCGTCAAAGACCAGGCGACCCGCGAGCCGCTGACCGACGAGGAGGCCGGCTGGCTGCTCAAGGACGTCCTCTCCGACCGCCTCTTCGAGAACGGGATGATCTGCCGCCTCGACGACCGCGCCGAGCCGTTCGTCCAGATCGCGCCGCCGCTCGTCGCCGGCATCGACCTGTTCGAGGAGATCGCCGAGATCCTCCGCGACGGCCTCACCCACGCCGCCGAGCGCCTCGAGGCCGGCGTCCCGGCCTGACCCGGCGCGGGCCGCCCCGCCGGGTAATCCCGCCCCTGCCAATCGACGGTGACCCGGGTCCGGTGGCGGGGGCTCAGCGGCCGCGGCGGGCGACGGCGTCGACCGCGACGCAGCCGTCCGGGCGGGCGATAAGCGGGTTGACCTCGATCAGCCCAAGTCCCTCGTCGAGCAGCAGCTCGCCGACCCGGGCGGCGGCCGTCGCGACCGCGGCGAGATCGACCGGCTCGGTGCCGCGCCCGCCGGTCAGAAGCGCGGCGCCACGGAGGTCGCGGAGCTCCTTCCCGACCCGCTCCGCCGTGGCGGGCAGCGGCACGATCGCCACGTCGTCGAGGGCCTCGGTCCAGATCCCGCCGAGGCCGACGACGAGGGCCGGCACGACGGCGTCGGCGCGCGCGGCGACGAGCAGCTCGACGCCCGCGACCGCCATCGGCTCGACCAGGAGCTCGGCGCCCGCCGCCTCGGGCAGCGCCAATAGCCGCTCCGCGGCCGCGGCGACGTCCTCCGCCGAGGCCAGCGCGAGCGCGATCGCCCCGGCCTCGCTCTTGTGCCTGAGCGCGGGGGAGGAGAGCTTCAGCGCGACCGGGAACCCGAGCCCGGCGGCGGCGCGGGCGGCGGCGGCGGGGTCGGCGGCGGTCGCGAGGTCGGGGATGGGCACGCCGGCGCGCCCGAGCAGCAGCTTCGCCTCGGCCTCGGCGATCCACGCAGCGTCCGGGCCGGGTTCGGTCCGGTGCGACGCCGCCGCCGCGATCGCCCGCAGGCGGCCCGGGTCGGCCGGCGGCCGCCGCAGCTCGGCGGCGCAGTGGACGGCGGTGATCAGCCCCCCGACCGAGGCGATCCCGCGCTCCGCCAGGTCGATTATCTGCTCTTCGCCGATCAGGTCGGGCAGGGTGGAGGAGAAGAGCGGGGCGGCGGCGGCGCGCGCAGCGCCGTCGGCGAGGCCGTGCCTGGTCGCCCGCCAGCCCGGCTCGGCCTCGGCGCCGAGGTCGGCCGGCGTGTCGTGGAAGATCACCATCTGGTCGATGGCCGGGTCGTCGCCGACGGCGGCGACGATCGCGGCGAGGCGCTCGCGCTCGGCCCAGATCTGCGAGGTGTAGTCGAGCGGGTTGGCGATCGTCGCCGCCTCGGGCAGCAGCTCGGCGAGCCGCCGCCGGGTTGCCGGGCCGAGCGGCGGCAGCTCGAGCCCGGCCCGGTCTGCTTCGTCGGCGGCGATCCCGGAGTCGCCGCCGGAGCACGTCAGGAAGGCGAGGCCGCCGCTCCGGTCCGGGCGCGACCGCGGCTCGGCGAGGACTCGCGCCAGCTCGAGCAGCTCATGCGGGTCGCGGGCCCAGCAGGCGCCGGCCTCCTCGATCAGCGCCCGGAAGACGCGCTGGTCGCCGGCGAGCGAGCCGGTGTGGGCGGCAGCGGCCCCGGCTCCGGCCTCGGAGCTGCCGACCTTGAGCACGGCTACCCCGATCCCGCGCCCGGCGCAGTCGGCGAGCGCGCCGGCGAGGCGCTCGCCGTCGCCATCGGACTCGAGGAACATCGCGATCGAGCGGACGCCCTCGCTCGCGCTCAGGGCCGCAAGCCAGTCGCTGGCGTCGCAGACCGCCTGGTTGCCGGTCGAGATCACGGTGTGGAAGCCGATCCCGCGGCGCGAGCCGAGCGCGTTGACGGCGACGTTGCCGCTCTGCGAGATCATCGCGACCGGCCCTGATGGCAGCCGCTGGACGGAGTCGCCCCAGAGCCCCGCCCCGGCCGGGAAGTTGACGATGCCGTTGCCGTTCGGCCCGCAGACCGGGAACGATGCCGCGCGGGCGGTGCTGACCAGCCGCCGCTCGAGCTCGCGGCCGCTCTCGACCTCGCCGAAGCCGGCGGAGACGACGACGGCGCCGCCGCAGCCGATCCCGACGGCGTCCTCGATCGCGTCCGGGACGGCCCGGGCCGGAACCGCGACGGCGACGGCGTCGACCGGCGCCGGCAGCTCCCGCAGCGTCGGCACGCAGGGCACGTCGCGGATCCGCTCCCGGCCCGGGTTGACGCCCCAGAGCTCGCCGTCGTAGCCGAGCCGCTCGAGGTTGCGCAGCAGCGTGTCGCCATAGGCGCCCTCGCGGTCGGTCGCGCCGACCACGGCGACCGAGCGGGGAGCGAGCAGGCGGGACAGACCGTTCGCCGTCACCAGGGGCTGACCCTAATGGAGCATCCGTTCGACGCCGCGACGCTCGAGCCCGCGGGCGACCACGAGCCGCTGGATCTCGCTCGTCCCCTCCCAGATCCGGTCGACCCGGAGCTCGCGGAGGAAGCGCTCGGCGACGTTCGAGCGCAGGTAGCCGCGCCCGCCGAAGGCCTGCACGCAGCGATCGGCGCAGCGCCACGCCGACTCGCTCGTGAACAGCTTCGCCATCGACGCCTTGCCGTGGACGAGCTTGAGGTCGGCGCCGCGGTCGGCGAGCTCGGCGACGGTCAGGGTCAACAGGCGCCCGGCGGCGGCGTCGGCGGCCGAGTCGGCGAGCGGGAAGGAGACGCCCTGGTAGTCGAGGATGCGGTTGCCGCCCTGCTCCCGGCTCGCGGCCCAGTCGACGGTCTCGTCGAGCAGGCGCCACATCGCGCCGACGCAGCGGGCGGCGATCCCGAGCCGTTCCTCCATGAACCAGGCCCGCTGCAGGTCGTCGCCGCCTCCGATGCCGCCGATCGCGTCGTCGGCGGTGACCTCGACATCGCGGAAGACGATCGTCGGGTGACCGTCGGGGTAGTTGTGGGTGAAGTCGGGGTCGTCGACGATCTCGACCCCGGCGGCCTCGCGGTCGACGACGAACAGGGTCGGCAGCTTCTCGCCGCCCTCGATCACGTTCGCCATCACGACGTAGACGGCGGCGACGTCGCCGGTCGTGACGAACCACTTCTCGCCGTTGATCCGGTAGCCGCCGTCGCCGGGCTCGGCCACGGTCGCGATCCGGCTCGGGTCGGAGCCGGCGTCGCGCTCGGTCACCGCGTAGGCGTCGCGGACCTCGCCCCGGAGCGCCGGCACGAGCCAGCGCTGGATCTGCTCCTCGGAGGCGTGGTGCCAGACGTTGTAGGCGTTGGGGACGTGCCAGTGGATCGCGTTGGTGCTCCGCCCCCACTGCTCCTCGACCAGCGCCCACTCGAGCCGGCTCCAGCCCTGCCCGCCGTACTCGGGGCGGTGCAGGCCGCCGATCAGGTCGGCATCGGTCGCGGCGCGCTTGACGTCCTCGATCACGTCGTCGGGGAGGATCCCGTTGCGGCGCTCGGCCTCCTCCTCGAGCGGGATCAGGACATCCTCGGTGAACGCGCGTGCCCGCGCCTGGATGTCGCGGGCACGGTCGTCGAGCTCGAACGGGATCTCGTCCATGCCCAGAACTCCGATCTGGTCGGTAGCGGCCTCCAACTTGACCGGCACTCTAACATGGCCTTGCGCAATTGACTACAAGGTCAATCGGCGCGCGGGTGGAGCGACCACGGAAGAGAGGAGCGGACGGATGACGGAAGCGGTTGCCGGGAACGGAAAGCTCGAGCTCGATCGCGCCGGCCTCGAGGCGACGCTGCGCCCCCTCGAGCGCGCGTCGATGCTGCCGCCCGCCGCCTACGCCGAGCCCGCGATCCTCGACTGGGAGATCGAACACCTGTTCGGCGGCTGGGTCTGCCTCGGCCACGCCTCGGCGATCGCCGCGCCCGGGAGCTGGCTGATGCGCGAGATCGGCCCGACCAGCGTCTTCGCGATGACCGGGGCCGACGGCGAGGTCCGCGCCTTCCTCAACGCCTGCCGTCACCGCGGCGCCCGCCTCGTCGAGTCGACCGAGGGGGCGGTCCGCCGCCGCATCCAGTGTCCCTACCACGCGTGGTCCTACGACCTCGACGGCAGCCTCGTCGCGGCCCCGCACATGGACGGGGTCGAGGATTTCGACCACGCCTGCAACGGCCTGATCGGGGTCCGCTCGGCCCTCGTCGGCGGGCTCGTCCTCGTCGATCTCGGCGGCGAGGCGCCCGATCCCGGCGAGCACGTCGGCGAGCTGCTCGGGCGGCTCGAGCACTGGCGCGTCGGCGAGCTCGAGCGCGCCGGCGGGACCGTCTACGACGTCGCCGCCAACTGGAAGGCGATCGCCGAGAACTACAACGAGTGCCTGCACTGCCCCGGGGTCCACCCGGAGCTGAACCGGCTCAGCGACTACCGCAGCGGCGACACGCAGCACGGCGACGGCAACTGGTGCGGCGGCTCGATGACGCTGAACGAGGGCGCCGAGACGATGGGAACCGGCGACGGCCACGCCGGCCACCGCCCGGCGATCGCCGGGCTCGACGAGCGGGAGGTCACCTCCGTCTACTACTTCACGCTGTTCCCGAACGCGCTCGTCTCGCTCCACCCCGACTACGTGATGCTGCACACGCTCTGGCCGCGGGATGTCGACCGCACCGAGGTCACCTGCGAGTGGTTCTTCGAGCCGGAGACGGTCGCCCGCGACGACTTCGACCCCAGCGACGCGATCGACTTCTGGGACATGGTCAACCGCCAGGACTGGCACGTCTGCGAGCTCGCCCAGATGGGCATTCGGGCGAAGGGGTTCCTCGCCGGCCGCTTCTCCAGCCACGAGGGTGACGTCCACAGGTTCGACTCGCTCGTCGCCGAGCGCTACCTCGAGGCGCTGGGCTGAGGCACCGGAGCCGGTGCGGACGCGGCGAACGAGGCCGTCGCCACTAGGCTCGCCGGCGATGGGTGGCGATGCCGCATGAACGAGATCGCGGCCCGGCTCGGTGCGGTCGGCCTGCCGATGACGGTCGCCGAGCTGGCCTCGCGCGACTGGGACGCCGTTGTCGTCGGCGGCGGCCACAACGGCCTCACCGCGGCGGCTTACCTGGCCCGGGCCGGGCGCTCGGCCCTGGTGCTCGAGCGCCGCGAGCGGCTCGGCGGCGCCTGCACGCTGGAGCGGCCGTTCGCCGACGAGCGCTTCCAGGTCAGCCCCTGCGCCTACGTCCTTGGCCTGCTCGACCAGAAGGTGATCGACGAGCTCGACCTGCAGCGGCGCGGCCTCCGCTGGTGGCTCGCCGATCCGAACCTGTGGATCCCGTTCGCCGACGGCGGCTCGCTCGGCCAGTTCGTCGACGACGCGCAGACGCAGCGGAGCCTCGAGGCGCTCGGCGTCTCCGCCGCCGACATCGACGGCTACTGGCGCCACCAGAGGCTTTATGACGAGGCGCGACGGCTGCTCCGGACCGGCGGGCGCGACGCCTGGGAGGGCGACTCGCCCGACCGGGCTTCGATCGAGACCATGCTCGGCGGTCGTCGCGAGCTGATCGACTTGGTCTTTGCGGCCTCGGTCGCCGAGGTGATGGACGACCACTTCCGCGACCAGCGCCTCCACGACGCGCTGTTCGGCGGCGGCGTGATCGGGACCTGGGCGGGACCGCGCGATCCCGGTACCGCGTCGGTCAAGCTCATGCACCACCAGGGAGACCTCGACGGCCGCGGCTCGAACTGGGCCTACGTCGAGGGCGGGATGGGAATGGTCAGCTTCGCCATCGCCGACGCGGCGCGCGAGGCCGGGGCGACGCTCGCCTGCGGCGTTCCGGTCGCCCGGATCATCCCCGGCGAGGGCGTCGAGCTCGAGGACGGGACGGTGATCCGCGCCGCCGACGTCGTCTGCAACGCCGACCCGAAGGTCGCCCTCCAGCTGCTCGGCGCGGCCACGATCGACTCGTTCGACCGCGGCTACCGCGAGCGGCTCGAGGCCTGGGACGTGCGCAGCCCGGTGGTCAAGCTCAACGCCGCGCTCGAGGAGCTCCCCGACTGGAGCGCCGCCGCCGGCGAGACCTGGCCGGCGCGGGCGATGATCGAGCTCACCGACGGGATCGACGCCGCCCAGGCCGCGTTCGAGGGCTGCCGCGGGGGCGAGCCCGGGATCGGCTTCGCCGAGGTCTACACGCAGACCGGCTTCGACCCGAGCCCGGCGCCCGCCGGAAAGCACTCGATGACGGTCTTCGCCCAGTACGCCCCCTACGAGCTGAACGGTGGCTGGGCGGCCCGCCGCGACGAGGTCGGGCAGTCGATCCTCGACCTGATCGACCGCTTCGCGCCGGGGATCCGCGACCGGCTGATCGACTACGAGGTGCTCGGCACGCCCGACATCGAGGCGCGGGTCGGGCTCAGCGGCGGGCAGATCTTCCAGGGCTCGGTCCTGCCGGAGCAGATGTGGGAGAACCGCCTCAGTCCGCGGACCCCGGTCCCCGGGTTCTGGCTCTGCGGCGCCGCCACCCATCCCGGCGGCAGCGTCATCGCCACCAACGGCCGCAACGCTGCCGCCGCGATCCTGGGGGGCTAGTCGAGGGTGCCGCCGCCGAGCTCCGGCGGCAGCGCCTTCGGGCCGTCGGGGTACATGTGGGCGAGCATCTCCGGCGTCATCTCCAGGGTGCTCGCGACCGCCTCGTTCGGGGCGCCCATCACCAGCCAGAGCTGGTCGGCGTCGGTGTCGTTGAAGGGCTGGCGGACGGTGTCGGGCTCGGCGAGCAGGGAGTCGAGCGGGCCCAGCGTCAGGACCTCGTCGCCGATCCTGATCCGCCCGGTGCCCTCGAGCAGGACGTAGATCTCGGTCGTTTCGTAGTGGCGATGCCTGGTTGACGCCTGCCCGGGCGCGATCCGCCAGAGCCGGGCGCCGAGCGTCTCGGTGCCGAGCTGGCGGCCGAGGTCGGTGTTGAGCACGCCCATCTGGTTCGAGGGGCGCCAGTGCGCCTCCTCCGCCCGCAACAGCCTGTAGCCCATCGACCCTCCTCTTACGGTTACGCCGATCCGGCCCGCGGCGCCGATACCGTGGGCGAATGAGCCCCGATGATCCCACCCCCGCCGCCGAGCAGGATCCCCCCGCCGCGACGCGGATCCTCGAGGCGGCCTGCGAGCTGATCGCCGCCGAGGGGATCGAGGAGGTCCGGATCGCCCGGGTCGCCCAGCGCGCCGGCGCATCGACCTCGCTCGTCCACCACTACTTCTCGACCCGCGAGGATCTCCTCGAGCAGGCCCTGGTCCACTCGTTCGAGCAGGCCGGCGACGAGCGCTTCGGCGACGGCGACGGGGCAGGGGGTGGCGATGCAGCCCGGGGCGGGAGCGCCCTCGACGCGCTCGCCGCGGCGATCCGCGAGAGCCTGCCCTATCCCGGTCGCCAGGAGCGCGAATGGGTGCTCTGGGTCGAGCTCTGGATCCGCGCCGTGCGCGAGCCCGGCCTGCGCCCGGTCGCGGCGCGGATGTACGAGCGCTACCGGACCTGGATGACCGGCCTGATCACGGCGGGGGTCGAAAGCGGCGAGCTCGGGGCGGACGTCGACGTCGAGGGCGCCGCCGAGCTCGCCGTCGCGCTGCTCGACGGCGCCGGCGTGCGGGCGATGCTCGGCGATCCCGGGATGGACGTCGACGACGCCCGCCGGCTCGTTGCGGCGCAGCTCGCGGGAGCGCTCGGGATCGATCCCGGGCGGCTCGAAGGCTGAAACGGTTGTCGGTTGCGCGGCGCGGCCGCCGCGAGTAGGTTGAACCGCGGTTCAGCTTTCGTGGAGGAGAGGTGAGGGCCGATGGAGCGAGCGAGGAGCGCGCGGCGGCGGTGAGCCCGCGACCGGCGATCGATCACGTGCGCAAGCCGCAGATCCTCGAGGCGGCGGCGGCGGTGATCATCGAGCGCGGCCTCACGGCGACGCGGATCAGCGACGTCGCCGAGCGCGCCGGCACGAGCCCGGCGGCTGTCCTCTACTGGTTCGAGACCCGTGAGCGGCTCCTGACCGCGGCGCTGATCGCCGACGAGGAGGACTTCGCCGAGCGGGTCGGCGAGCGCCTCGACCGGGCCGCGACGGCGACCGAGAAGCTCAGGCTCCTGATCGAGGCGACCGCGGCCGAGAGCCGGATCGATCTCTGGGTCGAGCTCTGGGCGCGCTCGCTCCACGATCCCGTCGCCGCCCGCGACCGGCTCCGCCGCGACGATCAGTGGCGGGGGCTCCTTGCCGAGGTGATCAGCGCGGGCCGCGCCGCAGGGGAGTTCGACGCGAGCGTCGATCCCGACCGGGCGGCCCTCTCGCTGGCGGCGCTGATGGACGGGCTCAGCGTCCAGGCGACGCTCGAGGACCCGGGCCTGACCGAGGAGGCGATGGCCTCGATCCTGCTCGATCACGCCGAGGCCGTGGTCGGCTCGAGCCTGCGCATCGGCCCGGCGATGGCGGGGGCGGCATGAGCGCGCTCGACCCGCGGCTGAGCCGGCGCCAGCTCCTGCGCGCCGGTGCCGGCGGCGCCCTCGGCCTCTACGGGCTCGGGGCGCTCGGGGGCTGCACGGTCTCCCGCCCGATCGAGAAGCCGGAGAGCACGGCCGCGGTCAAGCCCGAGATCGACGGCGACATCCTGCTCTACAACTGGGCGCAGTACATGGACCCCGACATCAAGAAGCGGTTCAGCGAGAAGTACGGGGTCGCCGTCAACGAGGTCAACTTCGACAACCTCGAGGCGATGGTCACCAAGCTCCGCGCCGGCGGCCACTACGACCTGATCTGGCCCTCGACGGAGTACGCGTTCCGGCTTCAGCAGGAAGGGCTGCTGCACCGCTTCCACCGCGACAGCCTCGCGCACGCCGACGGCATCTCGTCCTTCTACGACGGCGGCTGGTGGGACCCGAACAACGAGTACACGATCCCCTACGCCTACTACACGACGGGGATCGCCTGGCGCAACGACGTCGTCAGCGGGATGGCCGGCTCCTGGAACGACCTGACCAACCCCGACGGCGCCGGCAAGATGTTCATCCTCGACGACTTCCAGGAGGCGATCGGGGAGGCGAACCTGCTCAACGGCTGGGACCTCAACACCGCCGACCCGAACCAGCTCGAGGTCTCGAAGCAGACGCTGCTCGAGCAGAAGGAGTTCGCGCGCGGGATCTCGACGAACTCGGTCCAAAACCTCGTCAACGGCAGCGCCGTCATCCACCAGGCCTGGAACGGGGACATCGTCAACGTCCGCAACCAGGTCGACAACCCCGAGGACTTCAGCTACGAGACCTGCAAGGAGGGGGTGCCGGTCGGCTCCGACCTGATGTGCATCCCGATCACCGCCCGCTCGCCCGGCACCGCCCTCAAGTTCATGGACTGGATCATCGAGCCCGACAACGCCGCCCAGAACGTGACGTGGAACGGCTACCCGCAGCCCGTCGAGGGCGGCAAGCAGGCGTTCGCCGGCCTCGTCAAGGACGAGCCCTCGATCGACGTCGACATCGAGGAGCTCGGCGACGGCGGCATGGAGTACCGGCTCGACAACGCCGAGGACCGGGCGCTCTGGAACCAGGTGTGGACCGAGGTCAAGGCGAGCTGAGGGCATGAGCGAGCACGGCTTCTGGTCGCGGTTCCTGCTCCCCGGCGGGCTCTGGCTTTTCCTGCTCTTCGTCGTCCCGATCTGCCTCGTCCTGGCGCTCTCGTTCGGCTACACCGACGACCTCGGGCGCGCCGTCTACGCGTTCAGGCTCGACAACTACGCCGACGCCTTCGACCCGCTCTACATCCCGGTGCTGCTGCGGTCGATCGGGTACGCGCTGGCGACCGCGGCGATCTGCCTGCTGCTCGGCTATCCGATCGCCTACTACATCGCCCGCTACGGCGGCCGCCACAAGCACCTGCTGATCGCGATGCTCGTGATCCCGTTCTTCGTCAACTACCTCGTCCGCACCTACGCCTGGGTCGCGCTGCTCGCCGACGAGGGGCTGCTGAACAGCCTCCTCGGCGACGTCGGCATCTCCGAGATCCAGTTCGTGAACACGCCCTACGCGGTGATCGGCGGCCTCGTCTACGGCTACCTCGTGTTCATGATCCTGCCCATCTACGCTTCGCTCGAGCGCATGGACGGCTCGCTGATCGAGGCCGGCAAGGACCTGTTCGGGACGCCGGCTCGGGTCTTCCTGCACGTCACGCTGCCGCAGACCAAGCAGGGCATCCTCGCCGGCTGCGTGCTCGTGTTCCTGCCCGCCGTCGGCGACTTCGTCGCCGCCCAGCTCCTCGGCGGGCCCGACACCTACATGGTCGGGAACCTGATCCAGGAGCAGTTCTTCACCGCCAGCAACTGGCCGTTCGGCTCGTCGCTGACCGTCGTGATGATGCTCTTCCTGTCGATCTGGATGTTCGGCTACCTGCGCTCGGCGGCGCGCGAGGCCCGCGATCCGGTCGCGGCGGAGGGCGCGTGAGCGGCGCGACCGCAACCGGTCCGCGGCTCGGCTCCCGGCGCCGCGCCCGCCGGGACGAGGAGGGCTTCGACAAGCCGCGCTTCCTGCGCGTCTACAGCTGGCTCGTGTACCTGTACCTATTCGTCCCGATCGCGGTCGTCGTCCTCTTCTCGTTCAACTCGGTCAAGTCGCTGCAGTCGTTTCGGGGCTTCTCGCTGCAGTGGTACCGCGACTTCCTCAGCGACGAGACCCTGCGCGAGTCGCTGTTCGTCTCGCTGTCGATCGCGGCGATCACGATGGTCATCGCGACCGTCATCGGGACGGCGCTGGCGATCGGGCTCGTCCGCGCGCGGACGCGCTGGAGCCCCGCCGCCAACATCCTGATGCTGGTTCCGCTCGTGACCCCCGAGATCGTCGCCGGGATCTCGGCGCTGCTGCTGTTCTCGCAGCTCGGGATCCAGCTCTCGTTCTGGACGATCGTGATCGCCCACATCACGTTCTCGATCTCGTACGTGACGGTGGTCGTGCGCGGCCGCCTCGCCTCGATGGGGGACGAGGTGGAGCAGGCGGCGATGGACCTCGGCGCGACCCGCCTGCAGGCGGTCCGGCTCGTCCTCGTGCCGGGCCTGTGGCCGGCGATCGTCGCCGCCGGGCTGCTCACCTTCGCGCTGTCGTTCGACGACTTCGTCCTCTCCTTCTTCACGACCGGGGAGGACGTGCAGCCGCTGCCGGTGCGGATCTGGTCGGCGATCCGGTTCGGGGTCTCGCCGACGATCAACGCGATCGGGACGCTGATGATGGTCGTGTCGCTGACGGCGATCGTCGCGGCGGTGCTGCTGCCGAGGCTCTTCGGCCGCAGGGAGAGCGGAATCAAGGTGCTGACAGGACAGGAGGGCGGCTGATGGAAGGGGCGACTGTGGAGCCGGTCGAGCCTGCCGGCGGAACCGGCGACGGCGGCGACGGCGAGGCGATCCGGCTCGAGAGCGTGACGAAGCGCTTCGGCGACTTCACCGCGGTCGACGCGATCGACCTGACGATCGCGAAGGGCGAGTTCTTCTCGCTGCTCGGTCCCTCCGGCTGCGGCAAGACGACGACGCTGCGGATGCTCGCCGGCTTCGAGGTGCCGACCGAGGGGCGGATCCTGCTCGAGGGCGAGCCGGTCGAGGACGTGCCGCCGTACGAGCGCAACGTCAACATGGTCTTCCAGAGCTACGCCCTGTTCGGGCATCTGGACGTTGCCGGCAACGTGGCCTTCGGGCTCAAGCGCCGCAAGGTCCCCAAGGACGAGATCGAGCGCCGGGTGGCCGACGCGCTCGAGCTCGTCAGCCTCGGCAACCGCGCGAAGTCGCGGCCGTCGGAGCTCTCCGGCGGGCAGCGGCAGCGCGTCGCCCTGGCGCGGGCCCTCGTCAACCATCCCGCGGTGCTCCTGCTCGACGAGCCGCTCGGCGCCCTCGACCTGAAGCTGCGGCGACAGATGCAGGTCGAGCTCAAGCAGATCCAGCGCGAGGTCGGGATCACGTTCGTGTACGTGACCCACGACCAGGAGGAGGCGCTGTCGATGTCGGACCGGATCGCGGTGATGAGCGAGGGCCGGGTCGCGCAGTGCGGGGCGCCGGAGGACGTCTACGAGCATCCGACCGAGGAGTTCGTCGCCGGCTTCATCGGGATCTCGAACCTGCTCGAAGGGGTCGTCGAAGGGTCGGGAACGGTCAAGGTCGCAACCGGGGACCGGATCGCGGCCCCGCTGCCGGAAGGCTGCGGACCCGGCGACACGGTCCAGCTCTCGGTCCGGCCCGAGAAGATCGCCGTCGACGAGGACGTCGAGCCGGGGATGGTCTCGATGAGCGGTCGCGTCGTCTCGCGGGTCTACCACGGGGTCAACACCCAGATCACCGTCGATCTCGGACACGGCGCCCACCTCGTGGCGCTCGAGCAGCAGACCTACACCGCCAGCGCCGACGATCGCTGGGAGGAGGGCATGGAGATCAAGCTGGGCTGGCATCCCGAGAACTGCCTCGTCCTGCGGTGAGCGGGTGCGCGTCGCGGTAGTCGGCGCCGGGCTCGCCGGGCTCGCCGCGGCGGACGCGATCCTCGCCGCCGGGCACGAGCCGGTGGTGCTCGAGGCGCGCGGGCGGGTCGGCGGGCGCGTCCACTCGCGGACGCTCGACAACGGCGCCGTCGTCGAGATGGGAGCGGAGTTCATCCTTCCCGGCTGCACCGAGCTGCGGGCGCTTGCCGACCGCCTCGGGCTCGGGCTCTGGGACAAGGGGATGCGCTACGGCAGGCGCGAACCGCGCGGGGTCGAGGTGCCGCCGGGCGCGCTCGCGGCGGCGGTCGAGGCGATCGGCGCCGCGCTCGCGGGCGGGGCGTGGGAGGGAAGGAGCGTCCGCGAGCTGCTCGCCGCGCTCGACGTCGAGCCAGGGGCACGCGAGGCGATCCTCGCCCGCTCCGAGGTCTCCGCCGCCGCGTCGGCCGACCTGATCCCGGCCGGCGAGCTCGCGCTGCTCGTGCGGGTCGGCGACCTGCCGGCGCCGGGGATCGCCGGCGGCAACCAGCTCCTCGCCGAGGCGCTCGCCGACGCCGTCGGCCGCGGGCGCGTGCGCCTGGGCGAGCCGGTGCGGGCGATCGCGACCCGCGGCGACGGGGTGGTCGTCGGCACGGACGTCGGCCCGGTCGTCGCCGACCGCTGCCTGATCGCCGTGCCCGCGACCGTGATCGGGACGATCCGGTTCGAGCCGGCGCTGCCCGATGCCATCGCCGCCGCGCTCGCCGCGATCGCCTACGGGCACGCAGCGAAGCTGTTCGTGCCGCTGCCGGCGCCGGTCGAGCCAAGCGCCACGCTCGCGGTGCCGGACCGTTACTGGGCGTGGACGGCGAGCGGCGCGGACGGGGGCGCCTCGCAGCCGCTCGTCAGCGCCTTCACGGGCTCGACGGCGGCGCTCGAGCGGCTCGGGGTCGACTCCGGACCCGGGCCGTGGGCGGAGCGGCTCGCCGCCCTCCGCCCCGACCTCGAGATCGACCCCGGTCGGGCGGTGCTCTCGACCTGGGACGACGACGAGTGGGCCCGAGCGGCCTATTCGGTCGCGCCGCCCGCCGCCGCGGTCGCGGAGCTGAGCCGCCGGCACGGCAGGATCGCCTTCGCCGGCGAGCACCTCGGCGGCGAGATGAGCGCGCTCATGGAAGGCGCGATCCGCAGCGGCCAGGCCGCCGCCGCCCGCCTGCTCGGCTGATCACCGCTGCCGTCCCCGCACCCGACGGCGCCGTGACCTTCCCGACCTCGTCCACGGCCGAGGTGGGGCATCCTCAGCACCGCATGCGGCTCCGAAATGCCCCAGGCTCCGGGGGCCCCGGATCAGGGGAGGGGGGAGTTGCCGCCAGAGGCGCGCTCGGCGGCGGCGATCAGCTCGTCGCGGAAGTCGGGGTGGGCGATCCGGGCGAGCTCGAGGCCGCGCTGGTGCACGGTCTTGCCGGCCAGCTCCGCCGCGCCGTGCTCGGTGACGATCACATCGACCTGGTGGCGCGGGGTGGTGATCACCGCGCCGCGCTCGAAGGCGGGAACGATCCGGGATCGGAGCTCGCCACCGATCTCGACCGTCGACGGCAGGCAGAGCAGCGAGCGGTCCTCGAGCTCGAGCCCGGCCCCGGCGGCGAAGTCCTCCTGGCCACCTGTACCCGAGTACTGGCGCCCGGCGATCGTGTCGGCGACGACCTGCCCGTGGACGTCGACCGCGAGCGCGGCGCTGATCGAGACCATGCGACGGTTGCGGCTGATCACGTCCGCCGAGTTGACGACGTCAACCGGCAGGAAGACCACGTCCCCGTTGCCGTCGAGCCAGTCGTACAGGCGCCTCGAGCCGAAGGCGAACGTCGCCACCGACACCCCGTCGAAGATCCCCTTGCGGTTGCCGACGGCGCCGGCCAGGTGAAGCTCCATCAGGCCGTCGGTGAACATCTCCGAGTGGATCCCGAGATCGGAGCGGTCGCCGGTGGCGAGGATCGAGGCGATCATCGACGGGACGGCGCCGATCCCTGTCTGGATCGTCGAGCCGGACTCGACGAAGGCGCTGGCGTGAGCGGCGATCGCCCGGTCGACCTCGGTCGGCTCCGCGGCCGGCAGCTCGAGTGGCTCGGCGTCGGTCTCGATCAGGATGTCGGCCTCGTCGACGTGGACCCGGTGGGGATGCTCGGGCGGCAGGCCGACGGTGTGCGGGTAGCGGCTCGAGGCCTCGACCACGAGCAACCGGTCGGGGTCGGCACCGGCGCGGTGGATCTCGCCGATCGAGCCCCCGGCGTGCAGCGACAGCGAGCACCAGCCGTCGGCGTCGGGGGAGGAGGCGGCCGTGCACATCACCCGGGGCCGCTGCCGCTCGTAGAGCGGAGCGAAGCGCCGGAAGTCGGCCGGGGCGAAGCCGATGTTGGCGCCGGCGTCGCGGAGGGCGCGCTCGAAGGGCCCGTAGAAGCCGGACAGAAGGTGGACGCCGGAGCGCGAGAACAGCTCGGTCGCGACACCGAGCAGGGCGCCGTAGACGCGGAGGTCGGTCCAGTCGTCGCGCTCGCCGAGAGCGCGCAGGAACTCGGGCGGCTGGCCGGGCCCGAGCGGCAGGCCGAGGGTGTCCAGGGGGCGGACGCGGGCGGCGGCTTCGGCGGCGGAGGCCATCGGCGCCATCCTCGCAGCCGCGCCCGGCCGGAGGCGGCGAGCGTTGCGCCCGCCGGCCGCAGCGGCTATCCTTCGACTTGGTTGACTGACCAGTCAATCGGTTTCGGACGTGGCCCCCATCCGCGCCGCTGATCCGACCCGGTCGCCGTGATCTCCTCGCGGCGGCGAGTTGTCGGCCCAGCCGCCGCCGGGCGCCCCGACCGGGCACCGAAAGCGACTTAGAAGGAGCGATCCACGGTGGTTGACTTCACCCTTACCGACGAGCAGAAGGACTTGCGGGAGATGGCGCACAGCTTCGCCGAGAAGGAGATGCGCAAGGTCGCCTGGGAGTACGACAGGGACGGCACCTGGCCCCAGGAGGTCATCGAGAAGGCCTGGGAGATCGGCCTGATCAACACCCACACGCCGGAGAAGTACGGCGGGCCCGGCCTCGACTACCTGTCGGGCGCGTTGATCGAGGAGGAGTTCGGCTGGGGCTGCTCCGGCATCGGCACCTCGCTTGCCGCCAACGGCCTCGCCTCGGCGCCGGTAGCGCTCGGCGGCAGCGAGGAGATCAAGAAGGAGTTCCTCGGGATGCTGACCGAGGAGCCGAAGCTCGCGAGCTTCTGCCTGACCGAGCCCGACGCCGGCTCCGACGTCTCGGGGATGAAGACGACGGCCACCAAGAAGGGCGACAAGTGGGTCATCAACGGCTCCAAGTGCTTCATCACCAACGGCCAGTACGCCGACTGGTACACGGTCTACGCGAAGACCGACAAGGACGCCGGCCACCGCGGGATCTCCGCCTTCGTCGTGCCGCGTGACGACACGATCGTCATCGACAAGAAGGAGGACAAGCTCGGGCAGCGGGCCTCGAACACCGCCACGGTCACGTTCAACGAGACCGAGATCCCCGAGGCGAACCTCCTCGGAGAGGAGAACAAGGGGTTCAAGCTGGCGATGATGACGCTCGACCGGACCCGTCCCGGCGTCGCCGCGATGGCGGTCGGGATCGCCCGCTCGGCGTTCGAGTTCGCCTGCTCGTACTCGAAGGAGCGGCAGCAGTTCGGCGTGCCGATCGCGATGCACCAGGCGGTCGCGTTCATGATCGCCGACATGGCGACGAAGATCGAGGCGGCGCGCCTGCTCACCTGGCAGTCGGCCTCGCGGCTCGACCACGGCCTGCGGAACACCCTCGAGGCCTCGCACGCGAAGCGCTTCGCCGCCGACTCGGCGATGGAGGTCGCGACCGATGCCGTCCAGGTCTACGGCGGCTACGGGTTCATCAAGGAGTACCCGGTCGAGAAGATCATGCGCGACGCGAAGATCATGCAGCTCTACGAGGGCACCTCGCAGATCCAGCGCCTCGTGATCGCCAAGGAGGTGCTGATGGGCCGCAACGTCGACGAGCGCATCCCCGAGGCGATGGAGAAGGACGACGACAAGGGCGTCGAGGAGGTCGTCGCGGCCTAGCTAGGACCGCTGATCAGCGAGCGGCCACGAGGGGCCGGGCGTTCAGCTCGGCCCTTTGTCTGAGTGGTGACAGATGACAGATCTGGTGCCGTCCTCCGTCCTCTGAGCGGCGGAGCCGCGCGAGTCGCGCGCTGACCTGCATGGGAGGGTCGCCGGGGCCTCGACCCGGCGACCCGGCGCAGTCGAGCAGCCCAGAGGGCTGCGAGTCGCGCGCTGACCTGCATGGGAGGGTCGCCGGGGCCTCGCCCCGGCGGCCCGGCGCAGTCGAGCAGCCCAGAGGGCTGCGAGTCGCGCGCTGACCTGCGTAGAGGCCGGCGGATGCGACTGGTGGGCCGGCTCGACTTCCCTGTCGGACCGCTCACCCGAGGCCATCGTGACCCTGGTCACGCTCCTCCGTGAGCGCGCCCTGCAGGCGATCCACCGACCTCTACAGCGCCCCTATCGGGAGCCCCGGCCGGGTCCTTGAGCGCGGCCGGCCGGCGCTGGACCCGTTGAACGGAACCGTGCGAGCCAGTTGAACGGAACCGTGCGAGCCATATAGTCGCGGCGATGGCCGAACGTCGATCGAAGCCCGTTGCCGAGGCGGTCGCCGAGGCCACCCGGGCGAGCGGGCGGAGCCGCAAGGGCCGCCGTGGCCGTCCCTCCGACGTCTTCGGGGGCGAGCTGCGCCGCCGTGACGTCTTCCCGCTGCTGGTGCTCCACCTGCTCGCCCGCGAGCCCACCTACGGCAATCGCCTGATCGAGGAGATCGAGGAGATCAGCGGCGGCGTCATCTCCGTCAACCCGAACACGATGTACCCGCTGCTGCGCGAGCTCGAGCGCCGCGGGCTGATCGAGGGCCGCTGGGAGCATCCCGACCGCCGCACCCGCCGCTTCTACTCGATCACGGGCGAAGGCAGGGAGGAGTATGAGCGGCTGCGCGGCGACCTGGCGCCGTTCCTCGACTCGATGATCCGAACCGTGACCCTGATCCAGCGCGAGATCTATGGCGACGATTGAGGCCGCGGTGGAGATCGAGGCGCCGCTCGCCGACGTCTGGGAGCTCTACTTCGACCGCGATCGTTGGCCGTCGTGGGTGGACGGCTACGCGGCGGTCGTGCGCAGCGACGGGTACCCGGACGCGGGTGGCGAGCTCGTCTGGCGCTCGAACGAGGCGGGACGAGGAGAGGTCCGTGAGCGCGTGCTCGCGCACGAGCCGCGCACGCTGCACCGGATCGAGTACGAGGACCCGGAATCGTGCGGCACGCTCGAGACGCGCTTCGCGATCGCCCCGGCGGCCGAACCCGTCACCAGGGTCGCGCAACGGCTCGACTACGGGCTCCGGGGCGGCGGGCCGCTCCGCCGCCTGACCGATCTGCTCTTCATCCGGGCGCAGATGCGGGGCTCGCTCGCGCGTTCGCTCGGCGCCCTCCGGCTCGAGGCGAACGGGTAGCCTTGCGGGCCCTCGGGAACCCAAGTTAGGAGCGGAATGTTCGTCTTCAAGGCAGCAGTGGTCGGCGCCGGCACGATGGGCGGTGAGATCGCCCAGGCGATCGCCGCGGCCGACATCGACGTCGTCCTCAAGGACATCGACATGAAGTTCGTCCACCACGGGCTCGACAAGGCCCGCGAGGTCACCAAGGGGCAGCTCGACAAGCTCGTCGCCAAGGAGAAGCTCACCCGGGAGCAGGCCGACGCGCGCCTCGACGAGGTCATGGGCCGGATCGAGGGCACGACCGACTACTCCTCGTTCGGCGATGTCGACTTCGTGATCGAGGCGGCGCCGGAGCGGATGGAGATCAAGCAGGCCGTGTTCGCCGAGCTCGATCGCGTCACGCCCGGTCACGCCGTGATCAGCAGCAACACGTCTTCGCTCTCGGTCACCGAGATGGGCGACGCGACGCTGCGACCCGACAAGGTCGTCGGCTTCCATTTCTTCTACCCGGCGTCGGTGATGCCGCTGCTCGAGATCGTCCGCGGCGAGGACACATCCGACGAGACCGTGGCGACCGCGTTCAACTTCGCCCAGGCGGTCAAGAAGCAGCCGATCGTCTGCGAGGAGGTGCCCGGCTTCGTCGTCAACCGGATCCTCAACTCGGCCGTCGCGGAGGTCTGGCGCGAGCAGGAGGAGAAGGGCCTCTCGATCAAGAAGATCGACGAGGGGATCGCGTCCGCGAACGCCGCCCCGATGGGCCCGTTCGTCCTCACCGACTTCCTCGGCCTCGACACCGTCCTTCACGTCGCCGAGCACCTGCGCGAGTCCTACGGCGACCGCTTCTACGTCCACCGGGGCATGCAGGAGCTGGTCGAGCAGGGCAAGCTCGGCGTCAAGAGCGGCGGCGCGGGCGCCTACGAGGGCGGCGAGCCGAACATCGGGGGCGAAGCCGACCCCGACGTCGACGCGCTTGTCGAGATGTTCTCGCTGAAGGCCCTGGTCGAGGCCTGCCTGCTGCTCGAGGAGGGGGTCTGCACGGTCCGCGAGATCGACCTCGGGATGATGGCGGGCGCCGGGCTCGATCCTCGCCGCGGCCTGTTCCCGCCGTTCTGGAAGGCCGACATCGAGGGCCTCGACGTCGTCCTCGAGAAGCTCGAGCGCCTCGCCGGGGAGCAGCCGGACCGCTTTGCCGTGCCGACGATCCTGAAGCGCCTCGTCGCCCAGGGACGCCTCGGGCTCGCCGCCGGACAGGGCTTCTACGCGTATCCCCGGCCCGACGAGGGCGAGCAGGCCGAGACCGTCAAGCTCGAGACCCGGGACGGTGGCGTGGCGATCGCCTGGCTCGCCAACCTGCCGATGAACTCGATCAGCCCGCAGGTCATAGTCGACCTGCGGGCGGTCTGGGAGAAGGTCAAGGCAGACGATTCGCTGCGGGCGCTGGTGATCGCCTCCTCGATCCCGCTCGTCTACTCGGCCGGTGCCGACATCAAGGCGTTCACGCAGATGGACGAGTCCTCGGGCGCCGGGCTGATCGAGGACGGCCACGCCCTCCTGCGCGAGCTCGGCAGCGCCGACGTGGCCACGATCGCCGCCGTCAACTCGCTCGCGTTCGGCGGCGGCTGCGAGCTGGCGATGGCCTGCGACATGCGGATCGCCGCCGACTCGGCGGTCTTCGGCCAGCCCGAGGTCAAGCTCGGGATCATCCCCGGCTTCGGCGGCACCCAGCGACTGCCCCGCCTGGTCGGACCCCAGAAGGCGCTCGAGATGAACCTGATCGGCGACGCGATCACGGCCGCCGAGGCCTACGAGACGGGCCTCGTCAACCACATCGCCCCCGATCACGAGATGTTCGACACCGCGCTCGCCTTCGCCCGCAAGCTCGCGGGACAGGCCCCGGTCGCCGTCGCCCAGATCAAGCGGGTATCCCACAAGGGGGATCTCGACGAGGGGATCGAGGCCGAGAAGGCGGGCTTCGCCGCGGCGTTCTTGAGCGCCGACGCGAAGGAGGGGATCGCCGCCTTCCTCGGCAAGCGGACGCCGCAGTGGAAGGGCGAGTGAGCGAGCGGCGAGCGGTCCCCGAGCGCTGCTCGCCGCTTGCACGGCGCCGGTGAGGCCTTCGACCAGCTCCACCGGCGTCGACACGCTGGCCGCGCTGATCCGCTCCTCCCGCTCGACCGTCGCCCTGACCGGCGCCGGGATCAGCGTCCCCTCCGGCATCCCCGACTTCCGGACGCCCGGCGAGGGGATCTGGTCGGATGTGGATCCGTTCGAGGTCGCTTCGATCGAGGCCTTCCGCCGCGATCCGAAGCGCTTCTGGGAGTTCTACCGGCCGCGCTTCGCGATGCTCGGCGGCAAGCGGCCGAACCCGGCGCACGCGGCGCTCGCCGCGCTCGAGTCCGAGGGCCTGCTCGCCGCGGTCATCACCCAGAACATCGACCGGCTCCACCGCGCCGCCGGAACCCGAGAGCTGATCGAGGTCCACGGGTCGATCGCGACCTCGAGCTGCGTCGCCTGCGGGCAGGCCTACGGGCTCGCCGAGGTCGACGGGCTCTTCGACTCGCGCGGGATCGCCGTCTGCGACGTCTGCCCCGCGGGCCTCGTCAAGCCCGACGTGGTCCTCTTCGGCGAGATGCTGCCGGCCGCGGCGATCGAGCGGGCACGCGAGCTGGCCGGCGGCGCCGAGCTGATGGTCTGCATCGGCAGCTCCCTGGAGGTCTATCCGGCGGCCGGGCTGCCGGAGCTGACCCTCGCCGCCGGCGGCCGGGTCGCAATCGTGACGAAGGGGCCGACCCCGTATGACCGCGACGCGGCGCTGAAGCTCGAGGGCGACGTGGCCGACGAGCTGACCGCGGTCCTGGCGGCGCTGGGCTGAGGCCGGGCCGGCGCCGTCGCCGGTCCCGGTCGGCGTCGATGCCACGGGCGCCGTCGGGGAGGCGAGCCGGGGCGGCGTTCTTCGGTATGGCGAAGGTTCTCGGCTTGGCTCGCGAGCCTCAGTCCCTGGCGCGGCGCCTGATCTCGGTCTCGGCGGCGCGCAGGGCCGTTGCGAGCGCTTCCTCGTCGGGGTGGCGGCCGGCGAGGACGGCGTCCTCGGCACCGGCGGCGGCACCGGCGGCACCGGCGTCGGCGCCGCCGCTTGCCCGTAGCGCCCGGAACGCGGCGCCGAGGCCGAGCGCCGCGGTCGCCATCCGGCCGGCGTCGAAGTCGCCGCGAGCGCGGACGATCAGCTCCTCGTGCGGCGCGACGGACTCGCGGCCACCGAGGACGGCGGCGACCCGCTCCTGCGGCCGCAGCGCCTCGTAGTCGCGCCGGAAGAGCTTCGCGCGATCTGCGTCGGCGAGCTCGAAGGCGGCGTGCCAGCGGCCGTCGGCAACCTCATCGCCGCTGCCGTAGCCGAAGCGGACGGCCGCGGCCCGGGCGGGGTCGATGTCGGCGACGCAGGGATCGCCGGCGGCGGTCCGGTGCGCGTGGAGCAGGCGGTTGACTTGGACCGCGGCCTCGCGCGCGAGGCTGCTCCGGAGCTCGCGGTCGGTGCCGACCCGGCGCAGCCAGGCGGCCGCCGCAGCGTCGTCGTCGAACGGGCGCGGACGGATCAGCGTGACGCGCGTGAGCGGCAGCGGCGTCGCCTCCGGTGGGCCCGCGAGCGGTCGAACACGGCCGCGCCGGAGGCGGGTCGCGGCCCGCGGCGCTCCGAGCGTAGTCAGCACCAGGACGTCGGGCTCGGCGCCGGGGTCGCTCTGGGGCCGCACGAGGTAGCGGCCATCGCCGGGGCCGAGCCTGCCGGCCAGATCCAGTTGCGCGAAGGGGAGCAGGGGAGCGGCCAGGGCGGCGCCCCGTCCCTACTCGCCGATGTGGGCGTTGCTCGCCCGGTCGCCCTTGCGGACCGGCAGCGAAGCATCCGACGGCTTGATCGGCACGGTCGGCTGGTCGAGCTCGGCGATGCGGTCGAGGAGCTTGTCCCACTGGTCCGGCTTCAGCAGCCCGCTGATCGGCTCCCCGTTGTCGCTGCCGTCCGGCGTGTAGCCGACGTGGATGTGGTCGTCGTGGTCGCCCATGGCGAAGGTCGGCCCGCCCATCTCCATCAGCGAGATGATCTGCGCCGGCTCCATCGAGCCCTGCAGCTTCAGGAGGTCGTTGATGACGGCCTCGGTGATCGATCCCTGGCCCTGGTTGCCGTAGATCGGGATGCCGTTCACCATCGCGATGTCGACGGCGTCACCGGTCGAGTGGGCGCTGACGTTGCCCGACGTGGTCATGATGCTGTGGCCGCACTTGAGCGAGGTGATCGTGAGCCGGTAGCCGCGCGCCACGAGGTATTCGAGCATCGCCATCACGCGGCGGTCGATCTGCCCGGTGGCGACGTCGTCGCGGCCGCACGAGTAGATCTCGAGCCGCGGATCCGCGATCACCTGTCGCTGGAGCTGCGACTTCGACGCGAGCAGGGCCTGCCCGACGGTCGCCTGGTCGTCGAACGGGTTCTTGCCGGCGGCGCGATAGATCGCCGTCGCCTCGAGCAGCTTCCAGCCGTCGAGGATCGGCTTCGGGTCGATCGAGTGGGCGCCGCGGCCGGCCGGGGTGATCTCGAAGTGGAGGTGGGAGGCGACGGCGGGGTCGGTCTGGCCGACCTTGCCGATGATTGTGCCGCCGACGACCATGGAGCCCTTGCGCAGGGGCGCGGTTTCCATCGTCTCGTCGTCGAAGCGGAGCACGCCGGAGAAGTAGGACTTGAAGGTTTCGTATCCGGGGATGCCCTTGCCGAGGAGATCGTCGATCCCGGCCCCGAGGCCGGCGTTGCTGCCGTTGCTGTCGCGCCGCGGCAACGCGAACAGGCGGGCGCGGCTGTCCTCGGTGTTGGCCGGGCCGGACGCCTCCCCGCCGTCGCCCTCGCGGCCGCCGCCGGCCTTGCCGTCATCGCCGCCGCCGGCCTCGGCCTCGTTGTGGATCGTCTGCGCGCGGGTCGTCTCCGAAGCCGAGATCGTCGGCTTCTCGTCGCCGGCGCCGGGCTTGACGAGGTCGAAGTCGCGGGAGGTCAGCTTCTGCTCCTTCGGCACCGGGATCGCCTTGGCGATCTTGCCGAGCCCCGCGTAGGTGTACTCGTTGCCGTAGGCGTCGCGGAGGACGATGAAGCGGCCGAGCCGCTCGTTCCGCCCGATCCTGGTGATGACGCCGTCGTTGACGGCGACGACCGGGGCGCCCTCCTTCGAGTAGATGTCGATTCCACGCCGGGTCGGCGAGTCGGCGATCACGTCGGCGGCGTTTCCGGAGGTGCCCGGGGTCGGCGTCGCCCGCTTCAGCGCCTGGCGCTCGGAGATGTCGTCCGCGTAGCGCGACTTCGCGGCGACCGGGAAGTGGGCGCCCTCGGTGAGCCCGGTGAGCGAGTCGATCAGGCCGCTCGGCAGGTTGCCGTACTGCTTCGCGTAGAGCAGCACCTCGTCGACGTACCAGTCGGCGTGGTTGTAGGCGAAGATCGCCTGGTAGAGCTCGGCCTCGCCGCCGGCGGCCTTCAGGTAGCGGGCGGCGGCGCAGATCGCGTCGACCGGGTTGTAGGGGTCCTTCCGCCCGTCGTTGTTTGCATCGACCCCGTACATCTCCCAGGTCGCGGGCATGAACTGCATCCAGCCCTGGGCGCCGGCGGTCGAGACGTTGAGGTTGGTGCCGAAGGCGGTCTCGATCCGGTTGATCGAGGCGAGCACCTCCCAGGGGATCCCGTACTGGGTCCCGCAGGCCTGGTAGATCGGGAGCAGGAAGGGGGGGATCGAGAACTGGTCGATGACGAAGTTCGGAACGCCGATCGGGGCGGCGCCGGTGTCGCCGATCGTCACGGTCGGGTTGTCGTTGGTCGGCGTGCCGTCGGGGCGGCGGATCTCCGGCGTCGGGATCGAGCCGGAGTCGTCCTCGCCGCCGGTCCGCTCGCCGCCGCTCTCGTCGCGGACCGAGAACGAGCGCCCGCCGTCGCCGCCCTCGTCCCCGAACGGGTCGCGGCCCCCGGGGAGCTCGCCGGGATCCTCGCGCGGCGGCTTCCCCGTGTCGTCGGTCGTGGTCGTCTCCTCGTCCTCGGTGGTCGTCGGCTCGGTCGTGGTCGTCGTCGGCGTCGTCGTCGGCGGCGGCGTCGTGTCGCCCTCGTCGCCGTCGAGCGCGCTCGAGCAGCCGGGGTCGGCGAGGTCGACGGCGCCGTCGCCGTCGTCGTCGCCGAGGTTCGAGCAGGCCGGCAGGGCCTGGCCCGGATCGACGGTGCCGCCGCCCGGGAGGCTGACCGAGACGTCGTTGGACTGGGCGTTGACCGCGCCGGCGGCGACGACCGCCAGCAGCGCTCCGAGCACCAGGGTTGTGATCAGTCGGTTCCTCATTCCCGTGCGCCCTTGTCGTGAGACTCGCTCAGCCCTGCCCGCTGGAAGCCGACCTCCTCAAGAGCACGCGAAAAGCTAACCGCAGGCGCAGCGGAATGCAACGGGCAGGCGAAGCCCGCAATCGAACGCCCCGGAAGGCCGCTCCGCTCTCCGTTCCGCCCCATCACCTGGAACCAATCGGCAGTATCCCATCTCGGCCTGAGGCCGGTCTGCAAGCCGCTTGGCGCCGATGATCGGCTACCGTGCCGTCGATGCGCGGGCGCCGTGGAGAGAGCCGATGAGCGACGAGGCCGGCGGCATCCGCTCGCGCGGCGAGGAGGCGCTCGGCGAGCTCGCCCAGAGCCTGCTCGAGAACCCGCTGCTCAGCCAGGCCCTCGGCAAGGCCCTGGGGGTGGGCGAGCGCGCCGCCGGCGCGCAGCGGGCGGCGCTGCAGGCGATCGACATCCCGACCGCCGGCGACGTCGAGCGACTCGCCCGGCGCGTCCGCGCCCTCGGCGACCGGCTCGACGCGCTCGAGGAGGAGGTCGATCGGCTCCGCCGTCAAGCCTCGACCTCGAATCGAGATACGGCCGGAAGCCCACCCTAACCCTCGACCACAGGTTAAGTATCGGCCAGGGCGGCGACCGCGGCGTCGCCGAGGCGGAGCAGCGCCGCCTCGAGCGGCTCGTCCTCGAGCGGCCGGCCGTCGAGGCTGCGGACCACGACCGCGGCGGCGGTCGGGACCCCGAGCCGGCGGCCGAGTCCGAGCACCGCAGCGGTCTGCAGGTCGTGCAGGCCCGGGGCGCCCCCGGGCCCGGGTCCGTCGTCGGCCGGAACCAGGTCGGCGCTGCGCACGGTCGCCGGCGACCCGTCCGCGGCGGCGGCGAGCCGGGCGGTCAGCTCGTCGTCGGGGCGGACCTCGCCGCGCGCGCCGAGCGCCCGGCTCGCGCCGTCGTCGGCCGCGGCCGCCGTCACCACGGCCGTGGAGCCGAGCGGCGGCGAGCCGCCGAGCGCCGCGCAGGTGCCGATCCGGATCATCCGCCCGACCCCGAGGCGGATCGAATCGGTGAGGACCGCGACGGCGCTCGGCGCGCCGATCCCGGTCGCCTGCACGGTCAGCGCCCGCCCGCGCGCCGTCTCGCCGTAGTAGCCCCAGAGGCCGCGATTGTGGTTGCTCATCCGCGGCTTCACGAGCACCCGCTGGGCGATCGCCAGCGCCCGCGCGGGATCACCGCAGATCAGCGCGTCGGGTGCGGTCGGGGCGCTCGGTCGCAGGTAGAAGGGCACGGCCGGGCGACGATAGGAGATCGCGGCGCCGCCGGCGGGCTTGGAGTCTCGGGATCGGCTCTAAGCTTGGGCCCGTGAGCGACGGCGGCGAAGAGCGACGCGCTGGCCAAGGCTCGGGGCCGGAGGCGGTCGGGGATGCGCTCCGATCCGCGGTCGAGCGGACGCTCGCCGCGACGGCAGAGTCGGCCAGCGGGACCCGCGAGCGGGCCCAGGAGCTCCTCGACGACGTCGTCCGCCGCGGCCAGAGCGCCGGCCAGGAGGTCGCCCGCCGGAGCGAGTCCGCGACCGCTCGCCTCGCGGAGGCGATCGGGGATCTCCGCGCCGCCGACTCGGAGCGGCTGCGGACGCTGACCGGGAGGCTCGACGAGATCGAGCGCCGCCTCGACGCGCTCGAGGCCGGTCGCGGGCCGAGCGGCGCGGCGCCGGTGGCGCCCGGGCCGGACGAGGGCGCCGGCCCGGGGGACTAGTGGCCGGTCGGCGGATACTGATCGCCGGCATCGGCACCCACTGGGGCACAGAGCTGGCGCGGCGGCTCGAGCGCGATCCGGCCGTCGAGCAGGTGCTCGGGATCGACACGACGCCGCCGTCGGCGTCGCTCGGGCGAACGGAGCTGATCGAGGCCGACATCCGCAACCCGCTGCTGGCCCGGCTGCTGCCTTCGACCGGCGCCGACACGCTCGTCCATGCCGGGATCCTCTGGTATCCGGAGCCCGGCAAGCCGAAGCGAGTCCTCCACGACATCAACGTGATCGGCACGCTGCAGCTCCTCGCCGCCTGCGAGCGGATGCCGACCCTCGAGCGGGTTGTGATCCGGGGATCGGCGGCCATCTACGGCTGCGAGCCGACCGGCCCCTCGTTCTTCACCGAGTCGATGGCGGCCGACTATCCGCTGCGGACGCGCTTCCAGCGCGACATCGGCGAGCTCGAGGGCTATTTCGAGAACTTCGCCCGCCGCCACGGCCGGCTGACCTGCTGCATGCTGCGCTTCCAGCCCGAGATCGGGCCCGGCCTCGATGCGCCGCTCGCCCGCTACCTGTCGCTGCCGGCGGTTCCGACCCAGCTCGGCTTCGATCCCCGCCTGCAGCTCCTGCACGCCGAGGACGCCACCGGGGCGCTGCTGGCGGCGACGATGCGGCCGGTGCGCGGCGCCGTCAACGTCGCGCCGAGCGGCTCGATCTCGCTCGCCCGGGCGCTGCGCCTGATCGGCCGGCCGCAGCTTCCGGTCCCGCATCCGCTCTTCGGCCCGGCGCTGGCTCGGCTCGGCGACCGGCTCGGCGCGGGCAGCCTCTACGGCGACGCGGTGCGGCTGCTCCGCTACGGGCGCGGCGTCGACAACGCCCGGCTGCGGAACGAGCTCGGCTACGAGCCGCGCTTCGACGCGGTCGCTGCGATCCGCGACTTCGCCGCGGCTGACCGCGGCCTGCGGCTGGTCGCGGCTCCGCGGGTGGCCACGGTGCTCGAGCGCCTGGCGGGGTCGGCGCGATGAGCTCCGCCGCCGAGGCGCAGTCGATTCCCGAGATCGGCGTTCGCTTCCTGCGCGGCGTTCGCACCGCCGTCGACGGCGGCCTCGATCCCCTGAGCGCGGCCGAGGCCGCCTCCGCCGAGCTCCCGAAGCCCCTGCGCGACGGCGCCGAGCGGATGGCGCGGCGTCTCCGCGGCGATTACCACGAGGACGAGTGGGGCTTCGACGAGGAGTTCGCCGAGGGGGCCTACCCGTTCTTCGAGCTCCTCTACGACCGCTGGTGGCGGGTCGAGGCGGCCGGGGTCGCGAACGTCCCGGCGCACGGCCGGGCGATGCTCGTCGGCAACCACTCCGGCTCGCTGTTCCCGTTCGACGCCTCGATGATCACCGGAGCGATCATGAAGGAGCACGCGCTCCCCCGCTGGCCCCGGTTCATGGTCCTGGACTGGGCCTTCTCGCTGCCGTTCCTGTCGGCGTTCATGCGCAAGGTCGGCGGCGTGCCGGCGAGCCCGCACAACGCGCTGCGGATCCTCGCCGGCGACGGCTTGATGATGGTCTTTCCCGAGGGGGTGAAGGGCACCGGCAAGCCGTTCGCCGAGCGCTACCGGCTCCAGCGCTTCGGCCGCGGCGGCTTCGTCGAGGTGGCGCTGCGGACGGGTTCGCCGATCGTCCCGATCGCCGTCGTCGGCGGCGAGGAGATCTACCCGAAGATCGCCGACGGCCGGCTGCTGGCGCGGGCGATCGGGGCCCCGTACGTGCCGATCACCCCGACCTTCCCCTGGCTCGGGCTGCTGGGGCTGGTGCCGCTGCCGTCACGCTGGCGGATCGAGTTCTGCGAGCCGGTCGTGCTCGACGGCCTCGGCCCGGAGGCGGCCGACGACCGCCAGCTCGTCTTCGAGATCTCCGAGCAGGTCCGCGAGACGATCCAGCGGAAGCTCTACGAGAACCTGGTCAAGCGCGGCCCGGCCTTCGTCTGAGCCCCGTCCGCGGGCGGTGGGGCCCTGCTAGAAGGTGAGAGGCGATGGCGACCGATGAGCCGATCTCGCTGAGCGAGGCCGCCCGCCGCTCGGGCGTGCCGGCCTCGACGTTGAGGCGCTGGGCGTCGCAGCGGATCGTCGACGCCGGCGGTGGCTGGACCGCGGCTGCGGCCTCGCAGGCGCGGGTGGTCGCGCGGATGCGCGAGCGTGGCCACCCGCTGGCCGAGATCCGCTCCGCGGTTCGCGACGGCCGGCTCGCGTTCGGCTCGGTCGAGGAGCTGCTGCCGGCGCCCGGTCGCCATCGCAGCCTCGCCGAGGCGGCCGAGATCGTCGGCCTCGAGGAGGACCTGATCGCGCGGGTGATGACGCTGCTCGGGACGCCGATGGCGCTCACCGACCGGATCGGCGACGAGGACCTCGGCGCGCTCGAGCGAATGGCCGGGGCGCTGCGGAACGGCTTCCCGCTGGTCGCGCTCCTACAGCTCGTGCGGGTCTACGCGCAGGCCGGCCGCAGGATCGCCGAGGCCGAGGTCCGGCTCTTCCACCTGTTCGTGCACGAGCCGCTGATCCGCGACGGCGTGCCGCCGCTGGAGATGGCGGCCGAGATGGAGCGGATGGCGTCGGAGCTGCTGCCCGCGGTCGCGCCGGTGCTCGACTACATCCACGGCCGCTACCTGCGCTTTTACATGGAGCAGGACGTCGTCGGTCACATGGAGGCCGACCTCGCGCTCACGCGGACCCATCCGAGCCGCGTCTCGATGGCCTTCTGCTTCGTCGACCTCAGCGGCTTCGCCCGCTTCACCGAGGAGGAGGGCGACGAGCAGGCGCTCGATCTCGTCGAGCGGTTCGTCGAGACCGTCGAGGCGACGCTCCCCGCCGACGCGACCGTCGTGAAGACGATCGGCGACGAGGTGATGGTCGTGTCCTCCGAGCCGCGGGCGCTGACCGAGTGGGCGGTCGGCTTCCTGACGATGTTCGAGGAGCGGCCGCGGCCCCGGGTGGCCATCCACCGGGGCGACGCGGTCTACCGCGACGGCGACTACTTCGGCGGCGACGTCAACCTCGCCCACCGGGTCGCGGCGCGGGCGCTGGCGGGCGAGGTCCTAGTCACGCGGGCCGTCGTCGAGGCGATCGGAGAATCGGCGCACCTCACCCTCGAGCCGATCGGCGAGGTCGCGTTGAAGGGCCTTCCCGAGCCGACCGACCTCTATGTCGCGACCGCCCGCAACCTGCCGCCGCGATGAGACCCGACGGGCGACACGAGGGCGCCGGCTGCCGCCGCGAGCGCACCTATCCTGACGGCGTGCAGAGCTCGCCGGCGATCGAGGCGCTCGCCGACGCGGTCGAAGCCGGGGGCCTGGTCGCGCGACGGAGCAGCGGCCTGGTGCTCGTCTCCGGCGGCCCCGACTCGGCCTGCGCCGCCGCCGCCGCCGTCGCCCTCTGCGGGCCCGAGTCGGTGGCCGCCGTCCATCTCAACTACGGGCTCCGGGCCGACTCCGACGCCGACGAGCGCGCCGCCCGGGCGCTCTGCGCGCGGCTCCGCATCGACCTCCACGTCGAGCGCCCCGAGCTCGGCCGCGGCAACGTCCAGGCGCGGGCGCGGGAGGCGCGGTACGCGGCGGCCGAGCGCCTCCGCCGCAAGCTCGGTTGGGACTGGGTCGCGACCGGGCACACGCGAAGCGACGTCGCCGAGACCTTCATCTACCGGCTCGCGGTCTCGCCGGGAAGCCGGCCCCTGCTCGGGCTCGCGCCGCGAAGCGGCGCCGTGGTCCGGCCGCTGCACTCGATCTCCGGCGAGGAGACGCGGGCGGTCGCGGTCGAGGCGGGCCTGCCGTTCGTCGAGGACGCGAGCAACAGCTCGCCGCGCTACGCGCGCAACCGGATCCGCAACGAGATCCTGCCGCGGCTGGCCGAGATCGGCCCCGAGGTGGAGCGCAACATCGCCGTCACCCACGCCGAGCTGCTCGAGGAGGCCGGGCTGCTGGCGGGGGTCGTAGACGAGGCGTTGGCCGCGGGCGGGGTCGGGGAGGGTGCGACGGCGATCGCCCTCGCCGAGCTCGAGCGGATGCCCGCCGGGCTTCGCCGCCTCGCCCTGCGTGAGCTCGCCGAGCGCGCCGCCGGCCGCCGGGTGGCGCTCAACGGCTCCCACGCCGCCCGGATCGCCGCCCTCGCCGGCCGCCCCGAGGGGGGCGAGGTGGAGGTCGGCGGCGGCCTCAGCGCCCATTGCGAGGCCGGCTCGGTCCGCTTCGGGCCGGCGCGAAGCCCGGCGCCGCCCGAGAGCGTCCGCATGAGCGTGCCGGGAAGCGCCCGCTTCGGCGAGTGGGAGCTCCGGGCCGAGCTGCGCGAGGGCCGGGTGCGGCCGTCGGGGCCGGGGCTGGCCACGCTCGACGCCGCCGCGCTCGGGGGCGAGGTTGAGATCCGGGCCTGGCGCGCCGGCGATCGCATCCGGCCCCTCGGCCTCGGCGGCAGCAAGACGCTGCAGGACCTCTTCACCGACCACGGCGTACCCCGGTCGATCCGCTCGCGGATCCCGGTCGTCACCGCCGGCGGGAGGGTGGCCTGGGTCGCCGGGGTCGCGGTCAGCGAGGAGTTCCGGCTCGGCGCCGATTCAGCCGGCACGGCCGTCATCACCGCCCGCGCGGTCGGCCCCCGGCCCTGAATACACTCGCCCCGCATGGGCGATCCAGCCGGGAGCAGCGGTGGTGAGCGGATCGGCGAGACCCTGATCGACTCGTCGCGGCTGCACGGCCGCGTCAGCGAGCTCGGCGCCGAGATCAGCCGCGACTACGCCGGCCGCGACCTCGTCCTCGTCGGCGTCCTCAAGGGGGCGCTGATCTTCATGGCCGACCTGATGCGCTCGCTGTCGGTCCCGTGCGAGATCGACCTGATGGCGGTCTCCAGCTACGGCTCGGCGACCGACTCGTCCGGGGTCGTCCGCATCCTCAAGGACCTCGACACCTCGATCAACGGCCGCGACGTCCTGATCGTCGAGGACATCGTCGACTCCGGCCTGACCCTGCAGTACTTGCTCCGCAACCTGCGCGCCCGCGACCCCGCCACGATCGAGGTCTGCGCGCTGCTGACGAAGCCGGAGCGGCGCCGGGTCGAGACCCCGATCCGCTACGTCGGCTTCGAGATCCCGAACCGGTTCGTGATCGGATACGGCCTCGACCACGGCCAGCGGCACCGCAACCTCGACTACGTGGCCGTCCTCGAGCGCGGGCAGGGGTCCCGGCGAAGGCCTTTCAGCCGGCCGGAAGCGGGCTGAGCGGCGATAACTCCCTGGTACGCTCACCGTTCGGCCGTGCGAGGGCCGCTCCCTCCGCCATGCGGATTTCACCCCGAGGACAACTGCGATGAAGCGGATCACCCGCAGCGGCGCCCTGGTCCCGATCCTGATCGTGATCGTGCTCGCCTTCTTCGCGCAGCGGATCATCTCCCCGCAGCAGCAGGACAGCGATCCCACCTACACGGACTTCATCGCCCAGATCAACAGCGACGCGGGCGCCGAGCAGATCAAGTCGGTGCAGATGAACACGAGCGACAACACGCTCGACGTCACCGACGAGGACGGCACCGAGTACTCGACCGGCTATCCGCCGAACACCGAGGAGCAGCTCGTCAACACGCTCGAGCGCCAGGGCATCGACACGACCGTGAAGGGGCAGGGCGGCTCCTCGATCCTCTCCCTGCTCACCTACATCCTCCCGTTCGTGCTCATCTTCGCCTTCTGGATCTTCCTGATGAACCAGATGCAGGGCGGCGGCTCGCGGGTCATGAACTTCGGCAAGTCGCGGGCGAAGCGGATGTCGGTCGACGCGCCGAAGATCACCTTCCGCGACGTCGCCGGAGCCGACGAGGCGGTCCAGGAGCTGCACGAGATCAAGGAGTTCCTCGAGAACCCGAAGAAGTTCCAGTCGCTCGGCGCCCGGATCCCGAAGGGCGTGCTGCTCTACGGGCCGCCCGGCACCGGCAAGACGCTGCTCGCCCGCGCGGTCGCCGGCGAGGCCGGGGTGCCGTTCTTCTCGATCTCGGGATCCGACTTCGTCGAGATGTTCGTCGGCGTCGGCGCGAGCCGCGTCCGCGACCTGTTCGAGCAGGCGAAGCAGAACTCGCCCTGCATCATCTTCATGGACGAGATCGACGCGGTCGGCCGCCACCGCGGCGCCGGGATGGGCGGCGGCCACGACGAGCGCGAGCAGACCCTGAACCAGCTCCTCGTCGAGATGGACGGCTTCACGATGACCGACAACATCATCCTGATCGCCGCGACCAACCGGCCCGACATCCTCGACCCGGCGCTGCTGCGCCCGGGCCGCTTCGACCGCCAGATCGTCGTCGACCGCCCCGACCGCAAGGGCCGTAAGAAGATCCTCGAGGTCCACACCCGCGGCAAGCCGCTCGCCGCCGACCTCGACCTCGACGTGCTCGCCGGCCAGACCCCCGGCTTCACCGGCGCCGACCTCGCCAACCTGATCAACGAGTCGGCGCTCCTGACTGCGCGCAAGGGCAACCGCGAGATCACGATGGTCGAGCTCGAGGAGGGGATCATGCGGGTGATCGCCGGGCCCGAGAAGAAGTCGCGGGTGATGGGCGAGAAGGAGCGGCTGATCACCGCCTATCACGAGCTCGGCCACGCGATCGTCGGGCACGTGCTGCCGAACTGCGACCCCGTCCACAAGGTCTCGATCATCAGCCGCGGTCAGGCGCTCGGCTACACGATCTCGCTGCCGACCGAGGACAAGTTCCTGACCACCCGCGCCGAGCTCGCCGACACGATGGCGATGACGCTCGGCGGCCGCGCCGCCGAGGAGATCGTCTTCAACGAGATCACGACCGGCGCCTCGAACGACCTCGAGAAGGTGACGCAGACGGCGAAGCAGATGGTGATGCGCTACGGCATGTCCGAGCGGCTCGGCCCGCGCGTGTTCGGGCACGACCGCGGCCAGCCCTTCCTCGGCCGCGAGTTCTCATCCGAGCCCGACTACTCGGACGAGATCGCGCGCGAGATCGACGACGAGATCCGCCGCGTCGTCGAGGAGGCGCACCAGACCGCGAAGGACATCCTCAACGAGCGCCGCGAGAAGCTCGAGTCGCTGAGCAGGATCCTGCTCGAGCGCGAGACGATCGACGCGAAGGAGTTCGTCGCCCTGCTCGACGGCGCCAGCGAGGAGGAGGTCTTCGGCCCGGCCGAGGCCGACGGCGGCGAGCCCGCCCCCGAGTCGAGCGACAACGGCCGCGAGTCGGAGCGGGAGGCCCCGCGGATCACGCCGCCGCCGCGCCCCGGCTTCGCCGGCGGCGCCGCCGAGCTGCGGGCCGACGAGCCCGACCGTCGCCGGCCGGAGCCCCGCTAGGCCGGCGGCTCGCGGGGCCGGCGGCGCCGGCCCGGGCCGGGTAGAAATCAGCCAATGACCCTGGTCATGGGCATCGTCAACGTGACGCCGGACTCGTTCTCCGATGGCGGCCGCTACCTCGACCCCGACGCCGCGATCGCCCACGGACGTGAGCTGAGCGCCGCCGGCGCCGGCATCCTCGACGTCGGCGGCGAGTCGACCAGGCCCGGCGCGGCGGCGGTCGGCGCGCCGGAGGAGAGGTCGCGGATCCTGCCCGTGATCGAGGCGCTCGCCGCCGACGGGGCGAGGATCTCGGTCGACACCTCGAAGCCCGAGGTCGCGGCCGCCGCGCTGGCGGCGGGCGCGGAGATCGTCAACGACGTCACCGCGCTTCGCGACCCGGCGATGGCCGCGGTCTGCGCTGAGGCCCGGTGCGGGGTCGTGCTGATGCACATGAAGGGAACGCCGCGGACGATGCAGGACGACCCGACCTACGCCGACGTCGTCGGGGAGGTCCGCGCGTTCCTCGCCGAGCGGCTCGAGGCGGCGGCCGCCGCCGGCGTCGACCGCGAGCGGATCTGGGTCGATCCCGGAATCGGCTTCGGCAAGACCGTCGCGCACAACCTCGAGCTGATCGCCAGCCTCGACCGGATCGCCGACCTCGGCCGCCCGGTCGTGGTCGGCGCTTCGCGCAAGAACTTCATCGGTGCGATCACCGGTCGTCCCGTCGATCGGCGGCTCGGCGGATCGATCGCCGCCGCGGTCGTCGCGGCGTTCGCCGGGGCCGCCGTCCTCCGCGTCCACGACGTCGCCGCCACGGTCGAGGCGCTTCGGGTGGCCGATCCGATCCTCGGGCGGGCCGAGCCGGTCGCCGCCGGGGCGGGACCGTGAGCGAGCCCGTCCGCATCGAGCTCAGCGGGCTGCGGGCGTTCGGCCCGCACGGGGTCAGCGAAGCGGAGCGCGAGGTCGGGCGCCTGATCGTCCTCGACATCGCCCTGACCGTTCCCGACTGCGCCGCGGTCGCCGACGACGAGCTCGCGGGAACGGTCGACTACGGCGCGGCCGCGCGGATCGCGACCGCGGTCGTGACGGGGACGAGCTGCCGGACGCTCGAGCGCCTCTGCGCGCTCGTCGCCGAGCGGCTCGCGACCGATCTCGGCGTCGAGGAGGTCGAGGTGCGCGCCGCCAAGACCGAGCCGCCGATCCCGGAGGCGATCGACGAGGTCGCCGTGACGCTACGGCGTCCGGCTCCGCCGGGGCGGCGGCTGCCGTGAGGATCGGGTACCTCGGGCTCGGCTCGAACGTCGGCGACCGCGCCGCGAACCTGCGCTCGGCGATCCGCCTGATCGACCGCCACGGGGTGTCTGTCGAGGCCGTCTCCGGCGGCTACGAGACCGAGCCGGTCGGCGAGATCGCCGACCAGCCCGACTTCCTCAACGCGGTGGCCCGGATCCGGACCGCGCTCGAGCCGGTTGGGCTGCTCGACGTCTGCAAGGCGGTGGAGGCCGAGCAGGGGCGGCTGTTCGGCGGCCCCCGCCATGGCCCGCGAACCCTTGATGTCGACCTCCTCCTGCTCGGCGATCTCGAGCTCTCGACCGAGCGGCTGACGCTGCCCCACCGCGAGGTGACGACGCGGCGGTTCGTCCTCGTCCCGCTGCTCGAGCTCGACCCCGCACTCCGGTTGCCGGACGGAACGCGACTGCGCGAATGCCTCGACCGGCTCGGCGGCGGCCAGCGGGTCGAGCCGGCCGGCCCGGTCGTCTGACCGCTACCGGAGCGGCTCGAGCCAGGCGGCCGGAAAGCCCGGCGGCGCGTGGCCCGGATAGCCGGGAACGAGCCGCCGCGCCAGGGCGCCGGCCGGCCGGCCCTCGATGAACGGGCGGAGATCGTCCAGCGTCATCAGCAGCGCGACGCTGGTCGCGATCTGCAGGTCGGCCGCGTTCGGCGTCTCGCCGCCGATCACCCCGGCCTCGATGTAGCCGTCGATTCGCCCGATCGCCTCCGGCAGCGCCGCGATGTCGGCGATCGCGTGGGCGTCGTCGGCGCGGTTGAAGTGGGCCGAGAGCGCCGCGATCGGCGCCGCCGTCCTCGCGGCGATCGCGACCGGCAGGCCAAGGCGGGCGCCGGTCAGGTAGGTCACGATCGGCGCCCGGTCCCTGCGGAGCAGGTTCCAGACGAGCCGGCGCGCGATCCCCTGCAGGACCTCGTCGCCCCAGGCCTCCGCCTCCTCGACCCGGACGCGGTCGGCGGGGTCGGCGGGGAACAGCGGCGGCTCGGGGGCGATCAGCTCGAGCTCGCGCGCGATCGCGCGCGATCCCTGGATGCGCCGACCGTCGACGATCAGCGCCGGGACGGTGACGCCGGGGAATCCGAGCGCCCGGAGGATCGGCTTCGAGACGACGGCGACGAGGTCGGTCCGGGAATAGGGGATGCCCTTGCGCTCGAGCATCAGCTGTGCCGTCCAGCCCGGATGCGACGCCGGGATCGTGAACAGGCGCGCCTTCATCACGGCGATCCTAGATGACCACCGAAGGGCGGCGGTTGCGACAATCGCCCGGTGCTGCTCGCGATCGACGTCGGCAATACGCAGACGCACGTCGGCGCCTTCGCCGCCGGGGACCTGGTCGGCGACTGGCGCCTGGCGACTCGCGCCGACGCGACCGCCGATGAGCTGGCGCTGGCGACGGGCGGATCCCTGCGCCTGCGCGACCTCGACCCCGCCGCGGTCGACGGCCTGATCGTCTCCACCGTCGTTCCCCGGCTCGGTCCCGAGTACGAGCGGCTCGGCGCGGCCCATCTCGGTGCCCGCTGCCTGCTCGTCGGCCCGGCGGCGCGGACCGGGATGCCGATCCTGATCGACAACCCGCACGAGCTCGGCTCCGACCGCCTCGTCAACGCCGTCTCGGCGTTCGCGAAGTGCGGGGGGCGCTGCCTGTCGGTCGATTTCGGCACTTCGATCAACGTCGACGCGGTCTCCGCCGAGGGCGAGTACGTCGGAGGGGCGATCGCGCCCGGGCTCGATGTCTCGATCGAGGCGCTGTCGGCCCGGGCGGCGAAGCTGCCGCGGTTTCAGCTCCAGGAGCCCGAGCGGGCGATCGGGCGCAACACCCAGGCCGCGCTGCAGTCCGGCTTCGCGTTCGGCTTCGCCGCCCTCGTCGACGGCGTCGTCGCCCGGATGAGCGACGAGCTCGGCAGCGGCGTCCGCGTCATCGCGACCGGCGGGATGGCGGCGACGATCGCCCCGCTGTGCGGGACGATCGACGAGGTCGACCCCCACCTGACCCTGACCGGCCTGCGGCTGGTCTGGGAGCGGAACCGGTGAGGTCGCAGCCGCCCCTGACCGAGCCGTTCGCGATCGGCGGCGTCGAGGTCGCCAACCGCGTCCTGCTCGCCCCGCTGGCCGGGATCGGGAACTGGTTCGTGCGCCTGCAGGCGCGTCGTCACGGCGCCGGGCTCGCGGTCTCCGAGATGGTCTCCAGCCACGCGATCCACTACCGGAACGAGCGCACGATGGCCGAGCTCCTGCGGATCCATCCCGACGAGCATCCGACCGCGATCCAGCTCTTCGGCGCCGACCCCGGCGTCATGCGCGAGGCGGCCGCGGTCGCCGCCGCCTCCGGCGCCGACCTGATCGACCTGAACATGGGCTGCCCGGTGAAGAAGGTGCGGAAGACGGGGGCCGGGGCGGAGCTGATCTCCGATCCCGATCTCGCGGTCGCGGTCGCGGCTGCGGCAGCGGCGGGGAGCGGGCGGCCGGTGACGGTGAAGCTGCGCTCCGGCCTGCGCCCGGGCGACCGCTCCGGCGTCGGGTTGGCGGTGCGCCTGGTCGAGGAGGCCGGCGTCGCCGCGGTCGCGCTCCACCCCCGGTCGGCGGCCGTCCAGCACAAGGGCAGCCCCGACTATGCGCTGGTCCGCGAGCTGGCGGGCCGGATCGAGGTGCCGGTGATCGTCTCCGGCGGCCTCGGCAGCGCCGAGCGGGCCCGCCGCGCCTACCGCGAGTCGGGCGCCGACGCCGTGATGATCGCGCGGGGGTCCTTCGGCTACCCGTGGATCTTCGCCGAGCTCACCGGTCGCCGGACGGCGGCGCCGGACGGCGCCGAGATCGCTTCCGAGCTGCTCTGGGTGATCGATGCCGCCGAGGAGCACCTGGGCGGCGATCGCGCCGGGCGCTACCTGCGCAAGTTCTATCCCTGGTACCTGGCCCGGATCGGGCTGACGCAGCGCGAGGCGGCGGAGTTCCAGGCGATCGCCGGCCTCGACGAGGTCCGGCGCCGGGTCCGGGCGCTCGCCGGCGTCGCCTTGAGCCCGGCCTGACCCGGGGCTCCGCACGCCCCGTGACGGCGGCGCATCGGCCGCTCGGGGCGTCTTCTGGGCCGGTTGAACCCGTTGCTATAGTTCCGCGCCGCCGTGCCCGACGAGCGGACCCGCAGAGGGTTTGCAGATCGGGCGTTTCTAGTCTCCCGGGGCGTTTCAGGGCCCGCGGGAGGATCACGAGGAAGGTGCAAGAGACGTGGCCAGAGAGTCCCTGATCACTCCCGAAGGTCTCGAGAACCTGAAGGCGGAGCTTGAGGAGCTGCAGACCGTCCGCCGCCGCGAGGTCGCCGAGCGGATCAAGGAGGCGCGCGAGTTCGGCGACATCGCCGAGAACTCGGAGTACGACGACGCCAAGAACGAGCAGGCCATGCTCGAGCAGCGGATCGCGCAGATGGAGGAGCGGGTCCGGCGCGCGGTCGTCGTCGACAAGGACCAGGTCGACACCGGTGTCGTCTCGGTCGGGGTCAGGGTCCACGTCAAAGACCAGAAGACCGGCAGCTCGCGCAAGTTCCAGCTCGTCGGCTCGGCCGAGGCGAACCCGGCCGAGCAGAAGTTCTCGCACGAGTCGCCGATCGGCAAGGCGCTGATGGGCCGCAAGCGAGGCGAGATCGTCGACGTCGAGGTCCCCCGGGGGGGCAGCACGAAGCTGAAGATCACGAAGATCGAAGCGGCGTAGCCCGATCCGGACGGCAACGGGGGGCGCCGCCGCCGCTTCGGCTCACCCGTCGAGATCGAGGTCGAACAGCTCGACGTCGAGGATGCGGCCGAGCTTCTCGCCGCAGCGGCGCTGGACGCCGAAGGAGCGGAAGCCGGCGGCGGTGTGGGCGGCGACGCTGGCCGGGTTCGGCTGCGAGATGCGGGCGAGGAGGACGTGGATCTCGTCGAGCCCGCGGGCGCGCTCGACGAGGTCGGCGAGCAGGGCCTTGCCGATGCCGGCGCCGCGGTGCTCCGGCTCGACGTAGACCGAGGTCTCGCCGGTCCGGCGGTAGGCGCCGCGCGGCGACCAGGGGCCGATCGCGGCCCAGCCGACGACCCCGCCGGAGCCGTCGACCGCGACCGTCACCGGGTGGTAGGGAGCGCGCTCGGTGAGCCAGCCGTCGTCCCGTCCCGGCTCGCGGGTGTCGATGTCGAAGGTCGCGGTGCCGCCGACGACCTCGCGGTTGTAGATCGCGAAGATCCGGGGCAGGTCGGCGCGCTCGGCGGGCCGGATGTCGATCGCGGCGGCGATCCCGGGAGGCTAGATGAGCCGTCGTGGCGATTCGGGCCCGGCCCGCCGCCGGCTCCGCCTCGCGGCCGCGGGCGAACGGCGCGGGCGGTCGCGATCGACCGGCAGGGCGCCCGGCGACGGGCGCGGATCCGGATCTCGCGGGAAGGCTTCCGGGCGCTCGCGGCGAACGCGATCTGACGCCGAAGGCCCCGTCTATACTTCTGCATCCGCGCAAACCACAAACCGGAGGGCTGATCGATCGGCAAGCAGGCGCCGAGCAAATGGATCCAGGTCTCCGGGGGCAGCGCATTCCCGGGGGGCGTCCGGGCCGGGAGCCGGCAGGGCCGGGTGCAGCCGACAGGTACTTCAGGAAGACAGGACAGGTAAGCCAGTGTTCGAGCGATTCACGGAGAGGGCCCGACAGGTCGTCGTCCTCGCGCAGGAGGAGGCCCGGACCCTCAAGCACAACTACATCGGCACCGAGCACATCCTGCTCGGGCTGCTGCGCGAGGAGGAGGGCCTCGCGGCCCGCGTGCTCGAGTCCCTCGACATCACCGTCGAGCGCGTCCGCGCCCAGGTCGTGCGGATCGTCGGCTCCGGCGAGGAGGTCACCTCGGGCCAGATCCCGTTCACCCCGCGTGCCAAGAAGGTCCTCGAGCTCGCCCTGCGCGAGGCCCTGTCGCTGGGCCACAACTACATCGGCACCGAGCACATCCTGCTCGGGCTCGTCCGTGAGAACGAGGGCGTCGCGGCGCGCATCCTGCTCGACTTCGACGCCGACTCGGAGAAGATCCGCAACGAGGTGATCCGGATGCTCTCCGGCCCCGGCGGGCGCCGCCAGGGCGGCTCCGGCGGCTCCGGGTCCTCGGCCTCGGGCGAGGGCAAGAAGTCGTCGAAGCTGCTCGACCAGTTCGGCCGCAACCTGACCAAGCTCGCCGCCGACGGCAAGCTCGACCCGGTGATCGGCCGCGAGGTCGAGATCGAGCGGATCATGCAGATCCTCTCGCGGCGGACGAAGAACAACCCGGTCCTGCTCGGCGAGCCCGGGGTCGGCAAGACCGCCGTCGTCGAGGGGCTGGCGGCGCGGATCACCAACGGCGAGGTGCCGGAGCTGCTCCGCAACAAGCAGATCTACACGCTCGACCTCGCCGCCCTCGTCGCCGGGTCGAAGTACCGCGGCGAGTTCGAGGAGCGCCTGAAGAAGGTGATGAAGGAGATCACCCAGCGCGGCGACATCATCCTCTTCATCGACGAGCTCCACAACCTCGTCGGCGCCGGCGCCGCCGAGGGCGCGATCGACGCCGCCTCGATCCTGAAGCCCGCGCTGGCCCGCGGCGAGCTGCAGACGATCGGCGCGACGACGCTCGACGAGTACCGCAAGTACCTCGAGCGCGACTCGGCGCTGGAGCGGCGCTTCCAGCAGATCAAGGTCGACCAGCCGTCGATCGAGCAGAGCGTGCAGATCCTCGAGGGCCTCCGCGACCGCTACGAGCAGCACCACAAGGTGAAGATCAGCGACGACGCGCTGTCGGCCGCCGCCGACCTCGCCGACCGCTACATCTCCGAGCGCTTCCTGCCGGACAAGGCGATCGACCTGATCGACGAGGCCGCCTCGCGGCTGCGGATCAAGTCGATGTCGCAGCCGCCGGTCTATCGCGACCTCGAGGAGGAGATCGACGAGACCCGGCGCGCCAAGGAGGCCTCGATCGAGGCCCAGGAGTTCGAGAAGGCGGCCAACCTGCGCGACAAGGAGCGCCAGCTCACGGCGAAGAAGCGCGAGCTCGAGGAGGAGTGGAGCTCGGGCGAGGAGGGCACGCGCCCCGTCGTCGGCGAGGAGGAGATCGCCGACATCGTGTCGATGTGGACCGGGATTCCCGTCTTCAAGCTGACCGAGGCCGAGACCAAGAAGCTCGTCCGGATGGAGGAGGAGTTGCACAAGCGCGTCGTCGGGCAGGAGGCCGCGATCACGGCGGTCTCGAAGGCGATCCGGCGTGCCCGTGCCGGCATCAAGGACCCGAAGCGGCCGTCGGGATCGTTCATCTTCCTCGGCCCGTCCGGCGTCGGCAAGACCGAGCTCGCGCGGACGCTGGCCGAGTTCCTGTTCGGGGACGAGGACTCGATGACCCGGATCGACATGTCCGAGTACATGGAGAAGCACGCGGTCAGCCGCCTCGTCGGCTCGCCCCCCGGCTACGTCGGCTACGACGAGGGCGGGCAGCTCACCGAGGCCGTGCGGCGCAAGCCGTACTGCGTGCTGCTGCTCGACGAGATCGAGAAGGCGCACCCCGACGTCTTCAACATCCTGCTCCAGATCCTCGAGGACGGCCGCCTGACCGACGCTCAGGGCCGGACCGTGGACTTCCGCAACGCGATCGTGATCATGACGTCGAACGTCGGCGCCCAGGACATCGCCCGCAACACCCCGCTCGGGTTCGCGGTCACCGACGAGACGGGCACGACCTACGACGACATGAAGAAGCGGATCATGGGCGACCTGAAGAAGGTCTTCAGGCCCGAGTTCCTGAACCGGATCGACGAGGTCATCGTCTTCCACAAGCTGACCCGGGACGAGATCAAGGTCATCATCGACCTGCTGATCGGCCGCGTGCGGACGCAGATCTCCGAGCACGAGCTCCAGCTCGACCTGACCGAGGAGGCCAAAGACCTGCTCGTCGAGAAGGGCTGGGACCCGTCGATGGGGGCGCGGCCGCTGCGGCGGGCGATCCAACGCTACATCGAGGACCCGCTCGCCGACGAGGTGCTGAAGGCGGGCCCGGACTCGATCGAGACCGGGACGACGGTGCTCGTCTCGCGCGACGAGGCCGGCGACGAGGAGGACCAGCCGCTGAAGCTGGAGCTGATCGCACCGAGCAAGCCGGTTGCGAGCGACGAGAAGCAGCCGGTCGCGGTCGGCGCCAAGAGCTCCGAGAAGGAGGAGGTCGGCGGCGGGGAGCCGGCGGGCGACGACCGGCCCGCCGACCACCGGGGCGAGGCGGCGGATTAGCCGCCCGCGCCGGCCCGGAGTCGGACCGGCGCGCCGGCCTCGACAGCCATGATCCACTCCCGCGCGTTGACGGTCGTCGGCGTGCCGGCCGCCCTGGCGGCCAACTACTGGGTGCTCGAGACGGTGCTGGCCGAGCGCGCCGATCCGGCCGGCTCGTGGATCAGCGACCTCGGCGCCCGGACCGAGTCCACCGGGCTGCTCTTCGACCTGCTCGAGGTGGCATCGGGCATGCTCGTGGTCGCCTTCGCGGCGCTGCTGGTGCCCGCGCTCGGCCGGCGCTCGCGGGTCCTCTGCTGGGGCGTCGTGGCGCTGGCGGCGGTCGGGGCCTGCACCGTGATCGATGGCGCCTTCCCGCTCAGCTGCGCGGAGACGCTGGCGGAGCCCTGCGAGCTCCGCTACGACGCCGTCGACCTCGTCCACGGAGGTGAGACGTTCCTCTCGATCGCGATCACGATCGCGATGTTCGCCCTGCTCGTGGCAGGCCTGCGGGCCGAGCCGGACCGGGAGCTGAGCCGCTTCGGCGCCTGGACGGGGGCGGCCGGCGTCGCCTGGATCGCGTGCAACGCGCTGATGGGGGCGCAGTACCTGGTCGCCGACCTTGCCGGCTCCAAGGGGGCGCTCCAGCGCGCCGCGCAGGTGGTCTTCGGCCTCTGGCTGCTCGGCCTCGCCCGCGCGGGCGCCCATGCTCGCGCCCCCTGGTCGGCGGACTGAGGCAAGCCGTTCGCGGGGCGGGGAGCGTTCGCGCAGTTGGTGGCTGGTGAGCGGGCTGAAACCGGCCCATGTGCACGGATCCGTCCCGCTCGGGCCCGGCTCGTGGATCCGCCCGGGCGCGATGACGTCCCCCGGGCTTGCCAGGATCGACGGTGATGGCGAGGCAGCGCAGCCGCTACGTCTGCCGCGACTGCGGCCACGAGGCCCTGGCCTGGTCGGGGCAGTGCCCCGGCTGCGCGGAGTGGAACACGCTCGACGAGGTGGCGGTCGCCACGGCGCCGCGGCGGGCACCCGGCGGGCGGGCCGACATCCCGCGGTCGGTGCGGCTGCGCGACGTCGAGCAGCCCCGGGAGTCCCGGCTTCGGACCGGCATCGGGGAGCTCGACCGGGTCCTCGGTGGCGGCCTCGTCCCCGGCTCGCTCGTGCTGCTCGGCGGCGCGCCCGGGATCGGCAAGAGCACGATCACGGCGATGGCCCTCGGCAACCTCGCGGCGAGCGGCCGCCGGGTCCTCTACGTGACCGGCGAGGAGTCGGCGGCGCAGGTCCGGATGCGGGCCGAGCGGCTCGGGGAGGGCGCCCTCGCGGTCCCCGCCCTGGCGGAGACTGCCGTCGCCGCCGTCGCCGCCGCGATCGAGGCGGAGCGGCCGGAGGCGTGCGTCGTCGACTCGGTTCAGACGCTGCATTCGCCCGAGCTCGCGAGCGCGCCGGGGTCGGTCGCCCAGGTGCGCGGGGTCGCAAGCGCGCTGATGGAGGTGGGCAAGCGCAGCGGGACCGCGCTCGTCCTCGTCGGCCACGTGACCAAGGAGGGCGCGGTCGCCGGGCCCCGCGTCCTCGAGCACCTCGTCGATTGCGTGCTGCTCTTCGAAGGCGAGCGGGAGCGCTCCTACCGCACGTTGCGGGCGCTGAAGAACCGCTTCGGCGCGACCAGCGAGCTCGGCGTGTTCGAGATGCGCGCGGAGGGGCTGGTGGCGGTCGAGGACCCCTCGGCGCGCTTCGTCGGCGAGGCCACGTCGGCGCCGGGTTCGGTCGTGCTCTGCGCGATGGAGGGGAGCCGACCGCTGCTCGTCGAGGTGCAGGCGCTCGTCGCCCCGACCGACGTGGTACCGCCGCGGCGGGTCGCCAACGGCATCGACCGCAACCGGCTGGCGATGATCCTCGCAGTCCTCTCCCGTCACGCCGGGGTCGCGGTCGGCGGCGCCGACGTCTTCGTCAACGTCGCCGGCGGCGTCCGGGTCGACGAGCCGGGCGCCGACCTGGCGATCGCCCTGGCGATCGCCTCGGCCCACCGCGGCGAGCCGCTCAGCGGCCGCGACGCGCGCCCGCTCGCCTGCTTCGGCGAGGTCGGCCTGACCGGCGAGCTCCGCCACGTCGCCCATTCCGACCGCCGCATCGGCGAGGCGACGAAGTTCGGGCTCGCGCCCGTCGTCGGTCCCCGCATCCGCGAGGCCCCGGCCGGGCTCGAGCAGGCGCCGACGCTGCGGGCGGCCGTCGGCGCGGCCCGCAAGCGCGGCGCGGCGGCGCTGCAGGCCGCTTGACAGGCGGGAATCCGATCTTTCAACTCGGATTTGCCGGCGTCCTGATCTTTACCTGCGTCTGCCATCATTCCGGGCGTTGATGGCGCTGGCATCCTGGGACGAGACGAACGCGGGGCTGGTGCACGAGGACCCGAGGCTGCTTCGGGCGCTCGACATGGTCGCGCCCGGCACCACCCTCAGAGAGGGCATCGACAACGTCATCCATGCCTCGACCGGCGCCCTGATCGTGATCGGCGAGCCGGAGGAGATCTCGTTCCTCTTCAGCGGCGGCCTCAAGCTCGACGTCGACTACACGCCCGGGCTGATCTACCAGGTGGCGAAGATGGACGGGGCGATCGTCCTCGACCCGGAGGCGAGGAAGATCTCCTGGGCGAACGTCCAGCTGATGCCCGACCCGACGATCCACTCGGCGGAGACCGGGACCCGGCACCGGACCGCCGAGCGCGTCTCGAAGCAGACGAATGCGCTCGTGATCGCGATCTCCGCCCGCCGCGACGTCGTCTCGATCTATCTCGACGGGATCAAGTACATCCTCCAGGACATCCCGACCGTGCTCAGCAAGGCCAACCAGGGCCTGGCGACGATGGAGAAGTACAGGCTCCGGCTCGACCGCGTCGCCGCCCGGCTCACGACAGTCGAGATGGCTGGCGCAGCGACGCTCCACGACGTCCTCACCGTGCTGCAGCGCGCCGAGCTGCTGCTGCGCACGTCGAATGAGGTCGAGCGCTACATCATCGAGCTCGGTGCCGAGGGGCGGATGATCGAGATGCAGCTCGAGGAGACGGCGGTGGGCGTCCTCTCCGATCGGATCGCCCTGATCCGCGACTACGCCGAGGACGAGGGCGAGGACGCCCTCGACTCGACGCTCTCCGAGCTGGCGCAGCTGAGCCACCAGGAGCTGCTCGACCTCGGCCGGCTCGCCGAGCTGCTCGGCTACGACCGCAAGGCCAACCCCCACGACCTGCACGTGTCAGCCCGCGGCTACCGGGTCCTCGGCCGGATCCCGCGGCTGCCGCGGCTCGTCGGCGAGAAGGTCATCAAGCACTTCGGAAGCCTCGAGGAGATCCTCGCGGCCGGCGGCGAGGAGCTCGCCGCCGTCGACGGCGTCGGCGAGGACCGCGCCGCCGACATTCGAGAGGGGCTCGATCGCTTGCGCGAGTCCGATGTCTTCGAGCGATACCCGCTGATGTGACAACAGGCGCCACGGAGCGGGCGCCGCGACCAGAGGAGGCAACGATTCCTGAGGTAGTTGAAGAAGCGAACGACGCCGATCTCGAGATCGACATGCTGCAGTGTGAGGACTTCGACGTGGGCGACAACGTCGTCTATCCGCACCACGGGGCCGGTGTCGTGCTCCGCAGGGAGAGCAGGGAGCTCCTCGGCGAGAAGCGCGAGTACTTGACGATCAAGATCCTCCACAACGAGATGACCGTCCAGGTCCCGTGCGAGAACGCCGGCATCGCCGGGCTGCGGCGCGTGATCGGGCCGGAGGACGTCAAGAAGGTGACCGCGGTGCTCACCGACGACGTCTCGGACATGCCGAAGAACTGGAACCGGCGCTTCAAGCACAACCGCGAGAAGATCAAGACCGGTGACGTCTTCGAGCTCGCCGAGGTGGTCAGGAACCTGGCGATCCGCGAGATCGAGAAGGGCCTGTCGACCGGCGAGAAGCAGATGTACACGCGGGCGAAGAAGATCCTCGCCTCGGAGTTCATGTACGCGCTCGACAAGGACGAGGAGGGCGCCGAGGAGTACCTCGACGGCCTTCTCACCGAGCGCTTCGGCGAGACCGTCGCCGAGGCGGGTGCTCCCGCCTGAGCTCCGCGCGCCGCGCAACGGCCGTCGTCGCGGCCGCCGGCTCCGGGCGGAGGCTCGGCGCCGGCGGCCCGAAGGCGTTCGTCGAGCTCGGCGGCAGGGCGCTGCTGGAGTGGTCGCTGCAGGCCCTGCACTCCGCTCGCTCGGTCGGCCCGATCGTGATCGCCGCCCCGCCAGGCCACGAGGCCGCGGCGGAGAGCGCCGCCGCGCGGGCGGCGCCGGAGGCCGAGGTCGCGGTCGTCCCCGGTGGCGCCAGCCGCGCCGCCTCGATCGAGCGCGCGCTCGCCGCGGTCCACGGCGAGGTCGTCGCGATCCACGACGCGGCCCGGCCGCTGGTCACTGCCGATCTCGTCGACCGCGTCATCCTCCGCCTCGGGGCCGAGCCCGGGGCGGACGCGGCGATCGCCGCGTCGGCGCTCACCGACACCGTCAAGCGGGCCCGCGACCGGCGCGGCGGCGGGCCCGGGGCGACGGTCGTCGAGCGGACGCTCGACCGCGACCTGCTCTGGGCGGCGCAGACGCCGCAGGCCTTTCGCGCCGCGGCGCTCCGGGCCGCTCAGGAGCGGGCGGCGGCGACGGGCCGCCTCGACGCGGCCACCGACGAGGCGACGCTGATCGAGCTCGCCGGCGGGCGGGTCCTGCTGGAGGAGTCCGCGGCGACGAACCTGAAGGTGACGACCGGTGCCGACCTCGCCGCCGCCGAGGCGCTGATCGCCGCCCGGGCTTGACCGGCGCCGGGCTCAGCGGAGGACGAGCAGCGCCGTGACCACGAAGGCGAAGACGACCTGGCCGACCCCGAGGGCGGTGCCCGCGTTGGCGGCGCCGAGGGCGGCGGCGAGCAGCGCCGCTACGGCGAACGAGCCGAGCGCGATGGCGATGTCGGCGAGGGTCGCGATCGCTCTAGGGTAGCCGGCGGACCGTGCTCACCGATTACCACGTCCACCTCCGTCCCGACGAGGGCGGCACGCCCCCGGAGCGCTACTTCACCGATGCGAACGTGGAGCGATACCGCGACGCCGCTTCCGCCGCCGGGATCGCCGAGCTAGGCATCTCCGAGCACATCCACCGCTTCGCCCAGGCGCTGGAGATCTGGCGCCACCCGTTCTGGGTCGAGCAGGCCGTCGACGATCTCGACGCCTACTGCGACTTCCTCGCCGGCGCGGGGCTCGGGATCGGGATCGAGGCCGACTACGTGGCCGGGGCCGAGGAGCGCATCGAGGCGGTGCTCGCTGCGCGACCGTTCGACTACGTGATCGGGGCCGTCCACTTCGTCGGCGACGCCGCCGTCGACCAAGACCGCTGGGACGTCTGGGAGGCCGAGGGGCACGACCCCGACCGGGTCTGGGAGCGCTACTTCTCCCAGCTCGCCGCCGCCGCCACGTCGGGGCTGTTCGACGTACTCGCCCATCCCGACCTGGTCAAGGTCTGGGGCCCGGGACGCCCCGGCCCCGATCGCGATCCCCGCGCCTACTGGGAGCCGGCGGTCGAGGCGATCGCCGCCGCCGGCGTCGCCGTCGAGGTCTCGACCGCCGGCCTCCGCAAGCCGGCCGGCGAGATCTACCCGGCCGCCGGCTTCGCGGCGCTCTGCGTCGAGGCCGGCGTCCCGTTCACGCTGTCCTCCGATGCGCACGTTCCCGCGGAGGTCGGCTACGCCTACCCGGAGGCGATCGAGCTGATGGCGGGGCTCGGGATCGACCGGATCGCGACCTTCTCCGGCCGCGAGCGGGCCCTGGAGCCGCTGGGATGAGCGTTCGCGTCGGGATCGGCTACGACAGCCACCGCCTCGCCGCCGGCGAGCGCCTGATCGTCGGCGGCGTCGAGATCGAGTTCGAGCGCGGGCTCGCCGGGCACTCGGACGCCGACGTCCTCGCCCACGCCGTCACCGACGCGATCCTCGGAGCCGCCGGCGCCGGCGACATCGGGGCCCACTTCCCGCCCGACGACGAGCGCTGGAGCGACGCCGACTCGATCGAGCTGTTGCGCCGCGCCGTCGCCGGCCTCGACGGCCGCGTCGTCAACGTCGACGCGACCGTGATCTGTGAGCGACCGGCGATCGGCCCCCACCGGGAGGCGATCGAGGCGCGGCTCGCCGGTGCCGTCGACGCCCCGGTCTCGGTCAAGGCGACGACGAACGAGGGCATGGGCGCGATCGGCAGGGGAGAGGGGATCGCGGTGATCGCCGTCGCCGCGTTCGAGCCCGCGGGCTCCATCCCCGGGCACAGCGAATAGGGTTCGCCGGCGCCATGGTGGCAGCGATCAAGGGCATCACCGGGACGATCGGCGGAGCGGTCCGCGGGGTCAGGCTCGGGCAGCTCGGGAGCGCCGCCGACCTCCCCTTCAACCTCAAGGTGCTCGCCGAGGCCGGGATCATCCGGCCGATGGGTCCGGGGGAGCTGCTCACCGTCGGCCGCACCCTGCACCGCTGGGGCGCCTCGCCGGCGGCGGGGCTGATCTCGACGGCGGCCCGCCGTCCCGACGACGTCGCGCTGATCGACGAGCTCGGGGAGCTCACGTTCGCCGAGCTCGACCGGCGCTCGAACGCGCTCGCCCGGGCGCTGATCAGGGCCGGCGTCTCGAGCTCCGACTCGGTGGCGATCATGTGCCGCAACCACCGCGGCTTCGCCGACGCGATATTCGCGTGCGCCAAGCTCGGTGCCTCGGTCCTGCTGCTGAACACCGACTTCGCCCGCCCGCAGCTGCTCGGCGTGATCGAGCGCGAGCGGCCCCAGGCTGTGATCTACGACGCCGAGTTCGAGGGCCTGCTCGAGGGGGCGGAGGGCGAGGACCCGGAGCTGACCCGGATCGTCTCCTGGGCGGGGGAGGGCGAGGCCGCCGACCGGCTCCGGGCCGAGGAGGCGATCGCGCGCAACTCCGACGCTCCGCTCGACCCCCCGGCGGAGCCGAGCCGGTTCGTGATCCTCACGTCGGGCACGACGGGAACCCCGAAGGGAGCGCAGCGCGGCTCGCCCGAGTCGCTGGGGCCGCTCGCGATCGTGCTCTCGAAGATCCCGCTGCGGACCGAGCGCACGACGGCGATCGCGGCGCCCCTGTTCCATTCCTGGGGCTTCCTCAACTTCGCCTTCGGGCTTGCGCTCGGCTCGACCTACGTGCTGCGCCGCCGCTTCGATCCCGAGGCGACGCTGAAGATGGTCGCGGAGGAAGGCGCCGACGCGCTCGTCGTCGTCCCGGTGATGCTGCAGCGGATCATGGAGCTCGACCCGGAGGTGCTCGACCGCTACGAGCTGCCGAGCCTGCGGGTGACGGCGGCGAGCGGCTCGGCGCTGCCCGGCGACCTCGCGGCCCGCTGGATGGACCGCTTCGGGGACAACCTCTACAACTTCTACGGCTCGACCGAGGTCGGCTGGGCGACGATCGCGACCCCGGAGGACATGCGCGCCGCCCCGGGGACCGCCGGCCGGCCGCCGCACGGGACCGTCGTCGCGATCCTCGACGACGACGGCCGGGTGCTGCCGGCGGGCGAGTCGGGGCGGATCTTCGTCGGCAACGAGATGTCCTTCGAGGGCTACACCGGAGGCGGCGGCAAGGACGTCGTCGGCGACCTCTTGTCGTCGGGCGACGTCGGGCACTTCGACGGGGAGGGGCGGCTGTTCATCGACGGCCGCGACGACGAGATGATCGTCTCCGGCGGCGAGAACGTCTTCCCGCGCGAGGTCGAGGACCTGCTCGCCAGCCACGACGCGATCGACGAGGCGGCGGTGATCGGGGTCGACGACGAGCGGTTCGGCCAGCGCCTCAAGGCCTTCGTCGTCGTCAGCGCCGGGGCCGAGATCGACGAGGCGGCGGTCAGGGACTACGTCAAGGAGAACCTCGCGCGCTACAAGGTCCCGCGCGAGGTCGCCTTCCTCGACGAGCTGCCGCGCAACCCGACCGGGAAGGTGCTGAAGCGCGAGCTGGCATGACCCGGCCGCCCCGGCGGTCTCCGTCCGGCGCGAGCGGTCATGGCGGGAGAGACCCGCCGCCGAGCGGGCCGAAACCGTCCCATGCGACCGGTTTCGCCCACACGGCCGAATCGGCAGGTTCGCGCCACCGCCTCCCTTCGCCGCGACCCCCGCGGTCCGGGCGGGCGGCGCCGGTGCGGGCCCGCGCCACCGTGGCAGGGCTGCCGCGCCGAATAGAGTCGCGGCGATGCGAGAGGTCAGGATCCGGGACACGCTGAGCGGCGAGGAGCGGGCGGTCGAGGCCGGGCCCGGCGGCGAGGTCGGGATCTACGCCTGCGGGCCGACGACCTACGGGCCGATCCACATCGGCAACGCCCGTCCCTACGTGGTCTTCATGCTGCTGCGGCGGTTCCTCGCGCACGAGGGCTACCGGCCGAAGCTGGTCGTCAACCTCACCGACGTCAACGACAAGATCTACGAAGCGGCCCGGGAGCGCGGCGTCTCCTCCGCCGCGCACGCGGAGGAGATGGTCGCCGGCTACGTCGCCGACACCGACGCGCTCGGCCTCGGCCGGCCCGACGCCGAGCCGAAGGCGACCGAGACGATCGGTCCGATCGTCGGCCTGATCGAGGACCTCGTCGCCACCGGCCACGCCTACGAGGCGGGCGGCGATGTCTACTTCCGGGTTCGCGGCTTCGCTTCCTACGGCGAGCTCTCGAACCGCGATCCCGACGCCATGGACCAGGGCGAGGAGGCGGGCAGCGCCGAGCTCAAGGAGGATCGGCTCGACTTCGCGCTCTGGAAGGCGCGGAAGCCCGGCGAGGACACTGCCTGGCCGAGCCCGTGGGGGGAGGGCAGACCGGGCTGGCACATCGAGTGCTCGGCGATGGCGGAGGAGCTGCTCGGGCTCGGGTTCGCGATCCATGGCGGCGGCGCTGACCTCGTCTTTCCCCATCACGAGAACGAGCGGGCCCAGACCGAGGCGGCGCGGGAGCGGCCGCTGGCCCGGATCTGGATGCACAACGGAATGGTCGAGGCGCGTCGCGGGGGCGGCGATGCCGAGAAGATGGCGAAGTCGGTCGGCAACGTCTTCCTGCTCGGCGAGGCGATCCGCGCGCACGGCGCCGCCGCGGTCATCGGCTTCCTGGTCGCCGGCCACTACCGGCAGCCGCTCGCCTTCAGCGAGGCGGCGCTCGAGGAGGCGGCCGCCCGGAACCGGCGGATCCGCGAGTTCCTGCGCGAGGGCGCGGATCCGCCGGGCGAGGCGGACACGGCGGTGCGCCGTCGGCGCGAGGCGTTCCTGGACGCGCTCGCCGACGACTTCAACACCCCTCGCGCCCTCGCCGAGCTGTTCGGCCTCGTCGCCGACGCTCGCCGCGAGCCCCTGCCCGGCGCCCGCGCGGTCGTGACCGAGCTCCTCGGCCTGCTCGGGCTCGAGTCGTTGGCCGCGGCGGGCGAGGACGACCGCGACGAGGAGGCCGACCGGCTGCTCGCCGCGCGCGAGCGCGCCCGGGCCGAGCGCGACTTCGACCGCGCGGACGAGCTCCGCGATCGGCTCGGCGAGCTCGGCTGGGAGGTCCGCGACACCGCCGAGGGCGCCCGCCTGGTCCGCCGCGGCGGCTGACGATGGCGCCTTCGCGGGATCGGATCTACGGTCGCAACCCGGTCGCCGAGGCGAAGCGGGGCCGCCGCGCCGTCCACAGGATCTGGACGAGCGCCGACGCATCCGCCGACGAGCTGACCCGCCTCGCGGGCTCGCCCGACCACCAGGGGATCGTCGCCGAGGTCGATCCCTATCCCTACGCCGACCCGACCTCGCTGCTGGCGGCGTCGGATGCGTTCGTCGTCGCCCTCGACCAGGTCCAGGACCCGCGCAACCTCGGCGCCATCTGCCGCAGCGCCGAGGCCGCGGGCGCCGCCGGGGCGGTGATCTGCGACCGCCGCGCCGCCGCCGTGACCGCCGCCGCCTGCAAGGCGTCGGCGGGGGCGGTCGAGCACCTGCCGATCGCCCGGGTGCGCAACCTCGCGGATTGGATCGGGACCGCGAAGGAGGCGGGGGCCTGGGTCTACGGGGCTGCCGGCGACGCGAGCCAGAGCTATCTGACCCTCGACTTCGACGGGAGGGTCGTGATCGTCCTCGGCGGCGAGGGAGGGGGGCTGCGGCGCCGGGTGGCCGGCGCCTGCGACGAGCTGGTCGCGATCCCGACCACGGGCCGGGTCGGCTCCCTGAACGTGGCCGCGGCCGCGACCCTGCTCCTGTTCGCGGTCGCGGAAGCCCATTCCCGAGCCGAATCAGGGGGCTGACTCCCTAACGGCCGCGGCGGACGGAATCGCCGTCCTGCAAGGAAAGTTGCAGAAATCCGCCGATTCGGGTTGACAGAACTCCGTCGGCCGCTAGAGTGCGGGCCATCAAGTAAGGCTGAACTAAAGGTTCACGGTTCAGATGCCTCGCTTGTGATCGGAAGAGTGAGGCGCCTGGGGAGGTAAGGCGCCACGGCCCCCCAACGGAGGAGAGCACGTGGCAGCAATGACCCAGGAGTTCCCGCGGATCTCCGCGCCGGCGAAGCCGCGCGGAGGCGAAGCCGCCGGGGAGCTCAACGACGCTTACCTCGTCGCCCGGGCGAAGCGGGGCGACAGCGTCGCCTACGACCGCATAGTCCGCCGCTACCGGGGGTTCGTGCGCCTCAAGGCGTCGTCGTACTTCCTGCTCGGGGGCGAGTCCGACGACCTGATCCAGGAGGGACTGGTCGGCCTCTACAAGGCCGTCCGCGACTTCCGCAGCGATCGCGAGTCGAGCTTCCGCAACTTCGCCGAGCTCTGCATCACGAGGCAGATGATCACCGCGGTCAAGACCGCGAGCCGCAACAAGCACGCGCCGCTGAACCAGTCGATCAGCTTCGCGACCTCGCCGACCGCGGCCGGCGACGGCGAGTCGACGCTGGAGGAGGTCCTGCCCGGCTCGCGGGTCGAGGATCCGGCGACGAAGGTGATCTCGACCGAGGAGCTGGGCAGCCTCGTCGAGTGCCTGACCTCGGTCCTCTCCGAGCTCGAGAGCGAGGTCCTCACCTGCTACCTCGACGGCCGCTCCTACGAGGAGATCGCCGAGCGCCTCGCCTGCGACACGAAGACGGTCGACAACGCGCTCCAGCGGGTCAAGCGCAAGGTCTCGGCCCATCTCGCCTCGCGCGAAGTCCTGAACTGACCGGCGCCGGAACCGGGACGAGCCGGAGGGCGGCCGCGACCGGGGCCGGCGTCGCCGCCCGCGCCGTCCGCGGGGGCGGCGCGCCCGTGGTGGTAAGTTTCGTTTGCCACGAAGCCACCGAGAGGAGGGCACGATGCACAGTCCCGTCCGCTCCGAGAACGACGTCTTCTGGGGTACCGTCATGATCGGCCTGGCGATCCTGGCGGCGATCGCGGTCGGGGTCGTGGCGAGCGCCGCCGCCGGCCTGGCGACGGCCGTCGTCCTCGCCGCGCTCGGGCTCATCCTCCTGCTCCGCGCGGCGCGCGGGTCGCTGCCCGGCGACATCGAGCTCGCGCGGCCAGACGACCGTGCCCACAGGATCCTCGTCGTCGCCAACGAGACGATCGAGCGGCGGGCCCTGCTCGACGAGATCGTCGACCGCTGCGAGGGGCGGGACCGGGCCGAGATCCTGCTCGTCTGCCCGGCCCTCGCCCAGACCCGGCTGCAGTACCTCGCCTCCGACATCGACGAGGCTCGCGGCGAGGCGGGGCGGCGGCTCGAGCGCTCGCTCGTGGCCCTGCGCCGCCGCGGCGTCGACGCGAGCGGCGTCGTCGGCGACGACGACCCGGTCGAGGCGGCGGTCGACGCGCTCGCATTCTTCGGCGCCGACGAGGTGATCGTCTCGACCCACGCGCCGCAGCGGTCGCGCTGGCTCGAGCGCGGCGCCGTCGAGCAGATCCGGGCCGAGGTCGGCGTGCCGGTGACCCATGTATCGGCCGACGACACGGCCTCGCGGACGGCGGCCGCCTAGCGATGGGCTTCCTCTCGCGCCGCCTCGACAGGATCGAAGCGCGGATCGAGCGGCCGGCCGATCCTGGAGTCCTCGGCGGCGGGCGCAATCCCGGCAGCGGGGACGCGGCCCGTGCCGCGGACCAGGACGGCGCCGTGGCTGCCGCCCGGCGCGCCCGACGCGAGCGGGCCAGGCGGCGATGGCGGTGGGGGAGCCGGTAGCGGGACCCGGAAGCCGGAGACGGGGATCGAACCCGTGACCTCGTGATTACAAATCACGCGCTCTGCCAGCTGAGCTACTCCGGCGGGTCGGGCTCAGCATAGGGGCGGCCGCGGTCCGCGCCGGCCGGGAATCGGCCGCGATCGGGGCTGTAACTGGCCGCCGTGGAGCGTGTACCGCTTCGCGGTGGCCGACGAGGGAGACAGCGGCGGAGACGGCGGGGCCACTGAGGCGCCGCGCAAGGCGCCGCGGACGGGCGCGTCGGAGCGGATCGGGGCCGAGCGGATCGCCGGCTACCACGAGTACACGCGCACGAAGGGGGTCAACTGGCCGCTGTACGTGGTCTGCCGGGCGATCCTCGTGCCGGCGTTCCTGATCTGGCTCCGGCTCGAGCGGCTCGGACGCGAGCACGCGCGCGTCGCGGGGGGCCTGATCGTCGCCGCCAACCACCGCAGCTTCCTCGACCCGTTCGTGCTCGGGGCGACGCTGCCGTGGCGACGGCCGATGCACTACGTTGCCAAGGTCGAGCTGTTCGAGCCGCGCTGGCAGGGCTGGATCCTGAACCGCCTCGGCGCCTATCCGGTCCGCCGCGGCGAGGCGGATGCGGAGACGCTCGAGACATCGCGGCGGATCCTCGAGCGCGGCGGCGCGCTCTGCATCTTCCCCGAGGGGACGCGGATCCGGCGCGGCTCGCTGGCGGCGCCGCACCGGGGCGTAGGCCGCCTCGCGCTCGAGTCGGGGGCGGCGGTGCTGCCCGTCGCCGTGCACGGCTCCGAGCACGTTCGCGACGGCTGGCGGATCCGTCCGCGCAAGGTGCGACTCCGCGCCGGCAAGGCGCTCACGTTCCCGCGCACCGAGCACCCGTCGCCATCGCTCGCGGCGACCGTCACGGGCCGGATCTGGCCGAACATCGAGCTGCAGTGGGAGTGGCTGGGCGGGCTGCCCCCGATGCGCAAGGCGGCGGTGATCGGCGCCGGCAGCTGGGGGACGGCGGTCGCCGTGCTGCTCGCGCGCGGCGGCGTCGAGGTCCAGCTCGGCTGCCGCACCGCCGAGCAGGCCGAGCGTCTGGCCGCCGGCCGCGAGAACGCCTACCTGCCGGGGATCACCCTCAGCGACTCGATCTCGGTCAAGCGCGCGGCCGACATCGAGGTCGCCGGGATCGACCTCGTCTGCCTCGCCGTTCCGTCCTCCTCGCTGCCCGCCGCCGTCGGCTCGCTCGCCGACCGGATCGGATCGCGGACCGCGGTCCTGATGCTCAGCAAGGGCCTCGTCCCGCCGCTCGGCACGCTGCCGAGCGAGTACGTCGACGAGCGGATCCGCTCGCGGGCGCTGGCCGCGCTCGGCGGGCCCGCGCACGCGAAGGAGGCGGCCTCGGGGACCGCGGCGCTGGTGCTGGCGAGCCGCGACGATGACCTGCGGGCGCAGCTCGGCGACGTCTTCGACCGGGCCGGCCTGATCTGCGAGCGGACGCCCGACGTGATCGGCGTCGAGATGGCCGGGGCGGCCAAGAACGCCGCCTCGCTGGCCGCCGCGGCGGCGGCGCCGCACGGGCTCAACGCGGCCGGGATCGCCGCCGCCGAGATCTGGCGCGAGTGCTCGGCCTACGCGACCCTGCGCGGCGGCTCGCCCGAGACGTTCGCCGGCCTGGCGGGGGTCGGAGACCTGACGGCGACCGTCCTCGCCCCCGGCAGCCGCAACCGGCGCGCCGGCGAGCTGCTCGGAAGCGGCATTCCCGCCGAGCGGATCCCGGAGCGGATCGGGCAGGCCTCCGAGGGCCTCGATTCGGTGCCGCTGATCGCGGCCGCGGTCGCGGCGGCCGGCGTCGAGGCGGATGGCCTGAGCGGGCTCGCGGCGCTGATCGGCGGCGAGATCGGCGCGGTCGAATGGGTCGAGGGCCTGCGCCGGGCCGAGCGGGCGAGGTCGGCGGCTTGAGCGTGGCGGCGGACGCGGCCGCGACGCGGTTCCGCTCGCGGGCTCGCCGGCCCGGTCATCTAGGCTTGCCGCGTGGAGGAGAGCCCGCGCATCGACCCGGCCGTGGCTGCGTCCGGCAACGGCGCCGCCGGCAAGCGCGAGCTCGACCGCGCCTTCGAGACGCTCTACCGCGACCACCTGCGCGACGTCTACTCCTATTGCTACTACCGGATCGGCAACCACCACGACGCCGAGGACCTGACCGAGCAGACGTTCCTGCAGGCCTACCGGCACTTCGAGCGGGCGCGGCGGGAATCCGACGGCCGGCCGCTGCGCCCGTGGCTGATCCGGATCGCGCACAACCTCGCCGCCAACTACCACCGCGACCGCTCGCGCCGGCCGACCGCCGCGCTCGACAACGTCGAGCCGGTCGAGCACCCGCACGGGACCGAGCGCGTCGTCGAGGGGCGGGAGCGGATGCGCGAGGTCATGTCCGGCCTCGACCGGCTGCCGGAGGACCGCCGCGAGGCTCTGATCATGCGTTTCTCGCTCGGCATGTCGAATCGCGAGATCGCCCGGGCGCTGGGCCGCACCGACGGCGCCACCAAGGTCCTGATCCATCGCGCGATCAAGCAGCTCGAGGAGGAGTTGGATCCGGCGGGGGCCACCGGTGAGTGAGCCGCGCCTCGAGTCCGAGGACCTCGAGCGGCTGCTCGCCGACGCCCTGCGCCCGATCGAGCCGCCGGAGCGGCTCGGCGGCCGGCTCGAGGAGACGCTCTCGAAGCTGACCGGGGCCGCCGCGAACGAGCTCTCCTGGTGGGCGGACGAGCTCTCGGAGACGGAGCTGCAGGCGCTGAAGGACCCGCGCAACTGGGTCCGTCCGGTCGCAGCGGCCGCCGTCGGCGGTGTCGCCGGCACCGCGCTCGTCCTGATCGAGGTCCGACGCCGTCGCCGCGGCGAGGGCCTGCGCGGCCTCGCCGACGGGATCAGGCGCGCCATCGGCTAGCCGTCGAGGGCGGCCGGGCGCTTCGGCTCCCGTGCTCGTCCCCGCCGCGGTCGCGCGGAGCCGCGGCGCGATCCGGACCGCCGCGGCAGCGGCCCGTCGGCCGCGGCCGCGACCGCGCCGAGGCCGCCGAGGACGAGGTGGAGGACGTTGTCCTCGTCGGTCAGCGGCAGCAGCCCGAGGATCGAGCCGATGTCGTGGTCGGTGACCGCAAGCCCCCAGACCCCGAGCAGGAGGTAGAAGCCGCCGAGCGCCGTCGCGGCGGCCCGCGCGTGCCGCGGCGCGAGGGCGAGGGAGAGCAGCCCGGTGCCCAGGTAGACGAGGTTGCGCCAGCCGTTGACGGCGATGGTCCCGGCGACGTCGTCGGCGGCAAGGTCGCGCCCGGTCTCGAAGCCGGCGTCGAAGAAGAACCCGACGACCCCGAGCAGCGCCAGGAAGGCGCCGGCGCAGAGCGCGTAGAGCCGCGCCGGCCCGGGCGCCGCGGCATCCTTCGGCGCTCCCCGATCGGATCGATCCGCCATCGGATCCACAGCCTACGGCGATCGCGGCGGTCGGGCCGGACCGGGGACCGGCGCGGCGTTCGCCGGGGCCGGCCCGGGCGTTCACTACGCTGCCGCGATCGCTGCCTGTTACCGACACCCCGACCGCGAGACCGGCGTCGCCTGCTCGCTCTGCGGCCGGCCGATCTGCCCTGACTGCATGGTCCCCACCTCGGTCGGCATGCGCTGTCCCGAGTGCGCCCGGGATCGGACCGAGGTCCGGACCGCGCGCTCGATGGGCTCGGGGCGGATGCAGGCGACGTTCGTCCTGATCGGGATCAACGTCGCCGTCTTCTTCCTCCAGCTGCTCAGCGGCGGGCCGTCGGGGACCGACGGCTGGCTCTTTGCCGACGGCGCCCTCTGCGGCAACGCGGTCGGCGGCGGCGGCATCTGCGGCGGCGGCGGCGAGCTGATCCGCTCCGACGGCGGCGAGTGGTGGCGCGTGGTCACCTCCGGCTTCCTCCACGGCGGGATCATCCACCTGGCGCTGAACATGTTCGTCCTGTTCATCCTCGGCCAGGTGCTCGAGCCGGCGATCGGCACGGTGCGCTTCGTTGCCGTCTACCTCGTCTCGCTGATCGCGGGCGCAGTCGGGGCGCTGCTGATGTCGGATCCGGTCACCTTCACCGTCGGCGCTTCGGGGGCGATCTACGGCCTCTTCGTGGCAACGATCCTCATCGCCCGCCAGCGCGGCCACATGGAGGTCGTCCAGCAACTCGCGTTCTGGCTCGCGATCAACCTCGTGTTCACCTTCGCGGCCTCCAACATAAGCGTCGGCGGACACCTCGGCGGCATCGTCGGCGGCGCCATCGGCGCCCTGATCGTCGTCGCGGCCGAGCGCAGCCTGGCCCGGCGCGAGACGCTCGCGGCGGAGCTGACGGCGATGGCGGGGCTCGGCGTGGTCTTCTTCGCCGCCGCGATCCTCATCGCCCAGCAGGGCGTCAGCGTCACGATCTAGCCCCGCCCGCCCGCGGGGTGCCGCCACGGCCCCGCTGTAGGATCGGCAGGGTGCTGCTCAGCGACGAGGAGATCGAGCGCCGGCTCGCCGGGCGCAAGGGCTGGCGGCGCGAGGGCGGGGCGATCGTTCGCGAGCTCGACCGCGGCGACTTCGTGGGCTCGGTGCGGTTCGTCGACGCGATCGTCGAGCCGGCGGAGGAGCTCGGTCACCATCCCGACCTGGAGATCTCCTGGGGGGCGGTGACCGTGCGGATCTCGACCCACTCCGAGGGCGGGATCACGGCGTCCGACTTCGAGCTGGCGGAGCGGATCGACGCGCTCGCCTGAGTCGGTGAGGCACACCCGATGAAGCTCCTCCACGTCGTCGGGACGCGCCCGAACTTCGTCAAGATGGCGCCGGTCATCGCGGCTCTGCGCCGGCTCGATCCGGGCGGGCGCCACGTCCTCGTCCACACCGGCCAGCACTACGACCGGATGATGTCGGAGGTCTTCCTCGAGGAGCTCGGCGTGCCCGCCCCCGACCACTTGCTCGGCGTCGGCTCGGGATCGCACGCGGCCCAGCTCGGCGGGGTCCTCGAGGCGATCGCCCCGGTCTTGACGGCCGAGGGGCCGGAGCTGGTGATCGTGCCCGGCGACGTCAACTCGACGCTCGCGGCGGCGCTCGCCTGCGCGCACCTGCGGATCCCGCTCGCCCACGTCGAGGCAGGCCTGCGCAGCTTCGACCGGACGATGCCGGAGGAGGTGAACCGCGTCCTCACCGACCAGGTCTGCGACCTCCTGTTCACGCACTCGCCCGAGGCGGCGGCGAACCTCGCCGCCGAGGGCGTCGCGGCCGACCGCGTCCACCAGGTCGGCAACACGATGATCGACACCCTCGTGGCGCTCGAGGACCGCTTCCGCGGGCGCCGCGCCTGCGTCGGGCACGGCGTCGAGCCCGGCTCGTACGTGCTCGTGACGCTGCATCGCCCGGCCCTCGTGGACGGTCTCCTGCTCGGGGACGCGATGGCGGCGCTGGCGTCGGTCTCGGCGGCGCTCCCCGTCTTGTTCCCCGCCCACCCGCGGACCCGCGCGGCGCTCGGAGCCGCCGCCGGCCTGCCACCCGGCCTGCGCCTGCTCGACCCCGTCGGCTATCTCGATTTCCTCTCGCTCGAGGCGGACGCCGCCGCCGTCCTCACCGACTCCGGCGGCATCCAGGAGGAGTCGACCTACCTCGGCGTGCCCTGCTTCACCCTCCGCGACAACACCGAGCGGCCGATCACGGTCGAGCGCGGCACCAACACGCTGCTCGGGCTCGACCCGGAGCGGATCAGGGGACTGCCGGAGCTGATCTCGACGCCGCGGGAGCCGGCCGCGCCGCCCCCCGGCTGGGACGGTCACGCCGCCGAGCGGCTGGCGCGGGTCGTCGCCGACCGGCTCGCCGGCTGACCTCCCGCGCCGCCCGCCCCCGCCCGCTCCGGGACGGCGCATTCCCCGGTGTCGATCAGCGGTTCGCGGGCTTCGTCGGGCCGGGCAGCCGTTGCCGCTCCCGAAGCTGCGATATTTCGAGCGTGGTCAGCCTCAGCTTCGCGCCGAAGGACCGCGTGTTCTTCGACCTCCTCTCCGAGGGTGGCGAGAACGCGCTGCGGGCGTCGGTCCTGCTGCAGGAGATGCTGAGGACCTGGCCCGACGGGGCCGAGGGGATCAACCGCGAGATCCTCAAGGCCGAGCAGGAGGGCGACCGGATCACGCACGACATCATCAAGCGCCTCAACTCGACCTTCGTCACGCCCTTCGACCGCGAGGACATCTACGGCCTCGCAACCAAGGTCGACGATGTCGTCGACTACATCGAGGAGGCCGGCGACTTCCTCGGCCTCTACCAGATCGAGGCGCCGATGGAGCAGGCGCTGGCGCTCGGCGACGTCCTCGTCGGCTGCTGCGAGGAGCTCGCCGCGGCGCTCTCGGGGCTGCGCGGGTTCAAGGACCTCGACGGCCACCTGATCGAGATCCACCGGCTCGAGAACGACGGCGACCGGATCTCGCGCGACGCGGTTGCGTCGCTGTTCGCGAACGGGATCGATCCGATGGTGGTGATCCGCTGGAAGGACATCTTCGCGGTCCTCGAGCGGGCGATCGACGCGACCGAGACCTGCGCCCACATCATCGAGGGCGTGGCGATCAAGAACGCCTGATCGGGGTGGAAGTGATCGAGCGAGCCGGCGGCCTCAGGTAGGGAGGGAGGGTGGAAGGCGAGATCGTCCTCGTGATCGTCGTCGCCACGGCGCTCGTCTTCGATTTCACCAACGGCTTCCACGACACCGCCAACGTGGTTGCCACCTCGATCTCCACCCACGCGATGTCGCCGCGGCTGGCGGTCGCGATGGCGGCGCTGCTCAACTTCGCGGGGGCGTTCATCTCGATCGAGGTCGCGGCGACGATCGCCTCCGACGTGGTCGAGGCGACCGCGATCACGCCGACGGTGATCTTCGCCGGGCTCGTCGGGGCGATCTGCTGGAACCTGATCACCTGGTACTTCGGGCTGCCTTCGAGCTCGTCGCACGCGCTGATCGGCGGCATGGTCGGCGCCGTGATCGCCGCGGTCGGCACCTCGGCCGTCGACGGCGAGGGCGTCCTCGGCAAGGTCCTGGTGCCGGCGGTGCTGGCGCCGATCGTCGCGTTCGTCATCGGCGTGATCGCGATCGTCATCGCCTACCGGGTCTGCGGGCGGCTCCGCCCCGGCCCGGTGACGCGCGGCTTCCGGCTCGGGCAGGTCGTCTCCGGCGGGATGCTCGCCCTCGCGCACGGCACCAACGACGCCCAGAAGACGATGGGGGTCATCACGCTGGCGCTGATCGCCAACGGCAACCTCCCCGCGACAGGATTCGACGTCCCGACCTGGGTGGTCGTGTCGGCCGCCACGGCGATCGCGCTCGGCACCTACACGGGCGGCTGGCGGATCATCCGCACGATGGGAACCCGGATCATCAAGATGGACTCCGCCCAGGGGTTCTCCGCGCAGGGCGCCGGCGCCGCCGTGATCCTCGCTTCCTCCCACTTCGGCTACCCGCTCTCGACGACCCAGGTGATCGCCGGCGGGGTGATGGGCGCGGGCGCCGGCAAGCGCGTCTCCGCGGTCCGCTGGGGTGTGGCCGGGAACATCGTCGTCGCCTGGTTTCTGACCCTGCCGGGAGCGGCGGCGATCGGCGCCGTCTCCTACGGGTTCACCCACATCTTCGGTGACGGCGCCGCCGGCCCGGTCGTCCTCTCGGCCCTGGCGATCGCGCTCGGCCTGACCCTGTTCGCGCAGCGGATCCGGCGCGGCCAGCCGGTGCCGACGGCATGAGCGCCGTCGCCGCGATCGTGTCGGATGCGACGATCGTCGACGTCGAGGCCCTGCTCGACACCGCCGTCGCGTCGGTCGTGGCCGCGGTGATCGTGACCCTGTCGGCGTCGCTGGCGATCTACGGGTTCGCCACCGCGGCGGAGATGCGCCGCACCGATCGCGACCTCGCGGCGATCGGGGCAGGGGTCCTCGCCGCGGCCTCGTCGCTCGTCTTCGCGGCGACGATCGCGCTCGGGATCTACGTGATGATCAACGGCTAGGCGGCGGCCCCGGTGCCGCGCGCGGGCGGATCCGCTTCCGGCCGCCCGCGGATTCGCCGGTCATCCCGGCGCCGGCGGCCGCGATCCGTCACGATCGACGGTGTGAGGATCGCCCGCAACGTCGCCATCGTCCTCCTGCTCGCGCTCGGGCTGACCGTGCTCCCGGCCGGCGGCAACGTCGCCGAGGGGGTCCTCGTGGCGCTCTCGGTGCTGTTCGCCGTGGCGATCGGCGGCCTTCTCGTCCGTCTCTGGGTGCAGACGGACCTGCAGCGCGACGCCCTCACCGATCGCCAGCGGATCCTCGTCTACGGCCCGGCCGGGGCGATCGCGCTGATGATCGCGGGCGCCGACGAGATGCTCGCGACCGGGGCCGGCACGGTCGCCTGGATCGTCATCGTCGCCGGCTCCGGCTGGCTGATCTACAACACCTGGCGCGAAGCTCGGAGCCTGTAGGCGCGCTTCCCACCGGCACGCCTCGCACCGGGATCGTGGGCCGGAGTCGGCGCGCGGGGCCCCGGCCTTCGGTTGACCCGCCCGGTACCGGAACCGGCACCGTTTCGTGACGGAGCCTTGCACGCCGTCTCCCACGCGTATCGCACCCGGGCCTAGCTTCGTCCCATGGCGATGCTTCCGGGACCGGGGTCGGCGAGATGCGAGCACGGGCAGGCGACGGTCGCCTTCGTCGCCGTCGTCCCGGCGCTCGTGCTGGTCGCGCTGGCGCTGATCCAGCTCGCGCTGGCCGGCTACGCGACGATCGCCGCCGGCACGGCCGCCCGGGCCGCGGCCCGCGCCGACTACGTCGGCGACGATGCGCGGCGGGCGGCGCGGCGGGCGCTGCCGCCGGGCCTCCGCGACGGGATCGAGGTCGAGGCCGGCCCGGAGGGCGTCGAGGTCGAGATCGAGGCCCCGCGGGCGCTGCCGGTCGGTGGCCCGATCCCGGTTTCCGCCTCGACCAGGCTCGGGCCGGCGGACGGGTTGCCCGGTGGTTGACCCCGGGGCCGGATCGCGGGGGCAGGCGCAGCTCGAGCTGCTCGCCGGCCTGCCGCTGCTCGCCCTGGCGGCCGCCGTTGCCCTGCAGCTGGGCGCCGTCGGCTACGCGCAATCGCTGGCCGACGGCGCCGCCGAGGCGGGGGCGATCGCCGCCGCGGACGGCCGTGATCCCGAGGCCGCGGCCCGCGCCGGCCTGCCGGGCTGGGCCGATGGCAGGGTCGAGGTCGGCGTCGACGGTGGCCGGGTCGCGGTCGAGCTCGACCCGCCGGCGCTGCTGCCCGGGCTCGCGGGGCGCCTCGGCGTCAGCTCGCACGCCTACGCGCGGCCGGACGGCGCCTGATGGACGGAGGGCCGCGCCTGCTGCTCTGCGCCCCTGCCGGCGGGTCCCGCGGCCTCGCCGACGCCGCCGCGGCGGTCGCCGTCGCCGCGACGCCGGTCGACGGGGCGCCGCCGCGGACGCTCGTCGTCGATCTCCGGGATGACGCCCGCCGGCCGCGGGGGACCGTCCTCGCATCGGCGGCCGCGCGCGAGCTCGAGGCGGGGCTGCGCGCGGGCGGCCCGCTGCGCGGCGCCGCCCGCGGCCGCCTCTGCTTCGCCGTCGCGGTCGCCGCCGACGCCGGGCCGGAGGAGGCGCTCGGGTGGGCGCTGGCGGAGGAGGTCGGCGCCGACCTCGTCGTCGCGGTTTGCGAGAGCGCCGACTTCCGAACGCTGCTCGAAGCCGGTGCCACGGTGCGGCGCGCGGTCCTGGTCAGGGCGGAGCGCGGCGCCGGGCGGCCGCTGATCGCGCTGCTCGCGGCCGAGCTGCGTGGCCGCGGCATCCCGATCAAGGCGTGGGTGGCGCCGATCGGCGCGATCGGCGGCCGCCGTGCCCTGGCCGGGCTCGAGCCGGGAGGCGACAGTGGCCGGCGGGCGCGGCGGCTGGCGGCGATGCTCGTGCCCAGGCCGGGCGTCGGCCCCGCCGGGCGGGCGGGCTGATGGCGGAGCGGGCGCAGGCGCTGCCGGCGGTGCTCGGGATCGCGATCCTGATCGTCGCCCTCGCGCTGATCGGCGTCGCGATCGGAGGGGCGGCGACGGCGAAGGGCAGGCTGCAGCGCGGCGCGGATCTCGCCGCGCTCTCGGCGGCGCGATCGATGCGCGATGACCTCGACCGGCTCTTCGTCCCCGCGACCCTGCCGGGCGGTGCGCCCAACCCCGCGCACCTGGGCCGCGCCGACTACCTCGACCGGGCCCGCGCGGCCGCTGCGGCCGCCGCCGGCCGCAACGACCTCGATCCGGAGCTGCTCGACCTGAGCTTCCCCGAAGCCAGCTCCTTCGCACCGCTGCGCGTCCGCGTGCGGGTCGAGGCGCGGATCGGCCTCGGCGGCGGGCCGGACGGCCCGGGGGCTGCCACGACTGCGGTCGTGGCCGAGGCCGAGGTCACGCCGGCGGTCGCGGCCGGGACGGACGGCGCTCCGGCGATGGCGACGGGCGGCGGCTACTCGGGCGCGCTCGCCTACCGGCAGGGAAAGCCGATGCGTCCCGACGTCGCCGCGGCCTTCGACCGCATGGCCGCGGCGGCCCGGGCGGCGGGGGTGGCGCTCGTCATCAACTCGGCGTACCGCTCCGACGCCGAGCAGCGGCGGCTCTGGAGCGCCAATCCCGATCCCCGCTGGGTGGCGCCTCCGGGAACGTCGCTGCATCGTTGCGGGACCGAGCTCGACCTCGGCCCGGCGGGCGCCTACGGCTGGCTCGCCGCCAACGCCGGCCGCTTCGGCTTCATCCGGCGCTACTCCTGGGAGGCCTGGCATTACGGCTTCACCGCCGGCCCGGAGCCGTGCTCGGCGGAGGGCGATCGGGTCGGGTCCGGCGCGGCGGCCGACGGGCGCGCCGCCGGCGGGCCCGGGTTGCCCGGCTTCGTGCCGGCCCGGTTCCGGGCCCCGCTGCTCGCGGCGGCGGCGCGCCACGACGTCTCCGCGGCCCTGCTCGCGGCCCAGCTCATGGCCGAGTCGAGCTTCGACCCGAACGCGGTCTCGCCCGCCGGCGCCCGGGGGATCGCCCAGTTCATGCCGGCGACCGCGGCCGCCTACGGCCTTCGCGATCCGTTCGACCCGGTCGCCGCGATCGACGCCCAGGCGAGGCTGATGGGCGAGCTCCTTGCGCGGTTCGGCGGCTCGGTCGAGCTCGCCCTCGCCGCCTACAACGCCGGACCCGGTGCCGTCTCCGCCTGCGAATGCATCCCGCCCTACCCGGAGACGCGGGCCTACGTCGCCCGCATCCTCGCCCTGCTGGAGGGCGCCGGGGCCCTGTCCGGCGGCCCGCCGCCGCTCGAGGTCAGGCTCGTGGCGTAGGCTGGGGCCTCCGATGGCGGACGGCGACGAGCAGCTTCCGGCCTCCCTCGCGGCGACGAGCCCGGCCGGGCCGCGACCGGGCTGGACGGCGGGGCGCGTGATCGGCCTGCTGTTCGCCGGCGTCGGCGGTCTGATCGGCCTGGCGCTGCTGGCCGTGGGCATCGCCGTGACGGTGGGCTACATCGATCGCGACGACGGTTACTTCACGACGGATCGCCAGCGGCTCGAGAGCGGGACGTACGCGATCACGACCGAGAGCATCGACCTCGGCGCGGACGAGATCGACTGGGCCCCCGCCGGGATCCTCGGCGATATCCGGTTCCGGGTCGAAGGCGACGAGCCCGTGTTCGTCGGCATCGGGCGCGACGAGGACGTCGACCGCTACCTCGGCGACGTCGCGAGCGACGAGCTGGTCGGCTTCGACGGCGGCGAGGCGGAGCTCGCCCGTCACGAGGGGAAGGCGCCACGGACCCCGCCCGGCGAGCAGGGCTTCTGGGTGGCCGAGGCCGAGGGGGCGGGCGAGCAGGCACTGACCTGGGATGCCGATTTCGGCCGCTGGACCGCCGTCGTGATGAACGCCGGCGCGGCCCGGGGCATCGACGTCGAGGCCGACGCCGGGGTTGAGCTCGGCTGGGCGATCTGGGCGGGCCTCGGCTTGCTCGTGGTCGGCCTGCTCGCGGTCGGCGGCGCGGTCACGGTGATCGTGCTTCTGGGCCGGCGCGCGAGCCGCGACCCGGCTGCGGGCTGACGGAGCGCTACCGGCGCTGACGCCCGGCGCGGGGCGACCCGGATCACGACCGGCTAGGCTGCCGCGCCGAATGGCACTGGTCGAGATCGACGGCATCGAGCAGGCGAGGGCGCTGGTCGGCAGGGCGATCGGGCCGTGCGAGTGGCGCGAGGTGACCCAGGCCGACATCGACGAGTTCGCCCGCCTCTCGGGCGACGACCAGTGGATCCACGTCGATGTCGAGCGGGCCGCGCGCGAGAGCCCGTTCGGAGGGACGGTCGCCCACGGCAACCTGACGCTGTCGCTGATCGACGGGATGCGCCGCGAGCTGATCGCCAGCCGGGGGTTCAGGCTCGGCGTCAACTACGGCTGGAACAGGGTCCGCTTCCCGGCGCCGGTCCCGGCCGGCTCGCGGGTCCGGGCGAGCGCCGAGATCGTCTCCGTCGACGAGGTCGGCGGCGGGTGGTACCAGCAGGTGACGCGCTTCACGGTCGAGGTCGAGGGCGCCGAGAAGCCGTGCTGCGTGGCCGACAGCGTCGGCCGGGTCCTGGTCGGGGACTGAGCGGCAGCGGCCGGGCAGCGAGCCCCCGCCGCGGGCGGGGGGCGACTCGCTCCGCTCGCGCCGACCGCCCGCTGGACGTCCCCCGCTGTCCGTTCGTGCCGGGGCGGGCGGGAGCGCCCCGTTGCGATCGAGGCGGGGCGGCGGCTCCGCCCGCCCGGCGGACAGGCGTCCCTACTTGACCGTGAGGGTGCCCTCCATGCCGGCCTCGCGGTGACCGGGGACCGAGCAGTAGAAGGTGTCGGTGCCCGGCTTGAGGTCGGCCGTGGCCGTCGCCGTCGAGTCGGTGATCACGTCGGTTCGCGCGATCTCGTTGCCGTCCTGGTCCTCGATCACGACGTCGTGCGGGGTCGAGGACGGGTTGCTGAAGTCGATCGTCGCCTCGCCGGCCTTCGCGGTCACGTCGGTCTCGGTGTAGGCGAGCTCGCCACCCGGATCGGCCTCGAAGCCGACGGTCTCGCCGCCGCCTCCGCCGGAGGTCGCGGTCGTGTCGGCGGCGGCGGTGGTGGCAGCGGTCTCGTCATCGCCTCCGCAGGCGGCGATCCCGAATGCCGCGACCGCGGCGACGGCGACCACCGCCAAGAGGCGGATTGGTGAGAGAAGACTGGTATGCAAGCGTTCCTCCTCGGCTCGTGGACGGCAGGCCCGGTTCTCTGACCCTGAACCTTACCCGGGCGCGAGTCGCAGAAACCTCAGCGGCCGCTGAAGGTCGGGCGCTCGCCCGCCAGGAAGTCGCGGACGCCTCCGCGCAGGTCCTCCGTCCCCATCGACTCGGCGATGCCGTGGCGCTCGAGCTGGAGGTGGTCGGCGAGCGGGTTGTCGAGGCTCTGCCAGACGAGCCGCTTGACCATCCGTTGATAGTGCGGGGACCTCGCGGCGAGCTCGGCCGCCTTCGCGCCGGCGGCGTCGAGCAGCTCGGCGGCCGGCACGACGGCGGAGACGAGCCCGCGGGCCAGCGCGTCGGCGGCGGTCAGGTTCGGGTCCTCGAGCATCAGCTCGGCGGCCGCGGCGGGGCCGATCACCCGCGGCAGGAAGTAGGTCATGCCGCCGTCCGGCGAGGCCCCGATCCGCCCGTAGGCGCAGACCAGGAACGCCTCCTCCGACGCGATCCGGATGTCGCACATCAGCGCCAGCGAGAAGCCGGCGCCGGCGGCGGGGCCGTTGATCGCCGCGATCACCGGACAGGGGATGCGCTTGAAGTCGACGATCGCCTGATGGAGGACGTCGGCGCCGCGTCGGACCTCCTGGACGAGGTCGGCGCCGGCCTCGTCGAGGCCGCGGCGGAACCAGTTGATGTCGCCCCCGGCCGAGAACGCGCGGCCCTCGCCGGTCACGATCAGCGCCCGGATCGGGGCGCGGTCGGCGAGCCATGGGGCGATCAGCGCCAGCTCGGCGATCATGTCCGGGCTCATCGCGTTCATCGCGTCCGGCCGCGACAGGGTCAGGGTGCCGACCGGGCCCTCGGCCTCGAACCGCATCGTCTTCAGCTCGGGCGGCTGCGGGGATGTCGCTTGGTCGCTCATGCTCACTCCAACGGTCGCGGGCGGGCGGCGGAAGCCGCGAGTGTATGGCGGTGACCCTCCCTACAGTTCCGAGGCGATGGCGGGAAGCGACGACAGCGGGCGCGAGAGCATCGCCGACCAGCGCCGCCGCCTGCCCGACCAGCCCGGCGTCTACATGCTCAGCGACGGCGCCGGGCGGGTCGTTTACGTCGGCAAGTCGCGCTCGATCCGCAAGCGCGTCGCAAGCCACTTCTCCTCGCGGACGACGCTCGGCGACCTCGCCGGCGAGATCGAGTCGATCGACTTCCTCGTCACCGGGACCGAGGCCGAGGCGCTGTTCGCCGAGCAGCAGTTCATCAAGCGGCACCGCCCGATCCTCAACGTCAAGCTGCGCGACGACAAGTCCTATCCGTACATCGGGATCAGCCTCGACGAGGAGTTCCCGCGCGTCTACTTCACGCGTGAGCGGCACCGGCCCAACCGCGCCTACTTCGGGCCCTACGCCAACGCCCGCCGCGTCCGCGACACGCTCGAGCTGCTCGGCAAGCTGTTCCAGTACCGGACCTGCGAGGGCCCCGAGCCGGGCCGCCGCTCCGGCGTCCCCTGCCTCGACTACTACATCAAGCGTTGCGGGGCGCCCTGCGTCGGCTACGTCGACGCCTCCGAGTACCGACGCAACATCGACGCGATCCGCCGCTTCCTCTCGGGCCGCTACCGCGACGTCGAGCGCGACCTCGTCGCGAAGATGGAGGAGGCCGCGACCGCCCGGGAGTTCGAGCGGGCGGCGCTGTACCGCGACCGCGTCGCTGCGATCCGCTCGCTGATGGAGCGGCAGCAGGTCGCCGGCGAGAGCGTCGGCACCGCCGACCTGATCGGCATCGCCGTCGAGGGGCGGGAGGCCAACGCCCAGGTCTTCCAGGTCCGCGACGGCGTCCTCAGCGAGCGCCAGGGCTTCTACCTCGACAACGGGGGCGAGCGCGGCGTGGGCGAGGTCGCCGAGCAGTTCCTCGCCCAGTACTACTCGGCCTCGCCGACCGTGCCCCCGCTGGTCGTGGTGGGCCCCGAGCTCGCTTCGCGGACCGGGCTCCTGGCCGAGGCGCTGAGCGACCGTCGCGGCGCCGCCGTCGAGGTTCGCGCCGCCGAGCGCGGCGACAAGCGCCGGCTGCGGGAGCTGGCGGAGCGCAACGCGAAGCTGGCGCTGGCGGAGGACGGGCTGCGCCGCGAGCGCCGGCGCCGGCAGCGGACCGAGGCCCTGGCCGGGTTGGCGGAGGCGCTCGGAATGGACGCGCCGCCGGTCCGGATCGAGGGCTACGACATCTCCAACCTCGGCCCCGAGCACACGGTCGCGTCGATGGTCGTCTTCGCCGGCGGCGCTCCGAGCAAGGCCGACTACCGGCGCTTCGAGATCCGCGGGATCAGCGGGTCCTCCGACGACTTCGCGGCGATGGAAGAGGTCCTGTCGCGGCGGCTCGCCCGCTACGTCGACGAGAGCGGGCGCTCGCCGCACGACGCCGAGCTCGACGCGAGCTTCGCGGCGCTGCCGGGCCTGGTCGTGATCGACGGCGGCAAGGGTCAGCTCGCGGCCGGCGTTCGCGCCCTGCGGCCGCTGATCGAGCGCGGCGTGACGGTGATCTCGCTCGCGAAGCGGCTCGAGGAGGTCTACGCGCCGGGGCGGCCGCGGCCCCTGCCGATCCGCCCCGACTCGGAGGCATCGCGGCTTCTGCAGCGGGTCCGAGACGAGGCCCACCGCTTCGCGCTCGACCTGCATCGCAGGCGTCGCGGCCGGGCGATGACGAGCTCGGTCCTCGACGGCATCCGCGGCGTCGGGCCGGCGCGAAAGCGCGCCCTGCTGAGCCACTTCGGCTCCCCCGAGCGCTTTCTCGGCGCGTCCGCCGAGGAGATCGAGGCCGTGCCGGGAATCCCGGGCCGGCTCGCACGCGACATCCATCGCCAGCTCAACAAGGCCGGCTGAGCGCCCGATCCCGGCCGACGCCGGCCTCCCTTCATAATCCGCGCCCGTGCCGGAAGCGGTGATCAGCGTCAGTGGCCTGCGCAAGTCGTACGGCGAGGTCGAGGCGCTGCGCGGGATCGACCTCGAGGTGCGCCGCGGCGAGGTCTTCGCCTTCCTCGGTCCCAACGGCGCCGGCAAGACGACGGCGATCTCGATCCTCGAGGGGTACCTCCCCCGCGACGCCGGCGCCGTCGAGGTCCTCGGCGAGGATCCGGCGAGGGCCGGCCGCGCCTGGCGCGGCCGGATCGGGCTCGTCCTCCAGGAATGCCGGATGGAGAGCCTGCTGACCGTGCGCGAGACGTTGACGATGTTCGCCGGCTACTACCGGCGGCCGCGATCGGTCGCGGAGACGATCGAGCTCGTCGGCCTCGGCGACAAGGCCGACGAGCGGGCCGGGCGGCTGTCGGGAGGCCAGCAGCGCCGTCTCGACGTCGCGGTGGCGCTGATCGGCGACGCCGAGCTGCTGTTCCTCGACGAGCCGACGACCGGCTTCGATCCCTCCGCCCGGCGCACAGCCTGGGCCGTGGTCGAGGGCCTGCGGGACCTCGGCAAGACGGTGATGCTGACGACCCACTACATGGACGAGGCGCAGGCGCTCGCCGACCGCGTCGCGGTGATCGCCGCCGGCGAGATCATCGCGGCCGGCACGCCCGACGACCTCGGCGGCCGCAGCCGTGCCGCCAGCCTGATCAGCTTCGATCTGGCGCCGGCCGATGCCGCCGCCGTCCGGACCGCCGTCGCCGGCGAGTGGTCGCAGGCGAACGGCCGCGTCACGCTGCGCTCCGGCGACCCGACCCGGAGCCTGCACGAGCTCACCGGGTGGGCGCTCGCCAACGACGTCCGCCTCGGAGCGCTCGAGGTGACCCGTCCCAGCCTCGAGGACGTCTATCTCGAGCTGATCGAGGCGGGCCGTCGGCGATGAGCGGCCTCGCCCTCGTCCTGCACCAGTTCCGCTACGAGCAGAAGGTGTTCTGGCGGAGCCCGGCGACCGTGTTCTTCACGGTCATGTTCCCGGTCATCTTCCTGCTGATCTTCTCCTCCCTGTTCGGCGACGAGCGGATCGACGAGCTCGGGATCGAGACCGCGACCTACTACGTGCCCGGGATCATCACGCTGGCGGTCGTCTCGGCGACGCTCGTCAACGTCGCGATGCGAATGGTCGAGATGCGCGAGAGCGGTCGGCTGAAGCGGATGCGGGGCACGCCGCTGCCGACCTGGGCCTACGTCGGCGGCCGCGTCGGCAACGCGTTCGTCGTCTCGCTGCTGATGGTCGTGATCGTGACGGCGCTCGGCAACGTCCTCTACGGCGTCCCGGTCCCGACCGCGACGATCCCGGCGCTGCTGGTGACGCTCGTCGTCGGCACCTTCGCGTTCTGCTCGCTCGGCCTCGCCCTCAGCATCGCGATCCCGAGCGAGGACGCGGCCGCGCCGATCACCAACTTCACCGTCCTGCCGCTCTACTTCCTCTCCGGGGTCTTCGTGCCCGAGACGGAGATCCCCGACGGGGTGCTGACGTTCGCCTCGGTCTTCCCGATCCGGCCGTTCTTCGAGTTGCTGCTGACCGTCTACGACCCGCTCGCGGCCGGCGCCGGCTTCGACTGGGGCCGGCTCGCGTTCGTCGCCGCCTGGGGCATGGCGGGAGCCCTGATCACGATGCGCTGGTTCCGCTGGGCGCCCCGCCACGGGTGAAGGTCAGTAGTCGCGACGGGGGCGGCCCGCGGCGGACAATGCATAGGCTCTAGCCGGCGGGCCGCGGTCACGCGCGGCCGCCTTCCCGCACGACACCCCGCGATCAACCAGGAGGACGAAATGGCAGTCAAGGTCGGCATCAACGGCTTCGGAAGGATCGGGAGGAACCTGTTCCGGGCCGCGTACGAGTCCGACACCGACCTCGACATCGTCGCCGTCAACGACCTGACCGACGACGACACGCTCGCGCACCTGCTCAAGTACGACTCGATCCTCGGCCGCTTCCCCGGCGAGGTCGAGGTCGGCGACGGCACGATCACCGTCGACGGAAAGGCGATGGCTGCGCTCGAGGAGCGCGATCCGGCGAAGCTGCCGTGGGCGGACCTCGGCGTCGACGTGGTGATCGAGTCGACCGGCTTCTTCACGGCCCGGGGCGATGCCGCCAAGCATCTCGAGGCCGGCGCCAGCAAGGTGATCATCTCGGCCCCCGCCAAGGAGCCCGACGTGACGGTGGCGCTCGGCGTCAACTACGACGACTACGACCCCGACGCCCACCACATCATCTCCAACGCCTCCTGCACGACCAACTGCCTGGCCCCGCTCGCCAAGGTCGTCCACGACGCGGTCGGGATCGAGGGCGGGCTGATGACGACGATCCACGCCTACACGGCCGACCAGCGGCTGCAGGATCTGCCGCACAAGGACCTGCGGCGGGCGCGGGCCGCCGCCCTGAACCTGATCCCGACTACGACCGGCGCCGCGAAGGCGGTCGGACTCGTCCTCCCGGAGCTGAACGGGAAGCTGAACGGGATCGCGGTGCGGGCGCCGGTGGCGACCGGGTCGGTCGTCGACCTGACCTGCAACGTCTCCCGCGAGACGACGGTAGAGGAGGTGAACGAGGCGGTCCGGGACGCCGCCGACGGTCCGCTCGCCGGCATCCTCTCCTACACCGAGGACCCGATCGTCTCGACCGACATCGCCGGCGACCCGCACTCCTCGGTCTTCGACGCCGGCCAGACGATGGTCATGGAGGGCACGCTGCTCAAGGTCGTCTCCTGGTACGACAACGAGTGGGGCTACTCGAACCGCCTCGTCGAGCTCGCCGCGAAGGTGCTCTAGGCGCCCGTGAGCCGGAAGGGGCGGTTCGGAAAGGCGTCGGTCCGCGACGCCGACGTAGCCGGGCGCACCGTCCTCGTGCGCGCCGACCTGAACGTGCCGCTCGCGGGCTGCCGGGTCGGCGACGACACCAGGATCCGGGCGGCGCTGCCGACGATCGAGCTGCTGCTGGAGCGGGGGGCGAGGGTCGTCCTCTGCTCGCACCTCGGCCGCCCGCGGGGCCGCGACCCCGAGCTCTCGATGGCGCCGGTCGCGACGCGGCTGGGCGAGCTTCTCGGCACCGATGTCGGGCTCGCCCCCGGGGTCGCCGGCGACGACGTCGCCGCGGCGGTCGGGCGCCTGCGGGCGGGCCGGGTGCTGCTGCTCGAGAACACGCGCTGGGAGCCGGGGGAGAAGGAGAACGATCCGGCGCTGGCCGCCGCGCTCGCCGCGCTCGCCGACGTCTACGTCAACGACGCCTTCGGGGCGGCGCACCGCGCCCATGCCTCGACCGAGGGGGTCGCCCACCTGCTCCCGGCCTACGCGGGCCTCCTGCTCGAGCGCGAGGTCCGTGAGCTGACCTCGGTGCTGGCCGACCCCGAGCGGCCGCTCGTCGTCGTCCTCGGCGGCGCCAAGGTGACGGACAAGGTCGGCGTCATCGACCGCTTCCTCGAGATCGCCGACCGGATCCTGATCGGGGGGGCGATGTGCTTCAGCTTCTTCCGCGCCCAGGGGCGCCGGACCGGCGACTCGCTGGTCGAGGAGGACGGGATCGGGCCCGCCCGCCGCGCCCTCGAGCGCGCCGCCGAAGGCGACTGCGAGCTCGAGCTGCCCGTCGACCTCGTGCTCGGCGCGAGCTTCTCGGCCGACGCCGACCCGGTCGCGACCGAGGGGGTCGACGTTCCCGACGGCATGGTCGGCCTCGACATCGGCCCGCGCAGCGCCGCCCGCTACGCCGAGGCGATCGCCGCCGCCGGGACCGTGTTCTGGAACGGGCCGATGGGCGCGTTCGAGCTGGCCCCGTTCGCGGCCGGGACGAGGGCCGTGGCCGACGCAGTGGCCGCCGCGGACGCGACCACGATCGTCGGCGGCGGCGACTCGGCCGCCGCGCTGGCCGAGTTCGGCCTCGCCGATCGGGTGGGCTGGCTGTCCACCGGCGGCGGGGCGTCGCTGGAGCTGATCGAGGGCAAGCCGCTGCCCGGCGTCGAGGCCCTCCTCGACGCCGGAGAGGAGTGAGACGATGCGACGACCGCTGATCGCGGCGAACTGGAAGATGAACAAGACGACCGCGGAGGCGCGCGCGTTCTGCGAGGCGCTCCTGCCCCGCCTCGACGGCGCCGCCGGCGGCGCCGAGGCGGCGATCTGCCCGCCCTATCTGGCGCTGCCCCTCGTCGCCGGGCTCTGTGAGGGCTCGGGGGTCGGCGCCTGCGCCCAGAACATGCATTACGAGGAGTCCGGCGCCTACACCGGCGAGGTCTCCGCGGCGATGCTGCTCGATGCGGGCGCGAGCGGCGTGGTGCTCGGCCATTCCGAGCGCCGCCAGTACTTCGGCGAGACCGATGAGGCGCTGTCGCGAAAGCTGCCGGTGGCGCTGGCCGCCGGCCTGGTGCCGATCCTCTGCGTCGGCGAGAGCGAGGGCGAGCGCGAGCGCGGCGAGACCGACCAGGTGCTGAGGCGCCAGCTCGACGCGGCGCTCGCGCGGGTCGACGGCGCCGCCCTCGCCGACGTCGTCATCGCCTATGAGCCGATCTGGGCGATCGGCACGGGCAGGACGGCCACCGCCGAGCAGGCCAACGACGCCTGCGGCTTCATCCGCGCGCTGGTCGCCGCCCGGGACGGCGGCGCGGCCGAGCGGATCCGGATCCAGTACGGGGGCTCGGTCAAGCCGGGCAACGCCGCCGAGCTGCTCGGTCAGAGCGACATCGACGGGGCGCTGGTCGGCGGCGCCTCGCTCGACCCCGACGACTTCGCCGCCATCGTGGCGGCGGCGTGAGGGCGCCTCGATGACGCCGGTTCCCGACGGCCCCGCCTCGCTTCCCGTCGACGCGCTCGCACTCGTGATCCTCGACGGCTGGGGCCTCGCCGGGCCGGGTCCGGGAAACGCGGTCGAACGGGCCGCGACGCCGAACTTCGACGCGCTCTGGGAGCGGTATCCGCACACGCGCCTGTCGGCCTCGGGCCCCGACGTCGGCCTCCCCGACGGGCAGATGGGGAACTCCGAGGTCGGGCACCTCAACCTCGGCGCCGGCGCGATCGTCAAGCAGGACCTGGCGCGGATCGACGGTGCGGTCGCCGACGGGTCGTTCTTCGACAACCCGGCCTTGACAGGCGCCTGCGAGCGTGCCCGCGAGAGCCCTCGCGGGCGCCTCCATCTCATCGGCCTCGTCTCCGACGGCGGCGTCCACTCCGGGTGGGGGCACCTCGAGGCCTGCATCGAGCTCGCCGCCCGCGAAGGGGTCCCCGACCTCGTCCTCCACGCCCTGACCGACGGCCGCGACACGAGCCCGACCGGCGGCGCCCGCTACCTCGAGGAGGTCGAGCGCTGGCTGCGCAGCGCCGGCCGCGTCGGCACCGTCGGCGGCCGCTACTACGGCATGGACCGCGACCACCGCTGGGAGCGGACGAAGCTCGCCTACGACGCGATCGTGCACGGAGCCGGGGCGCGTGCCGCGAGCGCCGGCGAGGCGATCGCCGAGGCCTACGGGGCGGGGGACACCGACGAGTTCATCAAGCCGACGGTGATCGGCGACTACGACGGCGCCCGCCCCGGTGACGTGGTGGTCACGTTCAACTTCCGGCCCGACCGGATGCGGCAGATCGTGGCGGCGCTCGGCGATCCCGGCTTCGACGGCTTCGAGCGCGGCGGCGATCCCGGCCTCGACGTGACCACGATGGCGAGCTACCGCGCCGGATGGCCCTATCCGGTCGCCTTCCCCCCGAGCGCCCCGGCGACGACGATGGCGGAGGTGATCAGCGCCGCCGGCGGGCGTCAGATCCACGTCGCCGAGACCGAGAAGTACGCGCACGTCACCTACTTCTTCAACGGCGGGCGCGAGAGCGAGTGGGACGGCGAGGAGCGGCGGATGGCCGACTCGCCCCGCGACGTCCCGACCTACGACCACCGGCCGGAGATGAGCGCTGCCGCCGCGGCCGAGGCCTTCTGCTCGGCCTGGGAGGAGGGCGGGTACCGCTTCGGGATCATCAACTTCGCCAACCCGGACATGGTCGGCCACACGGGCTCGATCCCGGCCGCGGTCGCCGCGATCGAGGCCGTCGACGCGTGCCTGGCCAGGGTCGTCGCCACCGTCCACGGAGCCGCCGGCGCCTGCATCGTCACCGCCGACCACGGCAACGCCGAGCAGATGCTCGAGCCGGACGGCTCCCCGAACACCGCGCATACGACCAACCCGGTGCCGCTGATCGTCACCGTGCCGGGGATATCGCTGCGTGAAGGCATCCTCGCCGACGTCTCGCCGACCGCGCTCGATCTGCTCGGGATCGAGCAGCCGGAGGGGATGACCGGGAGGTCGCTGCGGGTGCGGGCAGCGGGCGGCTAGCAGCGGGCAGCGATCGCGGGCCGCATGCTGCGGGCGGGCGCGGCGGGCGGGCTGCCCGCCGACCCGCCCATAGGCTTCGGCCATGCGATCCGATCCCGCCCGGCTGAGCTTCGAGATCGTCGCCCGCGACGGCGACGCCCGGGCGGGGGTCCTGAGGACCCCCCGCGGCTCGGTCGAGACCCCCTGCTTCGTGCCGCTGGCCACGCGCGGATCGGTCAAGGGCCTCGTGCCCGACGAGGTCGCGGACGCCGGCTACGGGATGGTGCTCGGCAACACCTACCACCTGATGCTGCGGCCCGGCGGCGAGCGGATCGCGACGCTCGGCGGCCTGCACCGGTTCATGGGCTGGGAGGGTCCGATCATCACCGACTCCGGCGGCTTTCAGGTGTTCTCGCTGGCGTTCGGCGGCGTCGCCGACGAGATCAAGGGGCGGCGCGGAAGGCCGCCGCTGGACGGCGGCGTCCTCGGCATCGACGAGGAGGGGGTCAGGTTCCGCTCCTACATCGACGGCTCCGAGCGGTTCCTCTCGCCGGAGCGGTCCATGGAGCTGCAGGCGCAGCTCGGCTCCGACATCGCGGTCGCATTCGACGAGTGCACCCCCTACCACGCCGACTACGATTACACCGCGCGCTCGACCGAGCGCACGCTTCGCTGGCTCGAGCGCTGCCTCGACTGGCACCGTGACGGCGGCCCGCCGGGGCAGGCCGTGTTCGGGATCGTCCAGGGCGGCGTCCACGAGGAGCTCCGGCGTGCCTCGGCGGAGGCGACCGCCGCCGCCGCCGTCGACGGGATCGCGATCGGCGGCACCCTCGGCCGTGACAAGGAGCAGATGGGGGCGGTCGTGGCGATGACGGCGGCGATGACCCCGCCCGCGGCCGCGCGCCACCTGCTCGGGATCGGCGAGCCCGACGACCTCGTCGACGGCATCGCGGTCGGGATCGACAGCTTCGACTGCGCGGTTCCGACCCGCCTCGCCCGCCACGGCATGGTGCTTGCGCCGCTGCCCGACCGCCGCTACCGCTACGACGTCCGCCGCCGCGCGCACGAGTCGGAGCCGGGGCCGCTGGTCACGGGCTGCCCCTGCGCGGCCTGCACCCGCTTCAGCCGCGCCTACCTCCACCACCTCTCGCGGGCCGAGGAGATGACCGGGGCGAGGCTGCTGACGATCCACAACCTCGTCTACTCGCAGCGGCTCGTCGCCGGCGCCCGTGAGGCGATCATCGCCGGCCGCCTCTCGGCCTACCGCGAATCGATCCACGCCGGCGCGGCTCCGTGGGAGGCCTCCTGACGCCGAGGCGACGGCGACGGCTCAATTGCCGACGACGTCGTTCAGGTACTGCTTGATGTTCTCGACCTGCTGGTCGGCGTTGTCGCTGATGTAGCGGCCGACGTCGGTGCTCTGGCCGGCATCGGTGGCGAGCAGGATCACGGCAGCGATCAGCCCGGCGACGACCGCCACCAGCACGACCGCCAGCAGCGCCCGCAGGAAGCTCGAGAGGCGCGACCGCCGCCGAGGCGGCTTCGCGGCCGCGCGCCGGGGCGGCGGCGAGGTGCGGCGCGGGCGGGCGGGCCGTGCCGGCCTGACCGGCGCCGTCGGTGTTCGCGGCTCCCGTGGCGCCACCCGTGTCGCCACCGTGCCGCGGTCGTCGACGAGCCGCGTCGTCGCCTCGTCGGCGGGCGGGACCCCCTCGAGCCCCGCCCGCAGGGCCGCGCCGTAGGCGAGCGCGTCGACGTAGCGATCCTCGGGCTCGTTCTCGAGCGCCCGCAGGACGGCCTGCGACAGGGTCTCGGGGATGCCGGGGTCGTAGCTGGTCGGCGGCAGCGGCCGCTCGTTCTCGCGCCGGATCGCCAGCTCGGCGAGGCTGTTCCCCTCGTAGGGGAGGCGGGCTGTGAGGAGCTGGTAGGTGACGACGCCGAGCGAGTAGACGTCGGAGATCGGCGTCGCCTCCTCGCCCCGTGACTGCTCGGGCGACAGGTAGGCGGCGGTGCCGACGACCGAGCCGACCTGGGTCAGCCGCGTCTGCTCGGCGGCGCGGGCGATCCCGAAGTCGGCGAGCTTCACCGTCATCTCGGCCGGGCCGCCGGCGGGCCCGCCGATCACCATCAGGTTGCCGGGCTTGACGTCGCGATGGATGATCCCCATCCGGTGCGCGTACTCGAGCCCGGCGCAGGCCTGGGCCGCGATCTCGACGGCGACCCGCGGCTGCAGCGCACCGTCGCGCTGAAGGAGCTGGGCGCCGGAGCGGCCCTCGACGAACTCCATGACGATGAAGTGGCGGCCGGCGTCGACGCCGGTGTCGTAGACCTGGACGATGTTCGGGTGGACGAGCTTGGCGACGGCGAGCGCCTCGCGGCGGAAGCGGGCGACGAACTTCTCGTCGTCGGAGAGGTGCTCGGCCAGCACCTTGACGGCCACGGTCCGCTCGAGCACGCGGTCGACGGCGCGGTAGACGGTCGACATGCCGCCGCTGCCGAGGCGGTCGCCGAGCTCGTAGCGGTCGGCGATGGTCGAGCCGCTCATCGGCCTCGCTCCCGCCCGTGAGCGGCGTCATGGCGCCTCGACTCGCGCCCGGCCGGGCCCGCGCCGGCCCGGTTCCTGCCGCCGGGGGCGATGCCGCCTCCCGGGCCTCCCGGTGTCCCCGTCGGCGGCTGCGTCGTGGTCGTATCCGTCGTCGTGTCGGTCGTGGTGGTCGTCGTCTTGGTCGTGTCGGTCGTCGTCTCGGTCGTGGTCGTCTCCGGCACCGTGTCGGTCGTCTCCGGCACCGTGTCGGTCGTGTCCGTCGTGGTCGGTGGCGTCGGTGCGGCCGGATCGCACTGCTGCGCGATCAGCTCGTCGAGGTTGTCGAGGAGCTCGTTGAGGTCGGCGACGAGCTGGACGTCCTCGTCTTTCAGCAGGTCGCCGTTGACGGCCTCCCGCAGCGACTCGAGGCTGCTCTCGGCCGAGCCCGATCCGGTGCACTTGCCGGCCTCGAAGCGCTTCTGGACCTCGTCGAGCTTGCCGTTGATCGCCGGCACGGCCTCCGGCGGCAGCTCGATGCCGCCGGTGTCGGCGCTGCCGCAGCCGCTCGCGGCGAGGGCGGCGGCGAGCAGGGCGAGGGCGGCGGCGATCGGGCGTCCGGTCGTCATCGGCGGCGAGTGTAGCTGCGGCCTCATCGCCCCAGAAACAGCCTTCGCGCGAGGTGATCGGGCAGCTCGGCGGCCTCGATCGAGCGTGCCGCACGCTCGATGTCGTAGCCGACCCGGTGGTAGGTGGCCTCCCAGCGCTCGGTGTCGAGCTCGAGCCAGGCGGCCCGCGGATCGCCGTCCCGCGGCTGGCCGACGCTGCCGGGGTTGATCAGCCAGCGCCCGTCGGCGATCTCGAGCCGGGTTCCGGCGCCGGCCTGCCATCCGTGCGCCTCCCCGTCGTCGTCGGCGGCGGAGAAGAACAGGGCGACGTGCGAGTGGCCGACGAAGCTGACCCGCTTGTCCTGGGCCGCGATGCAGTCGGCGGCCTGCTCGGGCCAGAGCACGTACTCCCAGACCGGATCGCGGGGAGAGGCGTGGTAGAGCGCGGCCGCGAGCGAGGCGTCGGACGGGGAGAGGCCGGCGAGGAAGTCCCGGTTCCGGCGCTCGGTGTGCTCGACGGTCCACTCGACCGCCGCCGCCGCCGCCGCCGAGAAGGTCCGGGTGTCGAGCTCGCCGAGGACGGCGAGGTCGTGGTTTCCGACGAGGCATGCCTCGCAGCGCTCGCGGGCAAGCTCGACGCAGAGGTCGGGGTCGGCGCCGTAGCCGACGACGTCGCCGAGACACCAGCGCTCGTCGACGCCGGCTTCGTCGCTGTCGCGCAGCACCGCTTCGAAGGCGGGCAGATTGGCGTGGATGTCGCTGAAGACGGCTACCAGCATCGTTGAGCGCTGCGGACGCGCGACGCATCGGCGCCGTGCCCGGGCCGGACTATCGTAGGTGCGGATGGCGTGGCGCGGAGGCTCGGGCGGCGGATCCGGCCCGGTGCCGGCGGCGATCGCGATCGTGGCCGTCGCCCTCGCCGCCGCGACCGTGGCCGAGCTCGCGGTCGTGCTGCTTGCGCCCGCATCCTCCGGCCCCGAGCCGGACGCCGCGGCGGCGGCTGGCTGGTTCGATCCCGCGCGGGCAGAGGCCGCGCGGGACTTCCAGGCCGGTCAGCGGGTTCTGTTCCTGGCCGGCGTCGGAATCGAGCTGGCCGCGCTCGCGGCGCTCGCCCTGGGCCGCCCGCGCCGGCTTCGCCGCCTGCTCGTGCGGCTCGGCGCCCGACCGGTCCTCGGCGCCGCCGCCGCCGGGGCCGGGATCTCGCTCCTGCTCGCGTTGCTGGCGCTGCCGACCGGCCTGATCGCCCACGGGCGCGCGGTCGATGTCGGCCTCGCCACGCAGGGGATCGGCGACTGGCTCGCCGACCGGGGCCGCGGCGCCGCGATCGCCGCCGTGCTCGCGGCCGCCGGCGCGGCGATCCTGATCGCCCTGCAGCGCCGGCTGCCGCGCCTCTGGTGGGCGCCCGCGACTGCCGTCGTGGTCGCCTACGCGATCGTCGGCACCTGGCTGGCGCCGGTGGTCCTCGCGCCGGTCTTCAACGACTTCGAGGAGCTGCCGCCGGGGCCCGCGAGGCATGCGCTGCTCGACCTCGCCGCCCGCGCCGGCGTGGCCGTCGGCGACGTCTACGAGGTCGACGCCTCGCGACGCAGCACCGGGGTCAACGCCTACGTGGACGGAATCGGGTCGAGTCGCCGGATCGTCCTCTACGACAACCTGCTCGACCGCGCCGACGCCCCCGCGCTTCGGGCCGTGGTCGCCCACGAGCTCGGCCACGTCGCCGATCACGACCTGCGTCGCGGGCTGCTCTTCGTCGCGATCGTCGCGCCGCTGGGAATGCTGCTGGTCGCGTTGGCGGGCACGGCGCTGGCGTCGCGCGGCGGCGCCCGCCCCGGCACCCCCGCGGCGCTGCCGGCGTTCGCGCTCCTGATCACGCTGGTCGGCTTCGCCCTGAGCCTCGCCGGCAACCAGCTCTCGCGCCGGGTCGAGGCCGGCGCCGACGCGTTCGCGCTCGAGCTGACCGGCGACCCCCGCGGGTTCATCGAGCTCCAGCAGCGGCTCGCTGAGGCCAACCACAGCGACCCCGACCCGCCCGGCTGGCTCGCCGCGGCGCTGCGGACCCACCCGCCCGCGGTCGATCGGGTCGGAGCGGCGCTTGCCTATGCGGAGCAGCACGGGATCGACCCGGGCGAACCGGCGTTCCCCCCTGCGCGCTAAGCCGTCGGAATGCCTTGTTAGGGTGCGGCCGCTCTCCATCCAGACAGGAGGAATCCACAGTGACCAAGGCTGAATTCATCGACCGCGTCGCCAGCGACGACCGGATCGGCAGCAAGAAGGCGGCGGCCGATGCCGTCGAGTCCGTGCTCGACGGCATCGTCGCGGCGCTCAAGGCCGGCGAGGACGTGAACTTCACCGGCTTCGGCAAGTTCAGCGTCAACGAGCGCGGGCCCCGCCAGGGCGTCAACCCACGCACCGGCGAGCGGATCACGATCCCGGGCGGCAAGGTTCCGAAGTTCTCCGCCGGCGCCGGGCTGAAGAGCGCCGTCAAGGGCTGAGCCGGACCGCGGAGCGGACACCGTTCGCAGACCGGCTGGCGGCGCTCGAGGCGGAGCGCCGCAGCCGGGTCTGCCTCGGTCTCGATCCGGTCCCGGGCGCCGCGCCCTGGTCCGCCGGCGAGGGCGACGGGGCTCGCGAGCGCGCCGCGGCCGCGGTCGAGGCCGGCTGCCGCGAGCTGATCGCCGCCGCCGGGCCGTCCTGCGTCGCGGTGAAGCCGCAGCTCGCGCGCTTCGAGGTGCTCGGGGCGCCGGGCTGGGCCGCGCTCGAGTCCGTCGTCGCCGCCGCCCGCGAGGCCGGGCTGCTGGTGATCGCCGACGGCAAGCGCGGCGACGTGCCGGTCAGCGCCGGCGCCTACGCCGATGCGCTGCTCGGCCGCACCGAGACGCCGTGGGGCGCGGTCGAGGGGCTCGGCGCCGACGCGGCGACGGTCAACCCGCTGCTCGGCGCCGACTCGCTGGAGCCGCTGGTCGAGGCCGCGGTGAAGGCCGGCGCCGGGATCTTCGTTCTCGTTCGCACCTCGAACCCGGGGGCGGCCGACCTGCTCGACGCCGACGCGGGCGGCGTTCCGCTGCACGAGCGGATCGCGCGCTCGGTCGACGGGCTCGCCGACCGCCTCGCCGGCTCCGGCCGCTTCAGCGGCGCCGGCGCCGTCGTCGGGGCGACCGAGCCCCGATTCCTCGGCCGCCTCCGGGAGCTGATGCCGCGGGCGATCCTCCTCCTGCCCGGCGTCGGCGCCCAGGGCGGGTCGGTGGAGGCGCTGGCCGCGGCCTTCACCGGCCCCGGCTCGGCCCTGGTGACGGCTTCGCGGAGCATCGCCGGCAGCCCGGATCCGGGCGCCGCGGCCGAGGAGCTGCGGGAGCGGGTCTGGTCGCTGGGCGCCTGAGCCGGCCGCGCCGGGAACCGGCCGCTTCCGCCCGCAGCGTCGCGGGACCGTTCGGAATCGGCCATCTAGAGTGGCGCCGATGGAACCGGCCGACAACCCGATCGACGAGCTGGAGGCGGCAATCGCGGCCGCGGCCGCCGAGCTTCATCCGAGCGTTCCCGCCGCCGCGCTCGAGCGGCCGCCCCGGCCCGAGCTCGGCGACTACTCGACGAACGCCGCGATGCTGGCGGCGCCGCTGGTCGGGGCGCCGCCGCGGGACGTCGCGGGCCGGCTGGCCGAGGGCCTCGGAAAGCGGCTCGGGGAGCGGGTCGAGCGCATCGAGGTCGCCGGCCCGGGCTTCGTCAACCTGCAGATGTCCGAGCTCTGGATGCGCAACGCGGTCGCCCTCGTCGCCGCCCGCGGCCGGCGCTTCGGCGCCGGCGTCGCCGATCCTCCGCGATCGCTGCTCGTCGAGTTCGTCAGCGCCAACCCGACCGGACCGCTGACCGTCGCCAGCGGCCGCCACCTCGCCTACGGCGACTCGCTCGCGCGGATCCTCGAGTTCGCCGGCAACCGGGTCGAGCGCGAGTACTACCTGAACGACGCGGGCAGCCAGATCGATCTCTTCGGCGCCTCGATCGCGGCCCGGATCTCCGGGGCCGAGGTGCCCGAGGGCGGCTACGAAGGCGACTACGTGGCCGCGCTCGGCGAGCGGATCCGCTCCGAGCACCCCGCCGGTCTCGATGCCGCCGAGCTCGGGCGGCTCGGTGTCGAGCTGATGCTGGCCGGGATCAGGGCGACGCTCGAGCGGGCCCGCGTCCGCTTCGACGGCTGGGCGTCGGAGCGCTCGCTGCGCGCCGCGGGGGCGGTCGAGACCGCGATCGTCGAGTTGCGCGATCGCGGGCTCGTCTACGAGAGCGAGGGCGCCGTCTGGCTGCGGACATCGCGATTCGGCGACGACAAGGACAGGGTGCTGATCCGCGCCGACGGGGAGCCGACCTACTTCGCCGCCGACATCGCCTATCACCGGGACAAGCTCGAGCGCGGCTTCGAGGTCCTGTTCGACGTGCTCGGCGCCGACCACCACGGCTACGTGGGGCGGATGCGGGCGGCGATCGTCGCCTTCGGAGCCGAGCCCGAGGCCTTCGAGGTCGCGATCATGCAGATGGTCAACCTGGTCGAGGGCGGCGAGCGGGCGCGGATGTCGAAGCGGCGCGGCGACTTCGCCCGCCTCGACGACCTCCTCGACGACATCGGCGTCGACGCGACCCGCTTCTTCATGCTGATGCGCAGCCACGAGACGCCGATCGACATCGACCTCGAGCTGGCCCGGGCGCATTCGTCCGACAACCCGGTCTACTACGCGCAGTACGCCCACGCCAGGATCTGCAGCATCTTCCGGACGGCGGCCGAGCGCGGGACCGAAGCCGGGAACGGCCCGCCACCGGCGGGGACGCTCGAGCCCGCCGAACGATCGCTGATCGCGCGCCTGCTCGACGCGCCGGGGCAGATCGCGCGCGCCGCGAGCCGCAGGGAGCCGCACGGGATCACCACCTACGTGCGCGCGGTCGCCGCCGACTTCCACGCCTTCTACCGGGACTGCCGGGTGGTCGGCGCCGGTCCGGGCCTCGAGCCGGCGCGACTGGCCGTGTGCGCGGCGACCCGTGACGTCATCGCCACCATGCTCGACCTGGTCGGGGTCGACGCGCCCGAGGAGATGTGAGCGGTTGAGCGCCCCCGGACGCGGCGCCGGCTGGCGGACGGTCCTGGTGCTGACGCTGGTCGGAGCCGCGGCCGGCTTCGCCTGGGGGATCGCCGACCGTCCCGTCTACCGGGCGGCCGCGACGGTCGCGGTGGAGAGCGATTCCGAGGGCGCCGATCGGGCCCGCCTCGAGCGCTTCGCCCAGCGCGGCGAGAGCGCCGCCGTCGCGCGCCGGGCGGCGGCGATCCTCGGCCGCGACGTGCCCGGGGCGGACCTGCTCGCGGACGTCTCGGTCGAGCCCGGGCCGGCGGGCGGCTTCCTGGTCGTGGGCGCCGAGTCCGCCGCTCCCGACGTCGCCGCCGCGGCGGCCGACGGCTACGCCAGGGCTCTGGTCGCGACCGAGGGCGACCCGCTCGCGCTCGGGGCCGCGCCGGCGGTCCCCGGCGAGCCCCTCACGGACCGGCCGGCGGGCCCGTGGGCCGGGATCGGTGCTGTCGCCGGCCTGCTCGCCGGCCTGCTCGCGGTCGCCGCGACGCGCCGGGAGCCGCCGCGGGGATCGCGGCAGGGCGCGGCGGCGCGGCGGCCGGCGGCCGGCGACGGCATCGTCGACTTCGACTTCGGCCTGCTCGGGGATGCCGGATCCGGCGCGCTGGCCATCGCGCCCGCCGCGGTCGCCGACGCGGGGATGCTCGCCGACCGCCTCGGCGTCCGCTCGGGGGCCGGGGCGCGGTCGCTGGCGGTCGTCCCGGTGAACGCGCTCGCGCCGGCGGTCGAGGTCGCCGCCACCCTCGCGATCGCCGCTGCCGGCGCCGGCCGGCGCGCGCTCGTGGTCGAATCCGACCTCGACGGGCCGACGCTGGCCGACCGCCTCGGCGTCGAGCCGAGCCCGGGGTTGGCCGAGTACATGGCCGGAGACGCGGCCCCCCGTGACGTCCTCCGCGCGGTCGCGGCGCAGCCGGCCGGCTTCGCCTGCGTTCCCGCCGGGAACGGGTCGGCCGGCGGCCTGCCCGGTCCGCGCTTCGCCGATCTCGCCGCCCGCCTCGCGCGGGCCTACGACCTCGTCGCCCACGTGACGCCGCCCATCGACGGCGGTGGCGGGGAGGCCGTCGCGGCCCTGTTCGACGACGTCGTCGTGGTAGCGGGGCCGGCGGGCGGCGGCGCCGAGCTCGGTCGCGCCGCCGCCCGTCTCGGGGGCGACCAGGTCCGGGCGCTCGTCCGGGCCCGGCCCTGAACGGCGCAATCTCGACCGCAAGCAGGGTTTTCCGCGTTCCGCGACGGGATCGGTGGCGTACCATCGCGCCGTGGCCGTATCTCGCGCACCGGGCGATCCCTCGCAGCGGATCTCGTGGGCCAACCGGCTCCTCGCGCCGCTGGCGCTGATCGCGGTGCTGGGGGCGATCGGCGTCATCGTCGCCGCCAACACGGGCGGCTCCGACAAGGCGGAGCAGGACGCCAAGGCACGGATCGAGGCCGAGGGAGGGGGCGACGGAGACGGTGCCGAGAACCCGAGGACCTACGTGGTCGAGGAGGGCGACACGCTCAGCGGCGTCGCCGCCAGGTTCGGGGTCTCGGTGAAGCGCCTCGAGCGCCTCAACCCCGAGATCGACCCGCAGGCCCTGGGTACCGGCCAGGAGCTGACGATCCGCTAGATGCTGCCGGCGATCCCGATGGTCGTCGTCGCGATCCGATCATGCCGGCGCGGGCTGCCGTGCGCTGCGATCGCTCTGGTGGCGGTGGTGCTGATGCCGGCCCAGCAGCCGGGAGCCGCGGGCGCGGCTGCGGAGCGCCCGCCGCGGCTCGATGCCTCGGCCTGGCTGCTGGTCGATCGCAAGGACGGCGCCGAGCTGGCGGCGCGGGCGCCGAACGCCCGGCGCGCGATCGCGAGCACGACGAAGCTGATGACCGCCCACCTGGCGCTGACCGAGCTCGACCCGGAGGAGAAGCTCACCGTCCCCGACTACGACGCGGCGCCGGCCGAGTCGGTCGCCGGGCTGGTCGCCGGCGAGCGGTTGACCGTCCGTGACCTCGTCGTGGCGATGATGCTCCCGAGCGCCAACGACGCCGCCGCCGCGGTGGCCGCCGGCGTCGCCGGCACGCAGCGCGCGTTCGTGGCCGACATGAACCGTGCCGCGCGCCGACTCGAGCTCGACCGAACCCACTACGCGAACCCGATCGGCCTCGACGAGCCGGGCAACTACTCGACCGCCGGCGATCTCGTCAGCCTCGCCTCCGAGATGCTCGCCGACCGGCGCTTCCGCCACATCGTCGCGATGCCGAAGGCGACGCTGCGCAGCGGTGCCCGGCCGCGGACGGTCACCAATACGAACACGCTCCTGCTCAGCGATCCCAGCGTCGACGGGGTCAAGACCGGGCACACCTCCGATGCCGGGTACGTGCTGGTCGCCTCGGCCCGGCGGCACGGGGTGCCGCTTCTGGCCGCGGTGCTGGGAGCGCCGAGCGAGGCCCAGCGGGATGCCGAGACCGAGCGCCTGCTCGGCTACGGCTTCTCGCTCTACGACCGCGCCGAGCCGGTCGCGCGGGGGGAGCGCGAGGCGAGCGTCGACGTCCGCTACGAGGACGGGCCGCTGCCGCTGCTCGCCCGCCGCGGGATCGCGCTGCGCGCGCGTGACGACCAGAACGTCGAGGTCGACGTCGAGGCCCCCCGCGAGGTCGAGGGACCGATAGCCGCCGGCGAGCGCCTCGGCACGGCGACCGTGACCGTGGACGGACGCCTCGTGGGCCGCGCGCCCCTCACCGCCGCGCGGGCCGTCGCCGCCCCGACGATCGTCGACCGGGTCGGAGGGCCGCTGGTGGCGGCGCTGATCATCCTCGCCGCGATCGTCATACTGGGCCTGGCAGCGATCCGGCTGCGGCGCCCGGCCACGAGCGGGCGCGGCGGCGGTCGCGACCGGAGGAGTGGATGAGGACTCGCGAGAAGCGGATTCGCCGAGAGGGGCGGGGCGGAGAAGGATGATCCTCACCGTCACCCTCAACGTCGCTCTGGACCGGACCGTGGCGGTGCCGCGGATGGCGATCGGCAACCGCCATCGCATCGTCGACTCGCGACGGGCGGCCGGCGGGAAGGGCGTCAACATCGCCCGCGCGCTGAAGGCGCTCGGCGAGCCGGTGATCGCGACCGGGATCGCCGCCGGCGCCACCGGCGCGCGGATCCGCGAGCTGCTCGATGCCGAGCAGGTCCTGCACGACTTCATCGAGGTCGCCGGCGACTCCCGGACCAACCTCGCGATCGTCGACCCGACCTCGGGCGAGCAGACCGAGATCAACGAGCGCGGCCCCACCGTCGCGCCGGAGGACCTCGACCGGTTCATCGAGCGGCTGCTCTACCTGGCCGCCGGGGCTCAGCACTGCGTCATCGCGGGCTCGCTGCCGCCCGGCGCGGAGCCCGATCACTACGCCACGCTGATCTCCGGCCTGCGGTCGGTCGGCGTTCCGACCCTGCTCGACACCGATGGCGAGCCGATGCGGCTCGGCCTTCGGGCCCAGCCGGCGATCGTGGTGCCGAACGTCACCGAGGCCGAGGAGGCGGTCGGCTACGAGTTCACCGAGCCCGGTGACCTGGCGTCGGCCGTCGACAGCCTCGTCGGCATGGGCGCCGAGGAGGCGATCGTCACGAGCATGTCGGGCTGCGTCGCCCTCGTCGGGGTCGGCGCGGCCCGGACGCACTACGAGGCGACGATCGAGCCGCTCGCCCCGGTCGCTAGCGTCGGCTCCGGCGACGCCTTCCTGGCCGGCTTCCTGGCCGCGCGCCGGGCCGGCCGTCCGGTCGAGGACTGCCTCGCCCGCGGGGTCGCCTGTGGCGCCGAGTCGACCCAGCACTTCGGGGCCGGCACCCTCGATCCGTCCGAGGTCGAGAAGCTGGTCGGACGGGTCAGGGTCGAGCGCCTGGCGTCGCCGCTGCGGGCCGCCTGAGCCCGGCGCGGACGCCGAATCGCCGCACTTTCCGGACGCGGAGCGGCCCCGGCCCGTCGGAGCGCCTGCCTACAATCCTTCCCTCGCAGTCGACAGAGGGAGCGCCGCCAGTTGGAAGTCGAGATCGGACGGGGTAAGAAGGGGCGACGGGCCTACGGGTTCGACGACATCGCGATCGTGCCATCGCGGCGGACCCGCGACCCCGACGACATCGACATCACCTGGAACCTCGGCCCGTACCGCTTCGAGCTGCCGCTGCTCGCGTCGGCGATGGACGGCGTCGTCAGCCCCGAGACGGCGGTCCTGATCAACCGGCTCGGCGGGCTCGGCGTCATCAACCTCGAGGGGATCTGGTCCCGCTACGAGGACGCCGACGAGCAGCTCGCCCGGATCGCGGCCGCCCCACCGCAGCGGTCGACGCAACTCATGCAGGAGATCTACAGCGAGCCGGTCAAGCCGGAGCTGATCGCCCGGCGGGTCGAGGAGATCAAGGCGGAGGGCGCCGTCTGCGCCGGGTCGCTGACCCCGCAGAAGGTCGGCGAGTACCACGAGGTCGCGCTCGAGGCCGGCCTCGACATCCTCGTCGTCCAGGGGACGGTGATCTCGGCCGAGCACGTCTCCTCGACCGCGGAGCCGCTCAACCTGAAGGAGTTCATCGCGAGCGCGCCGGTCCCGTGCGTCGTCGGCGGCTGCGCCTCCTACTCGACCGGGCTGCACCTGATGCGGACCGGGGCGGTCGGCGTCCTCGTCGGGGTCGGTCCCGGCGCCGCCTGCACGACCCGCGGCGTCCTCGGGATCGGCGTCCCGCAGGCGACCGCGATCGCCGACGTCGCCGCCGCCCGCTCCCAGCACATGCTCGAGACCGGGCAGTACTGCAACGTCATCGCCGACGGCGGCATGCGCACCGGCGGTGACGTCTCCAAGGCCGTCGCCTGCGGTGCCGACGCCGTCATGATCGGCTCGCCGCTGGCCCGGGCCAAGGAAGCGCCCGGACGCGGCTACCACTGGGGGATGGCGACCTTCCATCCGTCGCTGCCCCGCGGCACCCGCGTGACCACCACCCAGGACGGCAGCCTCGGGCAGATCCTGCTCGGGCCCGCGAACGAGAACGACGGCACGTTCAACCTGATCGGGGCGCTGCGGACCTCGATGGCGACGACCGGATACGAGGACATCCCCTCCTTCCATCGCGCCGAGGTGATGGTCGCGCCGGCGCTTCAGACCGAGGGCAAGCAGCTCCAGCGCAGCCAGTCGGTCGGGATGGGGTCCAACGGCCGCTCGGCCGTCGCGAACGCCGTCGCGGTCTCCGACGACTGAGGATGGCGGAGGCCCTGTCTCCGGAACGCCCGATCGACGCGCCGGCCGTCGATCCCTCCGGAGCCGGGGCGGTGGGGCTCGGGCGCGAGGAGGTGCTCGTCCTCGATTTCGGCGGCCAGTACTCGCAGCTGATCGCGCGCCGCCTGCGCGAGTGCGGCGTGTTCGCCGAGTTGCTGCCCCATGACACCGACCTCGAACGGATCCGGCTGCGGAGCCCGAAGGCGCTCGTCCTCTCCGGCGGCCCCGCGTCGGTCTACGAGACCGCGGCGCCGGCGCTCCGCACCGAGCTGCTCGAGCTCGGGATCCCGGTGCTCGGCATCTGCTACGGGATGCAGGTGATGGTCCAGGCGCTCGGCGGCCGCGTCGAGGCGGCCGCGCGCGGCGAGTTCGGGCGGACGGAGCTGGCGCTGGTCGACGAGGGCGGGCGCCTGATGGCCGGCCTGCCGGCCACCCAGCAGTGCTGGATGAGCCACCGCGACTGCGTCTACGAGGCGCCGTCCGGGTTCAGCGCCCTCGCCTCGAGCCCGGGCTCGCCGGTCGCCGCCTGTGAGGACCCGGGGCGCGGCCTCTACGGGATCCAGTTCCACCCGGAGGTGGTGCACACCCCGCACGGGCAGGCGATCCTCGAGCGGTTCCTGCGCGAGATCGTCGGCTGCGAGGAGCACTGGTCGGCGGCGTCGGTGATCGGGGAGCAGGTCGAGCGGATCCGCGCCCAGGTCGGCGCGGGCGGCGTCATCTGCGGCCTCTCCGGCGGCGTCGACTCGGCGACCGCCGCGGCGCTCGTCCACGAGGCGGTCGGCGACCAGCTCACCTGCGTCCTCGTCGACCACGGCCTGCTCCGCAAGGGCGAGGCCGAGCAGGTCGTTGAGACGTTCCGCGAGGGGCTCGGGATCACCCTCGTCCACGTCGACGCCCGCCGCCGCTTCCTCGACCGGCTCGCCGGCGTCGACGAGCCGGAGCGCAAGCGCAAGGTCATCGGCGAGGAGTTCATCCGCGTCTTCGAGGAGGAGGCGCGGCGGCTCCCCGACGTCAACTTCCTCGTCCAGGGCACGCTCTATTCCGACGTGATCGAGTCGGGCGGGGGAACCGGGGCGGCGACGATCAAGTCCCACCACAACGTCGGCGGCCTCCCCGAGGACCTCGACCTCGAGCTGGTCGAGCCGCTGCGGATGCTGTTCAAGGACGAGGTCCGCGCGGTCGCCTCCGAGCTCGGCCTCTCCGACCGGATGGTCTGGCGCCAGCCGTTCCCCGGCCCGGGCCTGGCGATCCGGATCGTCGGCGGTGAAGTCAACGAGGAGCGTCTCGAGATCCTCCGCGAGGCCGACGCCGTACTCCAGGAGGAGGTCCGCGCGGCCGGCCTCTACCGCGACCTCTGGCAGTCCTTCTGCGTGCTCCCGGTCGTCCGCTCGGTCGGCGTCCAGGGCGATGGCCGTACTTACGCCTACCCGGTCGTGATTCGCGCCGTCACCTCCGACGACGCGATGACCGCCGATTGGGCCCGCCTCCCCTACGACCTGCTCGAGCGCGCCTCGAGCCGGATCATCAACGAGGTCCCCGGCGTCAACCGCGTCGCCCTCGACATCTCGAGCAAGCCGCCGGCGACGATCGAGTGGGAGTAGGGCGGAGGCCCGGCTCCAACCTCCCGGCGAACGGCGAAGCCGCGAGCTGCTCCGACCTCCGACCTAGCTCCACCCGTCCCACTTCTTGAGTGGACGGGTCGGGTCGAGCGGGCGACCGCCCTCGTACCAGCCGGGGGCGGACCAGAGCTCGAAGTGGAGGTGACAGCCCTGGGCGTTGCCGGTGTCGCTTTCGCGGCCGATCACCTCGCCGGTCCTGACCCGCGATCCCTCCTTCGGGCGGCCGCGGCGCTCGAGGTGCATGTAGGTGTAGTCCTTGCCGGTCTTCTTGCCGTCGATCACGAGGTAGTAGCCGGCCGACGAGTGATAGGCGTTGACCTGGACCCTGCCGCCGCGGGCGGCGACGACCCTGGTCCCGCACTTCGCGAAGACGTCCTGTCCCTGGTGGCCGCGGCCGGCGCCGAGGCCGTCGCCGTAGCCGTGCCTGCCGCGGAGCGGGAACTTGTGGTCGTAATAGGAGAACCCGGCGGCGTCGCTCGAGCCGCCGTCGCCGAGCGCCGAGACGCGGAACTTGTACTTGCCGTTGCGCGGCGGCCTGCCGTCCTCGCCGAGGCCGTCCCAGGTCACGGTCTGGTTGCTGTACGGCTGCCGGTCGCGCTCCACGATCGAGTCGATCGTCCTGCCGCTCTGCTTGGCGACCACGTCGATGCGGACGTCGGCCTGGCCGTCCGCCTCGAACAGGTAGTCGAGCTCGATGTCCTTGCGGCCGTCGAAGTAGGCGACGTCGGGAGTTGCGGCGACGCGCCCGACCTCGAAGCCGTCGACCGTGCGGATCGCGTCCTCGGGCTTGACCTCGAGCTCCCCGGGCGACTTCGCCTTGGTGCCGGAGGCGGTGACGACGACGACGCGGCCGCTGGCGGCGCCGGTCGGTACCTCGGCGGTGACGGCGGCGGCGCCGACCGAGCGCGGCGCCACCGCGATCCGGCCTTCGACGCCCGGGAAGCGCACCTCGCTGACGGAGCCGAGCGCCTTCCCGCTCACCTCGATCCGGCCGGTCTCGGTCACTGTGCGCACGTCGAGGCAGCGCTGCAGGCAGACGACGTCCTCGACCTTGGGGGGGTCGGGCGTGCCGATGCCGCCGTCGCCGGCGGCGACGGCGACCGAGGAGAGGGCCGCGACGAGCGTCGCGAAGGCGGCGAGGGCGGCCGCCCTCGTCCTCGTCGTTGACGTGCGCGTGGCGCTCCGGCTCAAGTCCTCGTCTCTCTCGTTCGGGCCTACGGGGTTAGCTGTCGGGCTCGCGCGGAAAGAGCAGCGCTACCTGGCTGTTTCGCCTGGATTCGCCCCATCGGCGCCGACTCCTGTGACGCCGTGCGGTTCCCCCGCCCCCCGGCGCTGTGCGACCGGGGACTCGGCAGGTCCTGTGCGGGCGGCAGTATAGCCGCGGCCGCGGCCACCCCCGCCCGCCGCGGTCGCCGGCAGCGGCTATCATCCCGCCCGCCGCGTGGGGCCCCGGCCGGGTCCGAGCGCGGCTGTTTCACGGAATGAAGACCTACGTGGCGACACCCGAGAGCCGGACGCGCGACTGGTACGTGGTCGACGCCGAGGGCCAGACCCTGGGCCGGCTGGCCACGCGGATCGCCGATGCGCTGCGGGGCAAGCGCAAGCCGCAGTACACGCCCCACTGCGACGTCGGTGACTTCGTCATCGTCGTCAACGCAGACAAGGTCGCGGTCACCGGCGACAAGCTGAAGAGCAAGCGCTACTACCGCCACAGCGGCTATCCGGGCGGGATCCGCTCGCGGACGCTCGGGGAGATGCTCGACCGCCGGCCGGAGGAAGTGATCCGCCGCGCCGTCAAGGGGATGCTCCCCCGCAACAAGCTCGCCCGCAAGCAGCTTCTCAAGCTCAAGGTCTACGCCGGTCCCGACCACCCGCATGCCGCCCAGCAGCCGAAGCCCCTGGAGGTGACGAAGTGAGCGACGACGCCGAGCGCGACGAGGACGCCGCCGCAGCGGCGGGCGAGGACGCCGCGGGCGCCGACGGTGCCGATCAGGGCGAAGCCGCCGAGGCCGCCGACGTGGTCGCCGGGGGCGGCGAAGGCGACGGCGGCGAAGCCGCGGCAGAGGGCGAAGCCGCCGCGGAGGAGGACGCGGCCGCGGATGAGGGCGGCGATGCCGCGCCGGAGGGGAAGGCCGTGGAGGCCGAGGGTCCGGAGGCGGCCGAGCCGGCCCCGCGGCCGCAGCGCCGGGCGGCGAAGGAGTCCGGGGGCAAGGAAGTCGTTCCCGGCGCCGACCTCGAGCCGATCGCGATCGGCGAGGATGAGCGGGAGCTCACGGCCGAGGAGCGGGCCGCGCGCGAAGCCGAGGAGGAGGAGCGCCGCGCCCGCGAGGCGGCCGCCGCCGTCGATGACGAGGAGACGATCGCGCCGCGAACGGTGTCGGTTCCCGCCGACACCCGGATCCAGGCGACCGGCAAGCGCAAGAGCGCCGTCGCCCGCGTGGTGGTCCGCGCCGGCGACGGCTCCTTCCAGATAAACGATCGCGGGATCGACGAGTACTTCAGCAGCAGCCGGCACCAGGCGCTGGCGCGCCAGCCGCTCGTGACCGCCGGCTACGAGAGCAGCGTCGACGTCCGGGTCCGTGTCCACGGGGGCGGCATCAGCGGCCAGGCCGGCGCCGTTCGCCACGGCGTCGCCCGCGCCCTGACCGCGCTCGAGCCCGAGCTCCGCGGCGACCTCAAGCGGCGCGGGATGCTGACCCGGGACGATCGCCGCAAGGAGCGCAAGAAGGCGGGGCTGAAGAAGGCCCGCAAGCGCCCGCAGTTCTCGAAGCGCTGATCCGGCGGCGCGGGAGGCCCCGAATGCTGCGTCCCGCTCGGCTCGCGGCCTTGCGGCCGATCGCCTCACGCTCCTTGCCCCGGGGACTCCCGCACTCGCCGGATCAACGCTTCGCAGCAAGCTTGCGGCTTCGCCGCTCGCTTGACGGCTGGCTCCAGCCTCCCCCTGAGCCGCGCATTCCGAGGCCGGGACCGTAATGATCCCCTCGAATGCCTGAGCGAGCGAAGCTGTTCGGCACCGACGGGGTCCGGGGGCCGGTGGGAGAGGTGCTGACCCCGGAGCTGGCGCTCGCGCTCGGCCGCGCGACCGCCGCCGAGCTCGAGGGCGAGCGCCCGCAGGTGCTGATCGTCCGCGACACCCGGGAGTCCGGCCACATGCTCGAGTCGGCCCTGGCCTCCGGTCTCGCCGCGGCCGGCGCCGACGTCTTCCTCGGCGGGGTCCTGCCGACCCCGGCCGCCGCGATCCTCGTCCGCAGGCACGGCTTCGACCTCGGCGCGGTCGTATCCGCGTCTCACAACCCCTGGCGGGACAACGGGATCAAGTTCTTCGGCCGCGACGGGACCAAGCTCGACGACGAGGGCGAGGCGCGGGTCGAGGCGAGGGTGGCCGCCGGGCCCGCCACCGGCGCGGCGTCCGGCCGGATCCGCCGGCTCGAGGGCGCCCTCGACGACTACCTGCGGGCGCTCGCGTCGCGATTCGAGCTCGACCTTGGCGGCCGCAGGATCGTCCTCGACTGCGCCAACGGCGCCACCTATCGCGCCGCTCCCGCCGCCTTCGAGCGGCTCGGCGCCGAGGTGGTCGCGATCGCCGCCGAGCCCGACGGACGCAACATCAACGAGGGCTGCGGCTCGACCCACCTCGCGAACGCCGCCGCCGCCGTCGTCGAGCACGGCGCCGAGATCGGCTTCGCCTTCGACGGCGACGGCGACCGGATGCTGGCCGTCGACGGCGACGGCCGCGGGTTCGACGGCGACGAGACGGTCGCGGTCGCGGCCCTGCACCTGCGCGAAGCCGGCGAGCTGCCCGGCGGCGTCGCGATGACGGTGATGAGCAACTTCGGCTTCCACAAGGCGATGGACGCGGCCGGGATCGAGGTCGCCACGACCAAGGTCGGGGACCGCTACGTCATCGAGGAGCTCGTCGAGCGCGGCTGGACGCTCGGCGGAGAGCAGTCCGGGCACATCGTCTGGACCGACTTCGCGACCACCGGCGACGGGCTCGCGGCGGCGCTGCTCGTGATGCGGTCGATCGGCGCCCGGCCGCTGTCGGAGTGCCGTCCGGTCGAGCGGCTCCCGCAGCGGCTCGAGAACGTCGCGGTTCCAAGCGACGAGGCGCTCGCCGCCGCGACCGGCCTCTGGGAGGCGGTCGGTCGCGAGGGGGCCCTGCTCGAGGGCCGGGGGCGGGTCCTCGTCCGCCCCTCCGGCACCGAGCCGCTCGTCCGGGTCATGGTCGAGGCCCCCGACGAAGCCGAGTGCCAGGAGGTCCTCGACCGCCTCGTCGCGGCCGCGCGCCGGGCGCTCGGCTGACCGCCGCGGCGCGGGGCGGGACCGCGCCCGACTTGGCGGCGCCGTGAGGTGCCCCTATCCTGTGGCGTCCTCTTCAGATCCCCGGAGGCTCAGGTGTGCGGCATCGTCGGATATGTGGGCAGGAGGCCGTGTCGCGATCTGCTCATCGCCGGCCTCGAGAAGCTCGAGTACCGCGGCTACGACTCCGCCGGCCTCGCCCTGCTCGACGGCGGTCGGATCGACTCGGTCCGCGCCGTCGGCAACCTCGCGAACCTGCGCGCCGCGGTCGCCGAGCCGCGCGACGAGGGGGCGGTCGCCGTCGCCGAGACGGACGCGACGATCGGCCTCGCCCACACGCGCTGGGCGACCCACGGCCGCGTCACCGAGGAGAACGCCCACCCCCACAGCGACGAGGAGGGACGGGTCAACATCGTCCTCAACGGCATCGTCGAGAACCATTCGGAGCTCCGCCGCGAGCTCATCGCCGACGGCCACCAGTTCAGCTCCGAGACCGACGCCGAGATCGTCGCCCACCTGATCGAGCGCCACTACGACGGCGACCTGATCGCCGCCGTTCGCGCCGCCTTCGCCGACCTTCGCGGCCACTACGCGTTCGTGGCGATGCACGCCGGGCACCCCGACCTGCTGGTCGGCGCCCGCCAGGAGTGCCCGCTGGTGATCGGAGTCGGTGACGGCGAGACGTTCCTCGCCTCGGCGATCCCCGCCTTCCTCGCCGAGACCCGGACGGTGATGCAGATCGAGAACGGCGAGATCGTTGCGATCGCGCCGGAGCGGATCGAGATCACCGACGCCGACGGGGCCCCGCGCGGCCGCGACCTCGAGGAGGTCACATGGGATGAGGACGCGGCCGAGCGCGGCGGCTATCCGACGTTCATGATGAAGGAGATCCACGATCAGCCGGACGCGGTCGCCGAGACGATCACCGACCGCCTGCCGGAGACCGACCGCGTCGACCTGAGCGAGCTGGCGCTGACGCCGGAGCACGCCGCGACGGTTCGCCGGGTCGTGATCGTGGCCTGCGGGACCTCCTACCACGCCGGCCTCGTCGGCCGCTACGCGATCGAGACCTGGGCCCGCGTTCCGGTCGAGATGGACATCGCCTCCGAGTACCGCTACCGGGACCCCGTCATCGCCGCCGACGACCTCGTGATCGGCATCACCCAGTCGGGGGAGACCGCCGACACGCTGGCGGCGATGCGGCTCGCCCGCGAGCGCGGCGCCCACGTCCTCGCGATCACGAACGTGATGGGAAGCCAGGCCACCCGCGACGCCGACTCGGTGCTGTTCACTCGGGCCGGGCTCGAGATCGGGGTCGCCGCGACGAAGACGTTCACGAGCCAGGTCGCCGCGATCTACCTCGTCGGGCTCTGGCTGGCCCAGGCGCGCGACCGCCTCCCGAGCGAGCGGGTCGCCGAGCTGATCGGTGAGCTGAAGGCGTTGCCGAGCAAGATCGCCGAGACGATCGAGCGCAGCGACGAGCGGGTTCGGGCGATCGCCCGAAGCCACGCCCGCGGCCGATTCTTCCTCTACCTCGGCCGCCACATCGGCCTGCCGGTCTGCCTCGAGGGAGCGCTGAAGATGAAGGAGATCTCCTACATCCCCTCCGACGCCTACGCCGCCGGCGAGATGAAGCACGGGCCGATCGCGCTCCTCGACGAGACCACCCCCGTCGTCTGCGTCGCCACCGACATGCCGGTCCTCGACAAGATGCTCTCGAACGTCGCCGAGGTGCGGGCGCGGGGTGCCGACGTCATCGCGATCGGCACCGCGGGCTCGGGCGAGGTCGCCGAGTCCGCCGACCAGGTCCTGTACGTCCCCCGCACGGACTGGATCCTGCAGCCGATCCTCGCCGTGATCCCGCTCCAGCTCCTCGCCTACCACACGGCCCGCCAGCTCGGGCTCAACGTCGACCAGCCGCGGAACCTGGCCAAGACCGTCACCGTCGAGTAGGCGGGTCCCGCTCCCCGGGGCTTCCGCACCCGCAGCCAATAGCATCCGCCACATGCCAGCCAACCCGCTCCGCCTCACCGCCCTCGCCCTGCTCGCCCTCGTCGCGACCGCTCTCGCCGCCTGCGGCGATTCCGACGAGAGCATCGACCTCGGACCCGACCCGGCGTCGATGGTGCCCGCTGACACGCCGTTCTACGCCGTCGCGGTCGTCCGGCCCGAGGGCGAGCTCGGCGACGACCTCGAATCGGCGCTCTCGAAGCTGCTGATCACCGACGACGTCGGCGCCGAGCTCGAGGGCGCGATCGACTCCGAGCTCGCCGACGAGGGGCTCGACCTGACCTACGACGGGGACATCGCGCCCTGGCTCGGGATCCGTGCCGGCGCGTTCCTGAACGGCTACGACGCGAAGACCGAGGAGGCCGACGGGGCGCTCGTCGTCGCCGTGACCGACGCCGGCGCCGCGCAGTCGTTCGTCGATCAGGCGGTCGGGGACGAGGCCGGCGCCGAGCGCGACTACAACGGGGTCCGGCTCACGGTCAGCCGCGACGGCGGGAGCGCCTACGCGATCGACGGCGACTTTCTGTTGATCGGCAGCGTCCCCGGGGTCGAGGACGCGATCGACGCCGGCGCCGGCGACAGCTTCGCCGAGCTCGATGACGCGTCGACCGGCCTCGACGCCGCCCCCGACGGCGCGGTCTTCGAGCTCTACGCCGACCCGCAGAAGGCGATCGACGTCGTCGAGGCCTCGGGGGCGGTGCCCGCCCCCGACCTCGCGCGGATCGAGGACCAGCTCGCCGGGCTCGGCGACGGTCCCTTCGACGCCTGGGGCAGCGTCACCGAGAGCTCGTTCAGCGTCGGGGCCGCGGGCCCCGCCGGCGAGGGCGCGACCGATCCCACCGATCTGCTGACGGCGTTGCCGGGCGACTCCTGGCTGGCGTTCGCGGGGACGGGGATCGGCGATCAGATCTCGAGCTCGCTGGAGCAGTTCAAGGCCGGCTTCGAAGCGGGCCTCGAGGAGCAGGCCCCCGGGCTCGCCGACGAGGTCGATCCGGAGCAGGTCTTCCAGGAGGCGACCGGTCTCGACCTCGAGCGGGATCTCGGCTGGATCGGCGACGTCGGCGGCTTCGTCGAGGGCACGTCGATCTTCGGCCTCGGCGGCGGCCTGGTGATCACGACCGACGACCAGGGGGCTGCCGAGGACGCGGTGGCGAAGCTGCAGTCGGTGCTCAGCGGGTCGCGCAGCGTCAAGGTGACGCCGACCCAGAGCGGGTTCGACATCCAGTCGAAGCGGCTGCCGTTCGGCGCCCACGTCGCCGTCGAGGACGACGAGGTGGTCGTCGCCGCCGGCGCCGACACGATCGACGACGTCCTCTCGCCGACCGAGACGCTCGCCGACTCGGACACGTTCCAGGCCGCCGAGGACGACCTCGACGACGGCTTGACGCCGAGCTTCTTCGTCAACTTCGCGCCGATCGTCGACCTGATCGACAGCACCGGCGAGAGCGATCCCGACCTCGAGGCGGCCCGGCCCTACCTGAACGCGCTCGACTTCCTGATCGCCGGCAGCGACCTCGACGGCGACCGCTCGGTCGGCGGGTTCACGCTCGGGGTCCAGGACCAGCCCGAGGGCGAGGAGGGCTCGGACGGCTCGGCGGCGGTGATCGCTCCGTGAGCCCGGGCCCGGGCGTCGCGGGGCTCGGGATCGACCTGATCGAGATCGATCGGGTCGAGCGGGCGCTGGAGCGGCGGCCGCGGCTCGCCGGTCGCCTCTTCCGTCCCGGCGAGCTTGCCGCCTGCGCGGGCCGGGCTCGCCCGGCCCGCCACCTGGCGGCGCGGTTCGCCGCCAAGGAGGCGGCGATCAAGGCGCTCGGCGGCGGCTTTCCGCCCCGCGACGTCGAGGTCGTCGGCAGCCCGGCGCCGCGGCTGCGGCTGCACGGCCGCGCGGCCGCGGTGGCGGCCGAGCGCGGCGTCGAGCTGGCCGTGTCGCTGACCCATTCGCGCGACAACGCGGCCGCGGTGGTGCTCGCGGGTTCGGCTGCCCCCACCGCGTAGTCTGGCGGGCGTGCGGCCGCCTGACTGGCTCGACCCGCTCTACGACGCGACCGGGATGGCCGCCGTCGATCGCTGGGCGATCGAGGAGCGCGGCGTCCCCTCGCTCGAGCTGATGGAGGCGGCGGGCGCCGCCCTCGCCCGGGAGACCGAGCTCGTCGCCGGGCCGGGGCCGGTCCGGATCGTCTGTGGCAAGGGGAACAACGGCGGCGACGGCCTCGTCGCGGCGCGGCTGCTTCGCGCCGCGGGCCACCGGGTGGACGTGCTCTCGGTCTGGCCGCTCGACGAGCTCAGCGCCGACGCCGGAGCGAACCTCGAGCGGCTCGGCGGCGGCGTCGAGGTCGTCCCCGCGGACGGCTGGGACGCGGTGCTGGCGGGCTCGGGCGCGATCGTCGATGCGATCTTCGGCACCGGCTTCGCCGGGGCGCCGCGCGGCGGGGCGATGGCGGCGATCGAGGCGATCGCGGCGTCCGGCGCGACCGTCGTCGCCTGCGATGTCCCGTCCGGCGTCGACGCCTCCACGGGTGAGATCGCCGGCGCGTCGGTTCCGGCCGCCGTCACGGTCACCTTCCACGCGGCCAAGGTCGGCCACCGGATCGCGCCCGGCAAGCGCCGCACCGGCCGGCTCGTCGTCGCCCCGATCGGGATTCCCGACGGCGCCCCGGGCGCGCCCGTGGCGGGGGCCGTCAACGCGGGCGCGCTCGAGCTGCCGCCGCGGCGCGGTGCCGACTCGACCAAGTTCAGCTCCGGCGAGGTCCTCGTGGTCGGGGGCTCGCGCGGGCTCACCGGCGCCCCCTGCCTGGCCGCCGGGGCGGCGATCCGCGCCGGCGCCGGCTACGCGATCGTCTGCTGTCCGGCCTCGCTCGAGCCGATCCTCGAGGCGAAGCTGACCGAGGTGATGACCTTCGGCCTCGAGGATGCGGACGGCGGCCTCGCTTCGGCCGCGGCCGCGGCGATCCTCGAGCGCGCCGAACGCTCGGCCAGCGTCGTCGTCGGGCCCGGGCTCGGGCGTGCCGAGCACACCCGCCGGCTCGTCCGCGAGATCGCGCCGCGCGTCCCGGCGCCGCTTCTGATCGACGCCGACGGCCTCAACGCGCTCGGCACCGATCTCGAGCTCCTGCGTGACCGCGGGGCGCCGACCGTGTTGACCCCGCACGCCGGCGAGCTCGCCCGGCTGCTCGGACGCGACTCGGGCGAGATCGCCGCCCGCCGGCTCGCGTCCGCCGCCGCCGCGAGCGAGGCGTCGGCTGCCGTCGTCGTCCTCAAGGGCGATGACACGATCGTCGCCGACGGCGGATCGCTCGCGGTCAACGCGCTCGACAGCCCGGCGCTTGCGACCGCCGGCACCGGCGACGTCCTCTCGGGGACGATCGGCGCCCTGATCGCGCGCGGCACGGAGCCGTTCGCGGCCGCCTGCGCGGGCGTCTACGCCCATGCCCGTGCCGGCCGGCTCGCCGCCGGCCGGCTCGGCGCCGAGTCGGTGGTCGCCGGTGACGTCGTCGAGGACCTGCCCGGGGGACTGGCCCGTTGAGCGGGCACGATCCGTTCCAGCGGGTCACGGCGATCGTCGACGTCGGCGCGGTCGAGCGCAACTGCGCCCGCCTGCGCTCCGGACTGGCTCCCGGGACCGAGCTCTGCGCGGTGGTCAAAGGGGACGGTTACGGGCACGGCATGGGCGAGTGCGGAGATGCCGCGCTTCGCGGCGGCGCGACCCGGCTCGCCGTCGCCACCGCGACCGAGGCGTTCGAGCTGCGCGAGCGGCTCGGAGCCGAGGTGCCGGTCTTCATCACCGGCGCCCTGACCGGGGCGGAGCTCGACGTCGCCCTGCAGGCGCGGGCCGAGCTCACGGTCTGGCGTCCCGATTTCTTCGCCGCGGTCGCCGAGCGGGCGTCGATGTTCGGCTTTCGGCCCCGCCTGCACGTCAAACACGACAGCGGCATGGGGCGCCTCGGAGACCGCGAGGCCGGCGGAGTCGTCCGCCTCGCCGACGCGGCGGCCGCGGACGAGCGGGTCGAGCTGGCGGGGATCTGGACCCACTTCGCGACCGCCGACGAGGAGGACGAGACCTTCCTGCGGGCCCAGCTCGACGCCTTTCGCGCGCTCGCCGAGCCGCTCGCCGAGCGCCATCCGGGCGTCCTCCTCCACGCCGCCAACAGCGCCGCGACGCTGCGCGGCCCGGAGTTCCACTTCGCGATGGTCCGCTGCGGGATCGCCCTCTACGGCCTCGATCCGTTCGGCCGCGACCCGGCCGCGCACGGGTTCGAGGCGGCGCTGTCGCTGCACACCTACGTCGCCGACGTCAAGCGGATCGGCGCCGGCGAGTCGGTCGGCTACGGTCGCTCCTGGAGGGCCCCGGTCGACACCTGGGTCGGGGTGCTTCCGGTCGGCTACGGCGACGGCTTCCGGCGCGGCCTCTCGAACCGGTGCGAGGTCCTCGTCGGTGGCGCCCGCCGGCCGCTGGTCGGGACGATCTCGATGGACAACCTCACGGTCGACCTCGGCCCCGGGGGCGGGGTCGAGGTGGGTGCGCCGGCGGTCCTGATCGGCGAGCAGGACGGCGAGCGGGTTTCGGCCGAGGAGCTGGCGGTGGCTCTCGGCACGATCAACTACGAGATCCCCTGCGGCCTGAGCGCGCGGGTCCCGCGCGCCTACAGGACCTGATTGTCGCCGTGGCGCGGCGACTGCACCTGGCCAGGCTCGAGGAGCGACTCGGGGAGGCGCCGGCGATCGAGGTCGCCCGGTCGGGGCTCCGCGACGTCGCCGATCGCGCCTGGCTGGTCGGCGGCGCCGTCCGCGACGCCGCCCTCGGCGCCGACGTCGTCGACGTCGACATCGCCTTCGACGGTGATCCCTCCGAGGCCGCCCGCCGGATCGCGGCCGACGGGGAGGGGCATCCGTTCGAGCTCTCGGGCGAGTTCGCCACCTGGCGCGTCGTCGCCCGCGACGGCGGCTGGAAGGTCGACGTCGCCGCGCTTCGCGGCCCTTCGATCGAGGTCGACCTGCGGCTCCGAGATTTCACCGTGAACGCCGTCGCGGTCCCGCTGGCCGGCGGCGAGCCGCTCGATCCCGCGGGCGGGCTCGGCGACCTCGAGCGGGGGACCCTCCGCGCCTGCGCCGACCGCGCCTTCGCCGACGACCCGCTGCGGGTGCTGCGCGCGGCGCGCTTCCTGGCCCGGGCCGGCTTCGCGCCGGAGCCCCACACCGCCGGGCTGGCGCGGGCGGAGGCGTCGCGCGCGGGCGAGCCCGCCGGGGAGCGCCAGTACGCCGAGCTGCGGCTCCTGCTCGCCGGCGCCGACCCGCTCGCCGGGATCGGCTTCCTCGACGAGGTCGGGGCGCTCGCCGCCGTCGTTCCCGAGGTGGCGGCGCTGCACGGCGTCTCGCAGAGCGCCAACCACCACCTCGACGCCTACGAGCACACGCTCGAGGTGCTGCGGCGGATGCAGGAGGTCGAGCGCGACCTGCCTCGCTACTGCGGGGAGGGGGCGGCGGCGATCGCCGAGCGCCTCGCCGCCCCGCTTGCCGACGAGCTCGACCGCGGCGACGCGTTGCGCTGGGCCGCGCTCCTGCACGACATCGGCAAGCCGGCGACGCGGCGCGAGAGCGGGGGCCGGGTCAGCTTCATCGGCCACGACGCCACCGGCGCCCAGCTGGTCGCGGGCCTCTGCCGGCGGCTGCGGACCTCGCGCCGGTTCGCGACCCACCTCGGGGCGATGACCCGCGACCATCTCGTCCTCGGCTTCATGGTCCGCGAGCGGCCGCTCCCGCGGCGCCGCGTCTGGGACTACCTGAGCCGGACCGCCCCGCAGACCGTCGACACGACGCTGCTCACCATCGCCGACCGGCTCTCGGCCCAGGGCGGCGACGTTCCCGGGGAGGCGATCGCCGGCCACCTCGAGCTCGCCCGCGAGATGCTCGCCGCCGCGATCGCCTGGGAGGACGAGGACCCGGACCCGCTCCTGCGCGGGGACGAGATAGCGGCCGAGGTCGGGATCGAGCCGGGGCCCCGGCTCGGCGCGGCGGTCGCGGAGCTCGCCGCGGCGCGGTTCGCGGGCGAGGTGGGGGACCGCGCCGCCGCGCTCGCCCACCTGCGGGCCTGGGCCGATCGGCGATAGCCTCCGCCGCGGCCTCGTGCGCGACCCCGACTGCATCTTCTGCGCGATCGCCGCCGGCGAGTCCCCGGCCGAGATCGTCGACTCCGACGAGCACACGATCACGCTGATGGACATCGCCCCGGCGACGCGCGGGCACGCGCTCGTGATCCCGCGCGCCCACAGCGAGGACCTGCTGGCGATCGGCGAGGACGATCTGACCCGGTGCGCGCTCGCCGCCCGGCGGGCCGCCCGGCTGATCGAGGCGGCGCTCGGGCCCGACGGCTTCAACGTGCTCAACGCCACCCGCCCCGCCGCCTGGCAGACCGTCTTCCACTTCCACCTGCACGTGATCCCGCGCTACGAGGGCGACCCACTGAAGCTGCCGTGGATACCGCGGGGCGCCGAGCCGGGCGAGATCGCCTCCGTCGCGGCGGCCATCAGGGAGCGCGGGTGAGCGCGGGCGAGCGCCTCCCGGTCCGGCTCGAGCGCGACGGCGACGTGGCCGTGATCGTGCTCGACGACCCGCCGCTGAACCTGTTCACCGAGCGCACCTTCGTCGCCATGCGCGAGGCCCGCGACGCCGTCGCGGGCTCGGATGCGCGGGCGATGGTCTTTCGCGCCGAGGGCGACGTGTTCACCGGCGGCGTCGACGTCGGCAAGGTGTTCAGGGACGTCCCGGGCGGGGCTGAGGGGAGGCGGCTCGCAGCCGACGGGATCCGGGAGCTGCAGGCCTTCGAGTCGCTCGAGATCCCGACGCTCGCCCTCGTCCACGGCCTCTGCCTGACCGCGGGGCTCGAGGCCGCCCTCGGCTGCGACATGATCTGGGCCGCCGAGGGGGCGCGGTTCGGGCTCGTCGAGCGGGTCGTCGGCCTGACCCCGTTCGGCGGCGGCGTCCAGCGGATGGCGGAGCGTGCCGGCTCGGCGCGCGCCCGCGAGTTCGTGATGACGGGCGGCCTCTACGACGCCGCGAAGCTGCTCGACTGGGGCGTCGTCAACCGGGTCGTCCCCCCGGAGCACCTGCTCGAGAAGGGGATGGGTTTCGCGCGCGAGCTCGCCGCCGGGCCGACGCTCGCCCACGGCGCCACCAAGCGGCTCGTCCGCGCCTATCTCGAGGGCGGGGTCGCCGCGGCCGACGCCGCGGTCGCCGACGTCGCCGGGCCGCTGTTCGACTCCGAGGATCTCCGCGGCGCCGTCCGGAGCTTCCTCGAGGACGGCCCCGGCAAGGCCACGTTCAGGGGCGAGTAGCGGGGCTCCTGTACGCTCCCGCGGCGCGCGATGGCGAAGGAAGAGAAGATCGAGATGGAGGGCGAGGTCGTCGAGGCCCTGCCGAACACGATGTTCAAGGTCAAGCTCGACAACGACCACGAGGTCCTCGGCCACATCAGCGGCAAGATGCGCCGCCACTACATCCGCATCCTCCCCGGCGACCGCGTCAAGATCGAGCTCTCCCCCTACGACCTCGATCGCGGCCGGATCACCTACCGCTACAAGTAGCGGCGGGCGAAGAACGCGCACGTCGGCGTCCTCGTCGGCTCACGACCGAAGCCGGCGCACCCGGCCAGCGCGGCGACGGCGAGCGGCGCGACCGCGGCCGCCAGGCGCGCGGACTGCGTCGCCGGGGATCGACACCCCCGACGCGATCGCTCCACCGATCGGTCGGCCCATCCTGACCCTCCCAGGTGCTCGATCCGATCCTGACCGCCGGAGGTCCAGCCGACAAGGGAAGCCTGCATCGACAACGGACTCCGGCTCCCCATCGCATCGGTCCTCTCCCGCGCGGTGGTCGGCGCGCCCGGCTGCGCTCAGTAAGCCGTGCGCCGCATCCCGCGCAGGGCCAGCGCGCCGAGCAGGGCCGTCAACGCCGCGATGACGGCGAATGCCGGCCAGGTCCCCTCCCAGGTGACGCCGCCGACGAAGCCCTGGCGGGCGGCGTCGACGACCTGCGTGAACGGGTTGTACTCGGCGGCGGTGGCGAGCCAGCCGGTGAGCAGCTCCTGGGGGGCGTAGGCGGTCGTGCAGAGGACGAGGGCGAGCATCACCGTCTGCATCAGCGGCGCCGCCGACTGGGTCTTGAACCTGAGCGCGATCGTCGCCGACCAGCAGGCGGCGATCGTCGCGGTGCCGACCACGCAGAGGTAGGTGACGATCAGCCCGCCCGGCCCGGGGAGGTGGGCGCCGACGGCGAGCGCGATCAGGAAGACGAAGGTCGCGGGGATGAACGAGCGGATCGCGGCCGAGAGGACGAGGCCGGTGAGCAGGACCCAGCGCGGGGCGGGGGAGGCGAGGAAGCGGTCGAACAGGCCGAGCTCGATGTCGCGGGCCAGGTTCACCCCCATCGCCGCGCCGGTGAAGCCGGCGCCCTGGAGCATGCTGACCGGGACCATGAAGCTCGCGTAGGAGCCGGTGGTGAAGCCGGGCAGCAGCGTCAGGTTGCCGAAGACCGCGGTCAGCCCGAGGAAGAAGATCGTCGGCGCCAGCACCCCCGGGACGGCGGCCCCGGGCACGCGGATGAGCTCGTTGGCCGAGCGCCGCACCAGCGCCCGGATCGTCGCCCAGTCGGTGGCGAGCGCGATGTCCATCAACCGAGCCGGAGGCGGCGCCGCAGCGCCAGCGAGCAGAGGGCGAGGCCGGCCGCGCCGACGAGGACGATCCCGGCGAGGCCCTCGAGCAGCTCGCGGGCCGAGAAGACCGAGATGACCGGATCGCGGACCGCCTCGGCGATGAAGCTGAGCGGGTTGAACCGGGCGATCGTCCGCGCCGGCTCGAGCAGGAGGTCGGCGGGGAAGAACGCGGTCGAGAGGAAGAGGATCACGAAGACGAGCGGGAACGTGCCCTGGACGACCGAGGCGCTGCCGCTGCGCAGCGCCAGCGCCGCGCCGAGCGTCCCGAAGCTCAGCGCCGCGAGGGTGACGAGGGCGATCATCAGCAGCGCCCCGAGCAGGCCCTCCTCGATCCGGACGCCGAAGATCAGCCCGATCGCGAGGAACCAGACGGCCGTCACCGCGCCCATCGCCGCCGTCCCGGCGAGGCGCCCGGCGACGATCGCGAAGCGCGGGATCGGCGCCGCCAGGAGCCGGTCGGTGAACCCCATCTCGATGTCGATCGCGAGGGCGATCCCGCCGCTGTTGCCGGCCAGAAGCGCCGACTGCAGCATCGCCCCGGCGAGCAGGAAGTCGAAGAAGCTCTCGACCGGCGGGAACCCGGGCAGGTCGATGGCGCGCCCGGCGCCGGCGGCCTGCACGGCCAGAAGCAGCGTCGGGATGACCAGGAGCGGCGCGATCAGCTGCGGCCGCCGGAACGTCTGGCGGATCGAGCGGCGGCCGAGCTCGGCGACGACCGCGACCGACCCCTTCATCCGCTGACGGCCTCCGCCTCGCCCGTCCCGGGCTCCGATGCCTCGTCACCCTCGAGGTGATGGCCGGTCTTGGCGACGAAGACGTCGTCGAGGGTCGGCTCGACGACGTCGAGCGACTCGACCGTGATCCCGGCCTCGTCGAGCGCGCGGACGACCGGCGCGATCGCCGCCGAGCCCGCCGCCACCTCGATCATCAGCGTCCCGTCGCGCGGCGGCAGCGGGTCGCCGAACCGGCTCAGCACCTCCACGCAGTCGCCGCGCTCGCCCGCCGCGAGGACGAGCTCCATCCGCGGCTTGCCGACCTCGGCCTTGAGCGCCGCCGGGGTCCCCTCGGCGACGATCCGCCCGGCCGAGATGATCCCGACCCGGTCGGCGAGCTGGTCCGCCTCCTCGAGGTACTGGGTGGTGAGGAACACCGTCGTGCCCTCGCGGTTCAGGGCTTCGACCTCCTCCCAGATCGACTTGCGGCTGACCGGGTCGAGCCCGGTCGTCGGCTCGTCGAGGAACAGGACCCGGGGCTCGTGAACGAGCGCGGAGGCGAGGTCGAGCCGCCGCTTCATCCCGCCCGAGTAGGTGCCGACGCGGCGATCGCCCGCCTCGACCAGTCCGACCCGGCGCAGGAGGTCGTCGGCGCGCCGCTGCCCCTCGGCCCGCGGGATCCCGTGCAGGGTCGCCTGCATCCGGATCAGCTCGCGCCCGGTCATCAGCGGGTCGAGGGCCGCCTCCTGCAGCGCGACGCCGATCGCCGCCCGGACCGCCGCCGGCTCGGCGACGACGTCGTGGCCGGCGACCGTCGCGCTGCCGCCGGTCGGGCGCAGCAGCGTCGTCAGCATCCGCACCGTCGTCGTCTTGCCGGCGCCGTTCGGCCCCAGGAACGCGTAGATCTCGCCGGCGTCGACCCGGAGGTCGATCCCGGCGACGGCGAGGACACCGGCCGAGAACGCCCGCTGCAAGTTGCTGACCTCGATCGCGGGCATCGCCGTTCATCCTAGATGCGATCCGCCACGATCCGGCCTGCCGGACGCCTAGAATCCGCCAGCGGACCGTCCCGCCGGGACCGCAACAGCGCGGGTGCCCGGGTGTTAGAGGCCCGTGATGGAAGCCAGCAGGACAACCAGGAGCCGGGCGGCGATCGCGCTCGCCGCGCTCGCCGCCGTGCTCGGGTTCGCGACCGCGGTCGCGCTCAGCGCCCACGACGCCGACGCGAAGTCGGCGAAGGTGCTCGGGAAGACCAAGAAGACGCCGAAGTCGCCATGCCCGGGCGACTCGTGCCGGATCACGGTCTCGGTCACGGGGCTGCAGACCGTGGCCGACGGCGAGAAGGCGCCGTTCAAGGTGCCTGCGAGCGGGCATCTGGTCGCCTGGTCGGTGAGCCTCGGGAAGGTCAACACCGAAGACGATCCGAACCTCGTCGACTCGCTGAACGAGGACTATGGCGACATCAAGGCCCGGCTGTCGGTGCTGAAGCCGAAGAAGCGACACCGGTTCAAGCTGGCGAAGCAGACCCCGAAGGTCAGCCTCGAGTCGAGGCTCGGCGAGACCCCGATCTACACGCTCCGCAAGCCGCTCAAGGTCCGGAAGGGGCTGAAGATCGGGCTGACGATGCCGGGGTGGCTGTCAGCTTTCACGCTCGGTCTCGACCGCGACGGCAACCAATGGATCGCCAGCCGCAGCGACGGCGAGTGCGCCGAGGGCCAGGCCAAGGACGCCAAGCCGCAGCAGAAGAAGGGCTCGGTGCGCGAGTACGGCTGCCGCTTCAAGGGCGAGCGGCTGCTCTACTGGGCCTGGTTCGTGAAGAGCGGCAAGGGCGGCAAGGGCGGCGGCCAGAACTGATCGGTGTTGAGCCGGCGGGCCGACGGCGCCCGTGGCTCAGCCGCAGGATTGCGGGTTGCGCTGGCAGGCCTCGTCGAAGGCGCCCTCGGGCGTGTCCGGGTCGCCCATCGTGTCGTTGTGCTCGCTGTCGGGCTTGGACGGGTCCGGCTCGTAGCTCGACGGGGGCGTCGTCTGGGTCGTGGTCGTCGGCGCCGCCGTCGTGGTTGTCGGCGAGGTGGTCGTGGTGGGCGTCGAGGCCATGCCCGATGTCGTGGTCGGGGCGGTCGTGGTCGGCGCCGTGACGGTCGTCTCGCCGTCGCCGCAGCCGGGAGCGGCGAGCGCCGCGGCGGCCAGGGCCACGGTCGCGAGCGGACGCAGCCGCCGCGCCCGTTTCACGAGTCGCCGTTGGTCGCTTCCTGGCGCAGCCCGCAGTGGGGGCAGTCGCTGAGGTCGATGCCGATCAGCTGCTTGCAGCGCCGGCACTCGGTCAGGTTCTCGGGCGCCCGCAGGAGCGCCGAGGGCGAGGGGGCGAGCGGCAGGACCCGGGTCACGGGCCTGAGCTCCTCGCCGGTCTCGCGATCGACGTAGACGCCGTCCGGGTCGGCCTCGACGAAGGCCTCGCGACCGGAGGCCGGGGCGCGCATCCTGTAGGTCTGGCGGGCGGGCAAGGACGGAACCATAGTGCCTGTCGCGGTGGGCGAGGTGCGCCGGTCGGCGGCGGATGCCGCGGGCGCGCGGGCACATCCGCGGGCAGGCGCCCGTCCGGTCCGGTGCGAAAGGATGGACCGATGCGCGTCCTCGTCTTCCACGGCTACCTGCTGCGCGGGACCGGCAGCAACGTCTACAACGCGAGCGTCGCCCGGGCGCTGGCCGGGCTCGGCCACGACGTCCACCTGCTCTGCCAGGACCGCGAGGCCGGCTCGCTGCCCTGGGTCGACGCGGTCGGCCGCTGGGAGGGCGGCGAGCTGCGGGTCGAGCGGGCCGCGGGATCGTCGCCCGGCGCGGGCTCGATCACCGCCTACCTGCCCGACATCGGCGGGGTCCTGCCGCTCTATGTCGCCGACGAGTACGCGGGCTTCGACGCGCGCCCGTTCGAGCGGTTGAGCGAAGCGGAGGTCGAGGCCTACATCGCCGCCAACGTCGCCGCCACCCGCGACGTCGCCGTCCGGGCCGGCGGGATCGACGCGGCGCTCGCCAACCACCTCGTGATGGGACCGGCGATCCTCGCCCGGGCGGGCGAGGCCGTCGGGCCCTTCGCGGCCAAGGTCCACGGCAGCGCCCTCTCCTACACGGTGATCCCCCACCGGCGCTTTCTGCCCTATGCGCGCGAGGGGATCGCCGCGGCGCGGGCGGTTCTCGTCGGCTCCCGCCACACCGCCGAGAGCCTCTGGGAGACCGTCGCGCTCGACGGGCTGCCGGAGAAGACGCGGCTCGGCCCGCCCGGCGTCGACGTCGAGGCGTTCACGCCGCTGCCGGCCGCCGCCGATCGCGGCGCGGTACTGACCGATCTCGCGGCCGCGCTCGAGGACGCCGACCCCGGCGCCGAAGCCACCGGTCTCGGCCGCGATCCGGCCGCCGCCGCTGCCGCGGTCCGCTCCTACGCGGCCGCCGACGGTCCGCGGGTGATCTTCGTCGGCAAGCTGATCGTCTCGAAGGGCTGCGACCTGCTGCTCGCCGCCTGGCCGCTCGTGGCCGCCCGCCATCCCGGCTCCCGCCTGCTGATGGTCGGCTTCGGCGAGTACCGCGACGGCCTCGGACGGCTGGCCGCGGCGCTCGGGCGCGGCGACCTCGGGGACGCGCGCGAGGTCGCCCGGCTTGGCTGGGCGCTGGAGGGCGGGGAGGAAGCGCCGCTGCGGTTTCTCGACGCCTTCCTCGCCGACCCGCCGCCGGGATACGCCGAGGCGGCGCGGAAGGCCGCGGGGACGATCGACTGGGCGGGGCGGCTCGAGTACGGCGAGGTCGCCGCCGCCGTCCGGGCGAGCGACGCGATGGTGGTGCCGAGCACGTTCCCGGAGGCGTTCGGGATGGTCGCCGCGGAGGCGGCGGCGACCGGAGCGCTCCCGGTCTGCGCCGACCACTCCGGGCTCGCCGAGGTCGCCGGGACGCTCGCGGGGGCGCTCCCGGGGCCGCTGCGCGACCTGACCGCGTTCGCCCTCGACGACGACGCCGTCGCCGCGATCGCGACCCGCCTCGACCGGTGGCTCGCGATCGATCCCGCGAGCCGGAGCGCCGCGCGCGCCGCGCTCGCCGAGACGTCGCACGCCCGCTGGAGCTGGGAGGGGGTCGCGAGGACCGTGCTCGCGGCCTCCGCCGGCGAGCTCGGCCGGCTCGCGGCGGTCCCCGGCCCGGGCGGCGATCCGGCGCCGTAGCACAGCCGCGGCCGGGCCGGCGACGAAGATGCGCCGCTCACTGAATAGAATGCGCCGCGCCCATGAAGGACATGACCCGCGCCACGTTCCTGAAGCTGACCGCGGCGGCGATCGGCATGACCGTGCTGATCTCCGTCGTCATGGTCAACATCGACTGGCTCGGGATGGACGGCTCCACCGAGAAGGACCCGATCGTCACCCTCCTCAACGTGATGATCGTCCTCAGCGCGCTGGTCTTCAGCATCGTCATGGTGATGATGATCTACGCGATCTGGAAGTACCGGGCGAAGCCCGGCGACGAGTCCGACGGCGAGCCGATCCACGGCAACACCAGGCTCGAGATCGTCTGGACGGTGATCCCGACGCTGATCGTGGTCTTCGCCGGCGTCTACTCGACGATCGTCCTCAACGACATCGAGGCGGAGGCCTCGAACCAGATGCGGGTCGACGTCACCGCCCAGCAGTTCGCCTGGCGCTTCGACTACCCCGAGCAGGGCGTGAGCTCGACCGAGCTCCACGTCCCCGTCGGCACCCAGCTCGAGCTGCACCTGAACGCGCTCGACGTCGTCCACTCCTTCTGGGTGCCCGAGTGGGCGATCAAGCGCGACCTCGTTCCCGGCTCCGATCTGCCGGGCGGCGACGAGATCGACAACGTCGTCCGCGTCACCCCCGACGTCGAGGGCTCCTACCAGGTGGTCTGCACCGAGCTCTGCGGCTGGGGACACGCGACGATGCGGGCGGCGGCGGTCGTCGAGAGCCAGAAGGAGTTCGACGCCTGGGCCGCCGATCAGGCGAAGATCCCGGAGGGCAACGTGAGCACCGGGGCCGCCGGCGGCCAGGGCGCCGGGATCTACGACAATCAGGTCACCGAATGACCGGGGAGCAGGAGGTTCTGAGCAGGTGGTAGCAGCGCTGAAGGCCCCGGGGCAGCCGCGAGCGCTGCTCGGCATGCTGGTCGGGATCGGCTTCGGCTTCGGGCTCGTCGTCGCCCTGCGCGCGATCAGAGGCCTCGAGATCTTCCAGACCGAGCAGACCGGCTACCCGCACGTGATCGTGCCCGGGATCACGGGCCCGATCGGCTACTTGATCGGGATCGGCTGCTTCGACTACTGGTTCCGCTGGGCGGCCGGGGCGCCGACCGTGCCCGAGGACCACAGCGACCACGGGGCCGACGGCTGGCGCGACTACCTGCGCTTCAACACCGATCACAAGGTGATCGGGATCCAGTACGTCTGCACCACCTTCATCTTCTTCTTCATCGGCGGGGCCCTGGCGATGGGGATCCGCGCCGAGCTCGCCCAGCCGGGGACCCAGGTGGTCGACCCCGGCCTCTTCAACGGGCTCTTCTCGACCCACGCGGCGATCATGATCTTCCTGTTCATCGTCCCGATCTTCGCCGGGATCGCCAACTACGTGCTGCCGTTGATGATCGGGGCGCCGGACATGGCGTTCCCGCGGCTCAACGCGCTCTCGTTCTGGATGCTGCCGATGGGCGGGATCCTGTTCCTCGCCAGCTTTCTCGCCCCCGGCGGCGCCTTCGACGCCGGCTGGACCGGGTATGCGCCGCTGTCGACCGGGGCGCCGCTCGGGCAGTCGTTCTTCAACCTCGGCGTCCAGTTCGCCGGCGCGTCGTCGGTCGCGACCGCGCTCAACTTCCTCGTCACGATCGTGACGATGCGGGCGCCGGGGATGAGCTTCTGGCGGATGCCGCTGCTCGTCTGGGCCAACCTCTCGACCTCGCTGCTCGTCGTCGGCGCGACGCCGTTCATCGCCGGCGCCCAGTTCATGGTCCTGCTCGACCGCGCGCTCGGGACCAACTTCTTCCAGGCGGCCGCCGGCGGCGACGTGATCAGCTACCAGCACATCTTCTGGTTCTACTCGCACCCCGCCGTCTACATCATGATGCTGCCGGGGTTCGGGATCGTCAGCGAGGTGATCTCGACCCACGCCCGCAAGACGATCTTCGGCTACCGGCTGATGGCCCTGGCGCTGCTCGGGATCGTGGTGCTCGCCTTCGCGGTCTGGGCCCACCACATGTTCGTCTCCGGCATGTTCGCCTGGCTGCGGGTGCCGATGATGATCACGACGCTGCTGATCGCGGTCCCGACCGGGATCAAGATCTTCTCTTGGCTCGGGACGCTGTTCGATGGCCGCATCCACCTCGACAACACCGGGATGCTGTTCGCGCTCGGCTTCATCTGCAGCTTCATCCTCGGCGGGATCAGCGGCGTGATGACGGCGATGATCCCGCTCGACATCCACATCTCCGACACCTACTTCATCGTCGCCCACATCCACTTCGTCCTCTTCGGCGGCTCGGTGTTCACGATCTTCTGCGGGCTCTACCACTGGTTCCCGAAGATGACCGGGCGGATGTACGACGAGCGGCTCGGCCGGATCCACTTCTGGGGCACCCTGATCGGCACCTGGGGCACGTTCGTGCCGATGCACTGGATCGGGATGGAGGGGATGCCGCGCCGGGTCGCCGACTACGCCGCCCAGTTCGGCGACTGGAACCTGGTGATCTCGATCTTCGCCTTCATCCTCGGCGCCGTCCAGCTCGTCTTCCTCTACAACATGGTCACGAGCTGGCGCTGGGGCCCGCGCGCCCCGGCCAACCCGTGGGGCGCGAAGTCGATCGAGTGGCTCGTCTCCTCGCCGCCGCCGCGCTTCAACTTCCCCTCGGTCCCGCGCGTCGTCGGCGGCCCCTACGAGTTCGGGGTGCCCGGCGCCCGCCACGCGATCTTCGAGCACGAGGAGGAAGCCGGGGCGCTCGCCGAGCCCGTGCCCGAGCGGGCGACGACCCCCGCCTGAGGCCCCGGGGCCGATCGGCCCTCCGAACGGGAACCGCCGCCGGGCCCGATCCCGTCCCGGGTTCGGGACCAAGCCGGCACCGGCGCGGCAGGCCTCGACGCCGGTAGGCCCGATCCCTAGGCTGCGAGCGATCGGGCGGATGGATGCAAGCAGCGGGCGGCCACGGTGACGGCGAGGGTGCTGTGTCTCACGTTCGTCGCGGTCCTCGCGTTTGCGGCCGGCGCCGCGCCCAGGTCCGCCGCGGTCGCGGGCGGACGCCCCGAGACGGTGCCGGCGCTGCGGACCTGGAAGCCGGAGCCCGGCCGGTTCCACCTGCGGCGCTCGAGCCGGATCGTCGTCGCGGTCCCCGGCCGGGGACGGCTGCGGCCCGTCGCCCGGGTCCTCGCCCATGACCTCGGGCGGCAGCGTGGCCGGGCGCCGCGGGTCGTCTCGCGGCGGGGGGCCCGCCCCCGGACCGGCGACGTCGTCCTCCGGCTCGGCGCCGGCGACCGGCGGCTCGGGGGCGAGGGCTACCGGATCGACGTCGGATCGAAGCTGGAGATCGTGGCCCGCCGGCCGGGCGGCGCCTTCTACGGCACCCGGACGGTGCTCCAGCTGCTCCGCGGCCCGGCGTCGGTCGGGCGCGGCCGGGGCCGCGACCGGCCCCGTTACCGCGAGCGCGGCTTGATGCTCGACCTCGGGCGCGAGGCGTTCCCGGCCGGCTGGATCATCCGCGAGATCAGGCGGATCGCCGGGCTGAAGCTGAACACGCTGCACCTGCACCTGACCGACGACCAGCGCTGGGGGCTCGAGTCGCGCACCCACCCGGAGCTCGCCTCGCCGGGCGCGCTGACGATCGGGGCGATGAAGCGGATCCTCGCGGTCGCGCGGCGCCACCGGATCGAGGTCGTCCCCGAGATCGACCTGCCCGGCCACAGCGGCGCCCTCCTCGCCGCCCACCCCGGGCTCGAGCTCGAGCCGACCGGCACGCCGCCGCCGCTGTTCGCCGGCGGCAAGCTCGACATCACCGATCCGGCGGCGCGACGGCTCGTCGCCGAGGTCCTCCGCGAGTACATGCGCCTGTTCGGGGGTCGCTACCTGCACATCGGCGCCGACGAGTACATGGCCCCGGTGGCGGCGCCGTACTACCCGCAGCTCGGCGAATACGCGCGGCGCCGCTACGGCGCCGGCGCCGGCTACCGGGACGCGATCGCCGGCTTCGTCAACCGGATCGACCGGCTCGCCCGGCGCCACGGCAAGGTCCTGCGCGCCTGGAACGACCAGCTCGCGCCGGGGGCGCTGGTCAGCGTCGACAGCGACGTCGTCGTCGACTGGTGGACCGACCTCTCGCCGCTCTCGGACCCCTCGCCTCCGGCCCCCGCCGAGCTCCTCGTCGCCGGCCACCGGATCGCCAACAAGGGCTGGTTTCCGACCTACCCCGGCTACCTCGGGGGCGGGCCGACCGATCTCGCCGAGGCCTACGAGGGCTGGCGCCCGGACCTCTTCTGCGGGCTCGTCATCGTCGAGCGCAACCGCCCCTGCGCGGCGATGACGCCGGGCGAGAGCGGGAACCTCGGCTCCTCGGTCAATGCCTGGGAGCAGGGGCCGCGCGACCTCGACACGGGCAGCTTCCACCGGGATTCGCTGGCCGTGATCGCGCAGAAGACCTGGGCCAGCCCGCCACTCACCCGCGACTTCGACCGCTTCACGCGGATCGTCGCCCGCCTCGGCCGCGGCTGAACGGACCGGCCTCCGGGCCCCCCCTCGGGCGAGCCATTCTCCGCCGCGTCGCTCTCCGCCCGCCCTCTACAATCGCCCGCGCGGGAACGGAGTCCCGCCAGCTCGCGCCCGTAGCTCAGCCGGATAGAGCGTCGGTCTACGAAACCGAAGGTCACTGGTTCGAATCCAGTCGGGCGCGCTAGGAAGAACCTGGTGATCGGGCCTTTCTCGTGAGGTGGTCGGTTCGGGCCCTGGCTGTGACCTCCAACCGGCCCGACCCGCACCGCTCTCCCGCGTTGACACCGAGATGGCGAGAGTCGATCGGACGGCCGGGCGACGCTGGCTCGCTCGTCGGGGCTGCGTCCGGCGGCCGAGCGGGCGCCCGAGCCACGGCGTGGCTCACAGGGGGTGCGCTGAGCCCGGACGTCGGCGGCCGGATCGCGACCGGATCGCGCGGGTCAGACTAGAGTTGAGGTTCCCGGTGATGGGGCGGACCCCGATGACCGCGAGCGGTTGCGGATGAGGCGTTCAGGGTGGCTGGTGACGGCTGCCGTCGTCGCGGTGCTCGCCATGGCGGGTGAGGCCCGAGCCGGGGCCGCCGTCCGCGTCGAGGCGAAGCCGCAACGGCCGGCGGCGACGGTGGGGCCCAGGTACATGTCGATCGCGGTCGACATCGACCAGGTCGTCGGCGGCGAGTTCTGGAACCCGGACGGCGGCCCCCCGGCCGAGGTCCCGCTGCCGCCCTACGACTTCGATCGCCCCGAGCTGGTGCGACTGACAAGCGCGATGCTGCAGGGGCGCCCCGCATACCTGCGGCTCAGCGGCACCGGCGCCAACAAGACCTACTACGACCTCTCGAAGGACCCGATCGACGAGCCGCCGCCGGGCTACGAGCGCGTGCTCACCAAGGCGCAGTGGGACGGCGCGATGCGGTTCGCCGAGCGGCTCGGCATGAAGGTGTGGGTCGGGATCAACACCGGGCCCGGGCCTCGCGACGGCGACTACCGCTGGCTCCCGGGCAACGCCCGTGCCTTCCTCCGCTACAACGTCAGGCGGGGGTATCCTCTGGCCGTCGTCGAGTACGGCAACGAGCCGAACATGTTCGGGATCTCCGGGATCCCGTCGAGCTACACCGCGGCCGACTACGCGCGCGACAGCATCGGGTTCAAGCGGCTCGTCGAGGACGTCGCCCCGAAGCTGAAGCTGGTCGGGCCCGGCACCTTCCTGACCCCGGCCGATCCCGACGGCGAGAAGGGGATCGGGGTCGCGCTCGGGCCGATCGCAGCCGACATCATGCCGCTCTTGCCGCGGCGCTTCTACGATGCGGTCAACTATCACTACTACAACGCGCTCTCGACCCGGATCCCGATCGAGCCGCACGTGGCCGACGATCCGCTCGACCCGGACTGGCTGACCGATCAGGTCGTGCGCTCGGCCCGCTACATGCGGGACCTGGCGGAGCGCTACCAGCCCGGGGCGCCGCTGTGGCTCGGTGAGACGGCGACCGCCGCCGCCGGCGGTCAGATCGGCTACTCCGACCGCTTCATCGCCACCTTCTTCCACCTCAACGAGCTCGGCACACTCGGCCGCCTCGGCGTCGGAGTGCTCGTCCGCCAGACCCTTCAGGGCAGCAACTACGGGCTGCTCGACGCGATCACCGGCGCGCCCGACCCCGACTACTGGGCGACGCTGCTGTGGGAGCGGCTGATGGGGAGCAAGCAGCTGAACGTCAAGGCGCCGGCTTCGCCGTCGACGTTGAAGCTGTTCGGCGCCTGCTCGCCGGGCGGGCCCGCCGGCGGCGTCACCCTGCTCGCCCTGAACCTGTCCTCGACCGCGAGCGAGTCGCTGCGCCTCGCAGGCTCCGGGGGCGGGCGGGCCCGGGCCTTCGTCGTCACCGCGCCCGATCCCTACGGGACCGACGTGATGCTCAACGGCCGCTTGCTGCGGGCGAGCGCGAAGGGCCGGATCAGGACCGACCTGGCCCCGAAGCCGGTGCGCGGACGCAGCCTGCGCCTGCCGCCGACCTCATACGCCTTCGTGCGCGAGCCGCGGGCCGGCGCCCCCGCCTGCGGGACCGATCGCAGCTACCGGCCGGCTCGGTCCCGGCGCGGTCGGCGGGCCTCGTAGCGGAGGCCGGGCCCACGGCCGCCGCACAGCGCGCTCGAGGGGGCCGCGGCCGCCGGGGGGCGCGGTGCTCCTGGCCCGCTACGGCTTTCACACATCGACTGGCCATTGACCGGCTCATGGGGCGCGGCTAGCTTGCACTTGGAGATCGGGAGCGAAACCGGCGCCGGCCCTTGCGTCCCGAGCGTGCCTGGCCGGCGCCGATTGGGGGCTAGATGGTCGGTTCATGGGCTTTCGGATCAGGCGGGCGGCGCCTGCTCGCGGCGCTCGCCGCGGTCTCGGTGGCGCTGATCGTCGCCCTCGTGGCCGCATCCCGCGCGGATGCGCTCATCTACTGGTCCGGCGACATGGGCATCGGCCGGGCCAACCTCGACGGCAGCGGAGTCGACCAGCGGTTCCTGCGACTCGACGACGGGGCGGACGGGATCGCCGTCGACGCCGCCCACCTCTACTGGACGCACGGCGTCTTCGACTCGGGGGCGATCGGCCGGGCGAGCATCGATGGCAGCGCGGTGGCCGAGGACTTCGTCACGGGCCTGGAGTCCCCGGCAGGCATCGCCGTCTATGGAGGCCACCTCTACTGGTCCAGCGAGACCGCCGCCGGAACGATCGGCAGGGCGGACCTGGATGGCGCGAACGTCGACCCGGACTTCATCTCGGGGCTCGATTTCGTCGAGGGCATCGCCGTCGACGGGGGCCACATCTACTGGGCGACCACCGGCTCGATCGGCAGGGCCAACCTCGACGGCAGCGGCGTCGACGAGAGCTTCATCGTCGGGACGAGCGCGTCATCCGACGTCGCCGTCGATTCGACGCACGTCTACTGGTCGAACTCGTTCGGGGCGAACGCCGCGATCGGCAGGGCCGACCTCGACGGCAGCGGCGTCGATCAGAGCTTCATCAAGACGGACCCCGCCTTCTCGCCCCAGGCCGTAGCCGTCGATGACGCCCATGTCTACGCGACCACGCCGGGCGGGGGATCCTCGCCCGGTGTGGCCCGCGCCAACCTCGACGGCACCGGGCTCGACGAGACCTTCATCGGTGGAAGCGGGTTCCCGGTCTCGTTCGGGCTGGCGGTCGACCCGACCCCGACGGCCCCGGGCGGAGGCGGGAGCGGCGACGCCTGCGCGAAGGCGAAGAAGCGGGTGAAGCGGGCGAGGATCGCGGTGGGGAAGGCCCGCAAGAAGGTGAGGCGTGCCGATGGCAGGTCGGAGCAGCGGAAGGCCGCGAAGCGGCTGAAGAAGGCGAAGCGGAAGCTCGTCAGGGCGAAGAAGCGGAAGCGGAAGGCATGCGCCCGGACGGCCGGGTCGGCCGCCCGCCGGTAGCAGCGCCGGGGGAGCATCGAGCCGTCCGCGTCGCCGGCGCGCGTCGCCGGTCATGGGCGCCGCGGGTCATGGGCGCCGCCGGCCGTCAGATCGCGACCGCGCTGAAGCCGCCGTCGACGCGGAGCACCTGGCCGGAGATGCCCCGGGCCGCGTCGGAGAGCAGAAAGCAGACGGCGTCGGCGACGGGCCGGGGGTCGCGGGGGTCCCAGCCGAGCGGCGCACGTCGCGCCCAGCTTCCGGCGAGCTCGGAGAACCCGGGGATGCCACCGGCGGCGGCGGTCTCGATCGGCCCCGCCGAGACGAGGTTGGAGCGGATGTCGAGCGCTCCGAGGTCGCGGCAGAGGTAGCGGTTGACCGATTCCAGCCCGGCCTTGGCCACCCCCATCCAGTCGTAGGCGGGCCACGCCGTCGAGGCGTCGAAGTCGAGCCCGACGATCGAGCCGCCCGAGCTCATCAGCGGGACGAGCGCGGCGGCGAGGGCCTTGAGCGAGTAGGCGCTCGTCCGGAAGGCGAGCTCGGCGCTCTCGGCCGGCGTCGCCAGGAACCCGCCGCCGAGGGCGTCGGCGGGCGCGAAGGCGATCGCATGGAGGACGCCGTCGACCCGCCCCCAGCGCTCGTCGAGGTCGATCGTCAGCAGGTCGAGGTCGGCGGGCCGGTTGACGTCGAGCTCGAGCACGGCGGGGACGGGGTCGAGCCGCTTGGCGGCGCGCTCGGTCAGCCGCCGGCCGCGGCCGAATCCGGTGAGCAGGATCTCGGCCCCGTCCTCCTGTGCCCGTCGGGCGACCGCGAAGGCGATCGACCGCCGGGTGATGACGCCGGTGATCAGCAGGCGCTTGCCCTCCAGCGGCCGTGGCCGGCCCTGGCCGATCTCGGGATGGGGTGCGATCTCGAACATCAGATGAGGACGTGGATGCCGTCGTCGGCGATCTGAACGGAGTCGAGGGCGCCCGCGCCCGCGCGCGGCGGTTCGGCCCGCCGTGACCAGAGGACCTCGACGACTGCCCGGGCCAGGAGCCTGCCGGCGGCGTCGAGGATCCGCCATTCGCACTCGACGAGGCCGCTGCGCTCGTCGATCGGCCGCGTCGAGACGATCGAGCAGCGGACCGCGATCGCGTCGCCGACGGCGAGCGGGCGCTTGAAGACCGCCTCGCGGACTCGGCGCAGCGCCAGCACCCGCCCGGGGTCGAGCGGCAGGCTGCCGGCCGCGCAGGAGAGGACCAGGAGGCCGTGCGCGATCGGGCGCCCGAACGGGCCCGCGGCCGCCCAATCGGGATCGAGGTGGGCGGGATGGCGGTCCCCGGTCAGGGCCGCGAACACGGCGACGTCGGCTTCGCTGATCACCCGCGGCGGCGACTCGTGGGTCGCGCCCGGCTCGAGGTCGTCGAGGGCGTTCTCGAAGAGGCTCATGATTGCTCCGTTTAGGTCGCGAGGTCGGCGATGGCGGGCCCGAGGACCGCTGCCGCGGCCCGGTGCCCCGCGGCCGAGGGATGGACTCCGTCGGCGGCGTAGTTGGAGGCGTCGGCGCTGCCGGGGTGGCCGGCGAGCTCGACGCAGCCGAAGCCGTGGGCTGCCGCGGCGGCCCGGATGTGCCGGTTGAGCGCGGTGAATCCGGCGTCGATCCGCGCCTGGGTCCGTGGCCATCGGGACCCGGTGCGGATCGGCGGGTAGGTGGCCGTGAGCAGGCGCGCGCGCGGCAGCGAGCTCGCGAGGGCGCCGAAGATCCGGTCGAGGTCGGCCGCGATGCGTTCCGGGCGGGGGCGGACCGTCCCGATGACGTCGTTGCCGCCGCAGATCAGCGTGACGATGTCGGGCCCGGTCCCGATCGCCAGCGGGAGCTGGTCGCGCTCGATGTCGGCGATCGTCGCCCCGGCCGCGGCGACGTTCAGCAGCGCCGTCGGCGCGATCGTCGCCGCCCGCTCGCGGGCGAGCATCGGCCACGTCGTCTCGCCGTCGACGATCCCCGCCGTGAAGCTGTCCCCGAGCGCCACCCAGCGCCGCTCGCTGGTGGCCGCGACCTCGCCCGGGGCGGGGGTGACCCCGAGGAAGCTCATCGCGCCCGCCTCGCGCCGCCGAGCGCGGCCAGCGCCGCGATCAGCCGCTCCCGCGTCGCGTCCGGCGCGACGACCTCGTCGACGATGCCGTCGGCGGCGGCCACCGCGGCGGTGGTGTGCTCGCCCCGGTAGGCGTCGGCGAGACGGGCACGCAGACCGTCGGGGTCGGCGGCGGCGGCGAGATCGCGGGCGTGCTGGATGCCGACGGCCTGGGTCGCGGCCATGATCCCGATCTCCGCCCCGGGCCAGGCGAGGACGAGATCGGCGCCGAGCGCGCGTGAGTTCATCGTGATGAAGGCCCCGCCGAACCCCTTGCGGAGCACGACCGTGATCCGCGGGACGCCGGCCCGGGCGAATGCGCGGACGAGCTTCGCGCCGTGGCGGATGACGCCGCGGGACTCCTCGGCGCTCCCGGGCATGAACCCCGGGGTGTCCTCGAGGACGACGAGCGGCAGCCCGTAGTCGTCGCAGAGGCCGATGAACCAGGCGCCCTTCTCGGCGGTCGCGGAGTCGAGGACCCCGGCCCGATGCCGGGGCTGGTTGGCGACGATGCCGACCGGGCGGCCGGCGAGCCGTGCCAGGCCGACCCAGAGGTTGCGCGCCCAGCGGTCGCCGAGCTCGAGGACCGAGCCACGGTCGGCGATCGCGGCGACGACCGCGGCGACGTCGTAGACCCGTCGCGACGAGGAGGGGACGAGCGCCGCCGGAGACGCCTCCGGCGCCGGCGCCGGCTGTGACAAGGGCGGCGGCTCGGAGCTGTTCTGGGGAAGGAAGGAGAGGACCGAGCGGACGAGGCGGGCCGCATCGGCATCGTCGGCGGCGACGAGCGGGGCGACGCCGTTCGTTGCGTGGACGCCGGGGCCGCCGAGCTCCTCCTTGCCCAGCCGCTCGCCGAGGACCTCCTCGACGACCTTGGGGCCGGTCAGGAACATGCTCGCCTTGCGGCACATGATCACGAGGTCGTTCAGCGCCGGTGAGTAGCAGCCGCCGCCTGCCGAGGTCCCGTAGATCACCGACAGCTGCGGGATCCAGCCGGACGAGCGGACGTGCTCGGTGAAGATGCGGCCGTAGCCCTCGAGTGCGGCGGCGCCCTCGTCCATCCGGGCGCCGCCGGAATGGATCAGCCCGACCGCGGGCACGCCGGACTGGCGGGCGGCCGCGAGGATGCGGACGATCGTCTCGGCCTGGGCCGCGCCGAGCGAGCCGCCCAGGAACGCGGGGTCCTGGGCATAGACGAACGCGGGGCGACCGCCGATGGCGCAGCTTCCGGCGAGCACCCCGTCGCCGGCCTCGCGGCGCCGGGCGCGCCTCGACAAGACGGCCGTCCGGATCGGGTGGAAGCTGCCCCGATCGCAGACGGAGTCGATCCGCCTCGCGGCCGCGGCGGCCCCCGTCGCCGGCGCGCCGGCGTGCGGGACCGACGCTCGCGCGGGAGAGGCGGCGGCGACGCTCACCGGCCGGCACCCTCGATGCAGATCACGGCGTTGTGCCCGCCGAAGCCGAACGAGTTCGAGATCGCGCGCGGGGCCCTGCCGTTGCGGGCGAGGCGGCGCGGGACCCGCGGCACGTAGTCGAGGTCGAGCTCGGGGTCGGGCTCCTCGTAGCCCAGGGTCGGCGGGATCACGCCCCGCTCGAAGGCGAGGACCGTGGCGACCGCCTCGACCGCGCCGGCGGCGCCGAGCAGGTGGCCGATCGCCGACTTGGCCGAGGAGACCGGGGCGGCGGCGGCGGCGTCGCCGAGGGCTCGCTTCAGCGCGATCGTCTCGGATCGGTCGTTGAGCGGGGTGGAGGTGCCGTGGGCATTGACGTAGTCGATCTCGGCCGGCATCCACCCGGCGTCCGCGATCGCCGCCGCGATCGCCCGCGCGGACCCGTCGCCCGCGGGCTCGGGGGCGGTCAGGTGGTGCGCGTCGGCGGTAGCGGCATAGCCGTCGAGCCAGCCGAGGATGCGGGCGCCGCGCCGGCGCGCCGGTCCCTCGGGCTCGAGCGCGAGGGCCCCGGCGCCCTCCCCGAGCACGAAGCCGTCCCGGCGGCGGTCGAAGGGCCGGCTGACGCCGCTGGCGGAGGTCGCGCCCATGCCGACGAAGGAGGCCCCGGCGAGCGGCGTGATCGCCGCCTCCGCGCCCCCGACGAGGCAGGCATCGACGACGCCGTGGCGGACGAGGCGCAGCCCGGCGCCGATCGCGTGCGCCCCGGCGGCGCAGGCCGACACCGTGCCGTAGCACTCGCCCTTGAGCCCGTGGCGCATCGCGACGACGCCGCTGGCGGCGTTCGCCATCATCAGCGGGACCGCCAGCGGGCTGAGCGAGCCGGGCCCCCGGTCGCGGAGGACGTCGTGCTGGTCCTCGATCGTGCCGATGCCGCCGACGCCGGTGCCGATTATGCAGCCGACCCGCTCCCCGGCACAGGGCAGTCCCGGGTCCCACCCGGCGTCCGTAATCGCCTCGCGGGCGGCGACCAGCGCGAGCTGGGTGAAGCGGTCGGCCCGACGCCGTTCCTTGACCGAGAGGTGATCGGCCGGGTCGAACCCGGCGCAGGCGGCGACGCCGTCGACGATCCCGACATCGCCCGCGCACCAGCGGTCGATCAGCGCGTCGGCGCCGACCCCGAGCGGGGTGACGGCGCCGACGCCCGTTATCGCGACCCGGCGGCTCACGCTCAGCCGGCCCGCTCGATCACGGCCGCGACCGCGTCGGCGACCGTCTCGAGCTGCTCGATGTCGCTCTCGCGCAGCTCGACGCCGTAGTCGTCCTCGATCATCTGGGCGAGCTCGACGAGGTCGAGCGAGTCGATGTCGAGCTCTTCCCAGGTGGCCGCCGGCGAGATCGCCCCGGGGTCGGCGCCGAACTCGATCAGCGCCGCGCCGACGCGCGCCTCCACGGCTTCGGGGGTGAGGGTCGTGCTTGCCATGTGCTCCTACTTCCTTTCGTTCGCTCAGGCGGTGAGCCCGCCGTCGACGGTGATCGTCGTTCCGTTCACGTAAGAAGCCCGCTCGGAGGCGAGAAAGCCGATGCAGGCGGCGACCTCCTGTGGCGTCCCCGGGCGGCGGGCGGGGATCGCCTCGGCGAGGCCGGCCCCGACTCCGTTCTCGGTCAGCCTGGTGGCGATCAGGCCCGGGGCGACCGTGTTGACGGTGATCCCTCGGCGGCCGACCTCCGCCGCGACGGTCCGCGCCATCGCCTCGAGCCCGGCCTTCGCGGCGGCGTAGTTGGCCTGTCCGGGGTTGGCGCGGCGGCCGACGATCGAGCCGACGTTGACGACCCGGCCCCAGCGGGCCCGCATCATCGGGCCGAGCGCCCGGCGCGTCATCCGGAACGCCCCCGACAGGTTCGTGGAGAGGACGCTCGACCAGCGCTCGTCGGTCATTCGCGGCGCCAGCCCGTCGGCGGTGATGCCGGCGTTGTTGACGAGGACCGCAACCGACCCCCAGCGGTCCTCGAGCTCAGCGAAGATCCGATCGGGCGTCGCGGGATCGGCGATGTCGGCGACGATGACGTTCGCCTCGCCGCCGTCGCCGGCGATCGCCTCCGCGACCCGGCCGGCCTCGGCGGCCGAGTCCCGGCAGACGATCCCGACCGGCCAGCCCTCCGCGGCCAGCGTCGCCGCGGTCGCGGCGCCGATGCCGCGGGAGCCGCCCGTAACGAGGGCGCAACCGGGGCGCCGTCCGTCGGCGCCGGCGCTCACCACGCGACGTCCCCCTCCCAGCGGAGCAGGCCGGCGCCCCAGACGAAGCCGGCCCCGAACGCGCCGAGGAGCAGCCGCGAGCCCGGCCGGAGCAGGCGGGCGCAATCGGCGTGCGCCAGCGCGAGCGGGATCGTGGCGGCTGAGGTGTTGCCGAGCTCGGCGATGCAGTCGACGACGCGTTCGCGCGGCAGCCCCAGGCGGTCGCCGACCGCGGCGGTGATCCGTGCGTTCGCCTGGTGGTAGACGAACAGGTCGACCTCGTCGGTCCGCAGCCCCTCCGCCTCCAGGAGCTCGGCGGTGACCTCGGTGAGCGCCCCGACCGCGGCGCGGAACGTGTCCTGCCCCCGCATCCGCATCAGCCGCTCGTCGCGCCCGGCGACGATGCTCTCCGAGCGGCGCGCGTCGGAGCGGAGCAGGATCCGCTCGATCGCGCCGTCGCCCGCGCCGTCGCCGGTCAGCACGGCGGCGCCGGCGCCGTCGCCGAACAGCCCCGCGGTCTTGCGGTCGTCGGGGTCGATGACCCGCGAGACCAGGTCGGCTCCGATCACGAGCGCAGCCCCGGCCCGCCCCGACTCGATCTGGCCGCAGGCGAGGGAGAGGCCGCTGAGGAATCCCGCGCACGCCGCGCCGAGGTCGCAGGCGAAGGCGCCGCGGGAGCCGATCGCGTCGGCGACCAGCGGCGCCGCGTTCGGCAGCAGCCGATCTGCGGTGAAGGTCGCTACGAGGACGAGGTCGACGTCGGCGGGGTCGACGTCGGCGACGGCCAGGGCGCGCTCGGCGGCCGCGGCGGCGAGCGCGGTCAGCGAGTCGCCGTCGCCGGCGATGTGGCGCCGCTCGACCCCGGTCCGCTGCTCGATCCAGCCCGGCTCGACCCCGAGCCGGGCGGCGATCTCCGCGCTCGGGACCGCCGTGGCGGGAAGGGCGGTCCCGATCCCGGCGAGCCGGGGCCTGACCCCGCTCGCCGCCGGGGGAGACGGAGGGACGACGGCGGCCTCAGGCACCGATCGCCTCCGGCGGAGCGCTCGCCTCGGCGTCCGCGGACGGCAGGATCTTGCGGACGAGGCCGGTCAGCGCCCTTCCCGGTCCGATCTCGCGGAAGCTCGTGACCCCCGCGGCGTCGAGGCTCGCGACGACGTCGATCCAGCGCACCGGGGCGAGCAGCGAGGCGGCGAGCTCGGAGACGGGGTCGGTGAACGCCCTCCCGGTGCGGCCGCTCAGCACGGGGACGCTCGGGGCCTTGAACCGGATCCCCGCGAGGAAGCGGCGGAACCGCTCGGCGGCGGGCGCCATCGCGGGGGAGTGGAAGGCGCCGCCGATCGCCAGCCGCTTCGCCTTGATGCCGCGCTCGCCGAGCTCGGCGGCGGCCCGCTCGATCGCCGGGACCGGGCCGGAGAGGACCGTCTGCGACGGGGAGTTGAGGTTGGCGATCACGACCCCGGATGCCGCGGCGGTGCCGGCGACCTCGTCGGCGCCGACCCGAACCGCGAGCATCGCGCCGGCACCTCCCGCGGCCGCGGCCATCAGCCGGCCGCGCTCGACGACGACCCGGAGGCCGTCCCGCTCGGAGAACGCGCCGGCGCAGGCGAGCGCCGCGATCTCCCCCATCGAATGCCCGGCGTGGAAGGTCGCCGCGGGGCGCCCCGCGGCCGCGAAGGCGGCGATCGAGGCCGAGTAGATCGCCGGTTGGTCGAACTCGGTCCCGGTGCCGAACCGCTCGAGCGGGTCGCGACCGCCGAGCAATCGCCGGGCCTCCGCGAGCAGTTCCGGGCACCAGCGCGCGATCGCGTCCCGCCAATCGGCGGCGGGGGCGCCCTGGCCGGGGAAGAGGAGCGCGGTCGGCATCTGCGAAAGCTTCTACCCTCGGCCCCGGCGCGGGTGAGCCTCCGAGCCGGCCCGATCCCCCGACCGGGGGGATCGGCCGCGACGGCCCGGGGGGTCAGCCGAGCCCGAGCTGCTCGGCGCGGCTCGCGGCTTCGGCCCGGTTGCGGACCCCGAGCTTGCGGTAGAGCGAGCTCGTGTACTCCTTGATCGTGTGCGGGGAGAGGTAGAGACGCTCGGCGATCTCGCGGTTGGTGGCCCCCGCGGCGATCAGCCGCAGGACCTCGCGCTCCCGGGCCGAGAGCCCCGCCTCGGCCGGCTCGGCGCCCGGCTCGAAGACGGTCATCCCGTTTCCGACCATCCGCACGGCCATCGCGATGTCGGCGGCGCGCCAGCTCTTCGACACGAAGCCGGCGGCTCCGGCGGCGCGCGCCGCCCCGGGCGAGATCGTGCCGGCGCCCGACATCAGCAGCACGCGCGTGTCGGGTGAGATGCGCCTGATCTCCTCGCACAGGTCGGCGCCGGATCCGGCGCCGAGGAAGAGATCGACGAGCGCGACGTCGACCGGACCCCGTCGCAGGCACTCGATCGCCTCCGCCGACGACGTCGCGGCCACGCACGAGCCGACCCAGCCCTGCTTGGCGAGCAGGAGCTTGAAGCCCCAGTGGACGACGTCGTGGTCATCGACGACGAGGACGTCGAGGCTCTCCGCAGCGGGCTCGGTCACGCCCTCTCCTCGGCCGGCAGGTAGAGGCGAACCCTCCAGCCGTCCCCCTCGGGGCCGAACTCGAGGACGCCGCCGTTCTGGATCGCGTCGAAGGCGGCGAGACGCAGGCCCATCCCGCCCCGGCCGACCGTCGCGCCGGAGCCCGGGCTGACGCCGTCGTTGTGGACGTCGAGCGAGAACGCCCCCTCGTCGGTCGCGGTGGCGATCGAGATCGCAGTCGGCTCGGCGTGCTTGGAGGCATTGTGGAGGGCCTCGGCGAGGACGGACTGGGCGAGCGCCTCGTGCTCGGGCGGCGGGTCGGCCGCCGCCGCCGTCTCGAACTCGACGGCGGGATAGTGGGCGGCGAGGCGGGTGATCTCCTCCCGCAGGGTGGGACTCGCCGGCGGGCGGGCGGGCTCGCCGGTACGCCGCATCACATCGCGGAGATCGTCGAGCGCGGAGCGGAGCTCCTCCGATGCCCGCCGCTGCTCGGTGGGGTCGAGGGCCTCGCCCGAGCCGAGCACGAGCGAGAGGCCGAAGAGGCGCTGCATCACCCTGTCGTGGACCTCGCGCGCGATCGCCACGCGCTCGGCCAGCAGCTTCGCCCGCTCCTGCTGGGCGGAGGCGGTCCGCGCGCTCGCCGCCAGCGCCACGGTCTTGCCGAGCGCCCACATCAGGTCGCGCTGGGGAGCGTCGATCTCGAACTCGCCGCCGCCCGCGTCGCAGAGCATCACCCCGAGCTTTCGCGCGCCGGCGGCGATCGGGACGCAGGCGAGCATCGCGACGCCGGGGAGCGACCGATGCCGGGCCGGGATCGCCTCCGACAGCCTCGAGGTGACGATGACCCGGTCCGCGTCGAGCGCCTCGGCGGCGATCGGGGTCTCCGACAGCGTGCCGTGGAGCTGGCCGAGGATCTCGTCGTCGATCCCGTGGCTGCCGGCGGGCAGGACCCGCTTCTCGCGGCGGTCGTACAGCAGCACCGCGCAGCGGTTCATCGCGGTCAGCTCGCAGATCCCCTGGCAGACCCGGTCGTAGAACGCCCGCGGGGACCCCGCCGCCGCGTCGTCGAGCTCACTCAGCAGCTCGAGCAGGACGCCGCGGATCGGCCCGAAGCTGTCACCGCCGCCCCCGCTCGCCCGTTCCCGGTCGTTCATCAGGAGCAATAAACCGAGCCCGGTGAGGGGGTTACCCGGCGCGCTGCGCGGCGACCGGCGGCAGGCCTCGCGCCGGCGCCGACGGCTCGGCCGGCCCGCGTGGCCGGGCGGTCAGCGCGCCGATCCGCAGCCGCCGAACGGTGAGCGGCGGAACGCGGCCGGGCCGTCGTAGTAGGTGAGCCTCGGCAGGTAGGGACCCATGACGTCCTTCTCGTCGCCCGGGGTCGAGGTGAGCTGGATCGCGTGGCGGAAGCTCCGCGACGGCAGCATGTTGCGGACCTGGAACCATCCGAAGTCGGGGTCCTCGTAGCCGTCGCCGGCCTTGCTCCAGCGGATCCAGGCCTTTCCGCAGGCGTGGCGGGCGCTGGCCGGGCGATCGGCTGCCCGGCTGACGACGATCGTGTAGGTCCGCCTGCGGTTGGTCGGGACCTGCTCGTCGAACGCGCAGTCGGTGACCTTGGTCGTCACCGGCGCCTGGTTCATGCAGAAGCTCGTGTAGCGGACCTGCCCGGCTCCCATCCGCGCGTCGCCGTGCAGGGTCCGGGGGGCGGACGGCAGCCTGCCCCGGAAGACCGCCACCTTGCCGAGCTTGCGGTTGATCGCCGTCCGGACGTAGGCGTTGTGGACGTTCGGGAAGAAGCCGCCGGAAGCGCTGCGCGGCGGCGGGTCCGGAACCGCCCCGGGGGCGTGGTCGCCGGTCCAGAGCTGCAGCAGGTAGCGGCGGTCGTACTGGGCGCGCCACTCGCCCCCGCGGACGGCCGGAAACCAGGGCGGCACCTGGCGCGGGACCGACATCAGCCCGGCGAACACGTTGACCGGCGCCGCGAGCTCGTTCGGGTAGCGCATCGCCCGGTAGGAGTCGGCGCTGATCAGGAGCGCCCCGGGATCGGGGACGCGGGTGTGCCCGAGCGCCTTCGACTCGGAGTCGACCGCGTCGCAGAGGGACTGGCCCCGGAGCACCGTGCCGTCGGCGAGCCTCAGCGTCGGCTTCGGCAGGCCGACGCCGCCGGTCAGGTCGGCGCCGTCGTCGGGCACGTAGACGCGCATCATCAGCAGGTTCAGCTCGTAGGTCTGCCCGTCGGCGGTCTCGGTGATCGGCCCGGCTTCGGGGATCACGTAGATCCGGTTGCGATCGGGCTCGCCGTCGTAGGCCTCGAGCGGGTAGCCGGGGTTCTTCGAATCGACCACCGTGACCCGGTAGCCGCGCTTGCGGGTGCTGCGGTCGGCACCGCGGCGGAACGGGTTCGTCGAGCCGGGAAGGGGATCGATCTGGTAGTCGGCGAGCGCGTCGACGCCGCGGCCGAGGACGTCGTAGGTCTGCAGCGCCATGTAGCGGGCGTGCGGGTAGCGGCCGCGGAGCGTCAGCTTCGAGCCCGGAGGTCGCCGGAAGCCGGCCGCCCAGTAGGTCGCCCCGGCGTCGGGGTAGGCGATGTTGAAGTCGCGGACGCCGAACGCCCCGTAGTTCCAGAAGCAGTCGCTGAAGCGCCCGCCGACCATGTCGCCGCGCGCCGCCGACGCGCCGGCCGGAAGCAGGGCGGCCGCCATGACGGCGGCCGCCGCGACGACCGCGGCGGCCCGGGCCCGGCCGATCATCCGCCGCGGCAGCCGAGCTGCCTGAACTCGGACTTCGTCCAGTACTTCGACCGCGGGTAGTAGGGGCCCATGACCTCGCGCTCGGTCCCCGGCACCTCGACCTGCTGCGGCGCCTGCTTCCAGCCGGGGTCGGCCGCCATGAACCGCATGTACATCGTCCCGACCCAGCCGCGCGAGGCGGGGTCGTCGTAGCTCTCGCCCTTGCCGAAGTTGATCCAGCGGTAGCCGCACTCGCGGCGTGCGTTCGCCGGGCGATCGCCGGGCCGGCCGATGACGAGCGTGTAGCGACGGCCCTTGCGCAGCGGCACCTGCTGGTCGTAGACGCAGTCGTAGCCGAGGCCGGTTACCGCCGAGGAGCCGCTGCAGAGCGACCAGTAGCGGACCTGGTAGTCGCGCGGGATCCAGCGGCCGCTGGCCGGCAGGGTCCTCGGGACGGTCGGCATCTTGCCCGAGACGGTGAGCAGGCGACCGTACCTGCGGCTGATCGGCGTCAGCAGGTAGCTGGTGTCGGGGTTGCTCTGGAACCCGCCGATCGCGTCGGGCGGGTAGGTGGCGGCCCGCTCCGCGGGATCCTCGATGAAGATCCCGGCGACGTTGTAGAGGGCGTTCCAGAACTTCTCCCAGCGCGGCGGATCGACGGCCGGAGCGTTGACGGGATCGGGGGCGTCGGCGACGAGCGACTTCCACAGCGGCGCCGGGAAGGTGGACCTGCTCGCGTCCTCGATCGGGTCGAGCATCGCGCAGGCCTCCCCGCCCCGCAGCTTCGTCCCGTCGGCGAGGTTGAGGACCAGCTTCGGCAGCCCGGCGTCGCCGGTGCCGTCGCGACCGCGGTCCGGGAGGTAGTTGCGGATGCTCATTCCGAGCCGGACGTCAGGGTCGGTGGTCTGGGTGTAGATCGTGTTCGGGGCGCGGCGCGCGGGGATCGGCCCGGAGACGACGTGGAAGGTGTAGCGGCGGGGCCCGCCCTTCCGGCTCCGGCCCGGCAGGAACGGGTTGACCGAGCCCCTGTCGGGCTCGATCTGGAAGTCGCGGAGGTGGTCTGCGGAGGCGATCTGGCCGAGGGCGCCGGGCCGCCCGAACATCGTCCACGACATGTAGCGCTGGTGGCCGAACTTGCCGTGGAAGGTGAGGCTGGCGCCGGCCGGGAGCTTGTACTGGGCGACGAAGTAGGTGGAGCCCACGTCCGGGAAGAGATTCGGCGTCTGGATCGGCTTCGTGTTCGGCAGGGTCGCGTAGTCCATCCCCTTCGGCGGCGCCCAGAAGCAGTCGTGCCCGTACTTCTGGTTGGTCTCGACGGCGAGATGATGGGGGAGGTAGGTGAGATCGGCCCGGGCCGGGGTCGCGATCGCGAGCGCGGCCGCGCTCGCGATCAGCACGGCGGCGAGGGCACGGCGCGGAGCGGTCGGATGGGGTCCGGGGGTGGCGGCCATTCTCGGGGTTACCTCGCTTCGGCTTGGGGCGGACGGGGGGACCCTAACGGGCCTATTGTCATGTTGTCAAGTTGGGTCCGATGTAAATAGCGCCCGGTTTCGTAGTACGATCGCACGATGCTCGAGAGGTCCACGCGCTCACGCGCGAGCGCGACCGGTCGAAGCCCGCGGGCCCCCCGGCGCCTGTCGCGGGAGGCCCGCCATGAGCAGCTCGTCGCCGCCGCGATGCCGGTCGTGGCGGAGCGGGGGTACGCCGGGTTCTCGCTCGACGACGTCGCCGCCGGGGCCGATGTGACCCGCAACCTGCTCTACCACTACTTCCCGCGCGGACGGGCGGACGTCGCGCTCGCGGTCGCCGAGGCCGCGGGCCATCAGCTCACCGACGAGTGGATCACAGACGAGTCGATCCCGCTCGCCGAGCGGCTGATCGCCAACAACGGCAGGATGATCGAGCACGCGATGGAGCCGAGCGTGGCGTGGAGGCTCTACCGGCAGGCCCGCAGCTCCACCGACCCCGAGCTGCGCGAGACGATGGACCGGTTCGTCGAGGGCGTGATCGCGGCGATCTCGCTCAACCATCTCGGGACCGAGCGGCCGCCGCCGCTCGCCCGCGCCGCGCTCAAGGGCTATCTGGCGTTCTTCGGCGCCGTCCTCGACGAGGCTCGCGCGGCCTCGACGCCGCCGGAGCGGATCCTCCCGATCCTCAACGAGACTTTGGCGGCGGCGATGCGGTCGGCTACGAGCTGAGCGGGGATCCGACCCCCGGCGCGGCCGGCCGTGCTCTCACCGCGACGCGCCGGGATCCTCTCCGGCCTGGTCGAACAGCCCGCCGGCGGCGATCGTCTCCGCCATCTCCACGGACTCCGCACGGTAGGCGGAGCCGTCCTCGAACTCGATCACCGGCAGCATGTGCTGGCCGCTGAGCCGGATCACGTCCTTGCGGCGACCGCGCGGATAGACCGGCTCGGTGACGACCTCGTAGTCGATTCCCTGCTCGTCCAGAGCCTTCTGGACCTTCCAGCAGTGGTCGAGGTCGTTGTGTATGAACGTGAACGGACAGCGGTGCAGCTTCACCTTGGCCACGGCTTGCCTCCTCGGCTCGGTCGGAGCAGCCTATCCCCTGACCGGCTCGACGCTCAACCTCGGCGGGCGGCGTGCGGGAGGCGCGCCGGCGCCGGCGCGATCGGGCGTCGCCTCCCCCTGGCGGCGTCGGGGCGCGGGCGCTATAAGTGTCGATTGGTGCGAAGGGGAGTCGCACGGATCCTGACGACGACGCTCGGCGCCGCGCTGGCGCTGTCGGTGCTGCTGCCCGCGGGGGCCGCCGCGATCGTCGTCGGCCCCAACCTCGGCGCCAACCCGCCGAACGCCAACTTCGACTGCCGCTCGCGGCCGAGCGTGATCGGTCCGCAGTTCTTCGGCTTCCCCGACAACTGCACCTATCTCGGGACCTCGGCCGATGTCGGGCGCACGACGCAGGCGCCGTTCGGCGGCGGCGTCGTCACCGCCGTCCGGGTCAGGGCGGCGGCGCCCGTCGGGCCGATGCAGGCGACCGTCGTGCGCGCGATCGGCAGCACCACGGCCGGGGTCACCTGCTGCTTCCACGCCGGCGAGAGCCAGCTGTTCACGCCGCGCGCCAACGCGACCAGCAACGTTCGCGTGCGGCTCCCGGTCGCGCACTACATCGACGTCGGCGCCGGCATCCAGGTCGTCGACTACATCGGGCTCACCGTGCGCGCCAACGGCGTCGCGATCCCCGGTCGCTACCCGGGAGGCGGGTTCGAGGGCTCGTTGGCGTTCTTCCCGCGCCTCACGGCCGCCGACAACGTCGCCGGCCGGGTCGACGGCTACGGCAACAGCCTCGTCCCGCTGGTCAACGCCGAGATCACGCCGCTCTGCGGCGGCGCCCGCGCCCGCCCGCCCGCCGCCCGCGCGGTCGCCGGCTCCTGGCCCGACGACGCGGCCCTGCCGCCGCCGCGGACCCGGGCCGGCGCCAGGGGCGGGCGCTGCCTCGGCGGCGTCTCGATCCGCGACGGGACGGTCGGCGGCTCGAGCGCCAGGGTGCCGCTCGACTGCAACCTCGTGACCCGCTGCCGCGGCAAGCTGACGCTGCTGCCGAAGCGCGGCGGCGGCAAGCTCGGCAGCTCGAAGTTCAAGGTCGAGCCCGGCGCCCGCAAGCGGGTCGGCGTCAGGCTCACGAAGGCCGGCAGGCGCGCCGCCCGCGGCGACGGCTCGCTGACCGTTCGCGTCAAGGCGAAGGTCGCCGGCGGCCCCGACGCCTCGGCGAAGGTCGAGCTGAGGCGCTGAGGGGCGCCCCCCGGGCGGGAGTCGGGAGCATGCCCAATGCCGGCCGTGCCCGAACCGGGCCGGGCCGGTCGTCGGCTCAGCCGCCGGACTGCCCGCCCGCGGCACGGCGGCGGTGGGCGGCGGCGACCATGTGCTCGAGCGCCGGCAGCACCTCCTCCCAGCGCCGCGTCTTCAGGCCGCAGTCCGGGTTGACCCAGAGCCGGTCGCGGTCGATCCGCGTCTCCGCGATCGCGAGCAGCCGCTCGATCTCGTCCGTCTCGGGAACTCGAGCCGAGTGGATGTCGTAGACGCCGGGGCCGACGTCGTTCGGGTAGGTGGACTCGCCCGCGAAAGCGTCGAGCACCTCCATGCCCGAGCGCGAGGCCTCGATCGAGAGCACGTCGGCGTCGAGGCGCGCGATGTGCTCCATCATCTCGTTGAACTCCGAGTAGCACATGTGGGTGTGCACCTGGGTCTCCGGCGCCGCGGGCGCGGCCGCGAGGCGGAAGCAGTCGATCGCCCAGCGCAGGTAGTCGTCCCGGTCGGCGCGCTGCAGCGGCAGGCCCTCGCGCAGCGCCGCCTCGTCGACCTGGATCGCGAACGCTCCGGCCGCCTCGAGATCGCGTACCTCGTCGCCGATCGCGAGCGCGATCTGGACGCAGGTCTGCTGCCGCGGCTGGTCGTCGCGGACGAACGACCACTGCAGGATCGTCACCGGGCCCGTCAGCATCCCCTTCACCGGCCGGTCGGTCTGCGACTGCGCGTGGCGCCACCAGCGCACCGTCATCGGGCCCGGGCGGGAGACGTCTCCGTAGATGATCGGCGGCTTCACGCAGCGCGAGCCGTAGGACTGGACCCAGCCTCCGTCCGAGAAGGCGAAGCCGGCGAGCTGCTGGCCGAAGTACTCGACCATGTCGCCGCGCTCGGCCTCGCCGTGGACGAGGACGTCGAGGCCGAGCCGCTCCTGGGCCGCGACCACCTCGGCGATCCGGGCCTCGAGGAACCGCTCGTAGGCCTCCTCGTCGAGCCTGCCCTCGCGGAGATCGCGGCGGGCGGCCCGGATCTCCGCGGTCTGCGGGAAGGAGCCGATCGTCGTCGTCGGCAGCTCCGGCAGCGGCACCCGCTCGCGCTGGCGCCGCCGGCGCTCGTCCGCGGGGCGGCTGCGCCCGTAGTCGTCCGCGCCCAGCCCGGCGGCCCGTTCGCGGACGGCGGGGTCGTTCGTCGAGGGCGAGCGCCGCCGCGCCTCCCGCGTCGCCCGGCTCGCGGCCAGGAGCCCGTCGCGCCGCTCCGGCCCCGCCTCCAGCGCCCCGCCGAGGGTCGCGAGCTCCGCGAGCCGCTCGGCCGCAAAGGCGAGCCAGGGCCGGACCTCGGGGTCGATCGCCCGCTCGCGCGCCGCCTCGTAGGGGACGTGGAGCAGCGAGCACGAGGGAGCGATCGTCAACCGCTCGGCGCCGACCGCGCCGGCGGCGCGGTCGAGCAGGACGAGCGCCGCGTCGAGGTCCGCCGCCCAGACGTTGCGTCCGTCGAGCACGCCGAGCGAGAGCCGCGTCGGCTCCTCGCGCAGCGCCGCCAGCACCGGCCCGAGCTGCCCGGGGGCGCGGACGAGATCGAGGTGGAGCTCGTCGGGGGCGAGCTCGCCGAGCCGCCCGATCGCGGCCTTCTGCAGCCCCGCGAAGTAGGTGGTGAGGCAGAGCCCGACACCGACGGTGGCGAGGGCCCGCCACGCCTCCGCGAACGCGTCGAGGTCGGCCGGTCCCGGGTCGAGGACGAGGCAGGGCTCGTCGATCTGGACCTCCGCCGCTCCGGCCGCCCGGAGCTCCCCGATCAACCGCTCGTAGGCGGGGACGAGGTCGTCGAGCAGCCGCAGCGGCTCGGGCAAGCCCTTGCCGAGCCGGAGGAAGCTGTAGGGCCCGAGGAGCACCGGCCGGGCCGCGATCCCGAGCGCCGCGGCCTCCCGCAGCGGCCCGGTCCAGTGGTCGGAGCGGGGGTCGAAGCGCTGCCCGGGCGCGAGCTCGGGAACCATGTAGTGGTAGTTGGTGTCGAACCACTTCGTCATCTCCAGGGGGCGCGCCTCGGCGCTGCCGCGGGCGAGAGCGAAGTAGGCATCGAGGTCGTCGCGGTCGGGCTCGCCGAACCGGCTCGGCACCGCGCCGAGCGCCCAGGCGGTGTCGAGCACGTGGTCGTAGAGGCTGAAGTCGCCGCAGGGGATCACGTCGATCCCGGCGGCCGCGGCGCGCCGCCACGCCGCCGCCCGCAGCTCGGCGGCGGTCCCGAGCAGCTCGGCGCTGCCGGCGCTGCCGGCCCAGTAGGCCTCGAGCCCGAGCTTCAGCTCGCGCTCGGGGCCGATGCGGGGAAGTCCGAGGACGGCGGTGCGGGCCATCGCGAATCCGGGCGGCTCGGGCGGGGACGGACGCCGCTCAGCGCCGCGGGCCGGCGGTCGACTGCTCCCGCGCCACGGGGCCGCGGCGCATCCGCTCGCGGACCTGCTCCAGGTCCCACTCGAACGGCTCGGTCTGCTCGATGAAGCTCGTCAGCTCGCTGACCAGCCGATCGGGCGCATCGAGCATCGGCCAGTGGCCCGAGCCCTCGATCTCGACGTAGCGGCTGTGGGCGACCAGCTCGTGGGCACGGCGACCGTGCTCGACCGGGATCACCGGATCCTCGTCGCCCCAGATCACGAGGAACGGGATCTGGTCGGCGAGGTAGAGCCGATCGAGGGCCGAGACCTTCTGGCCGTCGGGGCCGATCACGCCGCGCATCGTGTCGAGGAAGGCGTCGCGGGCGCCCTGATGGATCAGCGAGGCGTAGCCGCGGGCGAACTCGGCGATGTCCGGGCCCGCCTCGACGCCGAGCCTCGCGGCGACCGAGTGGACGGCATCGCCGGCGCGCACCGACCACTCGCGGGCGAGCAGCGGCAGCACCCACTCGGACCCGGGCAGGGTGGCGGCGCGGAGCAGCGGGTGGACCTCCTTGCCGAGCCCGCCCGACGAGATCAGCGCCATCCGCTCCACGTACTCGGGGAAGAGGTAGGAGAACTGCATCGCGATCCCGCCCCCGAGGGAGTGGCCGACGACCGTGGCGCTGTCGAAGCCGAGGACGCCGAGCAGGTCGCGGACCCCCGCGGCGTAGGCCCCGAGCGAGTAGTCGCCCCTCGGCTTGGCCGAGCGCCCGTGGCCGATCATGTCGGGCGCGATCACCGTGTAGCGCTCGGAGAGCTTCGGCATCACCTCGCGCCACGCGTCCGAGGTCGAGGTGATGCCGTGCAGCAGCACGAGCAGCGGCCCGTCGCCGGCGGCCTGAAAGCCGACCGTGTGGCCGTGCAGGCTGATCTCCTCGTAGGGGCCGAGGGGCTCGCCGGGCGCGCCCCACGTCTCGAGCCTCCCGGCCGGTGCCGAATTCACCATCGTCGCCTCCTTTCCACCGGGCTACGGTACCCGGCTCGCCGCCGGACCCGGCGCCGGGCGCCGCCGTCCGCCGCTAGGTTGCGGGCATGCTTCGAGGATTCGCCCGGTCTCCCGATCGAGCCCGCCTCCCGCGGGCGCCGGGCAGGCCGAGGACGCGATGAGCGGGGCGGGGCCCGAGCATCTGGCCTTCAGCGGCTGGATCGATCCTCCCGCCGATCCGCTGCCGGCGCTGGAGGGCGAGCTCGCCTGCGACGTGGCGATCGTCGGCGGCGGCTACACGGGCATGGCGGCGGCGTTGCGGCTCCGTGAGCGCGGCGTCGAGGCCGTCGTGCTCGAGTCCGCGTTCTGCGGCTGGGGGGCGAGCTCGCGCAACGCCGGCCACCTGACGCCGACGATCGCGGGCGACCCGCAGCTCCTCGCCAGCGCCTACCGCCGCCGGGCGCCCGAGCTCGTCCGGCTGGCGGACGCGGCCGTCCATTTCGCCGCGGGGCTGATCGAGCGCCTCGGCATCGATTGCGAGTACGTGCCCGGCGGGAACGTCTCGGCCGCGCTGTCGGCGGGGCAGATGCGCCGGGCCGGGCGGATCGCGCGCTTCCTCGCCGGCTGCGGCGGCGAGGTCGAGCTGGTCGAGGGGCGCGAGGCGGGGCTTCCGCACGCCTTTCGCGGCGGCATCCTCGAGCGGGCCGGCGGGACCCTCAACCCGGGCCGCCTCGCCCGCGGGCTCCGCGCCGCGCTGGGCGACGCGGGCGTGAGGGCGTTCGAGCGGACGGCGGTGGAGGCGATCGCGCCCTCTCGATCCGGGGTCGTGGTCGATGCCGCCCGCGGCCGGGTACGCGCCGGGCGGGTCCTGCTCGCCACCAACGCCTACACGCGCGACATCCCGTTCGGCCCGCCGCGGGCGGTGGCGCCGCTGTGGGTGACGCTCGCCGAGACCGCGCCGATCGAACCCGGGCGCCTCGAGGCCGCCGGCTGGACCGGGCGGGCCGGGATCTACACCCAGCACGTGATCCTCGAGAGCTACCGCCGGACCGCGCGCGGGACGGTGGTCTTCGGCAGCCGCCTGCCGCGGAGGCCGCGTGGCCCCCTCGGCGCCCGCACGCCCGATCCGGCCGCCGTCGCCGACGTGGTCCGCGGCTTCCACGAGCGCTTCCCGTCGCTTCGGGACGTCGCCGCGCGGCGCGCCTGGGGCGGCTGGATCGCGATGACGCCGTCGTGGCTGCCGGTGGCGGGGGAGGCCGCCGCGAACGTCTATTACGCCGTCGGCTACAACGGCCACGGCCTCGCCCAGGCCCCCTATCTGGGGACGCTGCTGGCCGACCGGCTGGCCGGGGAGGAGGCCCACGACGACCTCCTCGCGGTCTGGCGCCCCCGACCCCGCTTCGCCCCCGCCCCCCTGTTCAGCGCCCCGGCGCTCCGGGCCGCGTGGACGATCGACCGGATCTCGGACCGCTTCGCCGGGCGGGGGTGAACGCCGCGGCGAGCTGCCGCGGCGGGCCGGTCACGTGGCCTCTCGCCCCGCCGCCTCGATCTGGCGCCCGAGCTCGTCGGCATCGGCGTCGATCTGCTTCTCGATCACCTTCTTGGCGCGCTTGACGGCCCGCTCGATCTGCTCCTCGACCTTCGACTCGCCGATCACGATCAGCGCCGCGTCGCCGTCGTCGAGCGCCTCGCCCAGATCCTTGAGGTCGCCGCGCGAGAGCCCCTTCCAGAGGTGGCCGATGACGCCGCCGGCGAGCCCGCCGGCGACCGCGGTCCCGATGATCGACGGCGGAAAGAGGATCCCGGCGACGGCGCCGACGGCGATCCCGGTCCAGGCGCCGTGCTGGGTCGGCTTCTCGGTCTTGTGGACGCGGACCTTGCCGTCCTCCTTCTCGATCACGGCGGCATCGAAGGTGCCGACGAGGCCGGCGGCGTGGAGGTCGAGGACGGCCTCGTAATCGGCCCTGGCGTCAGCGGCGGCGTCGTAGACGGCGGCGTAGAGGAACACTGGGCGGTCGGCCATCGACGTTCTCCTGCTCGGTCGGGACCCGGTGACGGGCGTTCGAGCCGGAGGCTACCGGCAGCAGGCCAGGGCGGCGCCCCGCCGCTGAGCCGGGGGAGCCCGGAGAGCGCTTGGCGGCGGCGATCGGCGGTAGTAGATTCAGGCCCTGGCCGGTTCGCCCACCGATCGCTTCCGGATCCTGTCGGTTGACGGAGGGGGGATCCGCGGGCTGGTCCCGGCGCTCGTGATCGCCGACCTCGAACGGCGGCTGCGGGAGCGGGCGGGGGAGCGGGTGCGGATCTCCGACTACTTCCACCTGTTCGCCGGGACGTCGACCGGCGGGCTGATCGCGCTCGCGCTGACGGCGCCCGATCCGGCCGACCCGGCGCGGCCGCGGGTCAGCGCCGCGGAGCTCGCCGCCTTCTACGTCCAGGACGGGCCGCGGATCTTCCGGCGGACGCTGGGGCGGAAGCTGCGGACCCTGTGGGGGTATGCGGGGCCCAAGTACTCGATCGAGCCGCTCGCCGAGGCGGTCCGGAGACGCCTCGGCGACGTGATGCTCGCCGACGCCCTGCGCGAGGTCGTCGTCGCCTCCTACGACATGGCCGGGCGCGAGCCCTACTTCTTCAAGCGCTGGCGGGCGCGCGAGCCGGTCCCGCCGGCGGATCAGGGGCGGGAGGAGCGGAACCGCCCGATCGCCGATGCGGCGATGGCGACTGCGTCGGCGCCGACGTACTTCCCCGCGCACGACCTGGACGGGCGGGCCCTGGTCGACGGCGGGGTGTTCGCCAACAACCCCTCGGTCGCGGCGATCGCCGAGGCGCTGAAGCGGACCGGCGCCGGGCGGGTCGGGACCGACGGTCTGCTCGTCGTCTCGATCGGGACCGGCGTCCATGAGCGGGGGTTCGACGCGGCGACGGTCAGCGGCTGGGGCAAGATCGGCTGGATCCTGCCGCACGGGGCCGAGCCGCCGATCCTCGGCGCCGTCCTCGACGGGGCCTCCGACGGTGCCGATCACTGGGCGCACATGCTCCTCAACCACGACCCGGGGGCGCCGGCCCCGGGTCGCGGCGAGGTCGGCCGGGGGCCGCGCTACTTCCGCCTCCAGGTCCGCCTCGAGCAGGCGATCGCGCTCGACGACGCCGGCGAGGAGGCGCTCGCCGGCAAGCTTCCGGCTGCCGCGGCGGCGCTGATCTCCGAGCGCGAGCCCGAGCTCGAGGAGATCGCCGACCGGCTCGTAGCCGCCGGACCGCTCGCCCCCGACCCGCACCGCCCCTGACCCGGCCGGGCCGGTGGGCGGCGCGTCGCGACGGGCGGTCGGGGCTCGTCGGCCCGGGAGACGTTCCGCGCAACGCCCGCCCGGCCGCCGCGAGCCCGATCGGGCGTAGGATGCCGGCACGGGAGCGTCGCACCGTCGGCCGCGAATCCGTCGGTTGATGCCATGAGACCGCTCGAGACACCACCGGCAGCCCCGCCCCCCGCCGCGGAGCAGCCGGCCCCCGCGTCCGCCGGCGGCCTTCCCTGGTTCGATCGGATCGCCTGGCCACTGTTCGCTGCGGCGGCGGTGATCGCGACGGGCCTGATCCTCTGGTGGGGGCGGGACCTGACCCTGTCGGTCGACGAGATGGACTGGTTCATGGAGAGCCCGGATCCCGGGCTCGGGGCCGCGTTCGAGCCCCACGTCGGCCACCTGATCCTCACGACTCGGCTCGCCTACGAGGCGATCTTCTCGACGCTCGGCGTCGGCTACCTGCCGTTTCAGCTGTTGACCGCCGGGGTCGTGGTCCTCGCCGCCGGGCTGTTCTTCGCCTACGCGCAGCGCAGGGTCGGAAGGCTGGTGGCATTCGGCCCGACCATGGTCCTGCTCTTCTTCGGCTCCGATCCGCTCCACCTGCTCGCCGGAAACGGGTTCACGGTGATCGGCGCGCTCGCCTGCGGGCTCGGCGCGCTCCTCGCCCTCGACCGCGACGACCGCGGCGGCGACGTCATGGCCTGCGCCCTGCTCTGCCTCGGGGTCGTCACCTATTCGGTCGCCCTCCCGTTCGTCGTCGGCGTCGCCGTCGCGGTCGCCCTCCGCGACGACCGCCGCCGGCGAGCGTGGGTCGCCGTGGTCCCGGCCGCCGCCTACGTCGCCTGGTGGCTGTGGGCGCTCGGCTCCGAATCCAGCTCCGACGGCCAGATCTCGCTCGTCGACGTGCTCCTGTTCCCCTCCTGGGCCTACCAGTCGTTGAGCGGCGTGCTCGGGGCGCTCGCCGGCCTCGACTATCCCTTCGGCGACGGCGCGATCGAGGCGGGCCCGACCCTGGCGGTCCTGGCGCTGATCGGCGTCGGCTGGCGGCTCCGGCGCGGTCCGGTCCCGGCGATGGCATGGGCGGCGCTGGCGATCGCGCTCGCCCTCTGGCTTTTGGGGGTGGTCTCCGTCGGGACGTTCCGGGCGCCCGACAGCCCCCGCTACCTCTACCCCGGGGCGCTGGTGGTGCTGATCGCCGGCGCCTGGCTGGCGGCCGGGCTGCGGTGGGGAAGGCCGGCGCTGGTCGCGGTCTGCCTGCTCGCCGCGGCGGGGGTGGCGACCAACCTCGCGCAGCTTCGGACCGCGGGGGCGTTCGCGCGCGCCGAGGCCGCCCAGCAGCGGGCCGCCCTCGCCGGGTTCGAGATCGCCGGCGCGAACGCGGATGCGCGGTACGTGCCCGAGGACGGGCCGCCGCAGATCACCTTCTGGACCGGGCACACCGCCGGCGACTACCTCGAGGCCGCCGGGCGCTACGGGTCGATCGGGTACGCGCCGGCGGAGGTCCGCGCGCTCCCGGCGCCGCTTCGGGAGCTCACCGACGAGAGCCTGGTCGGCGCCCTGGGGTTGGCGCTGGCCCCGGCGGCCGGCGACGTTCCACGCCGGGGCTGCCTCGATCTCGGTCCCGGGCCGGGCGGGGCCGGGTCGCTCGAGCTCGCGCCGGGGCAGGCCCTCACCCTCGAGTCCGGTCAACCCGCCGCCGTCAGCGTCGCCCGCTTCGCCGACCCGCCGGGCGTCGCCGTCGGCACCCTGCCGCCGGGCGAGGCGATGACCCTGGCGCCGCCCGCCGACGGGGTCGCGGACCCGTGGCGCGTCTCGGCGGCGGCCCCGGTCCGCGCCTGCGCCGGCGCGTGAGGCCGGCCCGGGCGGCGGCCGCGGCCGGGTCGCCGCGCGGGCGGCGGCCGTCAGCGATCGCCGCGGTCGAGCGAGCGGAGGAGGTCGTCGAGGGCCCGGGCGGCCGCCTCGAAGCGGTTCGGCCCGACCCGCTGCGCATACTCGGCCTCGATCAGGCCGATCGTCCGACCGGCGATGCGCGCCGCCTCCCGGCCCGGTCCGGTGAGGACGATCAGCTTCGCCCGGCCGTCGCGCGGGTCGGGCCGGCGCTCGACGATCCCGAGCCGCTCGAGGTCGTCGACCAGCTCCGCCGTCGCCGGCAACGTCATCCGCGCCCGCGCGGCGAGCTCGCTGAGCCGCGAGCCGTTCGCATCGATCTCCGCGGTGATCGCAGCGTGCGCCGCCCGCGGCTCGGCGAGCCCGGCGGCGGCCAGCCGCGCCGCGAGCTCGCGCTGGTGCAGCCGCGTCAGCCGGGCGAGGAGCCGGCCGAAGTCCTGTCGCTGGGGCGCGTGGGTGGCCACGGTGAAGGCGGGCGAGACCCGATGCTCAGGTTACCTAAGAGCCTACCGGCAGTGGTCGCGGTCCGGTTTCGCGCTTGGCATGCGGAAATCCGCAAAATCGCTTTGGTAGCCTAAGTACAGCCGAAAGGGGCCTGCCGAGAGCGGCCGGCGAGCGCCCCGGCACCGGGCCGGGCCCGGTCGCCGGGCATCGGGGCGCCCCTCCGGGTTCGACCGCAAGTCGGGCTTCGCCCGGCGGCCGCGAGCGGGTAGCCTGCATCCGGACCCCGCAACAAGCGCGATACACGCTCGGCACTAGGAGAGGAACGAAATGGGCAACTACGCGGTCGTGAACCCGGCAACCGGGGAGAAGGGCAGGGAGTACGACGACATCACCGACTCCGACCTCGACGCGGCGATCGGGAAGGCCTGGGAGACGCACCGCGAGTGGTCGCTGTCGACGACGGTGGCGGAGCGCGCGGCGCTGGTCCAGAGGGTGGCCGACCTGCACATCGAGCGGCGCGAGGCGCTGGCCGAGGTCGCGGTGCGCGAGATGGGCAAGCCGACCGAGCAGGCCCTCGGCGAGGTCGATTTCTGCGGCGACATCTACGGCTACTACGCCGAGCGGGCGGAGGAGCTCCTCGCCGACGAGCCGATCGACCTGCTCGCGGGCGAGGGCAAGGCGGTGATCCGCAAGAGCGCGATGGGACCGCTGATCGGGATCATGCCTTGGAACTTCCCCTACTACCAGGTTGCGCGCTTCGCCGGGCCGAACCTGATCGTCGGCAACACGATCCTGCTGAAGCCGGCGCCGCAGTGCCCGGAGTCGGCGGAGGCGATCCAGGCGATCTACGACGAGGCCGGGTTCCCGGCGGGCGCCTACCAGACGATCCTCGCCTCGAACGAGCAGATCGCCACCGCGATCGCCGATCCGCGGGTCCGCGGCGTCTCGGTGACGGGCTCCGAGCGGGCGGGCTCCGCCGTGGCCGAGGTCGCCGGGCGCAACCTGAAGAAGGTCGTGCTCGAGATGGGTGGCTCGGACCCGTTCATCCTGCTCGCCACCAGGGACCTCGACGCGGTCGTGGAGGCGGCCACCAACGCTCGCCTCGACAACACGGGCCAGTCCTGCAACGCGGCGAAGCGGTTCATCGTCGCCGATGAGCTCTACGAGGACTTCCTCGCGAAGCTGACGGAGAAGATGGCGTCGATGGAGCCCGGGAACCCGACCGACGACCCCGCGATGGGGCCGCTCTCGTCGGATATCGCCTCCGAGCGCCTCCAGGACCAGCTCGAGCGGGCGAAGGCCCAGGGCGCCGAGATCGCGCTCGAGGGCGGCCGCGACGGGAACTTCTTCCACGCGACCGTGCTGACCGGGATCACGCCGGACAACGACGCCTATCGGGAGGAGTTCTTCGGGCCGGTGGCGAGCGTCTACCGGGTCGGCTCCGAGCAGGAGGCGATCGAGCTCGCCAACGACACCCCGTTCGGGCTCGGCTCCTACGTGTTCACCGATGATCCCGAGCAGGCGGACCGGGTGGCGAACCATCTCGACACCGGGATGGTCTTCATCAACGGCGTCCTCCTCGACGGCGCCGAGCTCCCGTTCGGCGGCGTCAAGCGCTCCGGCTTCGGCCGCGAGCTCGGCCCCTACGGGATGGACGAGTTCGTCAACAAGAAGCTGATCCGCTCCCTCGAGTAGGGCGATCAGGGTCCCGGCCCGCCGTGGGCGGCGGGCCGGAGGACGGCGAGCGTGCGGCGTCGGCCCCCGCGAGCGGGGGCGGGCGTCCGCGGGCATGGCGCGATCTGGGATTGCGCGAAATACCCATGCGCGAGCGGCTGAGATCGCCGGTAATTGCGGGGTATGTCCGGGGGAGGCTCCAACGTGGGACGGCGGTCGTCGGCCGCGGCCCTCGCCCGGGGCCTGCTGCTCGCCGTCACGCTCCTCGCCGCCTTCGGCGCGATCGCGGCAACCGCCGAGGCCGCGCCCTGCGACGAGCCGGTCGCGAACGAGATCGTCTGCGAGAACTCCAAGCCCGGCAGCCCGCCGAGCGAGTGGGACGTCAGCGGCGCCGGCTCGGCGAGCATCCAGGGCTTCGCGACCGACATCAGCGTCGACATCGGCGAGACGGTCGACTTCAAGGTCGACACCGACGCCGACGACTACCGGCTCGACATCTACAGGATGGGGTACTACGGGGGCGACGGAGCGCGGCAGGTCGCCTCCGTCGAGCCGTCCGCGACGCTGCCGCAGGGCCAGCCCGCCTGCCTGAGCGACCCCGGGACCGGCCTCGTCGACTGCGGCAACTGGGCCGTCTCCGCCTCCTGGGACGTGCCCGTCGACGCCGTCTCGGGGGTCTACTTCGCCAAGCTCGTCCGCGAGGACGCGACCGCCGGCTCGAGCCACGTCTACTTCGTCGTCCGTGACGACGCCGGCGGCTCCGACCTGCTGTTCCAGACCGCCGACACGACCTGGCAGGCCTACAACAGCTACGGCGGGAACAGCCTCTACACCGGCTCGCCCGCCGGCCGCGCCTACAAGGTCAGCTACAACCGCCCGTTCACGACGCGGGGCCCGACCCCGGAGGACTCCCCGTTCAACGCCGAGTACCCGATGGTGCGCTGGCTCGAGCGCAACGGCTACGACGTCAGCTACTTCACCGGCGTCGACGCCGACCGCTACGGCGGCGAGATCCTCGAGCACGAGGCGTATCTGTCCGTCGGCCACGACGAGTACTGGTCGGCGGGGCAGCGCGCGAACGTGACCGCGGCACGCGACGCCGGCGTCGACCTCGCCTTCTTCAGCGGCAACGAGTCGTTCTGGAAGACCCGGTGGGAGCAGAGCATCGACGGCACCGGCACCCCGCACCGCACCCTCGTCTCCTACAAGGAGACCCACGCCGGCGCGAAGATCGACCCGACCCCGACCTGGACCGGCACCTGGCGTGACGGGCGCCCGTTCAACCCCGAGGGCCCGCAGCCGGAGAACGCCCTGACCGGCACGATCTTCATGGTCAACTCCGGCACCTCGGAGATCGAGGTGCAGGCGGCCGAGGGCAAGCTGCGGCTCTGGCGTGACACGAGCCTCGGCTCGCTCGCTCCGGGGCAGAGCGCGACCCTCGGCGAGAGCACGCTCGGCTACGAGTGGGACGAGGACCTCGACAACGGCTCGCGCCCGCCCGGCCTGATCCGGCTCTCGACGGCGGTCCGCCCCGGGGTCGAGGTGCTGCAGGACAACGGCTCGACCTACGCGCCCGGAACCGCTACCCACCACCTGACGCTCTACCGCGCCGAAAGCGGCGCGCTCGTCTTCGGCGCCGGCACGATCCAGTGGTCGTGGGGGCTCGACGGCAACCACGACCGCGGCGCCACGTCGCCGGACCCGCGGATGCAGCAGGCGACCGTGAACCTGCTCGCCGACATGGGCGCCCAGCCCGACACCCTGCAGCCGGGCCTCGCCGTGGCGAGCGCCTCGACCGATGCGACCGCCCCGGGCTCGCAGCTCACGAGCCCGAGCGCCGGCGCCGATCTCCCGGCCGGCCGGCAGACGACGATCAGCGGCACGGCATCGGACGCGGGCGGGGGAGAGGTCGGCGGCGTCGAGGTCTCGGTCGACGGCGGCTCGACCTGGCGACCGGCCGACGGGCGCGGGAGCTGGAGCTACTCGTGGACTCCGCAGGCGACGGGCCCGGCGACGATCCGGACCCGCGCAGTCGACGACAGCGGCAACATCGAGGCGCCCGGACCCGGGACGACGGTCGACGTGGTGCCGGCGAGCTGCCCCTGCTCGATCTGGAGCGACTCGGCGACGCCGCCCGTCGCCAGCGACGCCAACGCGGTCGAGCTCGGCGTCAAGTTCCGCTCCGACATCGCCGGCGAGATCACCGGCATCCGCTTCTACAAGGGCGCAGCCAACACCGGCACCCACGTCGGACACCTCTGGTCGGCGTCGGGCGCCCTGCTGGCCCAGGCGACGTTCACCGGCGAGAGCGCGACCGGCTGGCAGGAGGCCGAGCTCGACGTCCCCGTCGCGATCGAGGCCGACACCACCTACGTCGCCTCCTACCACGCCCCCAGCGGCAACTACGCGGCCACCGGCGGTGCCTTCGCCGGCCAGGGAGTCGACGCCCCGCCGCTGCACGCGCTCGCCGACGGCGTCGACGGCGCCAACGGCGTCTACGCGTACGGCCCGGCCGGGGTCTTCCCGACGAGCACCTTCAACGCGACCAACTACTGGGTCGACGTCGTCTTCGACGACGACACCGGCCCCGACACGACGCCGCCCGAGATCAGCCTGGTCACGCCGGCGCCGGGCGCTTCGGGCGTCGGCACCTCCACCGACGTCACCGCGACGTTCAACGAGGCGATGGACGCGGGGACGATCGACGAGGCCAGCTTCGAGCTGCGCGACGCTGCCAACGCCGTCGTCCCCGCCGCGGTCAGCTACTCGCCGGCGACGAGGACGGCGACCCTCGACCCCGGCGCCGAGCTCGCCCACTCGACGGCCTACACGGCCACCGTCAAGGGCGGCCCCGGGGGCGTCACCGATGCCGCCGGCAACCCGCGCGGCGGCGACCACTCCTGGACGTTCACGACGGCCGCGCCGCCGCCACCTCCGCCCGACGAGGGGCCGGGCGGGCCGATCCTCGTCGTCGCCGACGGCTCGAACCCGTTCGGCCGCTATTACGCCGAGATCCTGCGGGCGGAGGGGCTGAACGAGTTCGCGGTCGCCGACCTCGGCGCGATCGACGCCTCGACGCTCGACGGCTACGACGTCGTCGTCCTCGGCGAGGCCGACCTGACCGCGGTGCAGGCACAGACGCTGAGCGACTGGGTGACGGGCGGCGGCAACCTGGTCGCGATGCGTCCCGACGCCGAGCTCGCGGGCCTGCTCGGGGTCACCCCCGCGGGCGCGCCCCTGGCGGAGGGCTACCTCGACGTCAACACGGGCTCGGGACCGGGAGCCGGGATCGTCGACGGGACGATCCAGTACCACGGGGCCGCCGATCTCTACACGGCGAGCGACACGGCCACGATCGCCACCCTCTACTCGGACGCGACGACCCCGACCTCGAGCCCGGCGGTGACGTTGCGGAGCGTCGGCCCGAACGGCGGCCAGGCCGCGGCCTTCACCTACGACCTGGCGCGCTCGGTCGTCTACACGCGCCAGGGCAACCCGGTCTGGGCCGGGCAGTCGCGGGACGGCCAGGCCGGCCCGATCCGCGCCGACAACCTGTTCTTCGGCGACGCGGCCGGCGATCCCCAGCCGGACTGGGTCGACCGCGACAGGATCGCGATCCCGCAGGCCGACGAGCAGCAGCGGCTGCTGGCCAACCTGATCGGCGAGATGAACGCCGACCGGATGCCGCTGCCGCGCTTCTGGTACTTCCCGCGAGGCGAGAAGGCGGTCGTCGTGATGACCGGCGACGACCACGCCGGCGGCGGCACCGCGGGCCGCTTCGACCAGTACGGGGAGCTGAGCCCGGCCGGCTGCGCGGTCGCCGACTGGGAGTGCATCCGCTCGACCTCCTACGTCTTCCCGGGCTCGCCGCTGACGAACGCCCAGGCGGCGGGATACGAGGCCGATGGCTTCGAGGTGGCGATGCACCTGAGCACGGGCTGCGCGGACTTCACGCCGCTCTCGCTCGAGCAGGACCTGACCGACCAGCTCGGCCAGTTCGCGGCCCGGTATCCGGACGTCGGCGCTCCCGCGACGAGCCGCACCCACTGCATCGCCTGGAGCGACTGGGCCTCGGTGCCGAAGGCCGAGCTCGACCACGGCATCCGCCTCGACACCAACTACTACTTCTGGCCGCCGAGCTGGGTCGACGACACGCCGGGTCTGTTCACGGGATCGGGGATGCCGATGAGGTTCGCCGACACGGACGGCTCGATGATCGACGTCTACCAGGCGCCGACGCAGATGACCGACGAGTCGGGCCAGTCCTACCCGTTCACCGCCGACGCGCTGCTCGACCGCGCGCTCGGGACCGAGGGCTACTACGGCGCCTTCGTCGCCAACATGCACACCGACTCCGCCTCCTCCGCCGGCTCCGACGCGATCGTCGCCTCGGCGCAGGCGCGCGACGTCCCGGTCGTCTCGAGCGCGCAGATGCTGCGCTGGCTCGACGGGCGCAACGGCTCCGCCTTCAACGGGATCGGCTGGAACGGAAGCCGGCTCCGGTTCACGATCGAGGTCGGCTCGGGTGCGAACGGGCTGCGGGCGATGGTGCCCGCCGAATCGGCGGCGGGCACGCTGACCGGCGTGACGCGGAACGAGGAGTCGGTCGCGACGACGGTGCGGACGGTAAAGGGGGAGCGGTACGCGTTCATCGACGCCGCGCCCGGCGATTACGCGGCGACCTACGAGCCCGATCAGGCGGGCCCGGCGATCTCCAACGTCGCCGAGGACCTCGGTCCCGAGACGGCGACGATCAGCTGGGACACCGACGAGCCGTCGGACTCACGGGTCGACTACGGGACCAGTCCCGGGTCGCTGGGCTCGACCGCGAGCGATCCGGGGATGGGCACCTCCCACAGCGTCGGGCTCAGCGGGCTCGATCCGAGCACCACCTACTACTACCGCGTGACCTCGGCGGACGCTTCCGCGAACGCGACGACCGAGCCCGGCGGGGCCCAGCCGCCGCGGAGCTTCACGACCCCGGCGGCGACGCTCACCGACACGACCGTGGCCGACTTCTCCGCCGGGACGACCGACGCGGACGGCTACGTCGCCGCGTCCGGGGACGGCGAGGTGATGCTCGAGCCCGCCGTCGGCGCCGAGTTCGCGGGCGGCCCGGCGCTGCCGGGCGGCTGGTCGGGGACGACGTGGGAGTCCCAGGGCGGCGGCGCGGGCGGCAGCGCGATCGTCGCGGGCGGCAGGCTCGCCGTCGATGGGGCCTACGCCGCGACCGGCGCGAGCTTCGGCCCCGGCCGCTCGCTCGAGTTCAGCGCCAGCTTCGGCGCGGCGCCCTTCGAGCACGTCGGGCTGACCGACGGCTTCACCAGCGCCTGGGCGCTGTTCAGCACCAACAACGCGAGCGATCAGCTCTACGCCCGCACCAACACGGGATCGGGCAGCGTCGATACGCCGATCCCCGGCGCGCTCGTCGGCTCCGAGCACCGCTACCGGATCGAGTGGGGGCCCGGCGAGGTCCGCTACTACGTCGACGGAGGCCTCGTCGCGACCCACACGGCGGCCTTCGGCCCGGATCTGAGCCCGGCCGCGAGCGACTTCAACGCCGGCGGCCCGGCCCTGTCGGTCGACTGGATCCGGATGAGCCCGTTCCCGCCGTCGTCGAGCTTCGACTCGCGCATCCTCGACGCCGGTGAGGCGGTCAACTGGCAGGCGCTCAACTGGACGGCCGACACCCCGGCCGGGACCAGCGTCGCGCTTCAGGTCCGCACCGGGAGCACGCCGACGCCCGATGCCGGCTGGAGCGCGTTCGCCCCGGTCGCGGCCCCGGGCGGGGCGATCGGCGGCCACTCGCGCTATCTGCAGTACCGGGCGGTCCTCGAGGCCGGCGACGGGATGCGCTCGCCGAGCCTGAGCGAGGTCAGCGCCACGTACGCCCCAAGCGGCGATACGACGGCCCCGACGATCACGACGCGGACGCCGGCGCCGGGCGCGGCCGGGGTCGACCGCGCCGCCACCGTCGAGGTCGGCTTCAGCGAGCCGATGAACCCGGCGACGTTCGACGGGAGCACCGTCCGCCTGCGCGAGCAGGGCGGCGGCGCCGACGTCGCGGCGACGGTCGCCTACGCGGGCGCGACGACGACGCTGGACCCGGATGCCGACCTCGAGCCGGGCGCCACCTACGAGGTCACGGTCGCCGGCTCGGTCGAGGACCAGAGCGGCAATCCGCTCGGCGCCGACGACTCCTGGACGTTCACCACCGCCGGGCTCTCGCTGATCGACACGACCGGCTCGGACTTCGGCGCCGGCACGGTCGGGGCCGATGCGTACGTGGCGCGGAGCGACGACGGCGAGGTCACGCTGAGGCCGGCGGAGGGAGCGGAGTTCGAGGGCGCCTCGCTGCCGGCGGGCTGGTCGAGCGCCCCGTGGTCGCCCGGCGGCGGCGCCGCCGTCTCCGGCGGCGGGCTCCACGTCGACGGTGCCAGCGCCGGCACGGATTCCACCTACGGGTCGGCTCGCTCGCTGGAGCTCGCCGCGACGTTCGCCGCGACCCCGTTCCAGACCGCCGGGTTCGCCGTCGACCTGAACGCGCCGCCCTGGGCGGCGTTCGGCACGAAGGCCGACGGGCAGCTCTACGCCCGCACCCACAACGGGACGACCGCGACCGACACGCCGCTGCCCGCGGACCTGCTCGGCTCCCGGCATCGGTACCGGATCGAGTGGGACCCGGGCGAGGTCCGGTTCTTCGTCGACGACGCCCTCGTCGCCACCCACTCGGTCGGCTTCGTCCAGGCGATGCGGGCGCTGACGAGCGACCTCGACCCGGGCGGTCCCGAGCTCGGGCTCGATTGGTTGCGGGTCGGTCCCTATCCGGCGGAGGGCAGCTTCGACTCGCGGGTCCTCGACGCCGGTGGGAACGCCGGTTGGGGCGCGCTCGCCTGGGACGCCGTCACGCCCGCCGGCACCGGGATCGAGATCAGCGTCCGCACCGGCGACACCCCGACCCCGGACGGGACCTGGAGCGGGTTCGACCCGATCGCGTCGAGCGGCGACGACGTCCCCGGCGAGTCTCGCTACCTGCAGTACCGGGCGCGGCTGACCAGCAGCGATCCCGGCGTGACCGCGGCGCTCGCCCGGGTCTCGATCGGATACGTCCACGCTCCCGACGCGACGCCGCCGAGCGTCACCGAGCGCAGCCCGGCGCCCGACGCCACCGGGGTCGCGGCCGGCTCCGACGTCGTCGTCGGCTTCAGCGAGGTGATCGACCCGGCGACGGTCGACGGCTCGAGCGTGCGCCTGCGCAGGCGGGGCAGCGGCGCCGACGTCCCCGCGGCCGTCGATGCGGAGGGCAGCACGGTGACCCTCGACCCGGATGCGGACCTCGACGCCGAGGCCACCTACGACGTCACGGTGGCCGGCTCGATCGAGGACGCTGCCGGCAACCCGCTCGGGGCCGACGACGGCTGGAAGTTCACGGTCGGCGGCCCGCCGGTCGGGCTGGTCGACACGACGGCGGCGGACTTCTCCGCCGGCGATCCCGGCTCCGGAGCCTACGTCGCGGATGAGGCGGGCGGCGAGGTCACGCTCAGACCCGCGGTCGGCGAGGAGTTCCGGGGCGGCCCCGGGCTGCCGGCCGGCTGGTCGAGCGGGAACGGCGCGCCGTGGACCGGCGGGTCCGCCACGCTCGCCGGCGGCAGCATCCACGTCGACGGCGCCTTCGCGAGCACCGACGCGACGTTCGGCCCCGGCCGCGTCCTCGAGTTCGAGGGGGCGCTCGGCGCGGCCCCCTTCCAGCACGCCGGCCTGACCGCCGACAGCTTCCAGAGCGACCTCTACGCGATGTTCAGCACCGGGAGCACGAGCAACGAGGTGCGGGCACGAACGAACTTCGGCGCCGGGGAGAGCAGCCTCACGGTTCCGGGGGTCACCCCGGACGTCTCGCACCGCTACCGGATCGAGTGGGACGCCGGCGAGGTCCGCTACTACGTCGACGGCGGCCTGGTCGCGACGCACTCCGGCAGCTTCGGCGTCGATCTGCGGCCGACGTTGAGCGACCTCGGCTCGGGCGGTCCCGAGCTCGCGCTCGGCTGGCTGCGGATGGGCCCCTATCCGGGGTCCGGCAGCTTCGACTCGCGGATCCTCGACGCCGGACAGGCCACCGACTGGGGTGCCCTGAGCTGGGTCGCCGACGCTCCCGCCGGCACCGGCGTCGAGCTCAGCGTCCGCACCGGGGACACCGCGACGCCGGACGGGAGCTGGAGCGGGTTCACCCCGGTCGCGAGCGGCGGCGAGATCCCCGGCAACAGCCGCTACGTGCAGTACCGGGCGACCCTGACCAGCGGCGATCCGGCTCGCAGTCCCGTGCTCGAGGAGGTCGCGATCAGCGGGTCGGAGGACATCGCCCCGACCGCGGTCGACGACGAGGTGACGGTCGCCCAGGACGCCGGCCCGACCCCGATCGACGTCCTCGCCAACGACACCGATCCCGACGGCGGCCCGTTCGAGATCTTCATCGTGGCGTCCGTCCCGGGCAGCGCCCACGGCACCATCCTGGTAGACCCCGACGGCAAGGGCCTCACCTACGAGCCCGACCCCGGCTACTGCAACAGCTCCCCCGGCGATCCGCCCGCGAGCTTCGGCTACACGCTCAACGGCGGCTCGACGGCGGCCGTCTCGGTCACGGTCGAGTGCGCCGCCACCCCGCCCGACACCGCGATCGACGCGGGACCGACCGGTCCGACCAACGATCCGACCCCGACCTTCGCCTTCTCCTCCGACGACCCCGGCGCGAGCTTCGAGTGCGAGATCGACAACGGCGGCTTCGAGCCCTGCGGCTCGCCCGAGACCCTCGACCCGCTGGCCGACGGCGATCACACCTTCGCCGTCCGCGCAAGGGACGGCGCCGGCAACGCGGACCCGACCCCGGCCAGCCGCAGCTTCAAGGTCGACACGGTCGCGCCGGTCGCCTCGATCTCCTGCCCGCCGGCGCCGGCGCCGTCGCCGACCTCGCCGGTCAGCTGCACGATCTCCGGCAACGACCCCGGCGGCCCCGACGCCTCCGGCGTGCCCGAGACCCCCGGCTGGATGGCCTACATCCGCGACACCGACCCCGGCCCCGGGACCAGCTACAACGGCCACTTCTACACCGGCCCGTTCGACATCTCCGGCGAGGGCGTCTGGGACGTTCAGGCGATCGTCGTCGACCGCGCCCTCAACCTGAGCGAGTTCGCCCCGCTGCGGGTCGAGATCGACGCGCCCCCGTAGGTCGCCGCGGTCACCGCGCCGCGGCTACGGCGCGTGCTTGACCGCCCAGCTGGCGAGCTGCGGCCGCCGCCGCATCCCCGTCCGTGCGCGGATCGCCGCCAGGTGGCTCTGCACGGTCCGGGGCGAGAGCGACAGCCGCGCGGCGACCTCGGCGTCGGATGCGCCCTCGGCGACCAGCGCCAGCACCTCCAGCTGGCGGGCGGTGAGAAGCTCGGCGGCCTCCGGCGTCCCCTCGGAAGCGGCTTCGGGAGGGCCGCCTGCCGGCTCGCCGGGGTCGAAGGCGGTGCCGCCCCCGGCCACGGTCAGGACCGCGCCGCGCAGGTCCCGAGCGGCGATGCGCTTGCTGAGGCAGCCGGCGGCGCCGGCCTCCCTGACCTCCCGCATCGTGCCGACCTTCTCGATCGCGGTGAGCACGAGCACGGCGGCCGCCGGCGCCGCCGCGAGCAGGGCACCGACGAGCTCCGGCCCCCCGCCGTCCCCCAACCGCAGATCGAGCAGCACCACGTCGGGCCCGAGCTCATGGACGCGCTCGATCGCCTCGGCGGCGGCGCCGGCCTCGCCGATCACGCTGATCCCCGGATCGGCGCCGAGCGCGGCCGCGATCCCCGCCCGCGCCAGCGGGAAGTCGTCGACGATGACGACGGTGGTCTCCATCAGCCGGACAGGCCCCCCGCGGAGACCTCCGCGTCAGTCGAGCGCGTGGATGACCGCCCAGCGGGAGAGCTCCGATCGGCTCGCGATGCCCGTCTTCCTGCGGACACTCGAGAGATCGTACTGGACGGTCCGCACCCCGACGAACAGCTCCGCGGCGATCTCCCTGTCGGTCATCCCCCGGCTCAACAGGCGCAGGATCCGCCGCTCGCGCGCGGTCAGCTCCCCAGGAGCGCCGGCGCCCGGGCGCGAGCGCCCTGCAAGCGCGGGAGCCAGCACCCTCTCGCCGCGGTGCACCGCGACCACCGCCTCGCGCAGCTCGCCCGGGTCGACCCCCTTCGTCAGATACCCCGCGGCGCCCGCGGCCATCGCCGCGTCGAGGTTGCTCGGGTTCTCGTTCGCGGTCAGGATCAGCACCTTCGTCGCGGGGGCGTGCTCGGAGCAGAGCTCGAGGGTCTCGAGCCCGCCCCGCTCCGACATCCGCAGGTCGAGCACCACGACGTCGGGCGCGAGCTCGCGCGTCAGCTCGAATCCCTCGGTCCCGTCGGCGGCGAGCCCGACGATCTCGATCCTCGGGTCGACCTCGAGCGCCGCGGCGATCCCGTCGCGCATCAGCGCGAAGTCATCGACGACCAGCACGCGCACGCTCATCGCCGGCCGCTTCCGGTCGCGTTCGAGGCCCGGATGTCCACACGGGAGCGATCGGGAGCCGCGCCCGCCGGCTTGAGAGCTGCATCGCTCCTCCCCCGTCGCGGGGATCGGCGCCCCGCCGACGTCGTCCGGATACCCTGTCGTGGCCCTTCAGGATGGAGGATGGGCCGGAGGGGCGGACCCAAGGGGATGGACCCGTGAGCGACACGGAGGCGAGGAGCGGTAGCGTTCAGCGGCCGGTCGACCGCCGGGCGGCGGGGGCGCCGGCGCGGCGCGCCGCCGATCGCGCCGCGACGCTGAGCGCCGCGAACGCCGATCTCCTGCGCCGGATCGAGCGGCTGGAGGGCGCGAACTCGGAGCTCGAGGCGTTCGGGGAGGCGCTCGCGCACGACCTCTCCGAGGGCCTGGGAACGATCGCGTTCTTCTCCGAGGCCCTCGAGGACGCGCTCGGTCCCGGGATCGAGGAGCCGGTGCGGCGCCAGCTCGACGGGATCCGGGCCGGGGTCGAGCGCGGCCAGGCGCTGATCGAGGGAGCCCTGCGGACGGCCGAGCGCCGCGACGGCGCCGGGCCCCGGCACCCGGTCGATGCGAACGCGGTGCTCGACGAAGCCCTCGCCAACCTCCGGGCGAGCCGGGAGCTTGCCGGCGTGGCGGTCAACGCGGAGCCGCTGCCCGCGGTGTCGGGCGAGCGGTCGGAGCTCGTGCGGCTGTTTCAGAACGTCCTCGCGAACGCGATCAGGTTCCGCGACCGGTCCCGGCCACCGCGGGTCAGGATCGGCACCAGGCGCCAGGGGCGCCGCTGGCGCTTCGAGATCGCCGACAACGGGATCGGCATCGACCGCGGCGCCGCCTCCCCCTCCTCTGACGGCCCGCGGGAGCGGACGGCGGGCGGAGCGCGGCCCGGGGTCGGCCTCGAGGTCTGCCGGCGGATCGTCGAGGCGCACGGGGGGCGGCTCCGGCTCGATCCCGGTCCAGCCCGGAGCGGGACGACCGTCAGCTTCGACCTGCCGGCGGTCGAGGCCTCCCCGCCGCGGTCGGCCCGGCCCTGAGCCGGCGCCTCCCGGCCCGATCGCCGATCCCGGCGCCGGCCGGCCTCAGCCGAAGCGGCCGCGCTCGAGCGCCCGCTGGAGCGCGTCGCGGTCGTAGCACGGCAGCTCGCCGGTTCGCTCGAGCCGCTCGACGTAGGCGGCCATCGCCCGCTCCGCCGGCTTGCTCGTCAGCGCGGCCATGAACTCGGCCCGCTCGAGCCGGAGGCCGGCGGGGAGCGGTTGGGAGCCGCCGAGGTGGACCGCCCGCTTGACGGCGGCGATCGCCGCCTTCGGCCGGCTTCCCAGCCGCGCGGCGAGCTCGAGCGCGCGCTCGAGCAGCTCCTCGGCCGCGACGACGTCGTCGACGAGCCCGATCTCCGCGGCGCTCCCGGGGTCGAGCGGACCGCCGTCGATGCAGATCCCGAGCGCCGCGCTCGTACCGAGCATCCGCGCCAGCCGCTGGGTGCCGCCCCCGCCCGGGGGGAAGCCGAGCAGGATCTCGGGCTGGCCGATCACGTGCGGTCCCGCCGCCATCAGACGGAAGTCGCAGGCGAGCGCGAGCTCGCAGCCGCCGCCCATCGCCGAGCCGTTGACGGCGGCGACGAGGACGGCGCCGCAGGTGTTGAAGCGGAGGAGGATCTCGCCGAAGCGCTCCGCCGCCGAGAGCCCCGCCGCCGGCGTCCGCGCGAGCGCCTCGCGGCCGCCGGGGACGCGGCGGACGGTGCCGACGGCGCCGAGCGAGGCGCGCGCGACCGCCGGGGTCACCGACGGAGATCGGCGGGATCCGTCGAGCAGCTCGGCGACGTCGTAGTGGGCGACGAACCGCTCCGGGTGGGCGCCGGTGATGACCACGGCCGTCAGCTCGGGGTCCGACTCGGCGCGCTCCGCGAGCGCCTCGAGGCCGATGACGATCTCCTCGTCCATCAGCGCATGCGGGGGGTTGGCGATCGTCGCGAGGGCGACGCCGCCGCCGTGCTCTGAGACCCGCACCTCGCCCATGCGTGGAAGGTACAGCCGCCCTGCGGCGCCCGTGCCGCCGGCGGGAGGGCGCGCCCGGAGGTTGCGGCTGCTATAGGCTCGCGGCCATGTCGCACAAGTCGGCTGACCGGATTCGGAACGTAGCTCTGGTCGGACATCGCGGCTGTGGCAAGACCTCGGTCTGCGAGGCGATGCTGTTCGAGGCGGGGGTCACCAACCGGCTCGGGCGGGCCGACGACGGCAGCACCGTCACCGACTCCGCCGAGGACGAGAAGGCGCGGGGGATGTCGATCGATGCCGCCGTCGTGACCTTCGAGCACGACGACCGCAAGCTGAACGTGATCGACGCTCCCGGGGAGCCGAGCTTCGTCGCCGAGGCGGCCGCGGCGCTGTCGGTGGCCGACGCGGCGGTGGTCGTCGTCAACGCCGTGGCCGGGGTCGAGGTCGGAACCGACCGGCTCTGGCAGCGGGCGGCCGAAGCGGAGCTGCCGCGCCTCGTCTTCGTCAACATGCTCGATCGCGAGCGGGCCGACTTCTTCGCGGCCCTCGATTCGCTGAAGGCGGCGTTCGGTCCCCACGTCGTCGCGACCGAGATCCCGATCGGCACCGAGCACGAGGTGCGGGGGATCGTCGACCTGATCGACATGAAGGCCTTCCTGCACGAGAGCGCCGAGCGCGGCGGCACGGTCGAGGCGGAGATCCCCGAGGAGATGGTCGAGCTCGCCGAGCAGTACCGCGACAAGCTCATGGACGAGGTGGCCGAGAACTCCGACGAGCTGATGGAGCACTACCTCGAGGGCGCGGAGATCTCCCACTCGGAGATCGTCACGGCGCTCAAGCGCGGCGTCACCGAGGGCCACCTGTTCCCGGTCACCTGCGGGATCGCCACCCGCAACCTCGGCACCGGCCGGCTGCTCGAGGCGCTCGTCGAGGACCTGCCCTCGCCGGCGATGCGCGGCGCCCGGACCCTGCTCGACGGCGACGGCGCCGAGGTCGGGATCGAGCCCGACGAGGGCGACGATCTCGTCGTCCATGTCTTCAAGACGACCGCCGATCCCTTCGCCGGACGCCTCAACGTGGTTCGCGTCCTCTCGGGGACGCTCACCGCCGACGCCCAGGTCGTGAACGTAACCCGCGACACCCAGGAGCGGGTCGGCCAGCTCCTGGAGGCACAGGGGGCGAAGATGACCGCGGTCGACGACCTCGGCGCCGGCGACATCGGGATCGTGCCGAAGCTCAAGGAGACCCGGGCCGGCGAGCTGCTCTGCGATCGCAGGCGCGACCTGGCGCTTGCGCGGCTCGAGCTGCCGAGCCCGGTGATGGCGTTCGCGTTCGAGCCGAAGAGCCGCGGCGACGAGGAGAAGGCGGCGACGGCGATCCGGCGCCTGCGCGAGGAGGATCCGACGCTCGACGTCCACCGCGATCCGCAGACCGGCGAGCAGATCATCGCCGGGCTGACCCAGATCCACGTCGAGGTCGTGGTCGCGCGGATGAAGAGCCGTTACGGGGCCGAGATCGAGCTGCACCCGCCGCGCGTCCCCTACGTCGAGGCGATCCGCAAGCCGGCCAAGGCCCACTCCCGCTACAAGAAGCAGTCAGGCGGCCGCGGCCAGTTCGCCGACTGCCACATCGAGATCGAGCCGGCCGACCCCGGGACCGGCCTCGAGTTCGTCAACGAGATCAAGGGCGGGGTGATCCCGGGCGGCTTCATCCCCGCGGTCGAGGCCGGCGTGAAGGAGGCGATGCAGCACGGCACGCTCGCCGGCTACCCGATCAAGGACGTCCGCGTGCGGCTCGTGGACGGCCAGCACCACACGGTCGACTCCTCCGAGATGGCGTTCAAGATCTGCGCCTCGATGGGCTTCAAGGAGGCGATGGCGGACGCATCGCCGGCGCTGCTGGAGCCGATCGCGAAGCTGACGATCGCCTGCCCCGACGACTGCGTCGGCGACGTGATCGGAGACCTCAACTCGCGCCGTGGCCATCCGCTCGGTATGGAGCCCAAGGGCGGCGCCGGGACGACCGAGATCGTCGCCGAGGTGCCGATGGCCGAGGTCCTCGACTACGCCCCGGCGCTGCGCGCGATCACGGGCGGCCGCGGCGACTACGCGCTCGAGTTCGACCGCCACGCCGAGGTCCCGGCCCACCTCGCCGAGAAGGTGATCGCCGCGGCCCGCTCCGCGGGCTCCGAGGCGGTCGCCTGAGCGCGGGGCACGGCCGAGGGGGCGGACGCGGAGCGGAGCGCTCCTCCGCGGTGGGTCAGTTCCCGGCCGACGAGGACACGTAGGCGGCGATGTCCTTCGCGTCGGTGCCGGTGACGATGTTCGCCGGCATCGCGCCGGAGCCGGCGCCGCCGTTCTCGATCGCCGCCTGAACCTGCGCCTCGTCCGGGGCCAGGGCGTCGAGGTCGGGCCCGGTGGTGCCGCTGGTGCCGGCGGCCGCGAGCGTGTGGCAGCTCCCGCAGTTCGTGGCGAAGAGCTCCGCCTCGGGACCGCCTCCCGCCCCGCCAGTCGTCTCGTCCGCCTTGTCGGTCGTCGTCGCCTCGGCCTGCGTCGTGGCGGGCTCGTCGCCGCCGCTGTTGGAGCCGACCGTGTAGGCGATGCCCATCAGGGCCAGCACCACGACCCCGGCGAGGATCCCGTAGATCCACGCCTGCACCGTCCGGCTTCCCTCGTCCGACCGTCTCCCGTCCACTTCCTAGCCTCCTGTCACGCCGGCTGCGTACATCAGCCCCATTCCGACCGAGAGCACGGCGAGCAGCTTGCCGGTGGTCGGTCCCAGCAACGCCGCTCCGAATCCGGTGATCACGCCGAGCGCGACGACTCCGACGTGGTACAAGCTGTGGAGGACGTCGTCGTCCTGGAGCGGCTCGTAGATGGCCGGGACCATCGCCAGCAGCATCGCCGTGGAGCCGATGATCCCGGCCGCGATCGCAGCGCCGGTCCAGCGCGGGGCGAGGCGCCGGAAGATCGACGGCGTCGAGCCGAACGCGATCCCGAGCGCGATCCCGTAGAGGTACTGCACGGCATGGGCGAGGTGGTGCATCTGCACGTTGCCCTCGGTCGCCGCCGAGATCCCCGGGAGCAGGGCGAAGCTGGCCGCGACCGCGATCGCCACCACCGTCCCGATCTGCAAGGGCGAGGTCAGGGCGGGCCGGGCCGGCGCCGGCCCGGCCGCGGCCGCGGCCCCGGCGATCGGCGGCGGCGCGGCGGCGCCGGAGCCGCGGCCGGCGCCGCCGCGGGCGGCGAGCGCGAGCCGCCCGACCTCGAACAGGACCAGCAGGAAGCCGACCGCGAACAGCGCCACGCACGCGCTCGCGACCGCGCTGTAGACCTCGGTGTCGACGGGCTGGACCGAGTAGCGGCGCGGCACGCCGAGCGCCCCGGACGCGTACCAAGCGCCGACGAGGCCGTAGCCGCCGAGCACCATCGCGCCGACCGAGGCCTTCGCGACCCGCTCCGAGGCCGGTCGTCCCGCCGCCCGCTCGAGCATGTGGACGAGGAAGGCCATCACCCAGAAGACCGCGCCGAGCATCAGGTAGGTGTGGAAGTGGGCCGGCACCCAGAGCGTGTTGTGGAACCGGAAGTTGATCGGGATCAGGGAGTCGATCACGGCCCCGACGCCGCCGATCGTCCAGCCCGCGAAGCCGAGGTAGATCAGCACGCTCGCGAGCGTCCAGCGGTATCGCGAGCCCCAGACGAGCATGACCCCGGTGTAGACGGTCACGACCGCGACCGGCAGCGCCGCAGCCGATGAGGAGACGGTCGCGATCACCGACGCCGCCCCGGGCTGGACGAAGTCCATGTAGAGGTGATGGCCGTAGGCGGTCGTGACCAGCAGCAGCGTCGCCAGCCAGCCGTAGGCGAGCGGCTTCGTCGTCTTCCACTGGCGGCCCGCATAGCGCGGCAGCAGCACGTAGATCATCCCCGCTCCGAGGTAGATGATCAGGTTCGCGTAGGAGTGGCCGAAGAAGTAGGTCAGGTTCTTCGCCCAGAGCGCGTCGAGCTCGACCCCGGAGTCGATCGACTTGCCGAGCAGCGCGATCAGGATCGTCGACCCGACCGCGCTCGCCAGCGTGCCCTGGGCGGTGACCGCGGTGGCGGCGATCACCTGCGGCGGCGGCGGGTTGTCGTCGCGGTCGCGCAGGAAGCGAACGCCGAGGGCGCCGGAGAGCCCGCCGTAGGTGCGGGTCAGGGTCGTGAGCACGTCGATGCAGAAGACGAGGAAGCTGACGCCGACCAGCATCAGTCCGATGAAGTACGCCGCGGCGGCCCAGGTGTCCCAGGCCTCGGCCGGGAGGAACGGCAGCGGCGAGAGGAACGTCCAGCCGGCCCCGAACCCGCCGAAGACGACCGAGACGAGGACGACGACCGCGCCGAGGACCATCGCCGCGTAGCTGACCAGCATCCGCGTGAAGCTCAGCTCCGCGACGGACTTCAGCACGTACCAGATCCCGCCCATCAACGCCAGCAGGATTCCGGCGAGCATCCCCGATCCGTGCAGGGTCATGATCCGGTAGAACCACTCGTCGGAGACGCCGAGCACCTCGGCCTGGGTGAGCCGCATCGTCAGCCCGAGCAGGCCCATCACCGCGAACAGCGCCAGCCCGGTGCCGGCGCAGAGCCAGCCGACCAGCCGCGCCTCGCGGTCCGGCGGCGCCATCAGTCGCTCGCCGTCGGGATGGGCGATGCTGCCGGTGGCGGGGGCGGTGGCCGTGGCGCTCTCCATCTACTCCTCCGTCACCTCGAACTCGGCCGCCATGTCGTGATGCTTGAGGCCGCAGAACTCGAGGCACGAGACGAGGTAGGTCCCGGGCTCGTCGAGGCTCAGCTCGAGGTCGTTCGTGTAGCCGGGCATCGCCTGGACGTTCCCGATCAGCTGTCCCGTCGGGTTGTAGACGCCGAAGCCGTGGTTGACGTCGGCCGCGGTGACCTCGAAGATGACGTCGCTGCCGGCGGGCACGCTCTTCGGGTCCATGGTCCAGTAGAACTGCCCGCCGACCACCTTCACGGTCGCGCTGGCGGCGGCGGTGTCGGGGCGGTAGGGCGTGAAGAACAGGGTCACGCAGACGATCGTGCCGAGCACGATCGCGAGGAACGCCAGCCACAGCGGCCGCGCCCGGTAGGCGGCCTCGGTCACGGCCTCGAGGGACATCTCGCGCCCGGCCTGGCGGGCCGCGAAGGCGAAGAACAGCGCCAGCGAGACCGCGATCAGCGCGAAGACGACCGCGACCGCGATCTGAAAGCCATCGTAGCTCGGATCAAGCAATGCGTCTCCCACCTAGCAGTCCAACCGGAGCAGGCGGAACATATCCGATCCCCCGGGCACCCGGCCGGCAGCCGGCGCGAGCCCGGGACCCGTGCTCGCCGCCGACCGGGCGCGCCCCGCGGGACCCGGCGCGCGCGGGGTTCGTCAGTCGTGCGGCGCGACCGAGACCTGAAGCGGGCTGTCGACCTGGGCCGAGCGCCGCGGCCCGTCGGGCTTGCCCGGCAGCTCGTAGAAGAGGGTTCGGCGGTCGGTGAGCGAGTAGAAGGGGGTCGAGCGGGGATCGGTGTTCGGGATCCCCTCGTTGATCCAGGGTCCGCTCGAGCCGTAGGCGAAGGCGTCCCCGGTGCACTGCGTCTGCGACGGGCCCGACGGCGTGCTGTCGTCGAGATGGTAGGAGGTCCAGTCGAGGCCGGGGACGTCGGTGCTGATCCGGTGCACGATCGAGAGCCCGCCCTGGGCGCCGTCGACCGTCTCCCAGCCGATCTCGCCGGCGTCGACCTGATCGGGGATGCCGTCGATCGTGGCCCCGTCCCCGTCGGCGTCACTGCGGTAGGTCATCCCGGACGCGGCGGGGCTGTAGTCGAAGAAGTCCATGACCGCGGGGATCGCGTGGACGCGGAGGAACGTGGTGATCTCCTCGCGGCGCTCGTAGAAGACGTGCTGGCGGCCGGTCAGCGGCCCGCTGTTCGCGCCGATGTAGGAGCGGATCGCGCGGACCGGGCCGCTCTTGTTGACGATGAACGCGCCCTCGGCGTCGTTGAAGGTGTCCTCGCTGCGGTCGCAGAAGCCCGGGGCGAACAGGTTCTTGTGCCGATCGAGGATGTCGACGCCGCTCGCCCCCGGGGCCGTGATCCGCAGCCCGTCGCCGGTCCAGCGGTCGGAGAAATGCCGCGAGTAGAAGCTCGTCGTCACCGTCGAGTCCTCGGGGTTGGGGCCGTCGTTGAGGCGGTAGGTGCCCTTGTAGTCGCCGGAGAGGAGGCCGAAGTCGTAGTCGACGTAGCTCCGGCCGGCGCCGGGATCGAGGTTGCCGGTCTGCCTGTAGAGATAGACGTAGGTGTCGATCGGGTCGCCGGTGGCGTCATGGATCCGCAGCTCCTCGCCCGAGCCCGCTACGACGTTCGGGGGGTGGGCGCCGGCGGGCGCCCGGCTCCAGGAGTCGATGCCCATCAGGGCGACCTCGTCGTTCCCGTCCAGGGTCGGATCGGGGTCGGGGCCGACGAACGTTCCGGGATCGGTGTAGGTCAGGACCTGGACGCCGTAGGGATCGTCGTCGTAGACGGTCCCGAAGTCGATCACCGCGCGCTCGTCCACCTGGACGGGGACCTGCTGCCACTGGTCCTGGATGTATCGGTAGGCGAGGATCTTCCCCGGCGGCGCCCCGATCAGGCGCGGAAGCTCCGAGCCGGTGAGGACGACGGGATCCTCGGGGCGCTGGAACGCGCAACCGGAGAGCGCGAAGCCCGTCGCGACGAGCGCCAGCAGCGCCGGCGCGCGCCGGGCCCAGCTTCGCGTTCGCGGTCCCATACCGGTCGCCGGAGACTAGAAGATCCCCGCGCCCCGCGCGGGGCCGGACGAGCCGCCACCGGGCGCACGGGCGGGCCCGAGACCGGCTCGACCCCCGGGGCGGTCGTCCTAGCGCCGGTTGCCCGCAGGCCGCCCGGCCGTGTCGCGGAGCTGGTGGGCGGAGGTGAAGAAGCCGCGGTAGGCGAGCGTGGTCGCGACGAGGGCCGAGATCGCTACCGCGCCGAGCAGCACGTAGAGCAGGATGAGCTGGAGCCGCACCGCGTCCGTCGGGTCGGCGCCGGCGAGCAGCATCCCGACCATCGTGCCCGGAAAGAAGATCAGGCCGGTCGTCTTCGTCGAGTCGACGAGGGCGATCGTCCCCGAGCGGAGCGCCCCGCGGACGATCGGCTCGGCCGCGATCCGGGCCGTCGCCCCGAGCGCCAGCGTCGCCTCGATCCGGGCCGCGGACGAGGTCATCTCGTCGCCGAGCCGGTTCAGGGCGACGGCGGAGGCGGTCATCGCGTTGCCGATCACCATGCCGCCGACGGGGACCAGGTAGCGCGGCTCGGCTGGGAAGATCCCGAGCGCCAGGACGAGCCCGAGCGTCGCCGTCGCCGAGAGGGCGAGAGCGATCAGGAGCGGACCGAGGGAGCCGGGGACGTGCCGGGTGCGGGTCCGGGCGGTGAACGCGCCGAAGCCGACCATCACCGCCAGCAGCGCGACTACGAGGAGCAGGCTGTCGCTGTCGAAGATCGCCGTGATCACGACCCCGATCGCGGTGAGCTGGACGAAGCTGCGGACGACCGCGATCCCGATGCCGGCCTCGAGCCCGGCCCGGCGCCAGCGCGAGATCGCGGCGGCGATCGCGACGAGGACGAGCGCCGCGGCCACCTCGCCGAGGCTGATCTCGATCGCGCCGCCGCTCAAGGGAGGACCTCGGAGGCGGAGCCCTGGCGGACGGCGCGGCCGCGTTCGATGCCGACGATCCAGCCGGCGAGCCGGCGGGCCTGGCCCGGGTCGTGGGTGACGATCACGACCGAGACGCCGAGGCTGCGCCCGAGCTCGGCGACCGTGCGCTCGATCGAGTCACGGGCCTGCTCGTCGAGCGCCGAGGTCGGCTCGTCGAGGAGGAGCACGTCCGGCTCGGGCGCGAGCGCGCGGGCGATCATCGCCCGCTGCTGCTCGCCGACCGAGAGGCGGTCGACGTCGCGGTCGGCGAACGACGGGTCGAGGCCGGCGAGCCCGAGCAGCCGCTCGACGTCCGGCTCGCGGCCGGCGAGGCCGGCGGCGAATCGGATGTTGGCGGCGACGGTGCCGTCGAGCAGCGCCGGCAGCTGCGGCACGAGCGCGACATCGCGGCGGAGCCGCAGCGGGTCGATCTCGCGAGTGTCGGTCCCGCGGAAGCGGACCGAGCCGGAGTCGGGGTCCGAGAGCCGGTCGAGCAGGCGCAGCAGGGTCGATTTCCCCGATCCGGACGGGCCGACGACGGCGTTGGCGCCCTCCCGCAGCTCGGCCGTGAGCCCGTCGAGGACCGGCACGCCGCCGCGCCGCAGCGACACCCGGTCGAGCCCGAAGAGCGGGGCCGTCACCGCAGCCGCGCCTCGACGACCCGGATCAGGACGGCGCCGGGATCGCCGCCGCCGGCCGCGGGGTGGGTGCCGCCGTCGTGGAGCCGGGCGCGGTCGAAGCCGGCGTCGACGAGCCGGCGGGCGGCGTCCTCCTCGTCGCGGAAGTGCGAGTGGACGCGTCCGCGCACGAACCCCGACAGCGCCAGGTTGAAGATCCCCTCGACCGGGTCGGCACCGGTGCCGGCGAGTCGCAGGTCGGAGAGGTAGAGGCCGGCCTCGAACCGGCGCAGGACGGCGGCGATCCGGCGCCAGAGGGCGAGGACGTCGGCGTCGCCGAGGTAGGTGAGGAGCCCCTCGGTGACGATCGCCGTGCCGACCGCCGGATCGAGCTCGGCCGCGAGCGCCGCGAGGCTCCCCGGCCCCGAGTCGCGGCGGACGTCGAGCCCGGCGACCCGATGACCTGCCGGGCGCGGTCCGAGGCGCGCGAGCGCCTCGCGCTTGCGGCGGGCCATCGCGGGCAGGTCCGCCTCGACGTAGGCGAGGCGGCCGCCCCAGCGCGCCGAGAAGCGCCAGCCGCGCGCGGACATCCCGCAGGCCGCCTCGATCACCTGCCCGACCTCACCGGCCTCCACCGAGCGCTCGAGCTCGGCGTCGATGATCCGGTGGCGGGCGATCAGGAGTCCCTCGAGCGACGGCCCGCCGAGAGCCCGGCTGAGCGCCATCGTCGGGCGCAGCGCATCGACGAGCAGGCGCCCCTGCCACGTTCCCAGCTCGGGAGCGGAGAGCCCGTTCCGGACCCAGACCTGCCCCGTGTAATGCGCGGTCGGGCTGATCGCGTCGGGGCCGCTGCGGAGGCCCGGGATCACGGCTGCAGGGGCTCCGATCGTCGGGGTCGTCTCGGGGCCCCGAGCCTATCCGATGCCCGGCGCCGGGCCGAACGAGCCGGGCGGGCCCGATCCGGCCTCGACGGCCTATCCTCGGACTTCGATGGAGGCTCGGGCGCGGAGGGCGATCGGACGGCTCCGCTGGCTGCAGCGTCTCGTCGACGCCGGCTCGGCGCCCGACGACCCCGAGGAGCTGCGGCTGCGGAAGTCCGTGCTGGTCCTCTCGGCGTCGCTGATGGCGAGCTTCGCCTCGATCTGGGTCGTCACCTACGCGGTCCTCGGGCTCTGGTCCTCGGCGGCGATCCCGTTCGTCTACCAGCTCGCCTCGGCGACCAGCATCCTCGTCTTCGCCCGGGCCCGCCGCTACGTCCTCTTCCGCCGCAGCCAGCTGGCGATGAGCCTGGTCTTCCCCTTCCTGCTGCAGTGGAGCCTCGGCGGCTTCGAGTCCTCGTCCGCGGTCGGGCTCTGGGGCGTGACCTCGCCGCTCGGGGCGCTGCTGTTCTCCGGGGCCCGGCGGTCGGTCCCGTGGTTCGCCGGGTTCGTCGGCCTCGTCGCCGTCTCGGTGGCGCTCGACCCGACCCTCGCCGCCTCGGCGCCGGACGTCCCGACCGGCGTCACCGTGGCCTTCTTCGGGCTCAACATGATCGGCGTCTCGGCGACCGCCTACGCCCTCCTGCAGCACTTCGTGCGCTCCCGCGACCGCGCCCGCTCCGAGCTCGAGCAGCAGCACCGGGCTCTCGAGCTCGAGCAGGCGCGGTCGGAGCGCCTGCTCCTGAACGTGCTCCCCGGGCCGGTGGCGGCGCGGCTCAAGTCCCGCCCGGGGGTGATCGCCGACCACCACCCTTCGGTGACGGTCCTGTTCGCCGACCTCATCGGCTTCACCCGGCTGGCCGAGCGGCTGCCGGCGGACGAGCTCGTCGCGGTGCTCGACCGGGTCTTCGCCCGCTGGGACGCCCTCGCCGCCGAGCGTGGCGTCGAGAAGATCAAGACGATCGGCGATGCCTACATGGCGGCGGCCGGCGTGCCGGAGCCGCGCGCCGATCACGTCGAGGCGGTCGCGTCGCTGGCGCTCGCGATGCGCCCGGAGCTCGAGCGCTGCGGCCGGGAGGCCGGGCTCGAGCTCGGGATCCGGGCGGGAATCGACACCGGCCCCGTCGTGGCCGGCGTGATCGGCCAGTCGCGCTTCATCTACGACCTCTGGGGCGACACCGTCAACACCGCCAGCCGGATGGAGTCGCATGCCCCGCCGGGGGGGATCCAGGTCACCGGGCGGGTTCGAGATCGGCTCGGGCCCGGCTTCGATCTGCGCCCCCGCGGACCGATCGAGGTCAAGGGCAAGTCGGCGATGACCACCTACCTGCTGCTCGCGGCCGCGCCCGGCGGCAAGCGGCGCGGGAGCCGGGCCGGCCCTCAGACCTTCTTCGGCTTGTAGGTCCAGCCGGCGCCGGTGACGGCGTCGATGACCGGGTCGCGGAGATCCGACCAGGCGAACTTGTAGCCGGACTCGTCCGCGCCGCCCTCGGTCGAGTGGGGTCCGAGCCAGGCGACGACGTGGACGGTCTCGCTGCCGATGTGCTGGCCCCGCTCCCAGGCGAGCCCGGCCGAGAGCGAGCCGCCGACGCCGAGCTCGGCGTCGCTGGTCGTCTTCAGGCCGATGCCCGCCGCCTCGTGGTCGGCCTCGTCGAGCTCGATCTCGAACGCCCGGTACAGGTACTCGGCGCCCGCGCCCCCGGGTCCGGCCGCGGCGATCCTCGCCGACCAGGCGACGATGATCCTGCCGTCCTCCTCAGCGGTCTCGATCCCCTTGCCGGCGATCGCCAGAAGCCGCCGCCGGACCTCGTCCGCCGGCTGCGGACCGACCCCGTCCTCGGGCTTGGCCGCCGTGACGATCCCGCGCCCCTTCTCCTTCAGCTTGTCCAGGAATCCCATCGCTCCGTTATAGCGCGACGGACCCCCGGCGCGGGCGGGCACGCCATCGCTCTACCCTGTCGGCGGGGTGGCATCGGATCCGCATCGGTTGAGTCCCTGGCTGACCGTGCTCGCGGTCCTCGCGACCCTGCTCGCGCTCGTCCTCGTCGGTCGCGACGCCTACCGTCACGCCGAGTCTGCGACGTCGGCCGATTTCCCGCAGCGGACGCGGGCCGGCGGGCTTCCGGTCGCCGCGCTCCGCGAGCCCCAGGCCCCGGTCGCCGACCGCGCCCTCCCGCCGCCGGTGGTTGCCCCCGAGCCGGTGGTCGTGCCGCCGGGGGGCGGGGCGGAGGAGCCGATCGTGCGCGTGCGCGACGGCGAGCGGGTCGCGCTGCACCGCTCGCCGGGCGGGAAGGTGGTCGCCGAGGTCGACGACGAGACGCCGTTCGGCTCGACTACCGCTTTCTCGGTCAACCGCAGCCGCCCCGGCTGGCTCGGCGTTCCCTCGGAGGAGCTCCCGAACGGCGAGCTGGCCTGGGTCCGGGCCGACCCCGAGGAGCTGCGCGGGGAGACGACCCCCTACCGGATCGTCGTCGACCTCTCCGCCCACGAGGCCCGCCTCCGGCGCGCCGGCGATGTCGTCCGCGAGTGGCCGGTCACCGTCGGCACGGCGGCGACGCCGACGCCGACCGGGAGCTACTCGGTCACCGACCTGATCGAGGGCGGGCTCAACCCGGTCTACGGCTGCTGCGCGATCGCGATCAGCGCCACCCAGCCGTACCTGCCCGCGGGCTGGACGGGCGGGGACCGGATCGCTTTCCACGGAAACGGTACCGGCGAGGCGCTCGGCCTCGATGCCTCCAACGGCTGCATCCGCAGCCCCGACGGGGTGCTGCGGGACGTGATCGCGACCGTGCCGCTGGGAACGCCGGTCCGGATCACGGAGTAGGGCGGCCACCAGCGGTCGCCCCGGACCGGCGGGAAGTGCGGGAGAATGGGAACGTGCAGGCGGACGCTTTCGAGCCGCCCGGCCCGGCCGGGGTCGCCGCCGCCCGGGCGCTGCTGGCCCCGTGGCGGGCGTGGACCGACCCGCGGATCGACGGCTACGCGAACCTGCCGGCCGACGGCCGCTACCTCCTGGTCGGAAACCACACCACGCTCGGCGTCTTCGATGTTCCCTTCGTCGTCCTCGGGATCTACGACGAGACCGGCGTGCTGGTCCGCTCGCTCGGCGACCGCCAGCACTTCCGGGTGCCGCTGTGGCGCGCGGTCCTGGCCCGCTTCGGGACCGTCGACGGGAGCCGCGAGAACGCCCGCCGCCTGATGCGGGCTGGCGAGGCGGTGCTCGTCTTCCCCGGCGGCGGGCGTGAGGTGTCGCGCCGGCGCGGCGACTACTACCCGCTCGTCTGGCGCGAGCGGATCGGCTTCGCCCGGCTCGCGCTCGAGCACGGCTACCCGGTCGTGCCGTTCGCGATGGTCGGCGTCGACGACATGTGGGACGTGGTCGCCGACGCCGACGACGCGATCTACGCACCGGTGCGGGCGCTGGCGCGCCGGGCCGACATCGACCCCGAGCTCCTGCCGCCGCTCGTTCGCGGCCTCGGGCCGACGCCGCTGCCGCGCCCGCAGCGGATCTACGCGCGGATCGGAGCGCCGATCGACGCCCGCGCGTTCGGATGCTCGTGGGCCGACGGTGACGCCGCCGCGGCGCTGCGCGACGCCGTTCGCTCGGCGGTCGCGAAGGCGATCGAGGAGCTCCTCGCCGAGCGCGAGGATGACGCCGCCCGGCGCCTGCTGCCGCGCCTCGGCGGCCGGGCGCGCCGGCTCACCGTCGCGCGGGCCGCGGCGCTGCGGGCGCTGCTGTCCCCCCGCCCCGGGCCGCGATCGGCGGCTCCGGGGTCGCAGCGCGAGTGAGCGGCGGCGCCGGCCGAACCCGCCGCGGATAGGGTGCGGCGGGTGGCAGCGACCGCGGCAGCGACGTTCCGGTGACGGCGGGGGTGCTCCGGTCCGACGCCAACGCCGGCAAGGTGGCGCTCGTCACCGGCGGCGGCACCGGGATCGGGCGGGGAGCCGCGCGCGCCCTGGCCCGGTCGGGGGCGCGGGTGGCGATCTGCGGCCGCCGCGACGGGCCGCTCGAGGAGGTCCGGGCCGGCCTCGAGCGGGAGGGGGCCGAGTGCGTGGCGGTCCGCTGCGACATCCGCGAGCCCGATCAGGTCGAGAGCATGGTGGCGGCGGTCCTCGAGCGCTACGGATCGATCGACGTCCTCGTCGCCAACGCCGGCGGCCAGTTCGGCGCTCCCGCGGCGGAGATCGGCGGCAAGGGGTGGCGCGCGGTCGAGCGTCTCAACCTCGACGGGAACTGGGAGCTGACGCGGCGGATCGCCACCGAGGCGATGATCCCCGCCCGTCGGGGGCTGATCGTCTTCGTCGGGTTCTCGCCGCGCCGGGGGATACCGGGGTTCGCCCATGCCTGCGCGACGCGCGCGGCGCTCGAGAACCTCGCCTCGAGCCTGGCGCTCGAGTGGAGCCGCTACGGGATCCGCTCGGTCTGCCTGAGCTGCGGGCCGATCGAGACGGAGGGGCTCGCCTCCTACGGCCCGGACTCGCTCGAGGAGTCGCGCCGCACGGTTCCGCTCGGCCGGCTCGGCAGCGAGGACGAGGTCGGCCAGACCGTCGCGTTCGTGGCCAGCCCCGGCGGGGCTTTCATCACCGGCACCACGATCCTCGTCGACGGCGGCGTCGACGCCTGGGGCCTGGCTGAGCCGCCGCCGCCGCCGGGTTAGCCGCACCCCGCCGTCGCCTAACCTGGGAGCGGTGAAGGACACGTTCGGGCCGCCGCTGCGGGCGGCCGCGTTGACCGCTCTGGTCGGGCTGCTCGCCTGGTTCCTGCTCCGGCCGCCCTCGCTCGACGGCCTCGAGGGCCTGCTGACGATCCTGCTCGGGGCGGCGGTGATCATCCTCGTCGCCGCCTGGGCGGTGACCGCCCTGGCGGGCGAGGAGATGCCCGAGCCCGAGTTCCGCCGGCTCGTCGACCGCAGCGACGCCCTCGCCCGGCTGCCGCCGCCGTCCGCGCCGCCGAGCGAGTTCGACGAGCTCGTGATCGCCGCGCTCGACGAGCTCCCGGCCGAGCTCCTGGAGGTGCTGGGGGACACGCCGGTCGTGGTCTCCAGGCGCGGCCACGAGCACCATGCTTACGGCCACTACATCGGCGGCACCGTGGCCCGCGACGGCCATCCCGATCACATCGTCGTCTACCAGGACACGCTCGAGCGCGACTTCGGCCACGACCCCGAGCTGCTGCGGGCGCAGGTCCGGCGCACCGTCCGCCACGAGCTCGCCCATCACCTCGGTTGGGACGAGCGGGGCGTGCGCGGGCTCGGGCTCTGACCCGGGCCGCTAGCCGCCGATGAAGCGCGGGTCGCGCGCCAGGCACGCCTTCACGCCGCGCGCGATCAGCTGCGCCCGGTAGTCCGCTCCCTCCGGGGTCGGGTGCAGGTCGTCGGGCTGCATCAGCTCGGGGTGGGCGGCGGCGGCGCGCGCCCAGTCCGGGACCTCGGTGCTCGGGTGGCTCGCCGCGAACGAGCGCACGACGCGGTTCTTGCCGGTCGTGTCGATGCCGTTGACCGGTGGCGCGTGAATCGTCGGGACGACGAGACAGCGATCGCCGACGATCCCCGCGACCTTGTCGAGGTTGGAGGCGAGGATCTCGGGATAGGCCGGGTTGTCGTTGGTGCCGGCGTCGAAGACGATCACCGACTGGGCGGGGTCGTAGCTGTCCTGGAACAGGTCGAAGATCTGGATGCTGTTGTAGCCGCCCTCGGCGTTGACGGTGAGCGGCACCCCCGAGAGGTGGTCGTCCAGGTAGGGAGATGTCCCGACCTCGAGGCTGTCGCCGACGACCAGCACCCCGCCGGAGCCCTCGAGGCGCGTCCCGATCGCGGGCGAGGGCGGACCGGTAGGCATGTTGCGCTTCGCGAGGACCGTGTCGACGGCCGCCCTCCCCGCCGCCCGCCCGCGCTGCTCGCCGTCGTAGCGGCCGTCGGCCACGCCCTGCTCGAGCCCGTAGCGCAGCCCGTCGGCGTAGGCGCCGAGCTGGGCCACCGCGTAGGTCCGCCGCATCCCCTCGGCCGCGACCCGCTCGGCGTCGTCGCGGTCGGGGGCGGCCGCGGCGGCGATCGCGTAGGCGCCGGCGAAGGCTGCGGCGAGCAGCGCCGAGAAGGCGACGATCGCAACCGCGCGGCGGCTCACGGAACCGGAATCTCGACCTTCTCCGCGTCCGGCTCCGTGACGCCCGTCCCGGCGAAGGCGCTCACGTAGGCGTCCCGGTAGGAGGAGCGGAAGCTGCGCCCGTAGGTGATCCTGCGGCCGATCTCGAGCCCGGACGGATAGACCTCGCCTCCGACCGCGGTTCCCCGCTTCCAGCCCTCGCGCTCCCCCGCCGCCCGGGCCGCGTCGAGGTCCTCGCCCGAGGCGGTGCCGAGGAGGTGGCCGCCGACGGCGGCGAGCGCGAGCAGCACGAGGGCCAGGGCGGCCAGCCCGATCCGGCCGCGGGTGGTCATGCCCGCACCGTCTCCTCCCGTGGCGACGCCCGGCCGCTCGTTGCTCGAGCCTGCCATCGGCCACAGCGTAGCCAAGGCGCCCGCCGTCGCCGCAGGATTATGGAGACCTGCCGCGTATAGGGCTGCTGGGACTGGGCCACGCGCACCAGGGCCGGTGATGCCTGTGTCGATCAAGCCAACTCAGAGCTGCGAGCCCGGTCGAGGAGCCGGGATCGGATCGGACCACCGGGAGCGAGGGGGGCTGGGCGGGTGCCCGAGCCGGTAAAGCGCGGGCGGCGCTACATGCCGGGGCTGGACGGGCTGCGGGCGATCGCCGTGCTCGCGGTGATCGCCTACCACCTCGGGATCGGGTGGATGCCCGGGGGCCTGCTCGGCGTCGGCGTCTTCTTCACCCTCAGCGGCTACCTGATCACGGACCTGCTGCTCGCGCAGGTCGACGCGGGAGGGATCAGGCTCGGGTCCTTCTGGCTGGCCCGGGCGCGCCGGCTGCTGCCGGCGCTGGTCGTGATGCTGGTCGTGGTGATGGCCTGGGTCACGGTGGTGGGCCCGCATCAGCCGGCCGACTTCCGGCAGGCGGTCCTGAGCGCCGCCCTCTACGTCAACAACTGGTGGCAGGTCTTCCACGACGTCTCATACTTCGCGCAGTTCGAGGCGCCGGCCCCCCTTAACCACCTCTGGTCGCTCTCGGTGGAGGAGCAGTTCTACATCGTCTGGCCGTTCGCTCTGCTGCTCGCGCTCAGGTACCTGCCGCGGATGGAGCCCAGGGCGGGCACCCGGCCGAGGCTCGGCGCGATCATCCTCGGCCTCGCGATCGCATCGGGGGTCCTGATGGCGGTCCTGTACCGGCCGGGCTCCGACCCGTCGCGCGTCTACTACGGGACCGACACCCGGGCGATCGAGCTTCTCGTCGGCGCCGCCCTCGCGGCCGTCTGGCCGAGCAGGCGCCTGCGAGGCGGGATCTCGTTCGAGGCCCGGCGACTGATCGACGCCGGCGGGGTGCTCGGCCTGGCCGTCATCGCCCTGATGTTCTGGCGCTCGAGCGAGCTCTCGCCCTTCCTCTACAGGGGCGGGTTCCTGATCCTGTCGCTGGCGACCGCGCTGCTCGTCGCCGCGCTCGCCCATCCCGCCTCGCGGCTCGGGCCCCTGCTCGGCGTCCGGCCGCTCCGCTGGATCGGCGAGCGCTCGTACGGGATCTACCTCTGGCACTTCCCGGTAATCGCGCTGACGAGCGCGGAGGCGGGTCAGGCGCCGGGGCTGGTCCGGGGCGCGCTCCAGGTCGCGGCGACGATCGCGATCGCGGCGCTCTCGTGGAAGTACGTCGAGGATCCGATCCGTCGCTGGGGGCTGCGGCGCGCTCTCGGCCGCTGGTGGGAGGCCCGCCCGCGCCCGCTGGTGATCACGCGAACGGGCTGGGCCATGGGCGGCGCGGCCGGCGTGACCGTGTTCGCGGCGATCCTCGGTCTCGCCGGGGTCGGCGCGGGGCCGACCCAGGCCGGCATGCCCCACGTCGTGAGCGTCGCCACCACGGTGACCGGCGCGGAGCCCGCGGCGGCGGACCGGACCTCCTGCCGGGAGCTCGTCCACGTCGGCGACTCGACGTCGGAGGGACTCGTCTCGGAGCAGTACGTGGCCCGTCCGGGGCAGCTGATCTCCGCCCGGTACTCGCGCGTCGGAGTCGAGACGGCCCATTTCGAGGTCGCGCTCTCCCGCTCCGTCTTCGAGTCCGGCGACGGCCTGCCCAACGCCGAGGACGTCGCGGCCTCCTGGGCGGAGCAGGGGTTCGACGGGTGCTGGGTGTTCGCCCTCGGCACGAACGACGCCGCGAACGTGGCGGCGGGATCGGCGGTGGGAATCGACGAGCGGGTCGAGACGATGATGTCGGTGGCCGGAGACGACCCGGTTCTCTGGATCAACCTCAAGACGCTCAACCCGAGCGGGGTCGCGGCCGAGTCGGGCATGCAGGCGTGGAACGATGCCCTCGAGGACGCCTGCGCGAAGCACCCCGCGATGCGGATCTACGACTGGGCGGCCGACGCGAGGGACGAGTGGTTCGGCGAGGACGGCGTCCACTTCACCGCCGCGGGCAACGCCGCTCGCGCGCGCCTCATCGCCGGGGCGCTGCGCGAGGCGTTCCCCGACGGCGGCGACCCGTCTGCTCCGTCGGCGTCGGGTTGCGTGGTGGGCGCGGGCGCCGGATCGGCCGCCTGAGATTTCTCGCCCAGCGCTCGCGGATCGATCGCCGCCTTCCGACTCACATGCCGAGCTCGCAACGCGAGGAAGCGGTAGCGGAAGCGGAGTCAGAGGTGCAGCCAACACGTAGCCGGGTCGCAGGGCGGTCGGCGGGCACGGCCCCGGACGCGATCGGGGCGATCGCGCGGACGGCGGTGCTCCTCGCCGTCGCCGCGACCCTCCTCGTCCCGGCGATCGCCCGGGCCGGGGGCGGCATCGCTGCGGGCGGGGGGACCGGGGGCGGTCCGGGCAAGGCCCCGGAGGCGTCCGCGATCTCCGGCGTCCCGAGGGCGTATGCGCGGTTCACCGTGATCGTCGTCCGCCGCACGGGGCTCTCCGCCCGGGTCGTGGGCGCGTGGACGCTGGCCGAGGGGGGGCCCGACGACAACCCCCTCAACATCGGGCCGGGCGAGCGCTTCGGCACGGTCCGGCGCGGCGCCCGCGCCACCGCGAAGCACCTGCGCGGCGATCTCTACCGCGACGTCATGAACACGGTCGGGAGGTCCGACATGGCGCAGATCGACGCGATCGCCGCTTCGCCCTGGTGCTACCGGTGCAAGGGCTACCGGCGGCTGCTGCGCTCGACCTACAGCCGGGTGCGCGTCGACGACTAGGCTGCCGCGCCGGGCCGTCGGGGCTGCACGCGTCCCCGCGCCCCGCCCCCGGCCCGCTTGCGCGGCGCTCCCATCTGGTAAAGCGTAGCCCGGAAACCGCTCCATCCGCCGGCGCTTCGAAGCCTTCCGCGAGGAAGGCGGCGGGGTCACGCCCGGCGCTCCGCGGAACCGCCCGTGCCTGAGCCGATCAAGTCAAACCAGCGCTACATGCCCGGCCTCGATGGGCTGCGCGCGATCGCCGTGCTCGGGGTGATCGTCTATCACCTCGGGTTCGCCTGGATGCCCGGGGGCCTGCTCGGCGTCGGCGTCTTCTTCACGCTCAGCGGCTACCTGATCACCGACATCCTGCTCGGCCAGGTCGAGCGGGGCGGGATCCGGCTCAAGTCCTTCTGGCTCGCCCGCGCCCGGCGGCTGCTTCCGGCCCTGTTCCTGATGCTCGTCATCGTCCTCGCCTGGGTGACCGTCCTCGGCCCGCAGCAGTCGCCCGACTTCCGCTGGGCGGTGGCGTCGGCGGCCGCCTACTTCAACAACTGGTGGCTGATCTTCCACGACGTCTCCTACTTCGCCCAGTTCGAGGCCCCGGAGCCGCTCAACCACCTCTGGTCGCTGTCGGTCGAGGAGCAGTTCTACATCGTCTGGCCGTTCCTGGTGATGATCGGGGTCAAGCTGATCCCGGAGGCCCGCCGTCCGGGCTGGCTGCGGCCGCGGCTCGGCATCGCGATCATCGGCCTCGCGCTCGCCTCGGCGATCCTGATGCTGGTCCTCTACGAGCCCGGGATCGACCCCTCGCGGGTCTACTACGGGACCGACACTCGGGCACTCGAGCTGATGGTCGGCGCCGCGCTGGCGACGGTCTGGCCGAGCCGGCACCTGCGCGGCCGCGTCACGCCCGGCGCCCGGCGCACGATCGACGCCGCCGGCGTCGTCGGGCTTCTCGTCATCGGCCTGATGTTCTGGCGCTCGACCGAGTTCTCGCCGTTCCTGTACCGCGGCGGCTTCCTCGTGCTCTCGTTCGCGACCGCGCTCGCGGTCGCGGCGATGGCCCATCCGGCCACCCGCCTCGGCCCGATCGTCGGCTGCCGGCCGGTGCGCTGGATCGGGCAGCGCTCCTACGGCATCTACCTGTGGCACTTCCCGATCATCGTCCTGACGACCCCCGACGGGGCGGAGGGGGCCGACCTGCCGCGGGCGATCCTCCAGACCGCGGCGACGTTCGCCGTCGCCGCCCTCTCCTGGCGCTACGTCGAGGACCCGATCCGCCACGGCGCCCTCGGCCGGCTCTGGCGCCGCTGGCGGGCGGGCGAGCTGCGCGGGCGCCGGCTCAGCCGCCCGGCATGGGCGGGAATCGCGGTCGCGGCGGCGACCGTGGCGGCGGCGTTCGCCGGCCTCGCCGGCGTCAACGCCGGCCCCAGCCAGGCGGAGGGGCCGGGGAACGTCTCGGTCGCGACCACGCTCACCGACAACGCCGCGGAGGCGCCCGAGATCAAGGACAGGACGGTCTGCGACTCGGTCATCCACATCGGCGACTCGACCTCCGAGGGCCTCGTCTCCGCCGACTACCTGCCGAATCGAAAGGACCGGATCGCCGCCCAGTTCGGGCGCGTCGGCGCCACCACCCAGCATCTCGAGGTCTCCGGCGCGCGCTCGATCTACGAGCGCTTCGAGGGTCAGCCGAACGCCGAGGACGTCGGCAAGGCGTACCGGGCGGACGGTTTCGACGGCTGCTGGGTCTTGGCGCTCGGGACCAACGAGGCGGCCAACGTCGCCGCCGGCTCGTCGTTCGGCTACGACGAGCGGATCGAGACGATGATGAAGGTGGCCGACGGCGATCCGGTGCTCTGGGTCGACGTCCGCTCGCTGCTCTCCGACGGCAGCCCCTACGACAACTCGAACATGCAGGCGTGGAACAAGGCGCTGCTCGCGGCCTGCGCGTCCAACCCGAACATGCGCATCTACGACTGGGCCTCGGAGGTCGAGGACGACTGGTTCGTCGAGGACGGCATCCACTTCACGACCCGGGGCTACCGGCAGCGCAGCAAGCGGATCGCCGACGCGCTCCTGAACGCGTTCCCGGCCGGGGCGCCGGTCGACAACCCCGACAACGACGACTGCAGGGTCGGCTCGGAGCGGGGCAGGGGCCCGGCGGCCGCCGGGCCCGGGACGACGACCGCGGGTTAGCCCTGCCCGGGGAGCCCGACGGTGTTGCCGGCCGGGAAACCATGGTCGATCGCCGAGCCGAGCCGGGAATCTTCGTCATTCCGAAGGAAGTCGCTCCGGCTCGGCTTTCGCGCTCAGCGCCGCTCGTCGAAGCGGGCCCAGCTCGAGTAGAGGCCGAGGGCGAGCCGGAGGGTGTCGCCGCTGACCTTGCTGCGGCCGCCGCTGCCGATCAGCCTCGCCGTGACGATCCTGGGGCTGTCGCCGCGCTTCAGCACCACGATCCGGCGCAGGCGGCCGTTGACGTAGGGGCCGAGGCGGGCGTCGATCTCGCGTTGCGAGAACCGGACCGTCCACCGATGCAGCGGCGAGTAGCGGTCGTAGGGGTCCTTGACGCTCTCGTAGTAGGGGACCTTCGGCCCGCCGGGGAAGCGCGACTCGGTGCGGCCTCCGGAGGACGAGCTGTAGACCGCCTGGATGACGTCGCCGCGGTAGGTGAGGACGCGGCGGCCGGTCGAGCGCGTGGCCCGGTTCGTCCGCCCCGACTCGACGCCGACCCCGCCGTAGACCTGCGTGCGGGTGTCCGCGTAGAGGTCGAACGCCCGGCCGCCGACGTCGGTCGACAGCGCGATCGAGCGGATCGCGACCGCGAACGCCCTCAGCGTCTCCTTCGGCCAGGACGGAAAGACCTCGGCCGGAAGCGAGCCGCGCACGTAGTCCTCGACGTCGAGGCGGTTGACGACGAGCAGGCGGTCGCCGTCGGCAACGGCCTCGAGCGCTCCGCGGTAGGTGCCGATCCCGTGGACGCGGATCGTGCCGCCGCCGTTGGCGCGGAGCCGCCCGCCGCAGCCGGCGAGCCGCTTGCCGGCGGCCGAGAGCAGCCGCACCCGCGACCCGCGGCGCTGCGCCCGGTAGGTCCTTCCCGGTCGCAGCCGCCGCCGGCAGGCCCTGGTGGCGCCGTCGAAGGCGACGGCCTCCGAACGGGTCCCGAGCAGCACCCGTACCCGGTCGCGACCGCTCCTCCGCTCGACTCGGACGCGCCGGTAGTAGTGGCCGAGGATCCGCTCGTAGCCCCATCCGTGCCTGCCGTAGCCGTAGGCGCCGTAGGCGCCCATCCCGACGCCGTGGCCGTAGCCCGCGCCCTTGACCACCCAGCTGCTCGCGTCGGCGGGAGCGGCGGCCGCGGCGAGGGCGAGCAGGACGAGGACGGCGAGGGAGGCTCCGCGCCACGCGTTGGCCGCCGCCGCACCCCGTGCCCTCATCGCTCTCCTTCCTTCCCCGGCGGGACGTCGTCTCCTGCCGTCACGACCGCTGACACGGATCGTTTCCTAACGGTTTGCTAACGTGCCGGAATCCTGCTGAGTCGGCCGCCACATACCGCGGCCGAGCGGGGGACCCGAGTGTTGGGGCGAGTCCTGGCCGCTGCCAGGTAGCGCAAGCTCTTCGCGCGAGCCCGTCAGCTAACCCCGCAAGCGCCGAGAGAGCGGAGCGACGATGTCCAACAACACCAGCTTGCGGCCGAGGACGGTGACCGTCGCGATCGGCGTCCTCGTGCTCACCACGATCGCCCTCGCGTCGATCCTCGCGTCCGGCGCCGACCGCGCCGCCGCACGCTCGGGCGGAGTCGGGACCGGGGGCGAGACCCGCACCGGCGGCAAGCACAACCTGACCCCGGCCAAGTACCACCGGCTCTGGGACCGCGTCAAGCGCAAGGACCGGCGTTGGGCCGCCCGGGTCGCCGAGTGCGAGTCCGGCAGGGACCCGAACGCGGTCGCGCTGAACGGCCGCTACCGCGGCGCGTTCATGTTCACCCGCGACGCCTGGAAGACCTCGCCGAAGAGCCCCGGCGGCGATCCGGTCGACTACTCCTACAGAACCCAGGCGGTCGTCGCCGTGCACCTGAAGAAGCGCGACGGCACCCGGCCCTGGCCGGTCTGCGGCTGACCGGCCGACCGGCTGATCCGGGCCCGGCGGGCTACGATCCCGCCGCCGTGACCGCACCCCCAGCCGCTTCGACGGCCGCCTGGCCCCGAGACCCGACCGCCGAGGAGCGCGCCGCCTACCGGGACGCGGTCCCGCGGTCGTTCTGGATCGACCGCCGCTCCGACCCGCCTCGCCATCCGCCCCTGGAGGGATCGGTCGAGGCCGACCTCTGCGTCGTCGGCGGCGGCTTCACCGGCCTCTGGGCCGCCGTGCAAGCCAAGCGGCGGCAGCCCGACCGGAGCGTCGTCCTGGTCGAGGGGGACAGGATCGGAAGCGGCGCCTCGGGCCGCAACGGCGGCTTCGTCTCGGCCTCGATCACGCACGGGCTCGCGAACGGCCTGAGCCGCTTCCCCGACGAGATCGGGGCGCTGCAGCGGCTCGGGCACGACAACTTCTCCGAGCTGCGGAGCGACGTCGGGCGGCTCGGAATCGACTGCGACCTCGAGGTGAACGGGGAGCTCGCGGTCGCGGTCGAGCCGCACCAGCTCGCCTGGCTCGCCGAGGATGCTGAGCTCCTCGCCGCCCACGGCCACGACGTCGAGCTTCTCGACCGCGACGCGGTTCGCGCCGAGGTCGCCTCGCCGACCTACCTCGGCGGCCTCGTCAACCGGACCGGCGAGGGCCTCGTCGATCCCGCCCGGCTCGCCGACGGGCTCGGCCTGGCGGCCGCCGGGCTCGGCGTCGACGTCCACGAGCGCTCGCGGCTCGACTCGCTCGCGGCGGACGGGCGGGCGATGCGGCTGACGGGCGGCGGCGGCGAGGTCCGGGCCGAGCGGGTGCTCCTGGCGACGAACGCGTTTCCGCCGTTGCGCCGGGCGCTGCGGCGCTGGATCGTTCCCGTCTACGACTACGTGCTCGTGACCGAGCCGCTGTCGAGCGACCAGCTGGCGGCGATCGGCTGGCGCAACCGCCAGGGAATCGGCGACGTCGGCAACCGGTTCCACTACTACCGGCTGACCGACGACGACCGGATCCTCTGGGGCGGGTACGAGGCCGTCTACCGCTTCGGCGGCCGGGTCGATCCCCGCCACGACGTCGACGAGGCGACCTTCGCCGCGCTCTCACAGCACTTCTTCGCCACCTTCCCCCAGCTCAGCGGGATCCGCTTCACGCACAAGTGGGGCGGCGCGATCGACACCTGCAGCCGCTTCTCGTGCTTCTTCGACACGAGCCATGGCGGCCGCGTCGCCTTCGTCGGCGGCTACACGGGGCTCGGCGTCGGCGCCTCGCGCTTCGGCGCCGAGGTCGCCCTCGACCTGCTCGACGGGCGGCGTACCGAGGCGACCGGGCTCGCCTACGTGCGCAGCAAGCCGGTCCCGTTCCCGCCCGAGCCGCTGCGCTGGGCGGTCGTGCAGCTCACCCGGTCGCGGCTCGCCGCCGCCGATCGCAACGGCGGCCGCCGCGGCCTCTGGCTGCGGCTGCTCGACAGGCTCGGGCTCGGCTTCGACAGCTGAGGTCGAGACGGCGTCGACCTTCGTGGAGGGGCGTCTGCGCGGCCTCGCGGCCAGCGCGCCAGCTTCGACGGAGCCCGCGGAGCGGGATCGCCCCCGCCGAGGAGCCCGGCGCGCGGCGCGAGCTGTGACCGGGAGGGGGAACGATCGGCCGGGTCGAGCGTCGAGGAATCGGCCGGCCCGGCTCGGCGCCAACCCTAACTGGCTGTAGGCTCGCCCTGCAATGGGCATCGGAGTGCTCGAGATCGTGATCCTCGTCGTCATCGTGCTGATCGTCTTCGGCGGCTACAGGCGCCTGCCCCAGCTCGGGCGGTCTGCGGGCACGGGGGCGCGAAAGGGGGGCGAGAAGGCGAAGGAGCTGGCGGGGCAGCTGCGGACGAAGGCCGAGGGGGTCGACACCAAGAAGGTCAGCGAGTCGGTCGGTCGGGGCATCCGCGAGGCGCGCGAGGTCCGAGACACCGTCAAGGGGATCGCGAGCGGCGAGGAGGCCGCCGGCGACGACCCGCGGCCCCCGGCCGGGTCGGGCGGATCCGGTTCGGCGGGCGACGGGCCGGAGCCGACCGATGCCGGCTCCGGCCCGGCGGGCGCGGGCCCGGAGGGTGGCGGCGGCGGTGAGGCGGGCAGCGATCGCGCCGGGGGGCGGTGAGCGCCGCCCCGCGGCCGCCGGCCCGCTGAGGTGTGGGCCCGGGCCGAGATCGTGCTCGACCCGCGTCCGCGCGGGTTTCACCTGATCACCGACGAGGTCGTCTCGGCGCTGCCGCTCGACGGCGTCGAGGTCGGGCTCCTGCATCTGCAGATCCTCCACACCTCCGCCTCCCTCGCCCTGAGCGAGAACGCGAGCCCCGAGGTCCGGGCCGACCTCGAGAGCTGGTTCAACGACGCGGTGCGGGAGGACGCTCCCTACTGGCGCCACACGCTCGAGGGCCGCGACGACATGCCGGCGCACGTGAAGTCGGTGCTGATCGGCCCCGCGCTCGTGATCGCGGTCGCCACCGGCTCGCTGCGGCTCGGGACCTGGCAGGGCGTCTACCTCTGCGAGCACCGCGACCATGGCGGCCCGCGCCGCCTCGTGGCCACGCTCAGCGGCGACTGATCCGGCCGAGCGGGCCCGGCCTCCCCGCCCGCGCCGGCCCGGGCTCAGGGGGCGGGCAGCTTGCGGGCCCGCCGTCCGAACCCCTGCCAGGGATTGCCCGCCTCCTCGATCCGCCGGCCGCAGTCGCGGATCGTCCAGCCGTCGGGCGCGAGCCGGCGGTCGGAGAGCTCCTCCCAGGCGATCGGCATCGCGACCGGCGCCCGCGGCCGGGCCCGGACGCCGTAGGGGGCGACGGCGTGCTGGGCGTAGTTGATCCGGTTGACGTCGATGTAGATCCGCGGGCCGCGGTCGGCGCGGCGCCACTCGAGCGTCAGGCGGCCGGGGTCGTCGGCGACCATCCGATCGGCGAGGGCGCGCGCGTAGGAATGGACGGCCGCGAAGCCGGGGCCGCGTCGCAGCGGGCAGACGACGTGGACCCCGCGGGAGCCCGTGACCATCGCGAACGGGACGAGGCCGGCGTCGCGGAGCCGGTCGCCGGCGGCGCGGGCGGCGGCGCGAACGGCGGCGAAGCCGGCGCCGGGCGAGGGGTCGAAGTCGAGGATCAGGCGGTCCGGCCGGCGCGGCCGGTCGGCGCGCGAGAGCCAGGCGTGCGGGGTGACCATGTTCTGACCGGCGAGGTAGACGAGCGTCGCGGCGTCGGCGGCGACGACCTGGACCAGCGAGCCGCCGCGCTTGGCGACGCGGGCGCGGCCGATCCAGTCGGGGAAGTGTGGCGGGATCGACTTCAGGTAGTAGCCCTCGTCGCCGATCCCGCTCGGGAAGACCTGGAACGTGAGCGGGCGGTCGCGGAGCAGGGGCAGCATCAGCCCCGCCACCCGCTCGTAGTGGCGGGCGAGCTCGAGCTTGGTCGCGCCGATCTCGGGGAACATCACCTTGCCCGGGTGGCTGATCGCCACCGTTCGCCGGCCGCAGCGGATCGCGGAGCCTGCGATCGCCTCTTGCCTCACCGTGCCGTGCCGGGATGCCGGCGGCCTCAGCGGAGGGCGTCGAGCGCGTCGCCGAGGCTGTCGTAGATCGGGATCGCGTCGTAGGCGCCGGTGACCCGCAGGAGCCGTTCGACCTGGTCGCCGGCGCAGCAGAGCGCCAGCGACACGCCGTCCGCGCTCTCGAGCTCGCGCCACGACTGGACGATCAGGGCGAGGCCGCTGGAGTCGATGAACCCGCAGCCGGAGAGGTCGAGCACGACCGGGGTCGAGCCGTCCGCGCGGGCGGCCTGGAGCTCGCGCTCGAGCCCGGGCGCGGTATCGAGGTCGAGCTCGCCCACGACCGAGATCCTGCGCACCGGTCCGCTCAGCTGCTCGGATCTGGCCTCGAACGCTGCGGGCATCGGGCCACCCGATGCTAGCGGCACGGCGCCGCCGGCGCCCGCGGCCGCCGCGACGCGCCAGAATCGGAGCCGAGGAGATGGGAGACGAGCGCAGACATTCCTGGGCCCCGGGCACGTTCCGGATCCGGTCGCCGCTCCGGGGCGGCATCGTCCCGGCGCTGGTCGCGCTCGCCGGGCTCGCGCTCCTCGACACCCGCGACGATCTGGTCATCGTCGGCTTCTTCGCTCTGGTTCCGCTGGCGACCGCGCTCGGCGGCCACGTCAGGGTGACCGTGGTCGTCGTCGCGATGACCGTGGTCGTCGTCGGCGCCAGCGGTCTCTGGAACCACAACTACGGGACGGTCGACTTCTGGGTCCGCTACGGGCTCACGGGGCTGGGCGCCGTGTTCGCCTGCTTCGTCGCGGCGCTGGTCGGCCGCAACAACCGGGCGGCGGCCCGAATCGCGCTCCTCAACTCCGTCGCGGCGGCCGGCGACGAGCGCCCGACGCTCGCGGCGACGCTGAGACGGATCACCGACCTGGTGGTCCCCGAGCTCGCCGACATCTGCATCATCGACTCGATCGTCGGCGGGCGGATGGAGCGGATCGCCGTCCGTGCCGCCGAGCCGCGCCGGCGCGAGGTCGAGCCGGGGCTGCTCGCCCGCCGGCCCTCGGTCTCCCCCGGGGTAGCGCTCGGCGACGGGGTCGCGGAGCCGGTCGTCAACCGGTTCGTCGTCGACGACGACGTCGGCGCGCTCGCGCGGTCCGCGAGCGACCTCGAGTTCCTGCGCTCGCTCGGGATCCGCTCCTTCATGGTCGTCGCGCTGCAGTCGCGGGGGCGGCGGATCGGGGCGATGACCCTCGTCCGCGCCTGGTCGGGCCGCCGCTTCGACGATGACGACGTCGCGTTCGGCCGCGCGCTGGCCGACCGATTCGCGCTCACGCTCGACAACGCCGGCCTGTTCTCTGACCTCGAGAGCGTCGAGCTGCGGATGGACGCGGTGATGGCGGTGCTCGACGAGCCGGTGACGATCACCGGGCGCGGGGGCCGGCTGGTCTTCGCCAACGAGGCGGCGGTTCGGCTCGCCGGCCGGGAGCAGCTCGGCGACCTGCTCGGACCCGCCGGCGCCGCGCCCGGCTTCGACTGCTACGACGAGAGCGGCGGGATCATCGCCCGCGACGTCATGCCCTGGCAGGTCCCCGACGTCGAGCCCGGCTCGATCATCCGCCTGGTCGAGCCGGTCGCCGGAGCCGAGTCGTGGCTGCGGGTCCGCTCGCGCACGATGCCGGCTCTCGACGACGCGCCGATGTACACCGTCACGGCCTTCGAGGACGTCTCCGAGATGAAGCTATCCGAGTTCGCCCAGTCCGTGTTCGCCAGCACCGCCGAGCTCCTCGACGCCTCCACCGACCCGCAGCTCATGCCGCAGCGGCTCGTCGCCCTGCTGACCCCGCGCCTCGCCGACGCCTGCGGCGTGCTGATGCCCGACGGCGGCGGGATGCTGCGCCCGGTGGCGACGGCCGACGTCGATCGGGAGCGCGAGCCCCTGCTGCGGGCGATCGTCGAGGCCAACCCGCTCGATCCCGAGGGCATCGGCATGCCCGAGGTGCTGCGCTCGCGGTCTCCCCTCGTCCTCGACACGGCCCGCCCCGGCGACTGGCCGGCGGCGGCGGCCGGGATCGCCGGCGGGCTCCGGGGGATCGGGCTCGGGTCGGTGATGGTCCAGCCGCTTCGGATCGGCGAGCGCCTGATCGGTCTCATCGGCTTCGCCAACCGGGTCGAGCGCCGCGCCTTCACCCCGCTCGAGCGGCGGGTGGCGCTGCGGATATCGGAGCGGGTCGCCCTCGCCATCGACAACGCCCGGATCGCGAGCCAGCGCAGCGAGATCGCGGCGACGCTCCAGGGCGGGCTGCGGCCCCCGGCGCTTCCCGAGCTGCCGGGGTGGTCGCTCGCCGGCCTCTACAGCCCCGCCGGCGCCGAGATCGAGGCCGGCGGCGACTTCTACGACATCGTCCCGGTCGAGGACGGCTGGATGGCGGTGGTCGGTGACGTGACCGGGCACGGCGCCCGCGCCGCCTCGCTGACGGCGCTCGCCCGCTACACCCTCGGCACCGCCGGGGCCCTGACCGGCGACCCCGGCCGGGCTCTCGCCGTCCTCAACCGGGCGCTGCTCGCGCGCGCCGACGGCGCCCTCTGCAGCGTCGCCGTCCTGATGCTCGACCAGCCCCGTGCGGGCTCGATCCGGGTCGCCGTGGCCGGCCACCCGCCGCCGCTCGTCGTCCGCGGCGCCGCCACCAGCGCGATCCGTCCCGCCGGCCCCGTCCTCGGAGCGTTCGACGACGCGAGCTGGAGGATCGCGACGCTCCCGCTCGCGCCCGGCGATCAGGTCGTCGTCTACACCGACGGGGTCGTCGAGGCGCGCGGCGCTGAAGGCCGGTTCGGCGAGGAGCGGCTCTGCCGTTGCGTCGGGGGCGCCGGTGGGCCCGAGGAGACGATTCGGAGGATCAGCGGCGAGCTCGGTCGCTTCGTCGAGGGAGACTTCGACGACGACGCCGCCGTGCTCGCCGTGATGCGCTCCGGCCGGGACAACGGCGACGGCCGCGGCCCGGGTGCCCGGGCCCGCGCCGGCTCGGGGGTTTCGGCGTGACGAGCGCGGGTAGCCCGCGCGATATGGCGGGGCAGAGGGCCGATTCGATCCCGCGCCTGCGGCTCACGGTGCCGGCGGAGGCGGGCAACGTGGCGCTCGTGCGTCACGCGCTCGCCGGCGTCGCCGAGGCGGCCGGCATGGACCGGCCCGGCGTCGCCGACCTCGAGACCGTGGTGACCGAGGCGTGCATGAACGCGGTCGTCCACGCGTATCCGGCCGCGCCGGGGCCGATCTTCGTCGAGGCCGAGCCCGGCGCCGGGGTCCTCGTCGTTCGCGTCGCCGACCGCGGCGTCGGGTTCCAGCCCCGTCCCGACGTCGAGTCTCCCGGCTCGAGCCTGCGGCTGGGGCTGTCGCTGATCGCAGCTCTCAGCAGCGGCTTCTCGATCTCGGGCCGGGTCGGCGAGGGGACCGAGGTGGTGATGGAGATGCCGCTCGAGAACCCGGGGCCGGCGCCGAGGATCCGCGATCTCGACGTCGAGGTCGAACCGGCGCCCTCCGGGGTCTCGATTACGGCCTCCGACGCGGCCCTGCTTCCGGGAGCCCTCTCGCGGGCGGTGAGCGCCTTCGCGGCTCGCCGCGACCTCGCCGTCGACCGGGTCTCGGACGCGATGCTGCTCGCCGAGGCCGTGTCCGATCTCTCCGCCGACGCCTTCGCGAGCCGGCCCCCGAGCTTCGGCCTCGCCGACGGCGGCGACTGCGTCGAGATGATCGTCGGCCCGCTCGCGGCCGGCGGCGGCGAGCGGCTGCGGGCGGGGCTCGAGCTGCCCGACGCCGCCGGCACGCTCGAGAGGCTCGCCGACTCGGTCGCGGTCGAGGAGCGCGACGACGGCGAGTACGTCGCCTTCCGGATCGCCGCCGCCGGCTGATCGGGGGTCAGCCGGCGGCCCGCTCGCGGAGCTTGTCGAGCGCCCGCCGGAGGATCCGGGAGACCTGCATCTGCGAGCAGCCGATCTCAGCGGCGATCTGCGACTGGGTCATGTCGGCGGCGAAGCGCAGGGCGATCACGCGCCGCTCGCGCTCGTCGAGGTGAGGCAGCTCCCGCTCGATCGCGAGCCTCCCCTCGACCAGCTCGAAGCCATCGTCCTCGCCGCCGATCAGCTCCGCGGCCGGGGCCGCATCGCCGTCGTCCCCGCGCACGGTCCGGTCGATCGATGACGGGCGCCGCCTCTGGTTCGCCTCGAGGATCTCGAGGACCTCGGTCTCCTCGCGGCCGACGCGGGCGGCGATCTCGCGCACCGAAGGCATCCGCTGCAGCTCCGCCGCGAGCCCGGTAGTCGCCGCCTCGATCTCGGCGATGCCCTCCTGGATCGATCGTGGCACCCGCACCATCCAGACGCGATCGCGGAAGTGGCGCTTGAGCTCGCCGAGGATCGTCGGAGCGGCGAACCCCTTGAACGGCACGCCGCGCTCCGGCTCGAAGCGGGCGACGGCCTTGACGAGGCCCATGCGCGCGACCTGCTCGAGGTCCTCATGCGGCTCCCGCGCCGTGTGGTAGCGCCGCGCGAGCATCTCCGCGAACGGCAGGTAGTGACGGACGAGGCGCTCTCTCGCGCGCTCGTCGGCGTCGGCAGCCCGGCGCCAGAGGCGCTCCTCCTCGCCCGCCGGGAGATCCTCCCCGCTGGCGGGTCTCTCGCGCATGCTCCCAGCGTAGGGAAGCCGCCCACCCGGGTAGCGGGCGTGCGGGATCTCGCCCCGCCTCAAGGTCGGAGCGGAACGGGCCGATCTTAGTCCCGTGCCGGAAATGGACGGATGGAGGATGTGGTGAACGCCACCGAGTCGGTGCCGCAGGGCATCCAGCGGCTCCTGATCGAATCGCGCGGGCGCGGGCTGCGGGCGGTCGCCGCCCGCGAGCGCAGGGCCGAGCTCACCGTCGGCGGCGCGTTCGTGATCGCCGCCGTCGCGATCGCCGTCCTCGTGCCGACCGACCGGCCGCTCGACTGGACCGACGCGCTCCTCGCGACCTTCTCCCTCGCCGTCGCCTCCCTCGTCATCTTCGAGGTCGGCTCCGTCCACAGCTTCCCGACCCAGGTGGCGTTCGTGCCGATGCTGTTCGTGCTCCCGCCGGAGCTCGTCCCCCTGTTCGTGCTCGCCGGCCTGGCGGCGGGCAAGGTGACGACCGCGATCGTCCAGCAATTGGCGCCGGGGAGGGTGATGATGGCGGCGGGCGACGCCTGGTTCTCGATCGGCCCGTCGCTGCTCCTCGCGGCGGCCGGGGCGCCGGCCGCGACCGAGGTCGGCGCCCTCCTGCTCCTCGCGGCGCTCGGCTCCCAGTTCCTGGTCGAGTCGATCGCCTCCGGCGCGCGCGAGCGGCTCCACGGCCATGCCTCGGTCAGCGAGCAGGCGGTCGAGAGCCGCTGGATCTACGTGGTCGACACGCTGCTCGCCCCGGTCGGGTTCGCGATCGCGCTCGCCGCGACCGGCCGGCCGTGGGCGCTGCTGCTGTCGCTGCCGCTCTTCATGCTGCTGCTGGTCTTCGCCCGCGAGCGGACCGCGCGGCTGCAGTCGCTGTTCGAGCTCAGCAGCGCCTACCGGGGGACCGCCCACGTGCTCGGCGACATGATCGAGCACGACGACACCTACACCGGCACCCACAGCCGCAGCGTCGTCGAGCACGCGGTGGCGGTCGCCGCCGAGCTCGGCCTCGACGAGCGGCGTCGCCGCAACGTCGAGTTCGGCGCCCTCCTCCACGACGTCGGCAAGGTCGCGATCCCGAAGGCGCTCATCAACAAGCCGGGACCTCTCGACGAGCGCGAGTGGATGCTGATCCGGACCCACACGGTCGAGGGCCAGCGGATGCTCGAGAAGATCGGAGGCCTCATGTCGGAGATCGGCCTGGTCGTGCGCTCCTCGCACGAGCGCTACGACGGCGACGGCTACCCGGACGGGCTCGCCGGCGAGGCGATCCCGATCGAGTCGCGGATCATCTTCGCCTGCGACGCGTTCAACGCGATGACGACCGACCGCGCCTATCGCTCGGCGATGCCGGTCGAGGATGCGGTCGCCGAGCTCGAGGCGAACGCGGGCGGGCAGTTCGACCCCGATGTCGTCGCCACCCTCGTCAGACAGGTCCGGGAGCGCTACAGGACCCCCGCTCTCGTCTGACCGGCGCGGGGTCGATGCCCGCCGCGCCCGGCGTCAGCTTGGCGATCTCGCCCCTGAGCGCGACGAAGCGGCCCGGCGGCCGAAGCCACCGGGCCGCCCGCCGCGGACGGATGACCGCTAGCGGTCGATCGTCTTCGAGGTGTCGCCCTTGCAGTAGTCG